>NZ_LYBM01000040.1 GCF_001707825.1 Veronia pacifica | reverse complement strand
AAATTTAACTTCCAAATAAGGAAGCGCGAACTGCAAGGAATCTTGCTAAGTTCGAAACGTACAAAATCTGGTGCATACCGGGTAAAAAATGCGACACTAGCTCAGCTGGTAGAGCGCGACCTTGCCAAGGTCGAGGTCACGAGTTCGAACCTCGTGTGTCGCTCCAAATTTTGTTTCCAGATAAGGAAGCGCGGTACGCAAGCAACCTTGTGAATCGTAGCAAGTCTATTTTTCGGTCAGTTATCCGCTCTTTGCGGACACTACCCGTTGCTCTTTCGCAGATTTCTCTGCCAATTACAAACATACATTAAAGTGAAGCTCTTGCTCACTGTGTGTGCTCTTTTAATGCTGTGAAGCATTATCTATGGAGTTATTTCTCGCTCCAAAAAATATGACTCATTTTACTTAGATGTTTTAGCGTATATCGTATTTAAACACCTATTTCCGGCTGTTTCTTAACAGACTTATCCACAATTTTTTACTTGTGGGTAAGGTAGTTGATGAATCTAAAAAATGAATAAGTTACCGCAGTATTTTAGGCTGTATGTTGATCAATAACTTGAAACTGTAAAAAACAAACACTCTTTATAAGTGTCTGTTATATATAAGATATGTGAAGATTGATCTCAGCTTTTAAAGCCTTTATCCCCAGCTTGTTCAACATTAGTGATTTGTTTCTCCTTTCACTCTCTAAATGTGTTTAACTATTTTGAGAGTCTCCTCAGGGTCAAATACTAAAAATGTTTTCCACATCAATACTTATAGTGTTATCGGCCTCTGTACGGCAAGGTAATTAATGCTGTGAGGTATGGTAGGTCGCTTCCTGCTAAGCTCATCAGGCATCTCGCGATAAGCCTTTTTCAACAATCCTTATTAAACGTTTAGTTGACGAGGGTAGAACATTAACTACGGCGTCATTTCGTTTCGAGATCTGCTGCTCGATCGCCCAGCTAATGTGTTCATCAAGCATAGCAGAACTTCCTTTGCTGTCAGTCAAAAGATCCAAAATAGTGGGATCGTAGGGGGCATTTCCCATTGCTACCGCAATGTTTCTCCGCCATTTTTCGTGGCCTATACGACGGATCGGGGATCCTTCTGTTTTTTTCAAAAACTCTTCTTCACTCCACGAAAATAAGGTTGTCAGAGACTGATTAACGAGCTGTGGGCGACCATGAAAGTCACTTTCATCGGTAATTTCAGATTCCCTGTTCCATGGACATACCAGCTGACAATCGTCGCAGCCATAAATTCGATTGCCTATCAACGACCTGAATTCAGTAGGAATGGTACCGTCTAGCTCTATGGTTAGATATGAAATACACTTTCGTGCATCAATGACGCCCTCTGCGACAATGGCGCCTGTCGGGCAGGAAGTCATACAAGCGACACATTTTCCGCATTGATTCTCTTTTGGACTATCCACAGGCAAAGGAAGATCGACCAGAAGTTCACCGAGGAAAAACCACGATCCTGCTTCTTGGTCGAGCAGAAGAGAATGTTTACCCGTCCATCCCAGGCCTGCTTTTTCGGCAAGTGGCCTCTCGAGAACAGGCGCGGAATCAACAAAAGGACGGTAACCATACACACCGACTTCATCTTCTATCCGTTTACCCAGTTGTTTGAGTCGGTTTCGAATCAATTTATGATAGTCACGCCCCAGCGCATAACGGCTTATATAGGCCTGTTCCGGCGCGTTCAATGAAGTGGCAAAACCGGCTTTTGGCGGCAGGTAATTCATTCTTACACTGATCACTCTGATGGTGCCCGGCACTAATTCTGCAGGCCGTGCTCGCATCATTCCATGTCTCTCCATCCAATCCATGTCACCGTGGTATCCGTGGTCCAGCCATTTCTGAAGCTGCGCCTCATGATCTGAAAGATCAATGTCAGTGATCCCAACGTGCTGAAATCCCAATTCCGCTCCCCATTTGCGGATCTTTTCGGCGAGTTGGTTAAAATCAGGAGTTATTTGGTAGTGCTGTAAAGACATGGTATCCAGGAGATGATCGTTGATAAGTCAAAGTTTACCATACTTGCTTTACACTGCGGATCAGGTTCGTTGTGGGGAGCAACAAATTGCTACAGAAAATCAGATTGATCTTTACGATCTGATGGAAAGTGCAGGCAAAGAGACGTTTGATATTCTTCGCCGTGACTGGGCTGATGCAGAAAAGATCGCGATCTTTTGCGGTAGCGGGAACAATGCAGGTGATGGCTATGTGGTTGCACGTCTGGCCCTCGAAGCTGGATTGCAGGTTAACCTCGTTGCAATCGGAGAGACTGACAGACTATCTGGTGATGCTCAACAGGCCTACGCTCAGTTTATTGCTGCTGGTGGTCGTACTGAAGATCGTGCTGATCTGAAAGAGTGCGATGTGATCGTGGATGCCTTGCTCGGTACGGGCAGCAATCGCCCTCTTGTCGATAATTATTTGGATGCAGTGAAGACAATTAATGTCAGTGAGCTTCCTGTGTTATCTATTGATTTGCCTTCTGGACTCAATGCAGACACAGGGAAGCCTCTCAATGAAGCCATTGTCGCAACATCGACAGTCAGCTTTATCGCATTAAAACAGGGAATGTTTACGGGAGATGCTAAGCACTATGTAGGCAAGCTGTATTTCGCAGGGCTTGGCGTGTCTGAGTGCTTTCAGAAAAGGTTTCCTTCATCGGTAATGCGGATTGCGCCCGGCTCAGGCTATCTTCACTATCCTGCCCGTAACGCTAGCGCACACAAAGGAGCATGTGGCCGGGTACTCTGTCTGGGAGGCCAACACGGAATGGGAGGAGCCATCATACTTGCCGGGCAGGCTGCTATTAGATCAGGTGCTGGTCTGGTCGCACTGTGTACGGTGCAGGACAATACTCAACCCGCTTTAATTCGTCAGCCTGAACTGATGGTATGGCCTTGGTCAGAAAACGACAGCATTGATGCTTTGCGCAAGTCCTTTGATTGGGCAACCGTGCTGGCAATTGGTCCTGGACTTGGACGATCCCGATGGGCGAGGGCCCTTTTTCGAGAGGCGCAAACCAGTAACTTACCTATGGTTGTTGATGCAGATGCACTCAATCTCCTCTCTGAACAAGTTTCATATAGAGAAAACTGGGTACTAACACCGCATCCGGGAGAGGCTGCACAATTACTGAATAAAACCGTCTCAGAGGTCGAACAGGATAGGTTTTCGTCGGTCAAAGAGTTACAAAGTCTTTTTGGCGGCGTTGTGGTGCTTAAAGGTGCTGGAACAATCGTTTATGATGGTCGCCAAATGTGTCTCATAGACGCGGGTAACCCGGGTATGGCAACTGCCGGTATGGGGGATGTGCTGACAGGCGTGATTGCTGCTTTCATAGCACAGTCTATGCCTCTCTTTGACGCCACGTGTATGGCAGCATATCTTCATAGTCGGTCGGCTGATTGCGCAGCTGTTAAAGGTGAGAGAGGCCTTGTTGCTAGTGATCTCATGCCATACCTTCGGCAAGATTTATTTGAGTAGTGATAAAACCATGACAGTTACTTTTGAGGCGATGTTGGCTGATGAGCAGGCCACCGTTGCTTTTGGTGCCGCAGTATCCAAAGCGTGCCGTCAACAAACAACATTCTATCTCCACGGCGATCTGGGGGCGGGTAAGACCACGTTTAGTCGAGGTTTTATCCAGTCATTAGGACACGATGGTAAAGTGAAAAGCCCAACCTATACTCTGGTAGAGCCATATGAGTTGCAGCAATGGCAGGTATATCATTTTGATTTATATCGGCTTGCTGACCCTGAAGAACTCGAATTTATGGGGATCCGGGATTATTTTACGCCAGATGCGCTGTGTTTGGTTGAGTGGCCGGAGAAGGGTGAAGGGTTATTACCTGAGCCAGATATCGATATCACGCTAACATATGTGGGTGAAAAACGTACTGTCAGTCTGACAGCGAATACGGACGCCGGAACAACATTGATAAACAGCTTGGAGTGGAACCAATAATAATGAAGTGGCAGGGAATTATCTTAGCCTTGTTGTGCTGGATTGGCGCAGTTTTTCCAGCGCTTGCCAATAAACTGGAAAATATTCGCGCATGGCCAGCACCGACTGAAACCCGAGTGGTCATGGATCTGGCTGATAAACCTGCTTACAGTTTTTTCACGCTAACATCGCCCAATCGGCTTGTCGTCGACCTAAAGCAAACTGGTCTGGGGATCTCCCTGCCGATGGCCGTCGAAAAGAGTAAAATCCTAAAGCGCATCCGAAAAAGTAACCCACCAGAGGCGGGGACTTATCGATTGGTGTTCGAGCTGTCCGGCAAGAGTAAACCGCGTTTGTTTACGCTTGCACCCGGTGGCGAATATGGTCACCGCTTAGTGATTGACCTGCCACATCCGGGAAATGACAACGATGTGGTGAAACCCGTCAAGCGCAGTTCAACCTCAGCGACAACCGCTTTACCCTTCGGCACAGATGATATCGTCATTGCAGTAGATGCCGGACACGGTGGTAATGATCCGGGGGCAATAGGCCCCAAGCGTAACTTTGAGAAACACGTTACTTTGGCGATCGCCAAGCAAGTTGCGGCAAAAATAAACAACGTACCCGGTATGCGGGCGGTACTGACCCGTACCGGAGACTACTTCGTTGATTTGAACAAGCGATCCAGAATTGCCCGTCAACACAAGGCGCATTTGTTGGTTTCGATTCATGCCGATGGTTTCCATAAACCTGATCCGAAAGGGGCATCTGTGTGGCTTCTCTCTCAACGTCGAGCCAATAACGAAATTGGTCGCTGGCTTGAGCAAACAGAAGAGCAATCTAACTTGCTGGGGGGCGGTTCTCTGCTCGGCGATGGAAATGAAGATGAGTATCTGAGTCGCGCCGTTTTGGACCTCCAGTTTGCCAATTCACAAAAAGAGGGATACGACGTAGCGGTGAGAGTGTTGAGTAAACTTGGCCGAATCACGTCGTTACACAAATCTAACCCTGAGCATGCCAGTCTTGCAGTACTGAAATCGCCAGATATTCCTTCCCTTTTGGTTGAAGCCGGGTTTATCACTAATCCCAAAGAAGAAAAACTACTTACGTCTAAAAGGCATCAATCGAGAGTCGCTGATGCGGTATCCGACGGCATTATTTCTTACTTTCAGCAGTTCCCACCTGATGGGACTTTGCTTGCCGTTAAGAAAAATGGTGTGAAACATACAGTAAAATCGGGAGAGTCGTTAAGTGTTATCGCCAAACGCTTTGGTACCACAGTTGCATCTATCCGTGCCGCGAACGGGCTGAAGTCGAGTACGCTGCGAATTGGCCAATTACTCACAGTTCCGGGAGTCAATGTTGATGCTCTGGTCAAAGCTGGAACTGCTGAGAAAAGAAGAACGACCACAGTGAGTGCCTCCAATACACGCACGACAACACTCACGCACACGGTACGTCAGGGAGAGTTTCTTGGCAAAATTGCAGCTAAATATGGAGTCACAGTGTCCAGTATCCGTAAGAACAATGCACTTAAGCGTGATGTTCTGTATGTTGGAAAGAAGCTGAAAATTGTTGGTGCAAAAGTCTCTTCGACAGCCACAAACCGTACCCGGCATAAGGTAAAACGTGGAGAGTATCTGGGCCAGATAGCGGCGAGCTACGGCGTGACCATTCAAAGTATCCGCAAGGCAAATAAGTTGCGTTCTGATGAGCTTGCTATCGGTCAAACGCTGATCATCCCCAGGAGTTAATCATGGCCATTCAAATATTGCCGGCCAGACTGGCTAATCAGATAGCCGCTGGAGAAGTGGTTGAACGTCCGGCATCTGTGGTGAAAGAACTGGTTGAAAACAGTGTTGATGCTGGTGCGACCCGGATTGATATCGACATTGAAAAAGGTGGCGCCAAGCTTATCCGTATTCGTGATAACGGTGCGGGTATTGCCAAAGACGAATTGCAATTGGCCTTAAGTCGACATGCTACCTCTAAAATTGCCTGTTTGGATGATCTGGAGGCGATCGTTAGCCTCGGTTTTCGTGGCGAAGCATTGGCCAGTATTAGCTCCGTATCCCGCCTGACTCTGACCTCACGGACTGTGACTCAGGCAGAGGCTTGGTCTGCGTATGCTGAGGGTCGCGATATGGAAGTCAAAATCAAGCCAGCAGCTCACCCGGTTGGGACAACCGTAGAAGTGGTGGATTTATTTTTCAATACGCCGGCTCGCCGCAAGTTTCTGCGCACAGATAAAACCGAATTTGGTCATATTGATGAGCTGATCAAACGCATTGCACTCAGTCGTTTCGATGTCGCTATTACGCTTCGGCACAATGGCACGATTGTCAGACAGTACCGCGCTGCATCGAACAGTGCTCAACAAGAACGAAGACTGGCTGCTATCTGCGGGTCGGCCTTTGTCCGTCATGCTGCGCAGGTTACGCTTGACCATCAAGGGTTGAAACTCTCTGGATGGATTTGTACGCCGGAGGGAGCGAGGAATCAAAATGATATCCAGCACTGCTTCGTTAATCGGCGGATGATGAAAGATAAGCTGATCAATCATGCTATCCGACAAGGCTATGAGGCCAGTCTGAACCCTGACCAGTTTGCTGCTTATGTACTGTTTATTGAAATTGACCCCTGTCAGGTGGACGTGAATGTCCATCCAGCTAAACACGAGGTTCGCTTTCAGCAGGCGAGGTTAGTTCACGACTTTATTTATCAGGCAGTTTCAGATGCACTGTTTCAGGTTACCAGTGAACAACAGCCCGAGCTGATGGAAAGTGAGCCAGTAAGCCATGTTGCTGAGGAAACGCAGGCGAAATCGTCTTATGACAGTGCTATTGACCGCAGCCCTGATTATCCGAATAAAGCAGAAGCCGCCGATTGGAGGCCCTCTGCTCGTGGCGCAGCCTCTGGCGGTGAATTCAGTGGGTCGAGCCATTCCTCACCACATGAGACAGATGATATGTCTTCTGAATCATCGGGTGAAAGCTTTGGAGACAATAGTAGTAGTGGGAGTCGTGATAGGTATTCTGATACTGCATCGTTTACGTCCAGCCATTCGGGGACGAATCATTCGCCATCTAAAGGCAGTTCCCCTGCAGGTAAAGGCCATTACGGAGCTCCAGCTCCGTCGCGAGCCAGTCAAAAAGCGTATCAAAAACTGATGACAACACCGGTGTTGGATGCTCCGTCTCCACCAGATTTAGCCTCCTCCTCACCGGACTCAGTAGTCCAAGATACTGTTTCTGAGAGAACACACCACCCGGTTTCAGCAGGGCATGCTGATGACGGATTGGGTAAGGCGCTGACGGTCATTAATGACTCGTATCTCTTGGTTGAGCAGAATACCGGGTTGTCTCTGATTGACCTCAAAGCGGCATCTTATCTAGCCACGCTTGGAAAACTTCAGGGTGCTGGAGAAGAGGATGGTCTGTCTGCCCAGCCCTTGCTTATTCCGCAGGCAATTCCGGCATCAATGGAAGAGCAGGCCAGTATCATGGAATATGAAAACCTGCTGACTTCCTTTGGGATCATCATCAGATCAAAATCGAAAACTCAGTTAATGGTCATGGCAGTATGCCAACTGCTTAGAAATCAAAACTTACAGAAGTTTGTTCCGTCGCTACTGGCATTCCTTCGCGACTTACCGCACACTGAACCAGACCAGCAACTTTCTGCAATGGCAGAGTGGCTTGCTGGTGGTGTCAGCGTGCCTGAATCTTTTGGTTTGTCTCAGGCTGTGACATTGCTCACCGATTTAGAATTATGCTGGCAGGGTTCGCTGGCTGAGTATTATCCTATGCTGCTGCGTCCGGTAGATGTCACGGCAGCATTAAAAGCGTTTCAGAATGAGTAACACATTACCTAAAGCCATTTTTCTGATGGGACCGACTGCCTCTGGCAAAACGGCTCTTGCTATTGCACTACGACAACAGTTTCCCGTTGAGATAATCAGCGTCGACTCTGCACTTATTTATCGTGGTATGGATATAGGCACCGCGAAGCCTGATGAACAAGAGTTGTCACTAGCGCCACATAGGTTGATTGACATCCGTGATCCGTCTGAGGCCTATTCTGCCGCTGACTTTCGTGCGGATGCCCTGCGGGAGATGGATGAGATCGTTGCGAGGGGGAATATTCCCTTGCTGGTTGGTGGTACTATGCTGTATTTCAAGGCGTTACTGGAAGGTTTGTCGCCGTTACCACCTGCAGATCCCGTTATTCGGGCTAAAATTGAGCAGGAAGCAGAAGAGCGAGGTTGGCAAGTTCTTCACGAAGAATTATGCCGAATTGATCCTGTCTCGGGCGCAAGGATTCATCCAAATGACCCTCAACGCCTGTCGCGGGCATTGGAAGTTTATAGAATTTCGGGTAAAACTCTGACAGAGTTAACCCAAGTTAAGGGTGAGCCTCTACCCTACGAGGTCCATCAGTATGCAATAGCTCCCAAGGAAAGGGAGGAGCTGCATCGACGTATCGAGCTGCGATTTGAAAAAATGGTGCATGCAGGGTTTAAAGATGAGGTGAAATGCCTTTTTGAGCGTGGAGATCTCAATCCTGATATGCCATCAATCCGCTGTGTCGGTTATCGTCAGATGTGGGACTATTTTTCGGGTGCATGTTCTCTCGACGATGCGATTTATCGTGGAGTTTGTGCGACCCGACAGTTAGCCAAACGTCAGATCACCTGGCTACGTAGCTGGGATCAGCTGACTTGGCTTGATAGTGATAACGTGCCTGGATCTTTGCAGACGGTTGCTAAGCATCTAACCTAAGCATTGGCGAAGGAGCGCAACTTTGATTGTCAGCGTTATCAATTTTTTGATGCTAAATACAAATACAAACCAATAAGGAAAAGAAAAATGGCTAAGGGGCAATCTCTACAAGACCCATTTCTGAACGCACTGCGTCGTGAACGTGTACCCGTCTCAATTTACTTAGTGAACGGTATTAAGCTTCAAGGACAGATTGAATCTTTCGACCAGTTTGTGATTCTGTTGAAAAATACAGTTAACCAAATGGTATACAAACACGCGATCTCTACCGTTGTCCCAGCGCGCCCGGTTAACCATCATCACAATGGTAACGAGCGTTCACAAAATGATTCGCGTTCCCAAGAAAAAACTGAGGAGTAAAATCCATTGGTGAGGAGTTGATCGCTTGTTTGACCGTTATGAAGCCGGTGAACAGGCTGTTTTAGTTCATATCAACTTCGCGCAAGAAAGTGACAGGGATGAATTGAGTGAGTTTGAAATGTTGGTGTCGTCTGCAGGCGTAAACTGCTTGCAGATCGTTACTGGCAGCAGACAGGCTCCCCATCCCAAATACTTTGTTGGTGAAGGTAAAGCGCAAGAAATTGCTGATGTAGTCCGCTCAACACATGCTGAAATTGTAATTTTTAATCATGCGCTCTCTCCAGCTCAGGAGCGAAACCTCGAACACTTGATGAAATGTCGGGTGTTGGATCGTACTGGGCTAATTCTTGATATTTTTGCACAGCGAGCCAGAACCCACGAGGGGAAGTTGCAGGTTGAGCTTGCTCAGTTGCGCCATCTCTCTACACGTCTTGTCCGTGGATGGACTCACCTTGAACGCCAAAAGGGCGGAATAGGTTTGAGAGGACCCGGTGAGACCCAGTTAGAGACAGACCGTCGCTTACTGCGTGATCGGGTGAAAGCTATCCTTCGTAGACTTGAGAAAGTTGCTAAGCAACGAGAACAGGGCCGAAGAGCAAGAAATCGAGCAGAAGTCCCAACCCTCTCTCTTGTTGGATACACCAACGCAGGAAAATCCACACTGTTCAATCGCGTGACAGAGGCGGGTGTTTATGCAGCAGACCAGTTGTTTGCGACGCTCGATCCGACACTTCGCAAGATTGAAGTTGAGGACGTCGGTGACGTTGTCCTTGCAGACACCGTCGGTTTCATCAGGCATCTGCCACACGATTTGGTTGCTGCCTTTAAGGCGACGCTTCAGGAAACACAAGAAGCGACCTTGTTGGTGCACGTTGTTGATGCTGGGGATGACAGGTATCGGGAAAACATTGATGCCGTCAATGAGGTACTTGAGGAGATTGATGCTCATGAAGTGCCGACCCTGCTGGTGATGAATAAAATTGATAGCCTAGATGATGCGACACCACGTATTGAACGTGATGACGAGGGGCAACCTCGCATTGTATGGGTATCTGCACTGGCAGATCTCGGCATGGATCTGCTTTTTGAGGCGCTGACAGAGCGGTTGTCGGGAACTATGGTAAGCTGTCGCTTACGTATTCCCCCTGCGGCAATTGGCAGGATGCACAGCAAGTTTTATCAGTTGCGTTGTATTACCCATGAAGAGTTTGAAGAAGATGGACATCTCTTAATTGATATCCGTTTACCACAAACTGACTGGTTGAGACTTAAAAAACGAGAAGGTAGTGCGTTAGGTGACTTTATCCTTGCCTGACAGACTGTTACAGTATAAAAAACTATCGTCATATCATATTGATGGAGTGCTCTAATGGCGTGGAATGAGCCAGGAAACAATGGCGGCCAGGACAAGGATCCCTGGGGGAACCGAGGCGGCCGCGATCAAGGTCCACCCGATCTTGATGAAATATTCGGCAAACTTGGGCGCAAGCTCAATGGTCTTTTTGGCGGCAGCGGTCCCTCCCTCGGGGGTGGCGGCAGTGCTGCTGGTTTAGGGGTAATAGCAGTAGTTGGTGCAGTTATCTGGGGTATCTCAGGTTTTTACACCATAGGTGAAGCTGAGCGTGGTGTTATTCTGCGTTTTGGTGAGTACAACCGTATCGAGCAGCCTGGTCTTAACTGGAAAGCAAACTTCATTGATGACGTAAGAACCGTTAATGTTGAAGCGATTCGTTCGCTGCGTGGCTCTGGCCTGATGCTGACCAAGGACGAGAACGTGGTCCGTGTTGAGATGGATGTACAGTATCGTGTTGCGGATCCGAAAAAGTATCTGTACGCAGTGACCAGTGCTGATGACAGTCTACGTCAGGCTACAGACTCAGCACTACGTGCTGTAATTGGTGACGCTGTCATGGATGAGATTCTGACCACAGGTCGTCAGGTCATTCGTGAGCGTACTCAGGTTGAAATAAACCGTATTATCGATCGTTACGATATGGGTATTCAGGTTGTTGATGTCAACTTCCAGACTGCACGACCACCTGAACAGGTGAAAGATGCATTCGATGATGCCATCGCGGCGCGAGAGGATGAGGAACGTTTCATCCGTGAAGCCGAGGCTTACCGTAACGACATTTTGCCGAAGGCAACAGGTCGAGCTGAGCGTCTTAAGAAAGAAGCGCTGGGTTACAAAGAGAAAACTGTCAATGAAGCACAGGGTGAAGTGGCACAGTTTGAAAAACTGCTCCCAGAATACGCTGCTGCGCCTGACGTAACCCGAAGCCGTCTATATCTAGAAGCGATGGAAAGCGTGTTTGAGAATACCAGTAAAGTATTGATCGACTCGAAATCTGGCGGCGGTAACTTGCTGTACTTGCCACTGGATAAGTTGATGAGCCAAAGACCACAACAATCTTCAGGCGCTCAGCCAGTGAGTCAGCCAAATGGTATTGAACTCGAGCGGAGCAGCACTGATACCCAGTCGCAGTCAGGACGTTCTAATTCGCGTCAGGGGAGGTTTTAATCATGCGTAAATTATTAATTCCTCTACTTATTGTCGCTATCATTTTACCTTTGATGTCGGTATTCGTTATCGATGAGGGTGATCGCGGTATTGTGATTCGTTTTGGTCGTGTATTAAAAGATGATACTGACATGGCACGTATCTATGAGCCGGGCTTACAATTCAAATGGCCGTTGGTTGACCGTGTTAGAACGCTAGATGCGCGTATCCAGACCATGGATGACCAGTCAGACCGCTTTGTAACGTCTGAGAAAAAAGACGTGATCATTGATTCGTATGTCAAGTGGCGAATCAAAGACTTCGGTCAGTACTACCTCTCTACGGGTGGCGGTAACCGTTTGACGGCAGAAGCCCTTCTGCAACGTAAGGTTGCCGATGGTCTGCGTGCTGAGATTGGTTCAAAGACCATCAAAGAGATCGTGTCTGAGAAACGTGAACAGGTCATGTCTGACGTTCTTGCTGAAGCACAGACCAGTGCTGGTGATATTGGTATTGAAGTGATTGACCTTCGTATCAAGAAAATCAACCTGCCAGAAGAGATCAGTGAGTCGATCTACAAGCGTATGCGTGCAGAGCGTGAAACGGTAGCTCGTCGTCACCGCTCACAAGGTCGTGAGAAAGCGGAGGTTATCCGTGCTCAGGCAGAGCTTGAAGTAGCGACAGTATTGGCTGAAGCAGAGAAAACTGCTCGTGTCACGCGCGGTGAAGCTGATGCAGAAGCGGCCAAAATCTTTGCCGATACCTTCTCTAAAGATCCTGACTTCTACAAGTTCCTTCGTTCGCTGCAGGCGTACAAGAAGAGCTTGAGCAACAAGGGTGATATTTTGGTTGTTGATCCGAACAGTGAGTTCTTCCAGTACATGAAAGAGCCGTCACTGAAACTCAACCAGTAACAGCAAAAATATATAGAAAGAAAGACAAGGCAATGCGCCTTGTCTTTTTTTATGGGACAAGGAAAAGATGATTGAATTGTGGATGGCGATAGGCATTGCTTTAATGTTTGAGGGACTAGGACCCTTGTTATTCCCTGAAAAGTGGCGAAAAATGATGATGGAAATGAGTCAATTACCCACCCCTTTATTGCGGCGAATAGGCGGTTGCTTAGTTGCAGCAGGGATAACTATCGCATATATGATGTGGACGTCTAAGTAAATGGATGCCAGGTGAAAATGTGATGCTATGAGACGTGTATTCTCGACGACGGTCAAAAAATGACTGCATGATTTTTTGTATGGTGCTAGAATCCCGTTTTAACTATCAACTGACTGGTAAAGATGGGTAATAACGTAGTTGTTCTCGGCACCCAATGGGGTGACGAAGGTAAGGGGAAGATCGTTGATCTTCTGACCGAAGACGCAAAATATGTGGTTCGCTACCAGGGCGGTCACAATGCAGGTCATACTCTTGTCATCGACGGTGAAAAAACCGTTCTACATTTGATTCCTTCTGGCATTCTGCGTGACAACGTGAAATGTATCATCGGTAATGGTGTTGTTCTGTCTCCAGACGCACTGATGAAAGAAATGGGTGGGCTGGAACAACGTGGTATCCCGGTTCGTGAACGCCTATTCCTGTCAGAGGCTTGTCCGCTAATTCTTCCTTATCACATCGCACTGGATGCTGCGCGCGAAAAAGCCCGTGGTAAGAAAGCGATTGGTACTACTGGTCGTGGTATCGGTCCTGCATACGAAGATAAAGTTGCCCGTCGTGGTCTTCGCGTGGGTGATCTGTTTGATAAAGAAGCCTTTGCCGAGAAGCTTAAAGAAGTCATGGCATTCCATAACTTCCAGCTTGAGCATTACTACAAGGTTGAGCCAGTAAGCTATGAAGAAACACTGGCAAAAATCATGGAGCAATCTGACATTCTGACCAGCATGGTTATGGATGTAACACAAGAGCTGGACGACGCACGTCAGCGCGGCGATAAGATCATGTTTGAAGGTGCGCAGGGAACACTGCTGGACATCGACCATGGTACTTATCCGTACGTTACCTCGTCTAACACGACTGCTGGTGGCGTAGCTGCAGGTTCTGGTTTTGGTCCTCGTCATCTTGGCTACATCTTGGGTATTGCGAAAGCATACTGTACCCGTGTAGGTGCAGGTCCATTCCCGACTGAGCTTTATGATGGTCAAGACAAGCAAGACCCAGTAGGTAAGCATTTGGGTGATGTTGGCCACGAATTCGGTGCGACAACTGGTCGTCTGCGTCGTACCGGCTGGTTTGATGCTGTCGCCATGCGTCGTGCTATTCAAATCAACTCAATCTCTGGTTTCTGCCTGACGAAACTGGATGTATTGGATGGTCTGAAAGAGATCAAGATTTGTACGGGCTACCAACTGGAGGACGGAACGGTACTAAACGTCTCTCCAATGGCCGCAGAAGCTTACGAAAACGTAACGCCAATTTACGAAACCGTACCTGGTTGGTCTGAAAATACCGTTGGTGCTAAGTCTCTGGACGCGCTGCCGCAAGCTGCTCTGGATTACATCAAACGTATTGAAGAGTTGACTGGTGTGCCAATCGATATCGTATCGACTGGCCCAGATCGTAACGAAACCATCATTAAGGTGCATCCTTTCGCATCGTAATGAGAAGGTCTCCTGAAAAAACCAGCCGATAGGCTGGTTTTTTTTCATTTGTCATTTCTTATGGACTACTATCTTCTCCTGTCGACACCCAATTATCATTTCAAATTGTTTATCTGTTACCAGTTTTTACTGGGCTTGTGGTTACTATGTGATGTGAACTACTCATGCCAATATCTGTCATGATTAGAAGGGTTTCATTGTGTATGGCACGTTATTTACTATGCTGTGTCTAAGCACCCTGACAGTCACTCAAACATAAAGACAACGCATTGGCTGTCGATATAATGAATGTAGCGTCTTTACTTTTGACACCGAGTAAACAGCGAATGAAACACATAACCACACGCTTTCTCTTTCTCTTAACGGTCTATTTTCCAGTAGGAGCCGTTTCTGCCGATATTGGGCCAGCATTGCCTGTCTATACAGAATCAGATCTGATGAAAATGTTTGAGACCAACACACATCTGAAAAAAGTGAAAGCAGATGATTGCCAGCTTTTACAGGATATTATTGCCAGAGCGACCAAAATTGACTTGCCAGCTTACCAGTTTCTCTACGGTGATATGATGGCATGGGGAGTCTGTGTTGATAGGGATGTGGAGTCCGGTATTGTGTATATGAAAAAAGCGGCTAAACAAGGGTTACCCGCTGCGCTAGAACAACTCGGCAGATATTACTCGAAAGGCACGTTAGTTCAGAGAGACGAAGAGAGAGCCGTTCGTTATTTCAAAGAAGCGGCGTCTCTTGGTTTCGTCAAAGCGAAGCTGAATCTTGCTGAATTACTGCTTAACGATCACGGAAGTCCACTTGACTATGAAGATGCCTACCGATGGCTCAGCCAAACTGCCACGGCTGACAAAGCCACGCATCGCAAAGTCGCTGAGCTTATGAAAGGTCTGGAAAACCGAATGCCTCGTAATATTATTGAACGCGCTAAATCAGCAAGTTACTAATTTCACTTACAACACCTTGTGAGGCCCAAAGCACTCGTAATGAATTCGGTCACTGCTCACGCCTGCCTGTGTCAGCTGCTTGGCGACACTTTGCATGAATCCGACAGGACCACACATGTAAAAAATCTGTTCAGGATCCTTGGTGATATGGTCAACACTGCTTAGGTCTATGATGCCTTTGTGATCAAAATGTTCACCCGGTAAGTCTCCCGCTTCGGGTGTCCGGTACCAGATATGACGCTCACCCTTTCTATGCTTTCCAATTAACTCCGTTGACTCTTCCGAGAAGGCATGTGTCCGGCCATTTTCCGCCGCATGCAGCCAGTTTATTCCTGCCTGATGCTTGCCGCTTAGGGTTTCAAGCATCGACATCATAGGCGTTAGACCAACACCTGCTGAAATTAATGTGACGGGGGTTTGGCTGCCTATATCGAGGAAAAAGTCACCACAGGGCGGTGTGAGTTCAACGCTATCACCGACATGAATTTCGTCATGGAGGAAATTAGATACTTTTCCACTGTCTTCCCGTTTTACGGCGATGCGATATTGATTCGCTGAAGGCGCAGCAGCCAGACTATATTGCCGGATTTCCTGATGTTCAAACTGATCCGACTGAATATGAATACCCAAATATTGCCCGGGTTTAAAATTGGCAATAGGCCCTCCATCTACAGGAGCAAACACGAAGCTGGTGATCACATCACTTCGCTTTTCTTTTTCAACAACTTTGAATGTCCGTGTGCCGCGCCAACCACCGACAGAGTCTTGTTGTGCTTGGTAGATCTCTTTCTCCCGATGAATAAAAACATCAGCGAGTACGCCGTAAGCTTCCGCCCAGGCATCTAAAACGGCTTGCCCCGGCGAGAAAAACGCGTCAATTGTGGCAAGAAGATTTTCGCCGACAATGGCATACATATCCGGTGAAATATTAAAACTTGTATGTTTTTGGGCAATTTTTTCAACAACGGGCAGTAATACCTCGAGATTGTCTATATTAGCTGCATAACCATGAACCGCATTGAATAGTGCCTGATGTTGAGCATGATTGAGTTGGTTACTCATATTGAAGATATCTTTCAATTCAGGATGGCGATTTAGCATTCGATCGTAGAAATGAGTTGTGATTTCCGGGCCGGTTTGTGCAAGGAGAGGGGCGGTAGACTTAACAATTTCAATCGTTTGTTGACTTAGCATGACATTACCCTTAAACATGTATCTAAAATGCATGTTATAAGTTGTATCTCAAAGGTATCTTTTAGTCAACGGGAAACTTACAATGACCACAAAGGAGACAAAACGTGCAATTAACCGCTTTCACTGATTTCGCCCTACGAGCATTAATGTTTCTCGCAAACCTTGAGCCTGGCCGGCTTACTAGTATCTCTGAAGTGACTGAAGAATATGGCGTATCGAGAAACCACATGGTGAAAATTATTCATCGTCTGAGCCAGTTAGGGTATGTGGAAACGGTACGCGGAAAAAATGGTGGAATACGTCTTGGAAGGCCTGCCTCTCAAATTATTATTGGTCAGCTAATCAGGGATATAGAGCCCTTACAGCTGGTAAATTGCAGCACTGACTTTTGCCATATATCTCCTGCCTGCAAACTTAAAGGAATTCTTTCAGATGCAATGACGAACTTCCTGCAGGAATTGGACAGATACACACTTCAGGATTTGACGGCTGACAATCAGCCGCTAGTCAACCTATTACATATCAATTATGCCAGCCAGTCAGTGAAATAAGGTGACTGGGGAGAAAATTCCCGCTAAAGCTTGGCCAATAATCATTTTGAACTAATTTCTGGCGATATACTGAAAAGCATATGTCGCCGTTAGAAAAAGAGACATCCATGGATAAACACTTGCATTCGAACGATCCACATTTGGATCGCGAAGCGGAAAAATATGAAAATCCGGTGCCCAGCAGAGAGCACCTTCTTGAGGTCATTAAAGGCTTTTCCACACCAGTAAGCCGCGATCAGTTATTTGAAGTACTGGGATTAAGCACTGAAGACCAATATGAGGGGCTACGTCGCCGACTGCGTGCAATGGAACGCGATGGCCAGCTGGTCTTCACTCGCAGACAATGTTACGCCTTGCCCGAGCGACTCGATCTGGTCAAAGGAACAGTAATTGGTCACCGTGACGGTTTTGGTTTCCTACGCCCAGAGGGTAAGGGCAACCGAGAAGACTGGCTGTTGCCACATCACCAGATGAAGAGTGTGATGCACGGTGACTTCATTCTGGTTCAGCCTGCGGGCACTGACAAGCGTGGTCGTAAAGAAGCCAGAGTGGTCAGGGTTCTGGAAGAGCGTAAAGGACAAATTGTCGGCCGCTATTTCGTTGAAAATGGCCAAGGCTTTGTTGTGCCAGATGATTCCCGACTGGGGCAGGATATTGTGATTCCCGATGATTCACGCAAAGGCGCGCGGATGGGGAACGTCGTTGTCGTAGAGATCTTTCAGCGTCCCACAAGACAGCATAACCCTGTTGGTCGTATCGTCGATGTACTGGGTGAGAACATGGCGCCGGGGATGGAAATTGAAATCGCCATGCGCACTCACAATATTCCGAATGAATGGCCAAAAGAAGTCGGTCAGCAAATCAAGCGCCTGACGGAAGAAGTGCCAGAAGAGGCGAAACAGGGTCGTGTTGACCTGCGTGACTTGCCGCTGGTAACCATCGACGGTGAAGATGCCCGAGACTTCGATGACGCGGTTTACTGTGAGAAAAAACGCTCTGGTGGCTGGCGACTATGGGTTGCGATTGCCGATGTGAGCTACTACGTGCGCCCAGACTCAGCACTCGACAAAGAAGCAATCAATCGCGGTAACTCAGTGTACTTCCCTTCTCAGGTTGTCCCAATGTTACCTGAGGTCCTGTCAAACGGACTGTGTTCACTCAATCCGCAGGTAGACCGCCTGTGTATGGTGTGTGAAATGACCGTATCTGCGGCGGGTAAGCTGTCAGGCTTTAAGCACTACGAAGCAGTCATGAACTCCCATGCTCGTCTGACCTATACCAAAGTGTCACAAATTCTTGATGGCGATAAAGAGCTGCGTGACCGTTACAACAATCTGGTACCGCATCTTGAGCAGCTCAACGCCATGTACAAGGCACTGAAAGGTGCCCGTGAACAGCGTGGTGCCATTGAGTTTGAAACCAGAGAGACTAAGTTCTTGTTTAACGCCATGCGCAAGATTGACCGCATAGTGCCCGTTGAACGCAATGACGCGCACAAGATCATCGAAGAATGCATGATTCTGGCAAACATTGCCTCAGCCCGCTTTGTTGAAAAAAACAAAGAGGCAGCACTTTATCGGGTGCACGAGGCCCCGGGTGAAGAGCGTCTTACAGGGTTTAAAGATTTTCTCAAAGAGCTTGGCCTCAGTCTGCATGGTGGACTCGATCCGTCACCGACTGATTATGCCCAGCTAGCGCATGCGATTCAGAACCGTCCGGATCAGGAGCTTATCCAGACCATGCTGCTGCGCTCAATGAAGCAGGCCGTTTATCAGGCAGATAATGCGGGTCACTTTGGTCTGGCGCTTAAGCAGTACGCGCACTTTACGTCGCCAATTCGCCGATATCCCGATCTGTTGCTGCATCGTGCCATTAAATATTTACTCGCCAAGCAGGAAGGTCACAATACCGACAAGTGGACACCCACTGGCGGCTACCACTACAGCCCGGACGATATGGATGTGATGGGTGAGCAGTGCTCAATGACTGAGCGTCGCGCCGATGACGCTACCCGCGATGTGTCCGATTGGCTCAAATGTGAGTACATGCAAGATCATGTTGGCGATATCATGGACGGGGTGATTGCTAACGTCACCGGATTTGGTTTCTTCGTCCGTCTTAACGAACTGCATATCGATGGTCTGGTTCATATTTCCAACCTTGATAATGATTACTACCGTTTCGATATGGTGGGTCAGAAGCTGGTGGGTGAGAGCTCAGGTCGCATATTCCGTCTTGGCGATGAAGTACAAGTCAAAGTATTATCCGTCAACCTTGATGAAAGGATGATCGATTTTGAGCTGGCTGGTTCAAAACGCCGGGCACGTGGTCAAGGTAAAACGGCTCGTAAGAACGCGCGCAGTCATTCCCGTGATGATAGCCGCAGTAGCAACACCCGCCGTAAAAAGGGCCGGGCCGAGTCAGGGAAAGATGCCGAAGCCAGTCGTGAGCGCATGTCTGTCCGACAGCAGCTTAAGAGTGGTGCAATCCCTCAGGTTGAGGGAGATAAAGCACCTGGTGGGAAAAAGGGCGGCCGTAAAGGTAAGAAAAAAGGCAAAGGTGGCAAACCGGGCGCGAAAAATACGGGTGTAGCGAAAGGTCCAAGCAACGCAAAGCAAAATGGAAACGCGAAGCCGACCGGCAACGCGAACGGAGCCAAGCAAAACGGCGGCGCGGACAAGCCTGCTGCCAGCGGCAATCCGGCAAGAAAGAAAACCAAGGCCGAAAAGGCGCGCAAGAAAAAAGCGCAGAAACGTAAACCTGCCCAGAGCGGCAACAAGAAGAAGTAAGCCATGAGTAATGAAATGATTTACGGCATTCACGCCGTAAAAGCTGTACTGGCAGCGGATCCTGCCCGTTTTATTGAGGTATTTGTCCTCAAAGGTCGCCAGGATGACCGCATGTTACCTGTTCTGAATGAACTGGCCTCTATGGGTGTCACTATTCAAGAGTCAGGTCGTAAAGCACTGGATGACAAAGCCAAGGGGGCTTCCCACCAAGGGATCATTGCGCGGGTAAAACCAGGGCGTCAATACAATGAGAATGACATCGACATCATTCTTGATGGTAAAGAAAACCCGCTGCTGCTCGTGCTTGATGGCGTGACTGACCCACATAACCTCGGCGCTTGCCTGCGTAATGCAGATGCTGCTGGTGCCTGTGCAGTGATTGTGCCGAAAGATAAATCCGCGCAGCTGAACGCTACGGCTCGTAAAGTGGCTGTCGGTGCCGCTGAGGTTGTGCCTTTGGTACGTGTGACCAATCTGGCCCGTACTATGCGCAAACTGCAGGAAAAGGGTGTGTGGTTTGTAGGCACAGCGGGTGAGGCGACCTACGATATTTACCAAAGCAAACTGACCGGGCCGTTAGCCATCGTGATGGGGGCTGAAGGTGACGGTATGCGTCGCCTGACCCGAGAAACCTGTGACGAGCTGATCAGCATTCCCATGTCAGGCAGTGTATCCAGCCTGAATGTGTCCGTCGCGACGGGTATTTGTCTGTTCGAAGCCGTCAGACAGCGTCAGGCCTGATAGACAACAACAAAAGAGCAGCCTGCATCGGCTGCTTTTTTATTTCTGCCCTCACCAACGCCAGTTTTGCTGTCCTTCCATCCAGTAACTTGGTCATCCACAAGAGAAATCCTTTCATTTTCAATTTTTTCTTGCCTGAACTGACGAATCTCTGTACTATTCCGCCTCCAAATTCCCGGTCTTTTAACTCAGTTCCTTGCTTCCGCTGGACGACCGGGCCAAGCGTGGAAGCTGAATAATCCGTAAGGAGCAACCAATGCGTCATTACGAAATCGTATTCATGGTGCACCCTGATCAAAGCGAGCAAGTTGCTGGCATGATCGAGCGTTACACTGGTTCTATCAAAGAGTCAGGTGGTGAGATCCACCGTCTGGAAGACTGGGGCCGTCGTCAACTGGCTTACCCAATCAACAAGCTGCACAAAGCACACTACGTTCTGATGAACGTTGAAGCTGAGCAAGCTGTGATTGATGAGCTGGAAACTGCGTTCCGCTTCAACGACGCTGTGATCCGTAACATGATCATGCGTACCAAAGGCGCTATCACTGAGCCATCTGTGATGATGAAGGCTAAAGAAGAGCGCGCCCCACGCCGTGAAGAGCGTGCAGAAGCTCCTGCAGCTGAAGCTCAACAAGGCGAAGCAGCAGCTGAGTAATTTGTGTTGAAGACCAATCGAATGGCGCTGGCTGGCGTTATCGCCAAAGGCCCGATTCGACGCCAGAGTCCTGCCGGTGTATCTCATTGTCACTTTGTGCTTGAGCATAAATCGGAACAACAGGAAGCTGCACTGCCAAGGCAGGTATATTGCCGGATCCCGGTGGTTATCAGTGGGCAGGGGTCGCAAACTCATACTCAACATTTAGCTTTAGGCAGTAACATTGAGGTCAGCGGGTTTCTCGCTTACCAAACCGGCCGAAACGGCGCAGGTAAATTAGTGTTACATGCCGACAAAATCATAGATATTTAGATCAGGAGATAAGCCCATGGCACGTTTCTTCCGTCGTCGTAAATTCTGCCGTTTCACTGCAGAAGGCGTACAAGAGATCGACTACAAAGATGTAGCGACTCTGAAAAACTACATCACTGAAGCTGGTAAAATCGTACCAAGCCGTATCACCGGTACCCGTGCTAAGTACCAGCGTCAGCTGGCTCGCGCTATCAAGCGTTCACGTTACCTAGCCCTGCTGCCGTACACTGACAAGCATCAGTAATCGGTACTTTTTAGTTAACAGAGGATTAGATAATGCAAGTTATTCTGCTTGATAAAATCGGTAACCTGGGTGGCCTGGGTGATCAGGTAACTGTTAAGTCTGGTTACGCGCGTAACTTCCTTATCCCACAAGGTAAGGCTGTTATGGCAACTAAAGCAAACGTTGAGCACTTTGAAGCTCGTCGTGCTGAGCTGGAAGCAAAAGTTGCTGAAGCTCTGACTGCTGCAGAAGCACGCGCTGAGAAAGTTAACGCTCTGGAAGCGGTTCAAATCGTTTCTAAAGCGGGTGACGAAGGCAAACTGTTCGGTTCTATCGGTACTCGTGACATCGCTGATGCAATTACTGCAGCTGGCGTTGAAGTAGCGAAGAGCGAAGTTCGCCTGCCAGAAGGTGCACTGCGTAACGTTGGTGAATACGAGATCAGCATCCAGCTGCACTCTGAAGTATTCGCAACGGCGAACGTTGCAGTTGTTGCTGAGTAATCAGTTACAACACGCTTCGGAAAAACCGGTCTTAATGGCCGGTTTTTTTGTATCTGGCGTGGGCCTATTTTCATTCCCCAGTCTGATGCTGTCTCACCGCACCGTCTGCGTGACACCTCAAATACAAAACTAAAGCGCTCAATTTATTGCCATTTCCCGTTGCAGGGAAAAAACTTAACTATGCCAGCGAAACACAGCGTTGTAAGCGCTATAATGGCGGGCGCAGTGACAAGGTAAGAACACTATGGCAGAACAACGCAGCAATAAACCGTTTAATTCCAATAACCGATCCAGAGATAAACAGCTCGACGCGCTGAAGGTGCCGCCTCATTCCCTAGAGGCAGAGCAGTCCGTGATTGGTGGCTTGATGTTGGACAATGAACGCTGGGACACAGTGGCTGAAAAAGTCATTGCCGGCGACTTTTACAGCGCCCACACCGTCTGATCTTCGAAAGTACCAAAACCATATTGGATGGCGGCTCGCCGCTGGATCTGATCACCCTATCTGAAAGCCTTGAAAAGCAGGGGCTTCTGGAAGAGGTGGGCGGTTTTGCCTATCTTGCTGAACTTGCCAAAAATACCCCGAGTGCCGCCAACATCTCTGCCTACGCAGAGATTGTGCGTGAGCGTGCAATGGTGCGAAACCTGATTGGTGTTGCTAACGAAATTGCCGACGCAGGTTATGAGCCAGAGGGCCGGACATCTGAAGATCTGTTGGACATGGCAGAGAGTAAAGTCTTTGCGATTGCAGAATCCAGAACCAGCGAAAGCGAAGGTCCACAGCACATCGATTCTGTACTGTCTAAAACCCTTGAGCGGATAGAAGTCCTGTTCAAGAGTCCACAGGATGGTGTTACGGGTGTATCCACCGGATTCTCTGACCTCAATAAGAAAACAGCAGGTCTTCAGGGGTCTGATCTGGTCATCGTTGCCGCCCGTCCATCGATGGGTAAAACCACGTTTGCGATGAACCTGTGTGAAAATGCCGCCATGGATCAGGAAAAGCCTGTCCTCATCTTCTCGCTCGAAATGCCTGCAGAACAGTTAATGATGCGTATGCTGGCCTCATTGTCCCGTGTTGATCAGACCAAGATACGTACTGGTCAGTTGGACGATGAAGACTGGGCAAGGATCTCCTCCACTATGGGGATCCTCATGCAGAAGAAAAACATGTATATTGATGACAGCTCTGGTTTGACGCCAACCGATGTGCGCTCTCGTGCCCGTCGTATTGCCCGTGAACATGGCGGTCTGTCAATGATCATGGTCGATTACCTTCAGCTGATGAGAGTACCTGCGCTGCAGGATAACCGGACACTGGAAATCGCAGAGATCAGTCGCTCGCTCAAAGCATTGGCAAAAGAGCTGAATGTACCTGTTGTCGCCCTGTCGCAGCTTAACCGCTCATTGGAGCAGCGCGCTGATAAACGCCCTGTTAACTCAGATCTTCGTGAATCTGGAGCAATTGAGCAGGATGCCGACCTTATTATGTTTATTTATCGTGATGAGGTGTACAACCCAGAGAGTCCACTGAAAGGGATAGCGGAAATCATCATTGGTAAGCAGCGTAATGGTCCTATCGGTTCCGTCAGGCTCACTTTCCAGGGACATTATTCCCGTTTTGATAACTATGCCGGTCCGGCCTTTGACGAAGAATAACGGGAATACCGCCAGATGATGAAAGCTGCGTACGCGCAAATTGACCTTGATGCATTGAGTCACAACCTCAGAGTCATAAAACAACACGCCCCAGACTCCAAGATGTTGGCAGTGGTCAAAGCCAATGGCTACGGCCATGGCCTGTTGCCCGTTGCGAATACACTGGAGGAGACCGCGGATGGCTTTGGTGTTGCCCGTATTGAAGAGGGGCTGACCCTAAGGGCTGGCGGTATCGTTAAGCCTATCCTGTTACTTGAAGGGTTTGTGGTCGCAGACGATCTTGCCAAGTTGGTGGCTAACAATTTTGAGACGGTCGTGCACTGTAAAGAGCAGTTGGACGCACTGGAAAACGCGCAGCTCGATCGTCCATTAAAAGTGTGGCTCAAGCTGGATACGGGCATGCATCGCCTTGGCGTACGAACCGAAGAGTTCAATGAGTTTGTCGAGCGCCTGTCAGCCTGTAAAAATGTGTCATCGCTGAATTTTATGACCCACTTTGGCTGTGCGGATGAGCTGGACAGCCCCATCACCCCCATGCAAATCAAGTGTTTCAACGATCTTGTGGGTGAACTGCCGGGAGAGCGTTCTTTGGCTGCGTCCTCAGCCTGCCTGTCATGGCCTGATAGCCATGCGGAGTGGGTGAGACCGGGTATTTCTCTCTATGGTGTATCACCGTTTTCTGAGCGGAAAGGCTTGGATTTTGATCTCAAACCAGCCATGACACTCACATCCAGCCTGATCGCGGTACGCAAGGTCACACCGGGCGAGTCAATTGGTTATGGTGGCACTTGGGTTTCAATGAACGAAACACGCGTGGGCGTGATTGCCATCGGCTATGGTGACGGCTATCCCCGCATGGCACCAAACGGCACACCAGTGCTGGTGAACGGCAGAAAAGTCCCGGTTGTTGGCCGTGTATCTATGGATATGTTGATGGTTGATCTGGGTCGCGATGCCGAAGATAAAGTTGGTGATGAAGCTATCTTGTGGGGACAAGGATTACCCGCTGAAGAAGTGGCTGCCCATATAGGTACTATTGCCTATGAGCTGCTGGTGAAGCTGACCTCCCGAGTGATCCTCAGGTATTCATAAAGCCAACAACTGAGCCTTGGGTCGTTTCTGCTTTCTCTGTTGCTCATGACCGCTCTATTCCTTAGTAAAAAGGACATCGCAAGTCTCAATGTCCTTTTTGTTATCACTCCCCCTGCAAAGTGATCACCACTGTTCGGCTTCCTCCGTGGTTTCTGTGTTCTCCCAGATATATGCCCTGCCAGATACCAAGATTTAGCTGACCGTCAGTGACGGGAACAGTGACACTTGAACCAAGGATACTGCTCTTGAAGTGTGCGGGTAAATCGTCACTTCCCTCATAAATATGCTGGTAGTAGGGTTCATTTTCAGGGACGGTATGATTAAAAAATTGCTCGAAATCAGCCCGAACGGTGGGATCGGCATTTTCATTGATCGTCAGCGACGCCGAGGTGTGTTTGACAAACACATGCAGCAAGCCAACGTTTACTCTATGCATCTCGCTAATGGCCTGCTCTATCTCCTCCGTGATGAGATGGAACCCCCGCTCCCGAGGCCGTAGCCGAATTTCTCTTTGCTCCCACATGCCAAATTCCTTACTTATTCAAAGTGACGATAAAAGTGTGTCTAATTTGCTATGTTCTGGTCGATGTGTGTTGCCACGTTTTGACGAAGTTCTTTCAAATGTTGTTTAATTTCATCATTGATGAGATGAAAGCCGCTTTCTCTAACTTTCAGTTAGATCTCTTTTTGAAACCGTATCAATTGCGCCGTATTATCGGTGAACCGTTTAATGGTGGCGATTTAAAGACGTAACTCCCTGTCGGTGAATGATTAAATCTATCGCAGGGATAGATAAAATAACGTTCACAATGTCACACTAGCTATGTAGGCTATGTTGTAAGATAACCAACATTTGAAATGTTCGCAGGCTGTTGAGCTTTAAAGAAAAAACAGAACTGCAGATTTTCTTGCTCTGCTGGGCCGGACTCCGCCTCATAAGGACTAATTAATTATGCTATCCAATATCAATCCGACGCAAACGGCAGCGTGGCAAGCGCTGACTGCTCATTTTGAAGATGCACAGGATTTGAACCTAGCGACTCTTTTTGCCAACGATCCTAACCGATTCAATAAGTTTTCTGCCCGTTTTGGTGAAGAGATTCTGTTAGATTACTCGAAAAACCTGATCAACGAGCAAACGCTGGATAAGCTATTCGCGCTGGCTGACGAGACAAAACTCAAGTCAGCGATTGCCGCGATGTTCAATGGCGACAAAATTAACCAGACCGAAGATCGTGCCGTATTGCACGTTGCGCTGCGCAACAGAAGCAACACGCCAGTCATGGTTGATGGTGAAGATGTGACGCCAAAGGTCAATGCGGTACTGGAAAAGATGAAAGGCTTCTCCGACCGTGTGATTGACGGTGAGTGGAAAGGCTTTACTGGTGAAGCGATCACCGACGTTGTGAACATTGGTATTGGTGGTTCTGATCTGGGTCCATAC
Organism: Veronia pacifica; assembly: GCF_001707825.1. Taxonomy (GTDB): domain Bacteria; phylum Pseudomonadota; class Gammaproteobacteria; order Enterobacterales; family Vibrionaceae; genus Veronia; species Veronia pacifica. The sequence continues at coordinate 18,683 of NZ_LYBM01000040.1, read as the reverse complement.
ATGGTCAGTGAAGCGCTGGCCGCGTATAAAACCCGCCTTAACATGCATTTTGTATCTAATGTTGATGGCACTCATATCGCTGAGACATTGAAGGGACTTAACCCAGAAACCACACTGTTTCTGGTCGCGTCAAAAACCTTCACAACACAGGAAACTATGACCAACGCGCATTCTGCCCGTGACTGGTTCCTGGAAACGGCACAAGATCCGGCCCATGTCGCCAAGCACTTTGCTGCCTTGTCGACCAACAGCGGTGCGGTGGCTGAGTTCGGCATTGATACAGCAAACATGTTCGAGTTCTGGGACTGGGTCGCGGCCGCTATTCACTGTGGTCTGCAATTGGTCTGTCAATCTGTCTGGCGGTTGGTTACGACAACTTTGTTGATCTGCTGTCCGGCGCACATGACATGGACAATCATTTCAAAGATGCGCCACTGTCAGAAAACTTGCCAGTGATCCTTGCCTTGATTGGTATCTGGTACAACAACTTCTATGGCGCAGAATCAGAAGCGATTTTGCCTTACGACCAATACATGCATCGTTTTGCTGCGTATTTCCAGCAGGGCAACATGGAGTCGAACGGTAAGTACGTTGACCGTAATGGCAAGCCAGTTGATTACCAAACGGGTCCTGTGATCTGGGGTGAGCCTGGCACCAATGGCCAACACGCTTTTTATCAGTTGATTCATCAGGGAACCAAGCTGATCCCATGCGATTTTATCGCGCCGGCACTGAGCCATAATCCACTGAGTGACCACCATCCGAAACTGATGGCGAACTTTTTTGCCCAGACTGAAGCATTGGCATTCGGTAAAACCCGCGAGCAGGTAGTGGCAGAGTTTATTGCTGCAGGTAAGCCTGAAGCCGAAGTGGAAGCCTTGATTCCTTTTAAAGTGTTTGAGGGTAACCGTCCGACCAACTCCATTCTGGTGAAGCAAATTACACCGCATACACTGGGCGCGTTGATTGCGATGTATGAACACAAAATCTTTGCTCAGGGTGCTATCTGGAATATCTTCAGTTTTGATCAATGGGGTGTTGAGCTTGGCAAGCAACTGGCGAATCAAATCCTGCCTGAACTGAGAGACCAATCAGACGTGGATAGCCATGACAGTTCTACCAATGGATTGATCAATGCGTTCAAAGCGTGGCGTCAGTAATCTGAATTTTGCTCCAGAGATTCAGGGAGCGAGAGGCCAGAGGGAGAGTTTGACCTCGCTGGCGTAAACAAGAAAAGCCGCGATATATCGCGGCTTTTTTTATAAAGACAACCAGCAAATTACGATTGCCAGTTCACCGGAACAGATTAAATACCACGTTAAAAAGTGGAAGCACTGTCAGTTAACCGTCGAAACAAATTTCAATATGGGCAGAACCAAATTCAGATTTGAACGGCATGATAATGATGGGCCCTTCACCTTTGTGGGTGATGGTATGGTCTTTACCCGATACAACGATAGGCGTTGCCATATCAAAATCAAACCCTTTTTCTGCCAGCAGGCGCTTTGCACCACCTGTTACCATATTCGTGATTTCGCCGACCATGTCGGTCACTTCTTCATTTATCGAGCTTGGTTTTTCACCCAGCATTCGATTCATAATCTCTAAAGCGAGCTTCTCTTCAAAACTGACAGAGAATGAGCCTTTGGTCTGAGGGCCTACCATGCCAATCAAACCAGACACATCTCCTTTGGCTACCGAGCCTTTTTTTAGTTGCGGTTTTTCCGGTTCAATGTCTAACTGAGCCATAGTGGTTAATACATTGACCAGTGACGCTAAAAATGGATTAACAAATTCTACGCGCATAATTTTCGTTGACCGTCCTACTGCATTTTTTTCTGGGCCACATTACAGGCCTGACAGACACCATGAGTTTCAACAACGTGATGACTGACGCGGAAGCCAAGAACACTTGCCTTTTCCTGTAAAGCGGAAGACAGGTCGTCAGTATGGCATTCTTCGACTGCACTACAGACATCACAAATCAACAATTGGGAGCAATGTTGCTCATGCCCGGGTAAACAACAGGCGATAAAGCTATTCGCTGATTCCACTTTGTGAATGAAACCTTGTGCGAGCAAAAAATCCAATGCCCGATAAACAGTAGGCGGTTTGGCCTGTGGCTCAGTTTTCTTCAGCACATCCAGCAAATCGTAAGCACTGATCGCCCGCTTGCTGTTCACAATGATTTCATACACGCGTTCGCGCTGAGAAGTAAGACGAACACCTCGCTTCTCGCAAAGTTCGTGAGCCCGGCTGAGTAGCTGTGAAAGATTGGCCATGAAACCTCGACATTCAGTTTTAAGATCACATTCTATCACAGCAGATGACGGGTGCACTTCAGAACCCTACGCAAACACTTGTCTGGTTTAGTGTAGTTGACTATTGATCACAGACTGGCAGTGAGCGGAAAAATTATTTAGTCTCACACCATATATGTTTGATGGTAACACTATCATTTACCACAATTTTTCGACTGTTCAAAAAGTATGTAAAAAATTTATGTCAAACTCGCTCCTCATTGTCCCATTACCCTCACTGGTTCACCGCATAGGTGGTGAGGCAGTAAAGAAAGCGAGAGCGCTCGCGTCTCAGTATCAATGCCAGCTAAAACGGGTGCGCCGATCCCGTAACTGGCAGCTGAGTGGCGAAGCCATGCGCCTTGATGAACTATGCAATCAACTGGATAGAGAGAGCGAGCTGAAATACCTTAAACAGAAAACAGAACAAAAATTGCAGCTTCATCCTGAGCTGCTCGAAACAAAGGCGGCAAAACTGAGGCGGCTAATAGAGAATGACCCTACCATTACCCTCGCTGAATTGGTTGCACTCACACAATGTACTCTGTCAGAAGCCAGAGCCGCCCGCTTAAATGAAGACGATTTTTAACCTTGTACGGTGTTAGCGGGACACCACAGTCTGATCCTATGCCCATCGGGATCAGCAATGACAAAGGTCGAGCCGTACACGGCCTGCGTAATTGGCTGAGTAAGTTCTCCCCCTGCGGCAAGCCAACGTTTCAACATTCGCTTCAGACTGGCAACGTCACTGACTTTTAGTGATAGCTCTGAGAGAGTCAAAATCCGCCTTTCATCTCCATTTTCTATTTCCTTCAGCTCAATATTGAACGATGGACTGATAGGGAAAGAGACAAAAGTGGGTGATAAAGCCTGTTCCTCACAGGCAAGAATGTTGCGATAGAACAAAACACTTGTAGATAGGTTACTGACATAAAGCACCAGTGAGTCGAGTTCAAGCATGAAATGTTTCCTAGCGATAAAAAAGACGCTGAGAAGTTTAGTCACCAAGACTGACAGTTCATGTCAGGAGAGAAAAAAAGGAGAAACTCTGCGGGAAATATGAGATTTAAATTGACTACATAATTGAACACTTCAAGTGCTTAACGATGCGATTAAATGAAGTGTGTATCGATAAATAGCAATAAATTAAACGCCCTGTCTGAATTATTAGTTCGCATTAATTACGTATTAAACAGTCTCATATATAAGATTATTGAATTATATTTTCCGTAATTGAGCGATAACTTTATTGATTTTTTATAACAAGAAGAGAAAGTAAAACCATTTGCATATGATAAAAATATAATCATTACATAAGCATATAATTTTTTAATCATATATAAAAAGTAATTAAAAAAATAAACCTATTAATTTTTTGGCTTTTTTTATTTTTTGTAAATCTTGTCTACGCTGTATTAGCTGTTTTTATATAAAACGTGTTTTATACATCAGCAAATTTATTTTAGGGGTTTTAATAATAAAAACAATTACTTAAAAGTGTGGTTGAAACTACACAAAATAAGGATTATTAAATTATGATTAAGTCTATTGATAGGGCAACAACAAAAAGCGCATATAAATCAAAATCTTTTAAGAAAACAGACAATAGCGCTACAAATTCAGACGCTAAAATTAAAACAAAAAAAAGACCGAAAAGACATAACGTAAATAGCGAAGCGCTTGCGACGAAAGTAAAGCAAAACGAAAAAACATTCAGATCAAAAATACCAAAAGATATTGAGTCAAATCAGGTTCTTCTCAAAACTCTGCAAGAAAAGCCTTTCACCAAGAGCGAGGAGGGTAAAGCGCCCGGAACCGGGGATGACACTCGAATCCAATTATATAGCACTGAAGCATCTACAAACGGAAGAGAGAGGGGCTTGTTCAGTCGCTTTCTCGGAAAGATTGATGGTTTTTTAGGGTTTGATAAATCACCTGAGCGCCGTGCGCGTAAAGTTGTACCTCAAGGATGGACCCGTCGTTTATCAGGAGCAGTACAAATAAAAGGGGATCCCAATGTTAAAAATCAAAAGCACTACGAAGTTGATGGTGTGAAGGGAGAAATTACGCACAAGTCGCCCAGAGAAGGTGCTGGTCGAACGACATATCATAAAGACGATGTTTATGATGCATTGATGTTTTCTCACATAGCGTATGAAGATAACGTAACAAAAGCGACGAAAAAACATCTGGGTGACAGGAATCTGGACCTTGTAGAATTTGACGGCTTGCCCTCGACGTACAGCTACAAAAATGGTGTGTACACGTTAGACAGTAAAAGCAAACACGGCACTTTGGATGGACAGGCTTCCGTATGGCATGACAAGGACACAGGAAAACTGCACGTTTCGTTCCGTGGTACCGAGGGAAATAAATTTGCTAAAGATCCATTAGCACTTCTGAAGGACATTAAAACGGATGCGAATATGTTATTTTCGTTATCCGGCATCCCCACGGATGATTTTTTGCCTTTGATGGATGAAGTTAACAAATATGCGAAGGAACAGAACCTTGATGTTGTTGTGTCAGGCCACAGCCTTGGCGGATGGTATGTAAACAATATCGCGGAACTCGCAGATGAGAGATATAAAGGTGGACCTCTAGATGATGCCACCTATGTAGGCTTCTCTTCTCCATATTTTGCACGAAATGCAAACGTTTTGAATGTTGGCTTAGATGATGATCCTATATATGGCGCCGCATCGCCGTCGAGTTACCATACTTTTGGCGAGCCAAAGGCTCACAGAGAGGGGCCGCATGTTGGTCGATTCTTCTTCGGCGACTACACTCCCGCTGCGCATTTAAAATTATGGCCCAGTCATGAAAGAGGCGTTATCAGAGAGGTTGTCGACCAATTGTTCCGCTAATCAAGACAATGGGCGTTATCTGAAGAGCACAAGTGATTTACTCGTTACGACGGTTAATAGAAATATATTGATGTGCTTTTTCAAAAGTCGACGCTGAACTCCAATAATGCCCATTAACAGGCAAAGCAGAACGGTAACCTGCTTTGCCTTTTTTTATACCAGTAAATACAGCATCTTATTTCCGTTTTATAAACAGGCCTATTTCGTCAGTGTCTTCAAAGATGCTGGAACAATCAGCTTATGAATGGGGATGACAGGGAACATATATAGCCTGCCAAGCATGTTGTGAATGTGAACCACTGTGGTGGCGTGTATTGTCTCTTTATCGCCACTGACATCGCGCAGAATGGAGACACGAACATCCAGATGTTTATCGCTATCTTCGAAAATTGCCTCATCATCTGTGCTGCTTATTAATGTGAAAATACCGACCCTGTCGCCGGGTTTGTATGCGTTTGCTGTTTTACCGGGTTTAAGATCCTGAAACCTGCCAAGATTTTTTAAACCGAGTTTAGAAACGATTTGGTTTCGCCTATCCATCAGAAAAGATATCCAAGAGGGCATTTCTTGCGCCATCTCGATAAATATATCCAGAGCCACTTTATTCTTGCGGGCAGTGGTGACAGAGAAGCTGTCAGAAAAGTAAGCGCCTTTTGCGTATTCCCGAAGTGCTGATTGCTGGGGGATAGTCATGTAAACCTCCATATACTGAGCAAATACCTGATAATTCAACGACATTAACCTGACTGTTCTGCCCTTACTCTATCGCCATTTTTGTGCTATTAAAATTGTTTATAAACAGCGGGTTGAATTAAAATACCGGCTGAGTGGCGATGAGTCGAGAATTAAAAAAGATGCGATTGATTGGGCTGCTGAATCCGCCCGTGACCAGCCCCAGTTCAACGGCTCTTACATTGAAAGATAAGTGACAGGCTAAGTATTCGTTGCCTGACGTAGACATATTCCAGGGAAGTCAAAGCCGATTATTTTTACAGGGTTTTCATAGTAACCAGTGGGCGGAGGATTATCAGAGTATATCGATATTTCCGGATACTATTCGCATAAGACTTTTCTAATTAACTTGCTTATTTTTTATCGTCAACGTTAGTGAAAGAAATAAGGCCGGGACTCATTAGTTTACCGGTCAAACTCTATGGCCCCAGCCGTTATTACCAACAATCCTATCTGTTTTGAAACGCTATTTTTCGCGACCGGTATGTGCGAAATATTTAAAGGTAACGCTATTTTTAGTGAGGGGCATACAAGGGGTCAGCGTGAACCTGATTTCGGTCAATCTTTCTTACTCCACACGCTTCCTACACCACACGCTTCTTACACCAACGCTTGAGAAACCAAAAGACTGGCAGTTACGGCCGCTGATGCTGTTGGCCTCGACGTCCGTGAGCAATACTTTCACATCATTCTCGATGGCATCTTTTATTCGTGATGAAAGTAATGCGGTTTGACAACCTTTTCCACGATATTCCTCCTGTGTAAAGGCGTTGGCTAATATCGCGTAATCACCATCAATAAAGCTTGTTGCCCAGGCACACGGTTTACCGTCTATTAACGCCACATAGCAACGAAATGTATCGGTACAATAAAGCGAGCGCTTTTGCAGCCAAATATTATCTGAACATTGCAAGCCAGACGTTTTTAGCAAGGCTAAAAATGCATCAGCGTTACTTTCTTCCAACCGCTCAACCCTAATAGTATCTGCGGTGCTTTTTATATCGATTGCGCTTAGATTTTCTATCTGGAGAAATTCATGTTCAAAGGTTCGAATAAATCCATGATCTGTTAACCATGTATTGATTTCCGGCGAACTTGCTTTGGGTTCAACACAAATTTCTGGTGATAAGTTACTGTCGAATAACATTAGGCTGTTTGCCAAGATATCTTCGTCACAAATGTCTTTAATGATAATTTGATTATCATATCGACGTGTCTTGTCTATGTAGGTGGTAATACAAGGTGATTCTTTAATGACGAGCTCACTGAGTAAGTCAGTAGATAGAGTACGTTGGTTATTGAAAATAAAATAAGATTTGTATGCTTCTTGTACTTTTTTGTTCTGCATCGATCCCTCGATATAAATTGAAATAGCACTTTTTCGCCCCGATCTGCTTTTAACGTTAGGGGAAGATAGCGAAGAGAGGTATTGAAACGATAAATATTATTCCTGCGTTAAAACAGTCTCGACAAACGCCGATTTTTTAAGACGATACTTATCTTGAGGCCAGCCCTCGCAAGACACTTTAAGCGCGTTGTATTGTTGGACTAAAAATGGTTTTTCGCGGAGCTTATTTCTAAAACCGATAAAACATTCAAACTCCGCGCCATGAGCAACAACCTGAAAGGCGACATCTTCACCTGATGTACTTTCTAACATGCATAGCTCAGGTGTTCTCAGCGTATCGGACTTTTCCTTAAAGCCTAATGTTGTGAGAATTGTGACGGCATTCTCCAGATCCTTGCCGTTCACTCCAACAAGTATGTCCAAGTCACCTTTAGATATGGCCTCGGGAATAGAAGACGCCCCTATGTGTTCAATCACGGCGTCAGGAAGTAAAGCCTGTATCTCGTGCTGATACCTTTGATATAGGGCTTGGCAAGATGGCTGATATTCTTCGGCACTGTAAAACTGCATGTTATCTCCTAAAAGGAAAAATACTGACAGAAAAGCCTTTTGCTTTTAAGAAACGATATTCAAAGCCTTAATTCAAATGCATGGTGGTAATTTCAGGCACATCACGCAAACATCGATTATTAATTAAGAGCAATGCATATCAACGTTCATAGGACAGGGCGGGGGGCTTATATGTTTGCCAATCACCTTGTATAATCCCGCCCTTATTTTGAACATCTCTATTTACTTTGAAACGCCGTTTGCCGCGATTAGTCATGATGGCCTAAAATTCACAGCCTTAAAAATGGCGAATTCGTCGACACAGGGTTTGTGAACCTTGATATTGGGGCGCTGGATTTTTACGGGCTTACAGAGAGTAACGCCCTTATAGTAGAACAATCTGATAACCGTTATTTTATCGACCAGTCAGAAACCAAACCGACCAGCGGCAAATACCGGATCGACATTGAGGGCAGTTTGTCAGTAAACCAGATTCAACGTCTACCGGGTAAACTGGTGATTGATTTCAATGGCGAACGTTTAGAACTGGCCGAGAGCGATATCAAAGTTCTGGGTCGTGTCGCTATGACAATGAGTAAAGATTGATAAAAGAAAACCCCGTTAAGGGGTTTTTGGGTAACGCCTGCATCAGGTGCGCCGTAGGCGTCACCTGGATGCACTTGTTAGATTGAAATTACTCCGACTCGATTTTGATTAAGCTTTTAATATTAAAAGGAAATCTTTTTAGTTCATCACTAAAAAATAGAGCAAATAGAGTATTTATTTTATCAACGGTTTCTAGGTAATGTTTCTTCCATTTTCCAAATTCAGCGTCAGAAAACTCTTGATTAAACTCAGACTCCTTCTGAGTTTGGAAGTATTGAAGAGATTCAGCATGTATATGTTTCGAGAAAAATTTCCACTTGCTAGATATTTGTTCAACGAGCAATGAAATCTTATTTTTAGTTTCTCTATCTGAGAACCTAGGGTGTTCTTTTATATAATCTTTAAGTTTATCGTGTTTAATTACAAACTTTCCAGACTCCCACTTCTCTAATTCAACAGGGTGTTGGTAGAAGTATATACTTTGAAGAGAGAGTTCGATTAAACTTCTCAAATGCATATTTGACGTTCTATAAAGACCTATGCTTGACAAATAATATGAAGAATTAACATCTTGATGTAGTTCATCCATTAAATGGTTCAAGTTGTCTTCTTTAATTGAGTTAAGTCCTTCTTTCCAGTTTTTAAAGTACAGTGTTCTGAGGTAGCATTCATAGAACCCTACCTCTTTGTACTTGTCTAAAGTTTTATCTGAGAAACTTTTGAAGTGACAATCATATTTTGTGTAATCTTCTTGAGCATTAGACTCTATAATTTCTTTCACTAGTTATAAGTCCTTAAGTATCTCTACCCATTTGTTTAGCTCAATGGAGTTGCTTACTTTTCTTGATGAATGCGATTTAGTTTTTAGGGCATATCCAGCATCTTCAATAGCCCAAAGTAATGACCTCTTTAACTTACGCTTAACTTCAGGATCTTTTTCTACACGCTTAATTATTCGAGAAATTGTAGTGTCTCTTGAAGCATTTTGGGACTTAAATTCAACATCCATTTCTTCGTTGGCAAAGAATATAATGTCCTTAATATTTGGAAATATTGATCTATCAGACATTATCTCCCTAATGATTTCCAATTTATCTTCATAAGAGTAAGAAGAAATATCAGAACCTAGATTGTTGATGTCGATAAATACTTTGTATTGCTTAATAAAAGACTTAAGATATGAAGTGTCTAAACCCTTCTTTTCATAGTCTGATAAATCTTTTAATATTCTTTCAAGGTCATGGAGATGCTTAGCCATTAATTACCCTCCAGAGTCAATAACAACTCTTTAACCAGGTTGCCGTATGAAACCACACCAGATTCATTAGGATACTGAATTCTAGCAGGTGAGCTAGATGAGCTAGCTTCGCTCACTTTTATGTTTTTAGGAATTATAGTGTTGAAACTATGAATGCGTTCATTTTCACATACTTCTCTAATTTTTGGAATGAACTCAGAATGAAGGCTTGTATTTCGTTCAACTCTTGTGAACATACATCCTAAAAAGGTAACATCTATCTCCAACTCCTCTCTTAATTTCTTCACTCTGTTAATCAGTAAAGGTAGGCCCAAGAATGAATAAAAATCTGGTACTATTGGAGTTACTATATGGTTAGATGCAACAAGTGCATTTTGAGGTGCAAGAGTTAAGTTTGGTGGACAGTCTATGAGTACATAATCATATTCTTTATTTAGTTTCTTTATTTGCCTAGATAGTATTTTCTCTCTTCCTGCTTGAGAGCTTAAATCTAAATCGAGAAAGGTTAAACTCAGATGTGAAGATATTAAGTCTAGACCTGAGATTCCTGCGACATCTTCAATTACAGCATTATTTATGTCGTACTCATCACTTCTGCTAGATAAATTGTTATTTCTACCAAGAACATCTGCAATTGTATTATTTGATATGTTTTCACTCCAGTCATCATAACGGACGAATGAAAATGTCGCATTGGTCTGAGGATCAATATCAATAAGTAAGACTCTCTTGTTGTGATCAGTGGCCAATATTGTTGCCATTTCCACAACCGACGTTGTCTTTCCTACACCGCCTTTCATATTGATAAATGATATTACTTTCACAAACACTCCTTAAATGTGATTTGCTTCGATGTATATTTTCAATCTAACAGTGTTATATACCCCAAAGTGTCCAATATAATTCCTACGATTTGTCCAATATAATTCATGGGTAAAATCTGACATCGTCTGTACGCCTTGAGTCCACTCACATGCAGAGTCTTGTATCAAACAATGTGCGGGAAAAAACACCAAACTGGGGATATAAATTTTATTGGATGCAGCATACCAAACTGGGCATGAGGCGAGAACGCTGCCTAAGTGCGCTCGCTCGAAAAGCCATCATATTTTGTGAGGAAATTTGCAGCGTACAGCGAAGTGATTTCTATTCGCTTTTATCGGTTGCGAGTGTGTGAAAGGTTTGGGTGCAAAAGGCTATAAGAAGGTGGCCGAGAGCGATATCAAAGTTCTGGGCCACGTCGCTATGTCGATGAGTAAAGAGTGGTAAAAGAAAACCCCGCTAAGGGGTTTTTAGGTAATACACAATTAAGGTGTGAGCGGCGCAGCAACTGAACTAAACCACTGCGCCGTAAACACTTAACTCAACACGAAGTGAGAGCCCAAAGCGTTGCGAATCAATGTTGAGTTGTTTGTTAAATTTCTTTTAGGACGAATACTGGAATTTTTCCTTTCCATTCCGTGTCATCTCCCCACTCTAATTTGACATCAATTGACAACCTCGAATGCACCAATTGCATTGATTGAATAGAAACTTTAGCAATCCTTTTTATAAAAGGTAGTGACCTACTTTCACCAGATAAAATATGGTTTTTCATCGGAATCAACGACAGTCGAATGAACTCCATTTTTATCAAACGCGCCATAAGCTCAAATTTGTTATGATATTGATTGTAATATGAGCTTACTTTAGATCCCAACCAAGGAGATTCTTCAATTTCTCCCTTAATCACCCCCATAGATGTACTGAGACGCTGAATGGCAGCTTCTTTACCCGAAATACGTGTAATACCATTTTCGAAACATAAATCACCATCAGGTCCCAACCTAAGATCAGAGCCAATGTTATTTGGGTCTTCAACAGGCTGCTTATCCGCAACAGAGAGGTCAAGAAAGGTTCCGTTATCTTGTTTGAGCGAGATTGATAGCAGTTTTCGAGCATCACCTTGTGATTCAATAACAGCAAATTTTTCATGCTCATTCCGATTATTGAATTCCAATATATATTGATTAAGTTGACTGAACTCGCCAATAACCATACCTACCAATTCAAACACCCATTTATTCGAGTCAACGATGCTCCATCGAACATTGATCATTAAGTCGTCTCCCAGCTGCAAAAAAGTAGCACTTTGAGCTACTTTCTCCACACTAGGATCTCGAAGTGTTTCTGCTGCCTTATATTCAGCTTCTTGCTTCCACTGCCTTAGAGTATCGATGGAATAAATTGTATAATCTGAATCAATAAGAGTGCCGTGGTCCTTGCACATCCATATTCCGTTTGTAATCGATCGCCTTTCTTCTGTGGACATACGTTGGTCATATCGAGGTCCATTTGGAGCCGCCGCGCATATATGTGCTGCAGTTCCATTATTTATTCTTTTTTTAGGATCTGCCGAATCCGGACCTACTGTATTTTTACCACAGCCAGGAAAAGAACAACGCCAAGCAACTCTCTCAGCCATTGTTCTTTTTGTTGTTTCTGTAAACTCGTCTCTACTTTTGCTCACTTACAAACTCCAAATTAGAAACATAACAGTATCGTATACGCCAAAGTGTCCAATATAATTCATGGGTAAAACCTGACATCGTCTGTATGCCACGAATCCACTCATGTGTAGAGTCTTGTACCAAACTATGCGCGGGAAAAAACACCAAACTGGGGATATAAATTATATTGGCTAGAGCATACCAAACTGGGCATGAGGCGAGAATCTAACCGAAGTGTGTTCGCTCGAAAAGCCATCACCTTTTGAGAGAAAATTTGCAGCGTGCAGCGAGGTGATTTCTATTCGCTTTTATCGGTTGCGAGTGTGTGAAAGGTTTGGGTGCAAAGGGCTAAAAAAACGTAGCCCCCGTGGTGGCGTTTTATCATTCAACGAGTGTTTTTTCATGCAGCTTATGCGGGAATAGTTGGGTGTAAACCTGCCAAAGTATGTTTAGGTTTCTATGGCCTGTTACCTGCGCCACTTCTTCTATGCTGTAACCTGCCTCAAACAATCGGCTGGCACCTTCCCGGCGTAAATCGTGATAACGCAAATCTTCAATGCCCAGTGCATTGCGTACCCGCTGAAACCCTGCGGTCACACTGCGCGAATTGTAAGGGAATATGCGGTCACTGGTTTGCGGCTGTCGGCGGGCAATGGCAAAGGACTCACCCAGCAGGGGCACCTTCAATATGGCCTACACCATGCTTCTCTATTCCTGCCACCCGCTTTTTTGCACAAGACAGGGCATTGGCTTTTTGCTTATATGTTTGCCAATTACCTTGTATAATCCCGCCCTTATTTTGAACAACCCTATTTACTTTGAAACGCCGTTTGCCGCGACCAGTTTGCGCAATGTTATGGATAATGAGGCCATTTTGTCCTTATGGGTGAGGTGTACTAAAACTGTACCAGAGGCCAGAAATAAGCGAGTTCAAAGGATCAACAGGTAAAGTGAAGTTATGTCAAACCCATTGAAAACGCATCCAGACAGCAATTGTACTGAGTCCTTCCCCATGCAACGGTTCAGTGTTGCCCCAATGCTCGATTGGACTGATCGCCATTGCCGCTACTTCCACCGTATTTTGTCAAAAAATGCGCTGCTATATACCGAGATGGTGACTACTGGAGCCATTATTCACGGTAAAGCGGATTACCTGCGTTACAGCGACGAAGAGCATCCTATTGCGTTGCAACTCGGTGGCTCGAATCCGGCTGATCTGGCGCACTGTGCCAAGCTGGCGCAAGAGCGAGGCTACGATGAGGTTAACCTGAACGTCGGTTGTCCGTCTGATCGCGTGCAAAATGGTCGCTTTGGTGCGTGTTTGATGGCGGAGCCTTTGCTGGTTGCTGAATGCGTGGCGGCCATGCGTGAAGTGGTAGATATCCCGGTCACGGTGAAAACCCGAATTGGTATTGATGAGCAAGACAGCTATCAATTCTTGGTCGATTTTGTCGGCACAGTGAAAGAAAAGGGCGGTTGTGACGATTTCACAATCCATGCCCGCAAGGCGTGGTTATCTGGCCTGAGTCCGAAAGAAAACCGTGAGATCCCACCACTGGATTATCCGCGTGTTTATCAGCTGAAAAAAGACTTCCCTGATCTGACCATGGCAATCAATGGCGGTATTAAATCAATGGATGAAGCAGAGGAGCATCTGCAACACCTTGATGGTGTCATGATTGGCCGCGAAGCGTATCAAAGCCCGTATATTCTGGCTGAGGTCGATCATCGACTGTTTGGCTGTGAAAAGCCGATGCTGAAGCGTCGTGAAGTTGTTCATGCCATGTTCCCGTACATCGAGGAACAACTGTCCCAAGGGACTTACCTCAATCATATCAGCCGTCATATGCTGGGTTTATTCCAGAATATGCCAGGTGCCCGTCAGTGGCGACGTTATATCAGCGAAAATGCACACAAGAAGGGTTCTGGTATTGAAGTACTGGAACAGGCGCTGGCGAAGATCCCTGCAGAACTCGACGTGTAACGCGCATTTTTCCTTCACTATGGCGAATGCGGTAAATTTAACCAAAATAGTGGTTAATTTTACTGTTTCCTCAATGCAAAACACCACCGCAAGGTGGTGTTTTTGTTTTAACTCATTGATATATATTGATTATAAAAAGTTGGCCTGCTTTGTGCAATGTACCGAGCAGACGGTAGAGACAGTGTCATCAGACAAACAAAGCAATATGTATTGAGAAGAGGGAGACAGGTATGACTGAATTGCTATTTTTGATTGGATTTGGACTTGCATTAGTAATGACAGGAGTCAGTGCTATCGGTATTTTTGCAGCAATCGTAGTGGGCTTTGTGATCATGGCTTTTGCAGGCATGCTGGGCCTTCTGTTTAAAATGCTGCCATGGATCATTCTGATCGCAGCGGTTATCTGGTTATGCAGGGGAAAGGATAAGAGTGCCCGCCGTTGCCGCGATTATTGTTATGACCGTTCACGCAGCTACAGAAAACGTTACAGATAAACATACAGAACAACTGCCGCCCCGCTGGAATTTTTTTCCGCCGGGGCGGATTCTTTTTTAGGCATCTGATATAGTGCGGCGGACTTTATTCAATGAGATAGGCGGAGTCCTTGCCATGAAAAAAACAACCCTTTCTGTTTTAGCGCTTTCTGTCGCTGGTGTCCTGTCAATGCCTGCGCAGGCAGACATGCTTTTGGGTGGAAAAATTGGTTACGATGCATGGTATGCAAAGTCTGATGTTAGCCAACAAAAAGATGATGAGACCAAACTGCACAGCTCGTTTCAGGCATCTCTAGAACACTTTATCCCTCTGGTTCCGAACGTAAAAGTTCGTTTTACCAAAGTGGAATCAGACGAAGATGTTAATAAGGTAAAATTTGATCAGCTTGATCTGACTGCGTATTACGAGATCCTGGACAATGATCTGGTATCGGTTGATGCTGGTCTTACACTGCATAAGTTCGGTGGCGGTGAGGCGAAGCTGGCAGGTTTAAGTCAGACGTTCGACAACTATCAGCCAGCGGTTTATGGCGATGTTCGCGTCGGTATTCCAGCTACTCCTCTGTCTGTGTTCGCGACAGCAAATGTAGGTAGCTACGATGGTTCGAAAACGTTTGATGCAGAAGCTGGTGCCATTTACTCGCTGGGTCTGGTTGCTGCAGACCTAAACTTTAAAGCGGGCTATCGCATGATGGATCATGATTTGAATTTCTTCTCTGGCAAAGTCAGCACGTTGAAATACAAGCAATCAGGTCTGTTTGCTGGCGTAGAAATCGATTTCTAATCGAGCTTTCTGAAGAAAAGCCGTGCTCTGCGCGGCTTTTTTGTTTCTGCCTATCTCACCCTGTCGGGTTGAAAACCGACGACAGCCAGCACAACAAAAATCAGCGTACAGCTGAATACCACAATAAAAGCCTGAAGATTGAATTGCTGATACAGGGCAAATCGAATCAGCTCTACCCCGGATGTGAAGGGATTAAACCGACATAGCTGATAGAGCCAGATACTGGCTTCCTGCATTTTCCAGAGCGGGTAAAGCGCGGATGACATGAAGAACATTGGGAAGATGACAAAGTTCATGACTCCGGCAAAGTTTTCAAGCTGCCGTATCCTCGATGCGATAACAATTCCCAGTGCACTGAGCATCAGAGCTGTGATAAACAATGCAGGTATTGCCATCAAATATCCCTCCAGCATCAGTGGTCTGTCGTAACAGGCGGCAATGATCAGAAACGCCGCAACCTGAAGCAGAGAAACCGTCGCACTGGCGATTTGCTTACACAGTAGAAGGAAGGACCTCGGCAGAGGACTCGTCAACAGCACTTTTATGCTGCCCATTTCACGGTCATACACAATCGACAGCGAACTCTGCATCCCGTTAAACAACAGGATCATGGCACACAAACCGGGGAGGATATATTCCTCATAGTTAATGTAGGTCGCATAAGGTTCCATGATCGCCACCCCAAGCGCTGCCCTGAATCCCGCAGCAAAGACCACCAGCCATAACAAGGGGCGAACCAGACTGGCTGCAAACCGGGATCGTTGGCTAAAAAATCTCAGCCATTCTCGCTGACAGACCCCGATAAAGGCGTACCAGTATTTCATATGGCCTCTTTATCGCGATGCTGACGGATAAACCCACTGTTCAACATATCCCGGTTATCCCCTTTCTGTCGCTGTATCACTTCGGGTCAATAGGGCAAACACGTCTGAAAGGCTCCGCTGACCATGCTTTGTCGTCAATGCTTTCACTGTGCCCTGTGCCTGTAACTTACCTTGGTGAAGGATGAGTACATTGTCGTCATGACTGGCTTCATCAATCAGGTGGGTTGCCCACAACACGCAAAGGGGATGTTGACGACAAAGATCGCGCACGGCTTTTGTAAGATCCTGACGGGCTTTGGGATCGAGGCCGCTGCTGGGTTCATCTAGCAATAACACGCTGGGTGAATGCATTAATGCCCTGACCAGTTCAGTACGCCTGCGATGACCACCGTTAAGTTGCCTGACGGTATCGTTGAGACGTGATAGCAGTTCAAAGTGTTTGAGCAAAGGCGTTGCTTTTTCAAGGCTGTGTTTTTTACTGAAGCCATGCAATGCGCCGTAGTAACTGAGGTTCTGGACGACGGTCAAATCAAGATCCAAGGTGCTTTGCTGAAATACAATACCAAGCTCCGCCATTGTGTCGGAGCCCGGTGTTTTCCCCATCAACGTCAGGCTGCCCTGCTGGCGTTGGCTTAGGTTTGCCAGTAGTGAAAACAGGGTGCTTTTTCCTGCGCCATTCGGACCCAATAAGATATTCAATCCCGTATCAAGCCGAAAGCTGACGCGGTCGAGAGCTACCCGCTGACCATATCGAAAGGAAACCTCATTTACCTTTATCATCGGTTGGCAACCTGACGCACCGTGACTCCCCAAGGGTAACGACCCACTTTGACCGTTTTCTCGACCCGTAAAGAGGGCACATCAATGATAGAGACATCACCACTGACACCATTGGTGGTCAGCAACTTATCTTGAGCTGCGTTAAAGGCCATTTGCCAGACACGGCGACCCACCAGCAGATAATCTGTCACTTCGTGACTCTTTGCATTAACCACAGCAACGTGATTTGCCGGACCAAGCGCGACAAAAGCGTGCTTTCCGTCTTGGCTGAGTTTAACGCCAACTGGCTGTACCTTGTCTCTGTGAACACCTTTAGGCGCGAAGGTGATTTTTTTGATGATTTCTCGACTTGCCGTATCAATCACAGTAACCGTCCCCCCAATTTCGGCGCTGACCCAAAGCTCGCTGCCATCCGGGCTGAATTCTGCATATCTGGGTCTGGCATCAACCTGAGTGTTGTGAAACATGGTCTGGGTGGCAGTATCAATCCAGTGCGCCATGTTGGAGGTTTCTGACGTCATGATAGCGATTTTTCCGTCCGGGCTGACGGCGACACCTTCAGGTTCAACGCCAACTTCCACCTGCGCGACAACGTCTGAATCAGGAATATTGACCACAGTCATCAGTGCATCGTCTTCATTGGCAATGTACAGGTACTTCCCGTTGGGATGGAGAGCAAACAGCTCAGGATCCTCCCCTGACGGTAGCTCTCCGAGCACCTCGCCGCTGTCGGGATCGACGATCTGTACCGTGTCAGATTCACTGGCGCAGATATAAAGGTGCTGACGATCTTTGCTGATCTCTATCCCCCTTGGGCGATCCCCTACCGTAAAGGTATTGATCACCTCGTAGCTGTTCATATCGATCACGCTGACCGTGTTGTCCTTTTCATTAGTGACATAGGCCAGCTCTTTTGCCATACAAACAGGTGAGAGTAACAGGCTGGCGGCCACCAGCCATACGCTGCGACAGATATTCATAGTGAGTCCTTTTGTCTGAAAATCCTGCATTGGCTTTGGGGACGGTCAATGCCTAGTGTATCCAGCTCATTGTGGGGGTGAAGAAAGCCATCAAAAGGGGCACTGGTGACCAGTGCCTGATCGTGAAACAGAGGGACGGGCTGACGGAGCTGACCATTCCATGTCCGGTATGTCAGCTTGCGACCCTTGTAGCCGGCGAGCTGAAAGTCATTTGAAATAAGGTGGTTGCGAATAGTTGTGGTGTCGGCTTTACCCAGCTTGGTCACTGCCTCGCTGATAGAACGCACCGCTGCCCATGCTGCAAATCTTTGCTCGACATATAACGGTTATATTTTTTCCTAAACCGATTTTGCAGCTGTATCGCTCCCCACTGCTCAATGGTCGAATGCCAGCCGTTGCTGCGAAGACCATGGGTGCCAATCACAGGGCGTGGCAACCAGGTATTAAACGGCAGGTGCTGACCAAACAGCATGCTTGCATCGGCAACCCAGACGACATCGTAGTCGCTCGCCTGTGTGAACAGTGGCATCTCCTTCGATGCGCTACGGCGCAGGTCGGTCTCAAAATTCCATAATTTCTCGCTCACGATACGATGACCGAACTTGGCGATGCTGGCTCTGGCTGCATCCAGATAATCGTTATCTGGGTCATGAGACCCGGAGACCAGAAAAATCTTGCTGAGTTTCCG
>NZ_LYBM01000039.1 GCF_001707825.1 Veronia pacifica | reverse complement strand
GGTCACTCTCTCACAGACATATCTACTGTCATCTTTGCCGACTTTCTTAAATAAACTTTCGCGATAGACTTACCAATAGAATATGGAAGCAAGTTCAAGCCATATTTAGTGCTTACAGAAGCAGACATGTGTGGATATCTTTTTTAATGAGGTGTTTACTGCTGTAATACTGGGATCCAGTCATTCGTGTAAAGATTGAACAACGGCGTCAGGACGTTGTTCAATCAATTACGTATCTCTAATGCATTTTATCCACGAGGTATGCTGCCTTCGTCATCTGGGTGAGAACCACCAAGATACTCTTCAAGTGTGGTGAAACCGTCATTATCGCGATCAAGCACTGCATCTGCGGCATCTTTATCTGAATAGCTATGTAACTGCTCAAACCATCCCGGTAGCCCATCTCCATCTAGATCATCGGGCAACCCGAACGCAGTATTGATGGATAAACGTATCGTTTTTTCATCCTTCGAGAAGTCGGCGTTGTAAAGCATAACGTGAGCGTAAACTCTACCCGGTGTCGGAACATTTGGGGTGATAGCATTTTTCTGGTTGCTATAGCGGCAGTCTGTACTTTGTATACGGCTCCAGTTTGTCGTGTCATAGAAATCTACTGTGCAATCTACAGAGCGAAGATCCCCCGAAACAATATTTACATAAGCAAACAACTCAGAGAATGCATCAGGACGATCAAGGTAGGCGCCCACCCACTCTCGCTGCCCTTTAGTTAAGGAAATGTTCCCGGTTGCCTGACTGTAATGAATAGCATCTACAGTTGAGGGAGACACTGCCGTATGTTGCACTTGAGCAGAGTAGTTGCGAGTATCCTTAATGATTGATTCTGTCAGTGGCGCTTCTTTCGTCACAGAGGCCGATGCAGACGCGGCAAGAATCCACATAGGTGCTGCTATCAATAGACTTTTTTTCAAAACCAGTTTCCTTATATTCGGAGAAAGGATGACGCTTAAACGTCGTGGTAAAATCTCAATGAACAAAAATCTATACATTTAATGAAAAATAAACTAGTCAATTATTTATCTCGCTTACATATTTCTAGTGAGTCTTCACTTAAAAATGTAATGAAAACTCACAGTCTTCCATATCTATTGAATTGAATGCAAAATATTGAAATTATTAGTTAAAAATTAAAATTAATAACATGAATATTTTATGATTTGCGTGAGTATCAACAAGCTGTGGGCTAAGTGATTATTACAAAACAAAGGCCGAAAGAAATGTATTGGGGAAGAGGTTATGACGCTTTCTTTTATGGTGCCTAAAACCTACATGCAGTCGTCAAATGGCTTAGGCAAAAGTACACGGCAACATTAACAAAAAGTTGTTCTTAAGTGAGATATAGATTAAGTAGTGATTGATGATGCTAGATTAGTTTATGGACAGTCCATCATCTTCTATCGAGGGAATCTAACAGGTAAATTGAAATTTGCTTTGAGTCTTGTAATCAGTGTCTATCCCGTGTTCTTCGGGTTTTGTCCGACAGTCAGCACCATACAGATTTACCCTCCAAACTTTCGTAATTGAAGTCGTGGGGTATGGCACTGAAGCCAGCATACCCAGATTTTCTACACATACTAATTTGGTGGTTTAGTACAGCACTTAGGTCTCAGGTGCTCGGGTAAAAGAGGCGTATCAATTTTCAGCGTTTTTTCTCTTAACTGACCGATGTACATCACTGCAGATTCAGACAGCCAGACTGGTGATTCAAAGTCCATTCCACCAACAAGAAACTGACCATTTTTTCGCTTTGCTATGATTCCGGACTTACCAACATGTTGACCACGTTTTATCCAAACGGCACGACTTTGAAGTCGTGAGTCAATCACTCTGTAGTCTCTTTGGATTAGACGTTCCTTCATACATCCCTCTCCTATTTCTTACGCCACTAATACTTCCTAAGACAGACTCCGTTCTTTCCATAGAAACGGGCGGTTACTCCATCTCTCGAACGTCGTATTCATTAGCGTCGGTATTGTTAATCTAATCAATTCTCTTTTTTGGCGCTTAAAGTCAAACACACGTTTTAACTTTGAGATCGACATTTGAATAATCAGGGCTAATTGCTTATTTTTCAGCACGTTTAAGAATACGGTTCACTGATTATTTAACGGGCTTAAATCGTCGGTTTACATTGAATTTTGCAGGGCTTTTATGTCAGCAAGCCATGCCTAACCGGACATAAAATATGCCCACAATAAACAGATAAATGATCAGATTGAGTGTTGAAAAAATGCCTACAGAATCACACCGAGGCTGTTTTATTAGAGCGCCGGACAAACCGGCGCTCGTAACAAAATCAACGGCGCTCTACGTCAAGTGTTACATCAGAGAAAGCTCGGTATGCGCGCAAACCGATGAAGACGACATCTCCCTCGCTTGCCGTTACGTCGCAGCTTTCTGAATTACCGCTGCTGTACGGACGACAGTCATAGGTATTGATGGTAGGACTTTGATTAACACGAACATACAAATCCGCATCTCCTGTCCCTCCAGAGCTTTTTACCCTCAACGCTCCAACACCTGCCTCTACTGGGTATTCAAACGTCAACCACTCATTATCCGGGGCAGATAGTGCTGTCTTCGGCCAATCAGGCGAACCGACATTGCTCGTTTCTGCTATCAGCGTTACATCATTAAAATTGGAATAGCCAATGATCTTAATGAAAACTCTACCCTGATAATTGCCCGAGCAACTCTCAGCATTACCTGCGCTATATGGACGGCAGTCCCATTGATCTTTTGTTGGTTCAACCCCTGCTTTCACATAGAGGTCTGCATCGCCAGTCCCCCCTGACATTTTCACATCAAGTCTTGTCTGATCTTCTGGCATATCAATATAAAAGACTAACTCCTCTCCTTTATCGCCAGAAAGATTCGAGACAGGCACACCTGGTTCCAATACATTTGAGTCTTTACCTACCTCAATTGTCTCAATACGTTTATCCGTCTTACCCTCGTTGTCAGTCACTTCAAGGACCACATTATAAGAGCCAGCCTCCGAGTAATAATGATTGATCCTTTCTCCAACTCCAGTCGTTCCATCACCGAACTGCCAGACAAAGGCATCTATGGTTCCGTCGGTATCAACACTTCCTGATGCATCAAAAGCGCAATCGAGTTCGTTGCAACTTTGCACAAATGTAGCTATCGGTTTACCGCCCACCTCGTTGTCTCCAACTGGCGGGACATTGCCAAAGTAACTCGCAACCTGTGGCCATATTTTATCAATCCGAACACCTTGGTTCTCACAACCACCAAAATGGTGGAGCGCAATCGCTCGACCGGTATCTGCAGCTAAAACAGGCGAGCCGGAGGAGCCCCCAATGGTGTCACAGAAATAACCGGTGTCGACACCCGTAGCTCGTCCATTTGCGCTCACCACATCAATCTGACAAAGACCACCATTATTCTGATCGCTTTCAATTGCTAACTCTTTTGGATTACCAGAGCCATGCTGAGCAATGAAGATCCTCTCATCCTGAACCGGAGGACGAACCTCAAGTCCGAAGAAACCAAAGTCGGCAATTTCAGCAAAACCGTTTACAGAGAATAAGGTGTAATCAAGGTCATAATCTGTTTTCAGCAACTGGTCACCCGTTACTTTAACGACTTGTTGAAACTCTGAACCATTACATGCAGTTCGCTGATAGTTGAACCATACCTCGGTATCCTGTAGACGTGATTCTGTAGCGACACAATGGTTATTGGTAAACATGTGGTTATCCTGTCCAACTCGCCAACCTGTGCACAGGCCGCTATTAGCGATCAGCAATCTGGCAACAGGTCGGGTGCGCTCGAATTCTACAGGATGTGAATCTTCCCAACAGGCAACATCTCTACGCTCCATTTCACCGCATGTGGAAAATGGTGATACGGAATCATCGAAACTTACATCATCAACGATCGCGACTGTCTCGTTACCCTGGAAGTACTTATCGATTTCAACGCCATGCTCAGCAGTCCAAACGACTCCATTTGGCACAACAACACGAACGATAGCTGTTTCACCGGTAATTGACATAGCGGAAAAACGCGTGAGGCCGTCTTCACCGGCAGATGTATTGAATGTGGAGGCTGTCGTAGACAACCCATCGTAGATATATTTTTCAGTTCCCATCGGATTAGACACTTCAAGATAAGCGCCTGCTGGCAACACCACACGAGAAAAATGCACTTTTATAAAAGTGGCACCATCAACAGAGATAGTGTGCTCTGACACACGTTCACCCGCCACCAAGGTTTGCGTAAATTGTGTGGCATTGAATGACTTGCTGTATGGAACAGTATCAGATATCACAGGCGGCTTAATGCTTTGTAGCTCTGGTGACGCCGATACCGAAACAGGAAGGGTCAGGCTAATTGCCAATGCCAACCATTTAACGCTGGGAGTTTGCATATACAGATTCCTTTCATATAAAAAAATAGAAAACAAAAAACAAATTTCATATGTATGGTTATCTATACAATTTGGGGAGTTCAATAAAAACGATCACAAGAGAAATTTCTTCCCCCAAAAATACTATTCAGGTCATTTTGTTGTTGAAATATCGAGAAATGGAATAATTAAAACCATGACGAATATTTACTCTAATTATCTTGATGAGCGAAAAAAGCCAGTGAATCCATACACGTTAAAAATAAAAAACAACGATAGGAATAAGCTTTTGAAATTGCGGGTAAGTGATGTCGTTCTAAAAATTCAAAGTGACATTATTGGTTAACAAAAATGACACTCAACTTCTTTACTTTCTGCGCTGACTAATCAATCACTAAGGATTTAAACATGCTGTCACCCACTCGTCTGATAACGGCGTTGTCTCTTGTGTTA
Organism: Veronia pacifica; assembly: GCF_001707825.1. Classification (GTDB taxonomy): domain Bacteria; phylum Pseudomonadota; class Gammaproteobacteria; order Enterobacterales; family Vibrionaceae; genus Veronia; species Veronia pacifica. The sequence continues at coordinate 44,436 of NZ_LYBM01000039.1, read as the reverse complement.
TCTAGCCAAGTTATCGCGGATACCGATTTGTATTTAACGAATAATTCGAACGACGTCTTGTTCATCGATGTTCGTCATTTTGGTACCGACACTTTGGAAGAAGGTAATGAATGGATTCAGCATGAGGTTGAACTGGCACCATGGACATCAGCACCAGTATTAAGTTTTAACCGATGGCAAGGTGTTAAAGCGGGCAAAGAATATAATTTTGAAACCAGAGTGACTAATGCAGCTGGTGACACTGTCACACTTCATCAGCAATTGAAAGGAAGATGGCATAGCACTTCATTCACACATGGTGTTTCTTCATCAGACAATCCATTAATTTGGAGATCTGATCGAAATATTCACCGTGTGAATACAGACGAATTTGGTGAGCGAAAAACAGAATTAGCCGTTAAGTCTGAGTCAACTTGGCGATTCGATGATTTGTATTACAGCATTACACCAGAAAAAATTGATGAGCAGACTAACCCTGATCCCAATACCCTTAAGATCATGACTTATAACATCTGGGCATTGCCAGGTATTGCCTCGAAGATCTCCGAGCGATTTGCTCTTCTCCCTGATCATCTTAAAGGTTATGACGTTATCGCGTTACAAGAAGTCTTCGCAGGCGGTCGTGAAGCATTTTTACGCACGCTTGCTGAAGAATATCCGTATCAGACTAAAATGTTGAATAAGCCCGGTGTCAACGTGCACGACGGAGGCGTCACCATTGTCAGCCGATACCCAATCGTCAGAGAGAAACAAAAGATTTATGACCAATGTAGCGGTGCTGACTGCTTTGCTGATAAAGGTATTAACTATGCCGAAGTGATCAAAGGTGGCGAGTCATATCATATTTTCGCAACTCACGCGGCTTCATTTGATACTGATGAGGCTCGCAAAAATCGCCAGCTTCAATTCAAACAAATGCGTGCCATGGCAGAGTCTCTAGACATCCCAACCAACGAAACTGTCATTTACAGCGGTGATATGAACGTCAATAAACTGAAATTTCAGGATGATTACAAGCAAATGCTTCGTACTCTAAATGCGTCTGAACCTATCTATAGCGGTTACGACAGAGCGACATTTGATCCACGGATCAACAGCTACGCCGGGAACGCGCTTTCAGGAGGAGACAGCGTTGAATATCTCGATTATGTGCTGTTGGACAACAAGTATGGCCATCAACAAGAAAACAATAATCGTGTTGATGTACCGCGAACTACAGATACTAGCGTGTGGGGTAATTGGAACCTCTCTGACCATCAGCCAGTTACAGCAATCATAAAATGAAGCGTTTATATATTCTGGGTGGCCTGTTGGCCGCCCTTATTTTTTTTATCTACTCGATGAGTGATGTAGTTACTGATACCCAACCAGTTGCCTATGAGATAACTAATGATACCGCTATCAGCAATGCCTCATCTCTTTCAAAACAGGATGTACATATCGATACCGCCGAATCTGTGGCGCTTCCCGCCACGGATCGCCCATCCGTTTTGCCGTTAACTCAACAGAATCCATTAAACTTTGCGCAGGGAAAGACACTGATTTCAGCAATAAACAATTTCTGGTTTCATTGCAAGCAAGCTAACAACTGCGCCATTAAGCTGGGATCTCTTCAGTCTCAGTTGGGTGAGTCACGGTTTTTGTTGGTCCGGGATTACCCCTACCTAAACGAACTCTGGCAACAAAGTCAGGCTGAAATCGACTTAAATAGTTTGGATAGCTTAAGAGATAAGATTAATGCATTTAAAGATGCCGCAGTGGCAATTTGGGGGAGTAACGCCCAAATAGTGTTGGCAGACCAACTAACGTATCTTCAATTCCAACTAGCTAATCAGGATTTACGAGATAGTGTTGTTGCTGCGCCCGACCTAGGAATACAGGAAATTGTCTCTCACATTGAAAAGTGGCAGGTAAGCCTAATAGATGAGACTGATTCCACCAAGAGCGGAATATCAAAAGATTTGATCAAATATGAGCTGGCAATAGCACTTATTCCGTCATCATTGGATGAGAGTCAACAAACCGTCTTTCGTGAAAAGCTAGCCCAACGTTACCTAAATCCCGAACAACAGAAAACAATCTTACACCGCCAGAACCAGCGTCTGAGACAAGCAACGATAGTGGAGAAATATCAAAGTCAATTGCGACAATATCGGACAGCACTCAATGAACTCAGACAGACTGAATATTTGCACATGGACGAAGGCGAATGGCAATCTTTTTATCAACAGAGAATCCGTGAATTTCGCAAGGGCTTTTTTTCTATCAATCATTAGCAGACAAGAGATGATGGAACTTGAGATATAGCAGCATAAACAAAGCATCAACTCATTGATAAAACGTTATGTTAATAGAGCGAGTCAAGCTGTGGCACGGCAGCTTGAACTCTCCCCCTACTTTGTCTATCGTTAGAATGCTCTCGGTTACAACGTTTACCACAAGTATGTCTTGTCATATCGAAAGCACTTTAAGATTATCAAACTAGCGTCCTCTTTTCCCTTTAGTTAAATTGTATTGATAATAAACAAGTTACTTTTAATATAGTTATGTCCCTTTAATAGAGAATAGTCTTGAGAAAAGATAAAAGTTCGATAAAACAGAACCTAAATTGCATACCCATACAAATACATTGCTAACTGATTATCTATGGGTTTCGAGACAATATTAGTATTTATTTATAAATGACCATTTATGAAGAAGTGCCTAATTTAGAGGTAGTAAGCAGGATAAATCATTTTCACATGTTGTTACAAAACATGTTGCAGCCATTGCACTATCATATTATTGCTGTGACCATTTATAGACGAAGAGAAAATACAAAAAGTTCAGGCCTGTAGGACGGTGATACTGAAATAGAGTGTATCTAAACGGTAATCGTGTAAAGCTGAACACAATGAAGAAGTTTCTGGCTCATCTCCACTTAATGGGTTAGAATCTGCGAAGAACGTACGTTCTATTCTCAAATACATCAACTAATAGAATTAAAAAAAACATATATGAATGAAACACTACCGACAAGCCGAACTGACTGGCTGATTTATTTTCGCCGTGCAAAAACAGTAGATACGTTGGACCTTATGCTCGACGGTGCATTGAGAAAATTGAAAACTCCACGTGAACAGGCTGATGCGATACTAGGACATGAAGCTAGGCTTAATGAAATTGAAAAAGGATAATCTCAACCATACTGGTAGAGATGTATTAAAAATTACTTAAACATTTTATGTATGGCGTTTAGATATTCATTGGAAACATTCTCGAACCATATGTGTTGCTAACCAAGAAGGAACTCCTAAAAGTTCCCTCAAAAAATGAAAGCTATTTATAAATCTATATACCAGCCAAGACTTTCTGCTTGATTGACTAAAGATTGTTTGATTTTTATTTTTTTACTTGAGTCGACGAAAGATTCAAGACCGTGATTGAAATAAGATTGACCATACTTTCTGGTTTCTTTACCAAAAAAAGCGAATGAAGGTATCTTTATTTCATTTTCTGCAATACTGAGTTTAAAGGATACTGGCTCTTCAATATATGGCTTGTCATTGATAACCCAACCGCTCTTGGCACGGCAACGGTATTTCACCACTTCATACTTTCCTGGTGCAATATCAGTGTTAAGGGCATAATCTTCACCCGGTTTAACGTAGAAACTCGCGGATTCGACTTTTGAATCAGTACTCCCAAGAACAATAAAATCAATGCTGATTGATTGACAAGGAAAGTTTTTATCAAACTCATTTCTGCCTTCCACGAAGGTTGGTAACGCAACAGCCCCAGAACCATTGGCTTTAGACAGTGAAGAAGATGAGCATCCTGTCAATGCTATCGCTACACCCAAAGTTACCACTGCTTTTTTCATTTTTTTCACTCTTTACTCAAACAAGACAAGGCAATTCTTACTTTTCTACCAAATTTTTTCATCTTATTACTAAATAAATTCGAGTTATATAACATTCTTATACTGGATCAATTCATAAAAAGTGACGTGAATTTTTCGTCATCAATTAAAAACACAACAACTTACATTAGTATTAACTTGAATAAGTGTTGAGTGATTTATCGCCAATGTAAGAGATTAATCATAGACTGAATGAGATATAAGATATCAATAGATACGTAGGCCTTTCGATCACTTTTTCTATAAATAGTAAAAGTAATGAAAAGATAGTTTTGTAGGATTAAAGTATATGTTATTCAGAAAGAAATAATAAGTGTCTATAATATAAGATATTTTAATTAGATATTTGATGAAAATAAAAATCTATTTTTAATAAGATACTCGTTGAATAAATTTACGGAAAAGTATCTTTTCTTTACATCGACGCTGGTTCGAATGTATTAGGGAAAGCAGGGAATATCGCAATTAACCATTGTTTCAACCTACATTTTATTGAACGATGGACTTTTTATTTCAGACTGTCAAAGGCCATTTTCTTTTGATACAACACCAGCACATAATGTACGACTATCTGTTATAAGTACCGATTATAAATCCTCCGTATCTGCCCTCAAAAGATAAAATCGTTGGTCCAGCTTCCTGACACCTGCCCTACACTAATAGAAACACACGCTTTTTGAGCGCTTACTGTCTACGTTGTGTATTACATAATGCAACTATGGATACACAAATCGATAGAGTCCCATTGGCCAATTATCTCTCCACAACTATCTTTCTCGTACGCATTCAAATCCCGTGCAAATAAAGATAGAGAAAATGCTCTCACATTGCAACTAATTATCACGTAAGAATTAGTATATACATCCCAGTCACTTCAAACTGACATTCACCACAGCTCTAACTCCACCACTCCGTGACAAAATGCGCGTACTTGAATCATTAATTTACCATCGATGTTTTTCTAGCTGTAAACCATTGACGCACAACAACCAAGACATAGAGTGTTAAGGTACTTTTCGAGAGATTAATCAGTATTGGTAAGGATGAAACGCATCGCAACATTCAATCCATGGATTTCATCAGCGTCTCTAACCTACCCGCGTTAAATCTTCTAATTAACTCCGTTGCCCACACCCAAAGAGGTTATTTTTTGCGCAAATTACAGATTCTCCTCCCTGTAATTTCGAAAACTACTGAAAAATAATATTGAAAAATATAAATGTCATTTACATTTTTTTTAGATCTTGGTCGTTCTTAAATTGTAAAGATTGTAAATCCTATATTTTCCTAAAAATTTTTACGTAAAGATATCCAATATAAAATTAAAAATACCAATTAATAAAAAAATATGCCGATATTAAATGATTTTATGACGATGAAATAAATAGATTCGAAATATTAATCCTAAAGTTTAATGTTAATTTCTTAGATTTATAATTAAGGATAATAAATGATATCTGTCAGTGAACTGTGCTTTTCATATCCATCATCAGAAAATAAGACACTAAAAAATATAGCATTCTCTGTTAAAGAGGGAGAAATTTTTGGATTTCTTGGGCCATCAGGCTCGGGAAAGAGCACAACTCAAAAAATACTTTGTGGGTTGCTCAGAGGTTATGAAGGGGAAGCTAAAATATTAGATAAAGAAGTACGTGACTGGGGACGACAACTATATCAAAAAATTGGTGTGGGATTTGAATTACCCAATCACTATGACGCTCTTTCAGCATTGGAAAACCTTAATTTATTTGCCGCTATGTATTCGGACGCAAATCAACCGGAATATCTTCTTGAACGAGTTGGATTGTTAGAACACAAAGACAAGCCAGTCAATAGCTACTCAAAAGGAATGAAAATGCGTCTGAATTTTGCCCGCGCGTTATTGGGTAAGCCGCAGCTTGTCTTTTTCGATGAGCCAACATCTGGGTTAGATCCTACCAATAGCGTTAAAATAAGAGAGTACATTAAAGAGCTTCAACAACAAGGTGTTACTGTGTTTATCACCACACACAACATGCATGATGCAGATGAACTGTGTGACCAGGTAGGGTTTATCTCAGATGGCAAAATAATGAATATTGACGCGCCATTTGAAATGAAGCAGCAATATGGGAAAAATCAGATTGAAGTAACATACAGTGATCATTTAATAACGAAAAAAAAATCATTTCCACTTGAGAAAATAGGTGAAGATAGTGAATTTTTCGCATTACTAAAAAATAGTAAAATAAAAAATATTCATAGCCAAGAAGCGAGCCTAGAACAGGTATTTATTGAGCTGACAGGGGTAAGCTTGACATGAATCAAACTCTTGCATTATTCAAGGCTGAACTTCTTTTTCAGACAAAATCTGGTTTTCTGATTGTCGGTAGCATTGTCACTATATTATGGCTTTGTATACTTGTATTTATACCCGAAACCAGCGTGTCTACATTACTCGGCCTTGTTCTTACCCTCGACGTTTCATCAGTGGCATTAATCTTCTGTATGGGTTCACACCTTATCGAAAAGCGCCAAAACGTTCTTTCAGCATTTAGTGTTACGCCATTAATTATTGGTAATAAGATTTGGACGAGAGTAACGCTTATAAGCCTGATGACGTTATTCATTAGTTCTGTAGTTACTCTATTATTTGCAACACCCAGTGACGTTGTAGACATATTATTCGTATGCGCAGTTAACTCCGTGTTTTTCTCTGTCGCAGGCTACCTTCTTGCCATTCATACGAACAATATTAGCCAACTTATTGTCAGATTAGGATTAGTCAGTCCACTGTGGCTACTGCCGTATCTGTCTTATTTTGACATTTTCTATCATCCTGCATTTTACCTAGCGCCAAGTTTTGGGATGACTATGATGATTGCCACACATTCTCAATATGGCGGTATAACAATACCTAACCTTCTGAGTGCTTTATTCTGGTTACTCTCCTTCTCTTGCTGGCTCCAATATGCTTATCCAAGATCACTCTCACGGAGTTAAACATGGTCATTTCGCAAATTTTAAAAACTGACACTCGCCGAATTTTAACCGATCCTTTCATGATATTTATGTCTATCGCGCCTTGGGTGACGGCCATCATCACTAAGGCTGGCTGGTTATATATGAATAAACATTATCCAGATATTACTCTCGATCCTCTTATTACCTCACTGGCCGTTGCCTTATTGACACCAATGAACATTGGAATCGTTCTCGGCTTTCAGCTCCTTGAAGAGAAAGAGCAAGGAGTATTTAGAGCGATCTCGGTGACTCCACTTAATAACGACTACTATCTTTTTTATCGCTTTGCCATCACAGTCGTAATCGGCAGTATCATGACCTATTTTGTTCATGAAATACTGGGATTGATAAGCCTACCACTTGTATTTTTACTGCCGGTAATATTAGTTGCCACTTGTCAAATCCCGTTACAGTCGCTCATGATTGCCAGTTTCGCCCGTAACACACTTGAAGGCTTCGCCGTAATGAAAGGCACTGGTTTCACGCTCTTGGTTCCATTGCTAGTCGCGTACTTTTTTAGTGATTATTCAATAAGCTGGCTTGCCGGTATTTTTCCATTCTTTTGGTTAATTAAAGCCTACCAGTTTGCTATTAATGACCAAATTGGCCTCTTCATTGCCTCTTTATCGGTAGGGATCAGTTATACCCTTTTACTATGCTGGATTTTATTCAGGTACTATCGCACCAATGCATTAAAGTAATTGTTTTCTTAATCAGAGGGGCAAAGCCTCTCTGACTTTTCAAATGAACTTTTGGTAGGATTTGCACTGCTAAATATTCATACATAATAATATATATTGTCTAATTTTAATTACAATCACCCCTACAAAAAAATCAATTTTAAAGCGACACAATCACTTTTCAAAAAGATAAAAAAACTTATCGATCACATCTTAAAAAAAATACTTATTTAGCTTTCATTGAAGATTAATATCATTATCAGTTTATATTAATCAAAATAGTGGATCTGGAATGATGATTAAAAAAGTTACTTATCTGTCTGCATTGATATTTATTCAAGCATGTGGCGGTGGTTCAGGAGATGGAGAAACAGGAGGTGGAGGTTCAGTGACGGCAACTCAGTGCTTTCCATCTTACCTAGGAGAAGTAGGAAGTAAATTAGATACAGTATCTGATAAAACTGATTTTCAAGGCACTGAAATTATAAATAGCTCGCAGTCAGTACAGAGAAAAATAACATATCAAGGCATCTCTGATGTTTCAGAAATTGTCGATAACGACGATGCCAACAATCTTGCTTATGTGAAAATTAACGATATTGAGAAAAAACTCACTCTTCTCGCAAACAAAGACGTAGAAGGTACCAGTGAAATTCTTCCTAGCGGATTAGAAATAAACTACACCATCGCTCAAGGGACGACACTCACGTCAGAAAATGTGACACTGAGAAGTACAGGTTCTCCTGATGTAGTTGCCGATATTAGTGTGACGTTCCAAGGAATAGAGAGTATATCGATACCTGCTGGAACATTTAATGCCTGTCGATTTGATATCACCTTCTCACAGAATGGCGTATCGCGACAATTCGATCAGTTTTGGTACAACGTTGGAAATGGTATTGAACTGAGGTCAACATCTTTTTCATTCGGTGTGGCTGAAACGGAAGAGATAAGGAGTGCAATCCTTAACGGCAATACGTTAGAAGGAATATAATCACTAACATTTAAAATATGTGGGGTATAATTTGGTTTTGTAGTGATGCCCCACACAGAAAAATAACGGCTCCATAAGCTGTTTATAACTTGCACAACTTTTACAATATCAGTCACATCTCTGTACCCTCTTAAATTCCAACGCCATCTTTTTTCAGAGTAAATTTTATCGTTACTACTTTTATAGTATTTCATTCAATTGACTTATGAAAAATGGTAATCACCACGAGAGAAGATATCGCGATACTTAATAGTCAGTTTTAAACAAAAAAACAGCCACATATAGTGGCTGTTTACGTCTTTCTCTAAATAAATAGAATTATGGTTGTACAACTGGGCCAGGGGCAGCGGCTTGTTCCTGATCTTGGTACCTAAACCAAACATCATTCACAGCTTGTTCTTGACCATTCATAACGAATGCACCTTGCTGTCTGTGCTCGTTACCGTTTGCATCCGCATTAGCTTGACCGTTTTCATTGTAGCCAAGGTTAATTTCAGTAATACCCAACTCGGCCAAAGATTTCGCTTCGCCGTCAACCATCATGGTGAGACCCGTTACTTGGCTAAGTTGTTCAAGTTCTTTAGCATCAAGTTTGCCGTCAGCAATTGCCTGAGGACCAAGGTGCTTGGCAGCAAGAGCTTTTAGCGCCTCGAAGCCATTAGCTAAGCCATCACTCTTACCGTCACCGTCGACGTCGGTGTAGTTACCCAGTAATTCCTTACCGTTTGTACCTACTTTTCCATCGCCATCGGCATCAAAGGCAAGAACACCGTCGCCTTTTCCGGCCCACGCTGTGTTATCGACCTTACCGTCGCCATTGATATCAAATTTTTTGCCAATGCCTGTAGTGTCGACAGTGCCATTTTTGTTAAGGTCAAATGTGAGTGGCGAAGCAATCTTGTCTTTGTGCCCACCTTTTGGTGGATGCCAACAACCTTTAGATTCGCCCGACTTACAGCAGACAACGTTGAAGCAATTCTTGTCTTTCAGCCAACAACACTTGTGACCTGCCCACTTACCTTTAGTGATGGTAAAATCACCGTTCTTCTCTTTCTTGTATCCGCCATGTGGGCAGATCCAACCATTTTTCTCTTCGCCCTTGATTTGTGTAGGGTTAATGAAGTTTATATTGTTTGCGAAGAAATTATCACCCCTACTGTTCCTGAGGTCTGGGCGAATGTTGGCATAGTTAGGTCCCTGATAGCCCGTAAAGCTTCTTCCGCCTCTTGGACGATACGACAGACCCTGTGGACCCATACCATCAGGTGCTGGACCACTATAACCTGCACCACCACCCATGCCGCCAAAGTTACCCATTACAGGCATAGCAAGCATAGGCATTCTCATATTAGGCATTCCAAATCCCGAGATAGGAAGTTGCCCCATACCGCCGCCGACGAAACTCATGGGCGGTGCAAAACTGAGACCTTGACCGGGCATCCCGAATCCTTGTTGGAAACCAGCACGTGGGAATGGAATTGACGGGTAGAACGGCAACGTTCTCATGTTAGGAATTCCAAATCCGATATCAGGCATAACTGCTGGCTGCATTAGACCTGGCTGACCTTGGCCTGCAAGCATACGTGCCATGTAATATGAATTTCCAGCTGGAGATGCACCGAACTGAACTGCTGGATTAATAGCGGTTTGAGCATGCATAGCAGGCTGAATTGGCATCGCAGTCAGTGGAATACCACCGGTTCGTGCCGCCATGAATTGGGGATTGACATTAACCGGAGTAAAGACGATCGCCATATAACTCTCCTTAGTTTCACATCGGTTCAATCTTCAACATGGGTGTGTAGAGGTAAAAATTGACCGTTTATTGGAATAAGAATGGTGTTTTTCGCGGGTAGCTACACGCATTCAATAGTATTTCTTGTAACATTAAGTGAGTGATGGAAATGAGAAACTAGTTCCATATATATTTATTCCAGCCATATCATATAGATATATTAAATATCGTGCATAAGCGATTCATTATATAGAGATAATAAGATATTTATTTAAAGAAATTATTTGAATATGTGAATTTTTATGGAATAAAAATCAGTTCAAATACAAAGCGAAATGGCGGAATTATAAGAGGGAAGTAATTTCTTTAAGCTTATCAAAAAAACATCTCAAAAATGAGACTTCTTAGTATCCAAATAAAACTTATTGCATATAAAACTCATTTAGATAGAAGTCGATACAGCTTTTACACTCACCATTTCCATCTTGAATGCATTTAAGAAAAAATAATCCTTTAATATGAATAATCTACACATGAATACTAGGTTGATTTATACCAAAGAGGACAACCCATCTTATATATTAGACAATACTACACAGGACTTTACGGGAAATACAATAATTAGGATATAAGTATCCATGCTATGTTTGATATCCAATTATATAACCCGCCGAGGAAAGAACATCAAACATCAAACATCAAACATCAATAAGAGTGTGACCAATAATAAGCCCGCAGCTTACTCAATATTTCTTATAAATAAAGGTGATTTTTAAAAATTTAACTAATACATAAACGAGCACGACATGTTTACATCGGGTGTTCACTACAGGAACGTTAATATGATAACGCCAACACAACACTATGAAAAATCTGGATGAAATGGGAAAAGGCTAACATATAGCTTATCAACAATATTCCAGTGTACACTTTGGCGTGGTAACACCCACCATCTTGTCGATTGAGATAAGGCTATTAATTTGTTCTTTAGCGCTCCGCCTGTCATTTTTCGATATGTACAGTCTGCCCTGAAGTCTTCGTTTCGCAGTGTGTGAACGTTGTTATTCCTCCAAGGGTTTCACCCATGGCTTCATGTCACTGATTTGTGCATCTCACAAGCAGGCGATGCAATGACTTCTAACAAGCACCAACCTGCTTTTTGTGGTTTGCTTCGAAAAGATCAAGACAACATTAGAATTGTTGAGCCCAAGTGTAATCAGAGAAGGTTATAAGGTTGCCAGGCACCCCGGGAGCTTGAATAGGTTGCACAGCTAACCAGTTTTCTGGTGGCGGTGGTGGAGCTAACCAATCATTCAGTTTGAAGTCTGGAACAACCGGTGCTGTTGCACCTGGAAGCGCTGCTACCCAATCTTCAAAACGCGGCGGTTCCACCAAGCCAAAATCACCGTCGGTTAAAATAGTACCGCCGGGCATCACTGCAGGTGCCCAATGCCCTGTTTGTCCTAACTTCAGCTCAAGGTCAGATATAGGCACTATAGAACCCGGAACTACAGCAGGACGCATCATACCGGGAGCGTCATTGGGAAGTTGCTCCAGAGGAGTGAAACCTAGGCCAGCTCCGGGAGCGCCAAATCCCTGTAGAAATGGCTGCGATGGGAATCCAATTGGCGACGGTTTAAAGGGAGACAAACTGTTGAAATCAAGTCTGTTAATAACGTCACCTAAACCGGGAACAACTGCAGGCTGCGCCATAAATGGTACACGACCTTGGTCTTTTAATAGCCGGGACATGTAGTAAAGACTGGCATCTGGTGCCTGTTGTGGCAGACCAACGGTCACAGGTACAACAGCTGTCGTCTGAACCGCATTATGAAAAGGTACGGGATGGGTGAATACATTTGCCTGGGGTGTCGCAGTCATTTGCGGCACCACTGCACGATTAAATGTGGGAATAAATGTCATCTTTCTGTCCCTCTCTAGTAAGAATATAAATCTAATAACTCGTTTAAATAATGTTGACCCTTCCCCGTTATGTCTTGGTAATTATTAGGGAGACATCATTAGGTATAAAATCACTTTTACTCGTATTGAGTGCTCTTTATAAGCAACCAGTTCAATATTAAACTGATTTTATATTTTAAAAATATAATAGAATTCTTAAAAACAGTAATATCTTCACGGAAAACACTAATAAACAAGAGGGTAAAAAGTCAGATTGATTTTATCTTAATGTTTTCATTTCAAAACCCAATCAAAGTCATGAGTTTATTATTCATCATCATTTTAATTTTAATAAGGTAGCAGACTGTTCCCTCTCATACTTCGTTTCAAGAGAGACACATTATTAAGATCTATACGCTTGAACCTCAGATAAATAAACATCATCGATAAAGCAACAGGGAAAAAGTCATAGTAATAGTTAAATGATATTAACCACCGAAAAATATTTCCATATTTACACCTTATTCATCATTAATATTGAGAAAGAGATTGAAAGCGAAAAACGTATTGATACATATCATCATTGCACTCGCCTAAAAAAATAGTCCTGATAAATCAGGACTATTTTATTGAGAAGCACGATGTAGATTTTCTCTTCTAATATTTCTGCTTTAGGCATGATGTGTTTCTACAACACTTGAGTATCTTCTATGCGGCCAATAGCATTAATCGGTTATTCGTATTTGAACCAGACATCATTAACTTTCTGGTTCTCTTCACCGTTGCGGGTAAAGCCAACACCGACCTGTCTGTGCTCGTTGCCATTTTCATCAGCGTTGGTACCCGCCTCTTCATATCCCAGATTGATATCTGTGATACCGAGGTCTGACAGAGAACGTCTTTCGCCGTCAACCAGCATGGTAAGGCCCGTCAGTTGCTCGAGCAATGCCAACTCCTGTGCGTCAAGTTTACCATCAGCAACTGCCGCTTCACCCAAGTGTTTAACAGCCAGAGCACGGAGTGCGTCAAAACCATTCGCCAGTCCATCGCTTCTGCCGTCGCCGTCGATGTCTGCATAGTTACCAAAGAGTTCTTTACCGTCGGTACCCACTCTGCCATCGCCGTCTGCATCAAACGCAAGCACGCCGTCGCCTTTTCCTGCCCATGCAGTGTTGTCAACTTTTCCGTCAGCATTAATGTCAAACTGCTTACCACCATTGGTGGTGTCAACTTTTCCATTTCCGTTCAAATCAAACGTCAGTGGAGAAGCCACTTTCTCGGTCTTCGTAGGTGGCTTCCAACAACCAACAGACTCACCAGTGCTCGTGTTCTTGATGTGGAATTGTTTCTGTTCTGGCATCCAATAGGCTGTATGGCCTTTATAACGACCAGCTGTAATTACGGTCCCACCGCCTGCTTTGTGGTAGCCACCATGACCTGCGATCCAACCACCGCCGATTTGTTTTGTGTTAATGTCACTGGCTAGCTTTTCAGTCTTAGAAGCATGTTGGAACAAACCCTTAGGCATATTGGTTTTGTTATCGACTAAGTGAAATGCCTTTCTGTCTTCAAGCCAGATAGCTTTGTGCCCGGCCCACTTACCTTTAGTGATCTCGTAATTGCCGTTATCCAGTTTTTTCGCACCACCGTACGGGGCAAGGAAACCGCCTACTTCTGCATCTATTTTTTTCTCATTAATGTATTGAAGGCCCATCATAGCACCGCCGAATCGTCCAGCGCCGCCAAAGAGCATCTGATTCATAGGAGGCGTAAACCTGGGGCCTGCACCGGGCACACCAAAACCTTGCAGCTGGCCAGCAGGTGGGAAACCATAAGGTGAAAGCTGAAAATTACCCAACATAGAAAACAAAAGCTTTTGCAGATCCTGCATACCGGGAACCAAACCAGGCATAACAGCTGGTCGAAACTGCGGCATCACCGCCGCTCTCATCTGCATTGCATTGTTAGCTTGAAAACGCGCCATGTAATAAGCGCTCGGATCCGGTGCGTTTTGTGGAAATGCTAAAGTAACTGGTACAAGCGCTGTCGCTTGGCGCGCTTGTTGTAAAGGCATGGCATTAAAGGTCGGCATCGCAGTCATTTGCTGAGCCATACCTTGGTTAAACACTGGTATGAAAGTCATAATATTCTCCTTTATTTCATCGACCCTAACCATTTCTAATCATTCAAGAGCCAGACGTTTATTACTATTCTCAGTTCTAAAGGCATCGACAAAGCCCATAAGAGATTGTTCGAACCTTGTGTACGATAGTGAGTGAGATATATAGAAAAATAGTTCCATAAAAAATTAGTTCATATTATTAATGCCAATAACTGCCAAAAATTATAGTTAAACTAACCCAGTTTCCTTTTAGTTAATATGAAAGGTAAACGTAAGAAAAAATGGAAAAAGCAAAAATAAACTTATCAAAAATATAGGGGTGCGGTATAGAAAATTAGTCAATATTTTAAAATAATCTAGGGTGGGGAAAATTACTCACCACTTGATTTAAAATTACAATTAAACCATTGAAATATATATATTTAAAATAGATACTCACATGTAAAAACTGACTTTTCAGGGGGGGGGTAAACTTTATAAGGAATAGTAAATTAGAAGTAACCACCCAATTTAAAAGGCACAAAGACTCAGTACCTAAAAAATATCCTCCATAAAAATATAGACGTATTCACCTATAAAAGTCCCCCGTACAAAATTTCAATCGATTTATATTAAATCAATTTAATATAAGTTCATATTTCACTAGTAAGTTGACCTCATGACGAAAACAAATGAAGTGGTTTCATAGAAAATGACATGAACAAGGGTATTTTTATTGCTAAAAAGAGAGACACTCACTTTTAATGTTTTGAAGAGTGTTTAAGCGAATATGGTCGATATAGGAAAGGAGCGCGACTTCTCCATTTCTTGGGTACATGCAGGGAAATATCGTGAATCGTATACTGTGTAAACGCTAGCTAGCGATTTTTATCTTCACCTTCGCTCTTGGCTGGGAGAAAGTGGCTGCTATTGTATCGATCGTTATCCATAAAATGGGAACGGAAACGTGGATTTTCACCCGAGGGTATGTAGTTACTGATAGAGCGTTTGTGAATTGGTGTCTCAAATGGCACGCCAAAGCTCTGGCCATGATTATGACCGAGGTTCAACGGCGATACATATCGAAGGCCAAATCCACGAACACCAAATCCCTGCTTAAAAGGAGCAGGAGAAAAACCCAGTGGAGAGGTAAAGAATGGTGCTAAACGCGAAAACACAACATGCTCGCCAGATGTGTTAGCGCCATACATTGCAGAGCCACGAATCATTCCTGACTGACGTTGACCAGAAAGAAACCTGGACATGTGATAAGTGGAGACATCAGCGGCTGTAATGGGTATTGCGCCGGGAAGATGTGCCACCTCTACCTCTGGACTCACTCCATCGGGAACATGCTGTTTCTCAGGTGCATTGAAGGAAACAATCTTCATTCCACTCTCCATTTCGATGCAAAAGACCAGCCGTTATCTCTACATTTGATGCTAGCTGGTGTCCAATAGGGTTTGTTCCCTTCCATTTCTCCGTCGACATTTGTCTATATAGTGAGTGAATTTAATACGAAACAAGTTCCTTATTAATTTTTTGTATATCTTTCATTTGCATAAAAAAACATTAGGTTATGTTTAAACAATAAGTTACTAATATTGATATAGCTTAATGGTTATGATGCTATCGGCATGGTGTATGGACAAAATTTCATTGATTGCTAAATAATGATTAAAAATTACTTTCCTATAAAATCAATTTAAAACAGATAATTAGGCCATAGGTGTGCGTTGCAAACTGTTTAGCCCAGCGTACTTTTCAAGAACAGACAATAGAATACTCACAATTATGAGGAAACAAGTGAAAATACAACTGTTGAATATACGACCAATATCTTTGTGTGGCGTCATACGTAAACGATGGTATTTGTATCAGACACGGACCTTAAATCGGCATGTCTGATACTACGACAGAATTTATGTATCTATGTCTTAGATACAGTCATCTCAAACTTTGAGAGTTAATGGTGGCCTGTGGCCATCATTAGCAACTGTTAATTTTCTAAGTCAGCACTCCACTTCACCACTTTTCCTGTGCTTAATGCAGCAAAAATGGAATAAGGCGGAATGTGTTCACCATTTACTAAGAACTGCGCGCTTCCGAAATTTGCAATAATCTTGGAACCGTCATCGAAAATGGTTTGCTGAACAACGCCATGCTTGTCTAACCAGTCAAATTTGACCATTTTTTTGTCCCATAGCTGGGTATGAATTGCCAGAAAACCTTTCTGGTAGTGCACTAACGCTTTGACCCGAGGACTATTCACTGAGGAGGCTTCGTCTCTGGCCAAATGAACCATAGGTGGTGTGTTGTAAAGCATTGATGTCAGATCACGCTCTCGTTTCACATCACTGAATTTAAGGCTGTCACTGTGCCAGTGGTGGCTATTGATCACTTCATCATGAAATACAGTTTGATAAAGCGGAATGCGAAATTCTGGTGAAAAAAGCAGTGTTTTATACGGTTCTTTTACTCTTGCTGATTTAAAGAAGAACTGTGGCTTGTAATCAGGGTACCATCGGCCAAGGAAGTATGGAGAGCGCGTATTCTTCTTCATGTCTTTATCTGTCCAGCCAAAGCCGACAGTCTCTAAGCCATGAGCGAATGCGATACCCTGAGTTGTTAGGCTGTTCCCATCTTCTGAGCCCAGTACCATATTGCCCTGACGTGAAATCCAATCCAGACGATCATTAAAGCCATCCAGCATTTGTTGTTCACTTGACTTATTACTGAAATCCTCACGGACCATTGCCGTCGCATCAACATCCAAAAACAGACTGTTGAGATGACCATATTTAACAACATCTTTCACACGCTGTTTTACATAGTCTAAGTGGCAAGTTGGATTGAGATAGAAGCCATTACCACGGAAACCTTTTTTCTTTCTGCCATCAGCCATTTCAATTGCACATTGTTGACGAACGATATCCGGCAATTGGGCAGTCAACCAACTATCATTTTTTCCAGCTGGAATGGCAGTATTGTATGAGTCATATGCCCCAACTAAATATCCAGATTTCTTTGCCGACTCAACGGCTTCTGGTTGATAGAATGCCGGCATCCAGCTAGACAATCCCAACCATAGCTTTTGTAGCCCTGCTTTTTTAAGTGTCGAAACCATTTGGGGAGACATCGCTTGCCCCCACTTATGACTATCAATCAGATAGTTCGAAGCCTGTTTTTCTAGCCATTGCTTTTGGTGCTGGGCAGACCGATATTGTGCTTCGATTTGATTATCAGCCAATGTCGGTTTTCCAATTGGGAACTTTTGCTTTAACAACACATTGATTGCATCAACCAGCACCTGTTTTTGATAGCGGTCCAACCAGTCACGGCCTTTCTTTAGGTTTTTAAGTTCACGGCTGACTTCGTCAGTGTGAGATATACCGGGCACTGAGAAATACCAGTCTTTGAGTCCCCACCAATCAGAGACATCTGAAGAACTGAGTAGACTCTTTCCAAACATATAAACATGACTGGCACCAATTAACTTTTCTACATTCGCATCCTGTTTACGTTTTTCAGACAAAGTCGAAGATAAGTGATTTACTTCCCGCCAATTTCGATATGCTTTCGCGCCATCTAACCAATCATTGCCGACTGTAATTCTGACTGTGAAAGGTTCATTTTTGTTTAATACCGTAAAGTGGTGCTTAGCCGACATATCAATGTGCGGTTTGGTGTTGAGAAATGTCAGCTCGTTGTTTGTTGCGGTAACAACATGATAGGTAATGAATTTATCGTCTTGCTCGGCTGTCCAGAATGGCATCTTTAAGTTGTGGACGGTGTCAGAGCCCGAATACTCATCTACGAGGTAACTTGCCCATGTCTTGTTATCTGTTGGCACTCTCATGCCTTCGCTAAAAGGCAACAGCAAGGTATCCGTCGGCTGTTCCGCCAAATCAAACCAAGTCAAAGCTACTGGAGCATTGCGCTTTATCGCAATTGATTCCGGTGCTGTAAACGTAAGTTCTAAATCACCACGATCAAGAAAAGCTGATACACGAATACCACTGGGCAACAGCGTCCATGTTGCCTTCTTTGATGAGTAGACAACCAAATTCGATACCGTTTGTTCTTCTTGGTTCACCCGCAATGCGCCAGTATTAACCTCTAGCTTGTTCCACAGAATGGCGAGGTTCTGAGGAGAAACAGTAATATGATTAAGCTTGTCTGTTAGAGAAATATCGCTGGCGCTGGCGTTCATCGAAAAAAGCACTGCAGCGGCAACAGCGGCTCTCTTAAGTTTCTGATTGGGTAACATTTTGTACTCCGTGGGTTAATTTGGAAGCTATTAAACCCAAAGACGTTCATGGGAATGTCACCCATATGTCACCATTTAACTCTCAAGTTCACTGCATCAGTTTAATGAAGTGAGAGGTAAAGATAACCTCTGTGTGTACTTCACTTTGATACCTTGCTGATACTCGTAGTGAGAGGTGGCCGCTGTTAAACGAGTTGCACCTTCTGGACGGTCATTTGCGGCGGGTAGAGGGTTAACCACGTCGAGAATGGGAATTCGAACACCTAACAGCTCGAAGTCAGCACTAAGCCACTGCCAGGTAGTTACAGCCGACATACAGTTGTCTGTGGTATCAGGCGGAGAAACTAGCAATCGCTTGTTCGCTCCTTCAATTTTCAGCCATTTTTCTGATGCCTCCAGGGCAATGATCAACACATATTTGTTCTTTCCAATAGCGAGAGAATACACACCTGATTCGGGGATACGGAACATATCGCCTGTTTCAATCTCCTGATATCCATCTATGGCTGGAAACTCACCGACGAATAACGTTTGCTCATCTGGTGAGGTAAGAGACACTGAAAACGCGACTTTTACATCTTCAGCTGACAGGGTTATCGAATATCCCGGAGACAATATTCCAATCCTTTCGATAAAACTGAGAGTTATCTTTGCAGGAGGAAGGGATGAGCCGTGTTTTAGTGTCTGACCACAGGCAGATTGATCAATGATTTCGTTTTTCAGTGGTAACCAATGTTTTTTGTCAATTTTGTCGTGATTGAGTGCTTGGCGCAGCTCACTCCATGCCAACTTGGGATGGTTCTCTGCTAATGCTGAGTAAGCTTTCGCGAGCGGCGACGGGTAAAACCACCCATCGCCCTGCGCACTGAATACAGGAAGAAATATCATAAGGGCTAAAGTTAAACGCATATTCATGACAGACTCTCCAGCAATCGGTAGCCAACACCCCTATGCGTTTCGATATTCAAAACTGGAAATTTAGTGCGCAGGCGAAGAATATGGTTATCTATGGTGCGGGTACTCGGAAATGCCTGATAGCCCCATACTTTGTTGAGTAATTCATCGCGATGAAAAACCCTGCCCTGATTTTGGATAAGAAGTACAAGTAACTGAAATTCTTTAGGCTTCAACTGTACAACTTTGTTCTCGTATTGCGCCTCACGGCGTGATAGATGAATCTCGATACTTGCGTATTTCAGAGTGACCTCACCCAAAGGTCTTAGCTGACTTATGACCCGGGCGAGAAGTTCTTCATAAACAAATGGCTTAGTGACATAATCTTTAGCACCAGCGAGCAAGCCTTCAACTTTTTGCTCAGTTTCAACTTTTGCAGTGAGCACAATAACAGGTATTGCCTTCAGTAGAGACCAGGTTGCAAGGTGCCTTAAACTATCGCCATCACTGAGCTGCCTATCAAGAATAACCAAATCCGCCTGATACCAATATTCTTCTACCTCAGTTGACTCTTGAACCCAATTGCAGCGGTATCCGTTCGATTCAAACAAGGACAATAGTCCCTCTCCCAACAGAAGGTCATCTTCAATAATCAACAGCGTTTTCATAATGGCAACTCCAAAATACAGCGTGTGGGATCACGACGGATGCGAAGCTTACCTCCCATCAGTTTCATCAAATGAGAGACAATAGTGAGCCCTACCCCCATATTTTGACTCCTATCGCGCTGCTGAAATCGATTGATAAATGTTCGAAACATTGACGGATAACGGCCATCATCTCTCACTTCAATGATCAAACTGCCCGTTGCTGAAACGATCACTTCTATCTTTCCACTACCGTGTATTTTGGCATTGTTAATTAGGTTCTCGAGACAAACAGTTAGCCAGTAGAATGGGACATAGATTTCAATGTCATTTTCAAGTTGATAATCGATATTGTGCTTTTCACAAACATGACACAGCCATTCGTCTAACGAACCAGTCTGTCGCTTCAATGGCTCATCATCATTTGCATTCAGATAGGCTTTACTTTGATCTGTTAGTTGCAAAAGTCGCTGATAATCGCTGATTAACCTCCATACTGCGCCTTGCGCATCAACAGACAACTCATCAAACTGTTTCCGGAATACTTCAACAGTAAGCCCTAAACTTGTCATCGGTGTGCGAAGCTCATGAGTCAAAAGTTGCAAAACAAACCGCCTCTCCTGACTCTGTCTCCGTCGCACATACAGATACTTGATGCCGAAAGCCACAAAAGATGTAACTAAAGCTATTACCAGCAACATATAGTGTTGTGTGTTAAATACAGCTTGATTAACGCATAAGTTGCTGTAGCGAAATGCGCAGTTTTTCCCGGTTATCGTTATATTGAGATTTTGCGCAATGGGTCGCCAATGCTCTGGGGGAACAGCTTTCCAACCTTGCTCCCCTGTCAGCCAGAGAATATTGCCCTCGAGCCATGCGCGATAACCCTGTAGCAGGCTATCTCTACCGACGTCCGACAGTATTGATAGACGATCATGCAAGGGATGATCGGTATTTCCTACTGTTAAATATCGCGCTAACTGTTTTTTGATTAACGTATCTGGTGAGCGAGCGAGGTATCTGTCGGCAAAGCTCCCACCTGCAGGGTGCAAAAGATTATGTGAAGTAAACCAATCAATATCGAGTGAGCGGCCTTTGCAAAGTGCCAGCTCAAACTCAATAGCGTCCTTCAAATGTTCTGAGTACTTTTTATCGGGTTGGCATGTCTTACTGAGTGTATAAAGCCCCTCAATGTCCGACCATGTGAACTTATCCAGATCAACATATCGAACGCTACTTTCAAGGAGTAAAACAGGGTACATATCCAAGCTTTGCTGAGTAACGGCAAATGGCTGACCATCCCAACTTTGATGAAATAATGATTGCCATTTTTCTTGCAGAGTTTGCCCGGTAGCTATCTGTGGAGATAAGAATACACAAAGCGCAATTACTCGCCCAAAGTTCATAAAAACACTCATGGTTAAATGCGTGCAAAAACTTTACAGTGTTTATCAAAACTTGTGTAACCCTAATGTAAACATCGTCAAGTTATCCCCCTAAACGAAAAGCATGAACGTTAATGTAAGGATGAATATGCATACAGATTTAAACGTGTAAAGGCGATGGGATAAATTGCCCAGACTCTACTTTTCCCAATCAGGCCTTCACATTACATCAATTCCTGTTAGTACAATTAAAACAGATGTTTAATACGGAAGTCATAAGAGTGATATGTCACATTTACAATAAATGAAGGTTTTCGGGGGTAATTTGCCCAAGATTCACTGTTGTTTTGGAGGGAGCGATTTGGAGGGTAACTTGTACAGAGGAAAGATAGATTAAGCATTAAAACAGATATTTAATAAAGTAGAATAAAGGTTATCCAATATTTACCCGCTAAAAGTATATCTTTCTGATAATTACAAATTACTGTATCTATTATCTAATAAGCTATATTCCCACTATTAAAAACAAAAAAACGCCGAAATAACCCGGCGCTTAGTAAAAGTCATAGTAAAAATGGATTTTTTACTTAGGAACGTTGAAGAAAGTTCCGCCTTTGCAGGTAAAGGTATAAAATTTCTCTCTTTCCAAAAATTTCTCGAAACCTTTCCCTTCACAGTAAGTCGCGTTGAGGTCCGTTGAAATATTCAGTCGACCATCGACTACACGCTGATCTGGATTAGGCATGGAATCTGCGGTTTCAAGAGATGAGCACCCTGCCATTACCAACGCGGCAGTCACTGCGACTATCAGTTTTTTCATTTTTCCCTCACTTACAATACGTAGTTAGCGCCATCTTTACAGGATAGTTTGATACCACCCTGTTCATCAGACACTAAATTTCTAATTCCCATGCTTGAACAGTATACACGGTCCAGCTCTGCAACTTTTTCTATTGTTAATCCGCCACGCAGGATATATGAGCTACCATCGTGGCACATCACTCTAAAACCATCCTGAGTATTCGAAAACGCTTTTGCACTGTCGCTTTGGCATAGCTTTATCGCAGCCTCAATCCGAGTGTCGACCGGATCAGAGGTTGACGAGCAACCCGCCAATGTCAGAGCAACAGCAAGAGGAAGTAATGCTTTAATCATTTACACTGTCCTGCATTCTCTTTTTTGTCTAAAAAATATAACAAAGTTAAGGAGTTTTGGCACAACAGATTAGCATACAGATAATAAAACTACATCCAATTAGACTTTATCGGTGGCGAAATTTGTAAATAAGGCGAGGTTGTTCATCATTCTGGTAGGATTTGTAGAGGTCGTAATTGGGGTGTAACCATAATCACTGATGGTTTTTAAGATAAAGGCTGATACTGATACATCGAGATTTTTTGCCTTTGCCTGCATATCTTCCACCATCATGATATTCAGCAAATTGTCATACTCTTCAGGCAACTCATCGGGGTCTTCCTCTAAATGGCCATCAAGCAACGCTGAATAAGTCAGTATTTCTGGTTTGAAACGACTGGCGTGAAGTACATCATTCAACGTTTCATCTAGCAGCACCTGCGGTGCAAAGTTTCGATTGAAATTTGGCGTGATCAGGCTATATCTGTACTGCGCATACTTGAATGGTGTTAGGCCATGAGCAAGTATCTCTGATTCAAGAGCTGTTACTCTGTCGGCATTGTAATTTGAAATACCGAGCTCACCGACAATTCCCTGCCGTACAAGATCTGACATGGCAGTCCAGGTCTCCAGCAATGGAACCCGATGATCATCCACATGTGCGTAGAGCACGTCTATGCGATCTGTCTGAAGTCGATTGAGGCAAGCATCCACTGAGGCTTTAATATTACTGGCTGAAAGTCCGTCTAGGTTGTCGTAGGTCAGACCATCGGTAGGCATAGCACCAATTTTTGTCATAACCTCAACCGAGTCGCGACCTCTCTCAGCCATCCACTCACCAATTAAGGTTTCACTCTCTCCACCCTCTCCGTCGGGATGCCAGCAGGCGTAATTATTTGCCGTATCGAGACGTCTACCTCCACTATTAACGAATGTGTCGAGCAGGGAATAGCTGGTTTCCCTATTCTGAAAGGTATTAAATTTCGCAGTGCCAAGCACGATGGGAAACATGGGAACACTCCTGTCCGGGCGGTAAAGCATGTGTAAGTAAGGGGTATTCTTTAACCCTAGTCGGACTCATGATGAATACAAACCGTACAGCGCAAAGTAATTAAATATACTAAAGCAGAACTCTTTAGTTATTTTGTCTGGCTATTGACTAATTAGCGTGATTTTAATGGCTTGATAACAATTTATAGTAGTGATAAACAGATAGTCTTAAAAACTGACTATTTTGTTTCATGATTTAGAAGTGTGATCAATCATATGAGCTGGAGGCAAAACGACAAAGAATATTAGTAAATACAGTGGTATGGCCTGTTTTACGAGTGAGTTTTTCGCGGCCTGAAATTATGTATCGTCAATAACCAGTGAGCTCCATGAAGCCTTTTCCTTTTTGGCTGCCGCTAACAGATATTGGCCCTTCCCAATAAGGTAAAGCAAAGTCTAGCCAGTTATTTTTGTTAAGGGGTTGAACGATATAAGTTTGGTTTTGCTCTTTTAAATTAATTGTCCATATCAATGGCAGTTGCTTGTCATTTTTCACTTGAAATTTTTCGGTAGGTTCAATGCTGATGGCATCATTATCGATCAGTGTCGTCACACCCAGTTTATCTGTCAGTGAGGCGAAGCGAAAATCAGACTGCTCTCCACGTAGCTGGTACACCATAAGTGATGACCCGTCGTCGAGATGAACAGAGAACCAATCCCAACCTGATTGCTCAGCAGACAGTGTGCTGCTTCCCCACTCGCGATCCAGCCACCCTTTCCCGCTTACATCTCTCACAACACCATCAATCTTGAGCTTTCCCTCTATGCTAATCTGAGGAACACTGAAATAGTATGACGCAAGATTCTCCTTTGGATGTTTTCGGCTGAAGCCTTGTTTGCCTTGCATGACAGGTTCCATTGTCTGACGAAGCGCGAGTTCAAACCCTGTCTGGTTCTCTTCCGCTGACAATATGGCGGGAAAAGGCTCCTCACTCTCCGCCTGCCACTGCCAGTTGTCTAGCCACACAGAGTATGGGCTTCGACTGACACCCGCTTGTCCTATGCCTCCTCGGCCAAAACGCTCAAAAGCATATGTGTTGGAATCTGTCGTCACAACAGTGTGTGCCATGAAAATCTGATTGCTGAACCAGCCTGATTTCTGTTGAGGTTCAGTTGCGAAACGAAATACAGTCCATTGAATACCGTATTCATTACCTTCCTGATCCCTCACATTTGCAGTGACATACCACCATTCATGGCGAAACCCCGGATGAACGCCATAGTCTTTGGGAAATTTGATCTCGTATCCGGGAACAACAGGTGAAAAATTCTTATTTGAATCCATCGTGAGTAAGCTGACAATTTGTCCGTTTTGTGGATCGTTCACTCGCATCACAACAATAACTACCAATGTGACCAAAATGAAACTCAAACAGACAACCAGTTTCTTCAGTTTCTTTTGCTTACGGTCCGTCATAACGCCTCTCGCATTGAGGTAACAGCAGAGCGTTTTATGAGTCGCCATACAGGCCAAGCCCCAGCCGCCAGAAGCGTGACAATGGTAGCGACCAAGGTCGTGGCATAACTTGAAAGAAAGTATGTCATTGACATGGTCCAGCCAAAGGAATATTTGATCACCACATTGATCAACAGCTCCGAGATAAGTAAACCGAGAGGGAGCGCAAATAACGCTGAAAAAAGACCAATCAACGCTAACTGTCCTCCCCCCAATAATGCGAGGTTACGGCCGGAAATACCAAGAAACCTCAGCAATGCATATTGACGGAGCCTGGACAGCTCACTGGCAAGCGTCGCGAAAAACAAACCACACAAAGCAATAAATAAGGTCAAAGTACTTAAGGTGTTGGTGACAGAGAATGTACGATCAAAAACCTTCATTGCTCTATCGAGGATGTCGTGCTGACGATTTATCTGATTGTTCCGCAGTTCGAAAGTACGCTGAAGCCGTTCAATCATTTGATCATTATCGACGCCATCTTTAAACAACACAGCAAACCCACCACTACCTTGTGCCACCCAAGGAGTAAGATGAGACCTGACTGAAACCATAACCTGACCATGAGGATTTCCGTAGTCAAGATACACGCCGGCAACTTGCCAACCTTTCCCCATAGGTTCAGGGAAGTCAATTGTCCCACCCGACCTTACATCAAACCTGAGAGCCAAAGATTCGCTGATCAACACGGCGCGTTTAGTATGGATAACAGACCAAAAGTCATCTATTCGCTCTTCCAGTGCAAGAGAAACACGCTCGGTCGTACTGGTACCGACTGACGTTACCTCGATAATTTGATTGCCATATTCGAGATCGTTCTTCCATTGCACCCAGCTTTGGTCTACCTCAGGCTGAGCTTTAAGCCACAAGTTAACCCGGCTCATTTGCGATTTAGCCGGTCTGACATAGACGTCAGCGACAAGACGCTCTTGAAGCCAGGATTCTGTTGCTGCTCTAAAACTCCCTATCATGGTCTCCATACCAATATTGACCGCAATTGCCATCATAAATGCCATTGCTGCAATACCTCTGAAGCTAAGGCTTGCTGACGCATCTGAAAAGAACCATGTCAGACGGGCGGATTTGGTATGCCGGGAGAAAAACTGAAAGACTTTGCCCATGCAAAACGGTAGTAACAGACCACCACTGACCAGAATAAGGCCAACAAGTAAAAAGCCTTTATGTAAGCTCTCTGGCAAAAAATTGATGACAAGCGCAGCGGTAATAAAAAAGATAGCGACCAAGGCCTGCCACTTAAACTCGGTATACATAGATCTGACAACATATTGAGATTTACTCAAACGTGATGGTACTGTTCGAATCAAGCGGACAGACGGCCAGAATGACGCGAGAAAAACCCCCACCAGAGCGAGTAAGAAGCTATACATACCCCATTCCCATTCCCAATGCATAGCAAGGGATATGTTTGCACCGTAGAGGTCTTCCAGTGTCGTCGCAACGGTAGGTAATAGTCGGCTTGCCAACATAACGCCCAAGACATTACCTATAACTAATCCGACCGTCAGCATAACGGCCATTTCAGTCAGAAGTACCTTGGACAACATAGACCGACTGACGCCAAGCTGTCTTAGTATACCCACCAGAGGTTGTCGTTGCGTGAGTGACAAGGATATCGCTTGATAGAAGATAAAAAGTCCGACGACAAATGCCAGTAAACCCATTGCCAATAGGTTGATGTGGAACGCACGGGTAAGAGGGGCAAGCTCCGCAGACTCTGTTCGTGACAGCGTCACATCACTAGGGAGTTGTTGTTTGATTTTCTGACGTTCAAGGCTGCTTAGTTTGCCACAGAACACCTGATTGAAGCCGCGGTGGTCGGAGAGCGCGCGTAAGATTGAGATATCAGTAAACAGGCGTATTCCTGAGCTGATACTGTCTTCGTCCATTAATTGAAGTGGCCCAAGTTGACGGCCATCATTCAGCACGATGGCCCCACCCTGTTTCCACCCCATATGGCGTGCCAACTCTTTACTCACCCAGATTGCGTTTTTGTTATCGGTGATATTAAAGAACTGCGGTCCATTTTCGCGGAAGCTTGGCAGATTGAGAAACGCAATATAGTCGAGACCCATAAGACGCAAATCTCTGCCTTTCTGAGTCACCACTTCAACCGAGTCAACAGGAACACACTGCTTGAACCCTTCTCTACGCAGAGAAATATAAAATTCCTCGCTGACTCTACCTCCTCGGCTCGATGAGTGTAAAACATAGGGGAAGGGATTTGAGAACATTCTCTCTCCCCTCTTGTAGCTCTGCTGGGCATGTTCATTAATTGACAACACGCCCACCAGCAACGCGACACCAAGAATAAGGCCAAGCATGACAAGCACGACCTGCAAAGGATGTCGGCGGTAGTGTCCCCAAACGGCGCTAGCGACTGTTGCGAACATTCAATGTACCACCCTGAAGAACATATTTACGCTCGAAATACTCGGAGACTACAGGGCTGTGAGTGACGACCACGAGCGTTGATTTTAGTGTTTTTGTCAAGGAAATAAGAAGCTTCATGACCACCTCGGCATTTCGTTCGTCGAGGCTCCCTGTTGGCTCATCGGCCAAAAGTAACTTGGGTTCCATATAGAGTGAGCGCGCGATAGCTGCTCTCTGTTGTTGTCCACCAGAGACTTCTTCGGGGTAGCGTTTGAGCAGAGGGCGAAGATCGAGGGCAGATATAATCTGACGCCAAAGCCCATCATTGTCATCAAGACCTTTGAGCTGGCGCGAAAAGCGGATGTTATCTTCCATCGAAAGTGTAGGTAAAAGGTTGTACTGCTGGAAGACAAAGCCGATGTTGTCCCGACGAAAGCGAGTACGAGCTCTCTCTGACAAATCATGCATAGATTTATCAGCAATCCATATTTCACCGCTGTCGGCAGTATCCAATCCACCGATGAGGTTTAAAAGTGTACTCTTACCCGAGCCACTCTCTCCCATCAAGGCAATTTGATCACCTTCATGGCAATTAAGTTCTGCTCCCTGAAGTACCGAATGAAACTCCTCTCCATCCTGATACCCTTTACACAGACGGGCCAGCTTAAGC
Source organism: Veronia pacifica (assembly GCF_001707825.1). Lineage (GTDB taxonomy): Bacteria > Pseudomonadota > Gammaproteobacteria > Enterobacterales > Vibrionaceae > Veronia > Veronia pacifica. The sequence goes on along the minus strand of NZ_LYBM01000039.1, from coordinate 16,223 downwards.
ATTACTTCCTCTGTCCTTTTTTTTACATGAATAACGGACGTTATCCAATTTCAGATCGTTTCAGCATTCCTTGCCCTACGAAGAGACCAACAATAATCATTGACCATCTTCTAATTTTTACACGTTGTAGGAGTATTTTTCCATTACGAAGCGGGAGATTGGGCAAGTATAGCTTACTGGACAGACCAGTAAGCTAAGATTCTGTTATTGATTCTAAGGACTTTAAGTTAAGGTTTCATATTAGCGGGCAAAACTGCGAGGCAATTCGCACGATTTTCGGGCCAAAGCTGATATTCAGCGTGATATTTCACAATCGACTTATAATCAGTCACTTTCGTCAGGGCCATATCCTGTGAAACAGCAAGGTCAATAAATTCTGACTCTGGACAACGAACATAGAAGCTAAGCGGTTTAATGAGTTTTCCATCAGCATCAAACGCACTTTCTAATGCCTTCGCGCAGATAGCAAAAGAATGTTGTCCATCTGAAATGACTTTAACCTTACGATTAATTTCATATTGGATGTTTACCATCCATTGCCCGTCATCAAGACTATCAATCAGAGCATCCAATTGATCGCGGGTTATCGCTCTATCTGATTTATCGTCTGAGAAAAAGTGCCTGTACACATTACTGATATGAAGCAATTGACCTTTGAGGTCGGCATTTTTTCCCATGCTACGGCCTTGCTGAACCCAAAGTGTCATCTCATTGGCAACAGAACTTCCAAAGCGGTGCTTTTTAATTGCCTGAGCAAACCATCGACACAAAAAAGATTCTTCGCTAACAGGGTTTGGTTGAATCTTTTTTTCATCTATCGCCTGCTGTAGCTCAGAAAGCGCCGTGTTTACCAGGCGCTGTATATCATTAACGTAACTCATTACTTTTCATTTTTTCTTGCTAAGAACCAATAACTTGCTGAAGACAACACGCCGCATGTTGTGATAGCGATAACCATAGGCCACGGTGAATGTGCTGAGATCAACGATAAGATAAAGCCAATAATAGTTCCGACTCCAAATCGCATTGTTCCCATCAGAGACGCAGCTGTCCCGGCAATATCAGGATACTCGTTAAGCACACTGGCCGAGATATTACTGGCGACCATAGAAATGCCACCGACAAACATCATGACGGGAATCGCTGTTCCCCAGAAGCCAGCATTAAAAAGTTGTGCTAGAAAAACCGTGATCCCAGCGAATAACTGCACACCAAGGCCGATCATAAGCATATTGCGGCAGCCAAGGCGGGTAACAAATCGTCCATTTATCGTCGTCATAATGATCAGGCAAACAACGTTTAAGCCAAACATGTAACCAAAGGCGTCTGGGCTCAGCCCGTAGTAGCTGATATACACAAATGACCCTGAGGTCAGGAAGGCAAACATGCCAGCAAAAGAAAACCCAGATGCCAATAAGTAGCCCAACACAGAGCGGTTTCTGAGTAATTTGGCGTAGTTTCTCATCACGCTTGAGAAATTAAGTGGCTTGCGAGCTTCAGGCTTTAAAGTTTCCGGGATAGCGATGTACACCATCACAATCACAATGGCCGCGAAGCCAGCTAGTACCCAGAAAATTGAACGCCAGCCAAACCAAAGTGCCAAATGTCCACCAAGCATGGGAGCAACAAGAGGTGCCAGGGTCATAACTAAGGTGATAAAAGACATGGTGCGCGAAAATTGTTCGCGTTCAAAAAGGTCACGAACAAGGGCCTGTACTACCACGGCTGCGGCTGCGCCTGCAAATCCCTGTATGGCACGGATAATAGTCAGTTGTTCAATGCTTTCAGCAGAAGCACAAAGAACAGCCCCCACCATAAACATCAACACACCAGATAACATCACTCTTCGACGGCCTAAGCTGTCAGAGAGTGGACCATGAACTAATTGACCGAGTGCAAAGCCAGCGGTGTAAGCGGCTAATGTACTTTGTACAGCACCAGACATTGCGCCAAGATCGTCCGCGATACTCGGCATCGCGGGCAGATACATATCAATAGCAAGCGGCGTGATCGCCGCCAATGCACCAAGAATAATAATTAATAAGGTACCCATCTGTTCTGACGGGTTACTTAACGTTTTTGCTGTCATGAATATCCTGCAAATGACAAGTGAAGCGAGACTTATCTCACAAATTTTCTATTTGCATAGTAACATGAGATTAATTCCCAGTAGGAAAGAATGCGTTTCTCGACGGTTGATACGACGCTGTGTAAACCTATTTTGTAAAATACGTGTTTACACTCATCGCCGTATCAGATGACGCTGAAGGATTATTTAGTCGCCAGAAAGGACGCAACCTCGGCTTCAGTAAGTGCCCTATACTCTCCAGGCTCTAGTTCAGGGTCCAACGTTAACTGACCAACGCTTTCGCGGTGCAACGCCTCTACCTTATTACCGACAGCTGCAAACATGCGCTTTACCTGATGATATTTACCTTCATGGATAGTGAGTAAGACCTCATCATCGGTAACTCTTTCCATCTGGGCAGGAAGCGTCAGCTCTTTTTCACCACGCAATTGAACGCCCGATGCAAATTGCCTTTCGGTGTCCGCAGCCGCAGGTTCTGCCAACCAGACTCTGTAAGTTTTATCGCATTTATGTCTTGGCGAAGTCACTCTGTGTGACCACTGGCCATCATCAGTTAAAAGTAGCAAGCCCGTTGTATCCCCATCAAGGCGACCTGCGATGTGAAGCTTTTCTGCGCCAATCTCGTCAAGAAGGATAAATACAGTTGGATTGTAAGCATCATCATGGGAGCAAACATAGCCTGAAGGCTTGTTCATCATAAAATATCGCGGGCCGCTGAGTCGGAGCGCTACACCATCGAATTCAACATCGGCATCTTCCTCAATTTTGAGGGAACCATTTTTTATCGCCGTCCCGTCCAAAGTGACACGCTCTTCTTTTAAAAGCCTGGCAGCTTGCTTGCGGGTTATACCCAAGGTTTCGCAAAGAAATTTATCCAACCTGATCATCGTTTTTCCAGTACTCATTTAGACGGGGCAATATATACCTGATTCTTACTCGACGATCACCCGGTTTCTGTCCACCATCACCTGCTAATAATAAAAAACACTAAATCACCCAAACGATGACATGAGAGGAAAATAAGAAAAAATACAGATATCCATTACTGAAAAAAGGGTTAAAAATGTGAAATCAGACACTTTTGAGTAGATAATAAATGAAACTTGATTGGTATTTAAGCAATTGAAATCTATATCACAAAGACGAGGAATAAATGGTGAACAAAGCGAAAGAAACAGGTGCCAGAGTTGCAGTCTGGGGGCTAAGTTTCTATAACTAATGGGTGTCAGATACAACTGAAATTTTTTGACAGGAAAGTCGTCTTTTTATATGTGCAACCAGCACGCATCTGACCTATCACCCTTCGATTAGGAAATAGTGTATGAATATTTCTCTGAAAGAGCCTTCTGTCGACTCAATGCACAAACTTATAGAACTATCAAAAGAACTGCATGACCACGAGGCCCTCTCTTTCGACCCCGAACACACACAGAAAGCTTTTGAGTTCTTAATGGATTCCCCCTCATATGGTGATGTTTTTCTCATTCACGCAGAACAAGATGGCCACCAAGAAATAGTAGGGTTTGTCGTTCTTTGTTATAGCTTCAGCGTTGAGTTTGGTGGTCAGATAGCTGTTATAGATCAAATATTTATTAATCGTTCTTGGCGCCGACAGGGAGTAGGTTCGCACGTATTGCCGATACTTGAAGATAAGGTTAAACAACGGAAGTGTCAGGCAGTGATCTTGGAAGTCAATATTGGAAACAGTGGTGCGCGCGAGTTTTATGAGCAATTTGACTACACCCCAAGAAGGCAGCATTGCATTATGTCAAAACGAGTCGCCGTTTAGTTGTAATTCAGACCGTTAGCGTATATCCACGCTTTCAGATAAACTTGGCAGCCCTGCGCTGCCATTTTTTATAGTCATAGTTATGTATACCCTACGTCCATATCAATCTGACGCTGTAAAAGCTGTTGTTCATTACTTTCGTCATCACCAAAGTCCAGCCGTTGCTGTTTTGCCAACCGGTGCAGGTAAAAGTCTGGTCATTGCTGAACTGGCAAAGCTCGCTCGGGGGCGTGTGCTTGTTCTCGCCCACGTCAAAGAGCTGGTCGAACAAAATCATGAAAAGTATGAGGGTTATGGACTTGAAGCAGGGATCTTTTCTGCCGGGCTTGGTCGAAAGGAAAGTCATCACAAAGTGGTATTTGCATCCGTGCAGTCGGTGGTGAGAAACCTTGATGCATTTAAAGAGGAATTTTCGTTACTGGTCATCGATGAATGTCATCGGGTTCCCGATGACAAAGACAGTAGCTACCGCAAAGTGATCAGCCATTTACAGAGTATTAATGCCGGAATAAAAGTACTGGGCCTGACAGCGACCCCCTATCGACTGGGTATGGGTTGGATTTATCAGTTCCATACTGCTGGCAGGGTCAGAAGCGAGAACCCAAGGTTTTTCCGTGACTGTATCTTCGAACTACCAATCCGCTTTTTACTCGACGAGGGTTTTCTCACCGAGGCAAAGCTTATTGACGCACCGGTCCTGAGCTATGACTTTTCTGCTCTTAAAGCGTCATCGACTGGTCACTACAAAGAAGCAGAAATGGATAAGGTCATTGCCAATGCTCCCCGGGCGACGCCACAGATCATCGAACAGGTCTTAAAATATGCAGAACAACGACAAGGAGTCATGGTATTTGCTGCCACTGTTCGCCATGCCGAAGAAATATTGTCGTTATTGCCCGCGGAGCATTCTGCCCTGGTGATCGGCGACACCCCACAGGAGCAACGTGATCAAATTATTCAGGACTTCAAGCAGCGAAAGATCAAATTTCTGGTAAACGTATCAGTGCTGACAACGGGTTTCGACGCCCCACACGTCGATCTTATCGCGATACTTCGCCCAACCGAGTCGGTCAGTCTGTATCAGCAAATTGCTGGACGAGGGCTACGACTATCGCCCGGTAAAGAAGATTGCCTCATTCTTGACTACGCAGGTAATGTCTACGACCTCTATCAGCCAGAGATTGGCGAACCAAAACCAGATAGCGACAGTGAGATTGTAACCGTTCCCTGCCCCGGATGCGGTTTCAACAATAATTTCTGGGGAAAGCTGGATAGTAATGGTTTTTTAATTGAGCATTATGGCCGGCGCTGTCAGGGATTTTTTGAATTGGACGGTGAGCGGGAGATTTGTGGTTATCGCTTTCGGGCGAAATTTTGCGATGAGTGTGGTGCAGACAATGATATTGCTGCCCGCCGCTGCCATCAATGCGACCATGCACTGGTTGACCCTGATAAAAAGCTGCGCGAAGCGCTGAAACTTAAAGACGCTCTCATTCTTAGTTGTACTGACATGCATTTGACAGCGGGGAAAAACAAATTTGGTAAGCCACAGCTTAAAGTGACTTACGTAGGCAATGAGGGGGCTGAAGTGCATGAAATGTGGCAACTCTCTACACAGAAGCAAAAAAAGGACTTTCTTGCTCGCTTTATTAACCCTCATCTTGTTGATAGACACAGACCGTTCACTGATACCGCACCATCAAAAGTTGTCCGATCTGAGCACAGGCTTCGTCCACCGGATTTTGTAGTTGCGCGCAAAAATGGCAGATTCTGGGCAATCAGAGACAAGATCTTTGATATCACCGAGCAGCCAGAAACTTAAACGTCATTTTACTTTTCGGTTATGAAGCTCCGCCAAAGTCCTGTGGACCAAACTTATTGACGGCCCAGACATAAAGAGCGCGTAAGGGAAAACCAAGTTCTCGGAGCTGGTCATCAAATACCTGATTGACCTGCTGTTTGCTCAACGGTAACTGATGGCGGAATTGACACAATACATCATGTACCAAGGTCGCGTGATACGTCCATGGCAGGCCGCAGCGCAACGCGCCATCTGGCGTCCCGACAGTGAAGAGGCCAAGAGGCTGCCACTTCGGCGTCGCGCCATCCCACGCATACCCAGATCGTATGGTTAGCGTCTGATCTTTAATCGAGAACCATGCATTACTGAACTCAACATCACCAAACGCCTGATGCTGGTAATGAAATGGCTCACTGAGATAATAAATCCAAACTTTCATCCATACGACCTCGGTATACTACGGGAAATGACTGCTCGGTTTTATGTTCATTAACATAGCGAGAAGTGTGTTTTTATTGTCCCTGTATTGCCTCGTAGTGCCTGTAACAGTTCTAGGATGCCGACGAATAAAAAACTGGATAAATAAGCGGCAACTGAATGCTATTTATGAAAAAATATTCGTTTAAACGGTGATTGGCTTGTTATTCAATAAGGCCAATGTTAGTATCCGCGCTCACTTTAAGTGGTACCACGTTAGGTCGCTAAACGCGGTACTTGTTTTTAACTCTATACATTGAGTATTTATTATGAAATTTGAAGCAGTAGTTCGTACTGAGCAGGGTAAAGGTGCGAGCCGCCGCCTGCGTCACGCTGACCAATTCCCAGCTGTAATCTACGGCGGTAAAGAAGCAGCAGTTGCAGTCGCTCTGGACCACAACCAGGTTATCAACCAAATGGATAAGCCAGGCTTCTACGAAGCAATCACCTTGGTTATCGATGGTAAAGAAGTGAACGTGAAGCCTCAGGACATTCAACGTCACCCATTCAAGCCAAAAGTTATGCACATGGACTTCATCCGCATCTAATTGCGTTTGATAACCTGTGACATACCACTCGTTTGGTTTGAATAGAAAAGCGCCTTAATGGCGCTTTTTTTGGATTTGATTGATAACTCTCTGAGTACTTGCTGTCACTAGAAATCATCAAATAGGGGTCGCTGCGGAGAAACCTCTTCGCGATACTCATTTTCTCTTTGTTTTGCCAATCTGGCGCGTGAAATGCGAAGGTAACGCTGACGACATAACCTGATGACTTGCAGGCGTTGGTCGCCACTGAGATCGTTCCAATGAAACCGTTCATCCCGACTGCGGAAGCAGCCTTTACAGTATCCTTTATTATTTACCTGACACACTCCAATGCAGGGACTGGGCACATCAAAAAAATCCAGTTGCTCCACAATGCTCTCCTTACCACCTGCTTTCATTCAAGCTACGTTTTGCCAATTTTGCAACGAATAACAGGACAAATAAGATTTTCACTCGCAGATTTACTGTACTCCTGCCTACTATTTAGCGTTTCGGATCAGTATCTTTTCGATGTATAGAAATAGAAAACACACGCCGTTAGCTTTTTCATATTTAAACACGTCAGCAAAGTTTTAGTCTTTATACTTGCCAACTATCTACACTAAGATAATCCAAGCTCCACTAAAATAATCCAAGTTGTGGTAGAGATAGCGTCGCAAAGTCTTTGCCAATAAACGGAAGAATGCCATCTGCAATGGGCTTGAGCTGCTTATCAACGTAATGTTGATAATCTATCGGGCTTTCAAGTGCCTCTTTCGGCTCTGGTCCATGAATGGTAATGAGATACTCTATCCAGCCGCCATTTTGGTATTGCAGTTGTCGTCCCAATTTCTGGTTTATCTCATCAGCGCGTCTGGCAGCTCTAACATGCGGCGGGACATTTTTCTGGTATTCATCCAGCTTGCGTCTCAACCGCTTACGATAAACGAGCTTATCGTTGTACTTTCCGTTTAGTGTATCATCAACCAACTGACGAACATACTCATCAATGTCCTGACCATCAAAAACTTTGGCGTAGAGGCTTTTCTGAAAGTCTTGAGCCAGTGGGGTCCAGTCGGTACGGACTGTCTCAAGCCCTTTAAAGATAATCTCTTTCTGTCCGTCACGCTCAATTAAGCCTGCGTAGCGTTTTTTACTGCCGGTATCCTGACCTCGGATTGTTGGCATCAGGAACTGTTGATAGTGCGTCTCGTATTCAATTTCTAATGCAGACGCCAATTGATAGTCATTAGATAAGTGTTCAACCCACCACTGATTTATATATTCAGCCAACTCTCTTCCGACTTTGTCAGCCTCCGGTTGACTAAAGGCGCGACCAAACGAGACAAAGGTAGAATCTGTATCGCCGTAAATTACCTCATAGCCTTTTTCCTCAATCAGCCGACGGGTTATTTTCATGATCTCGTGACCGCGCATGGTGATAGATGATGCAAGTCGGTGATCGAAGAAACGACAACCTGAAGACCCTAATACGCCGTAAAAGGAGTTCATGATGATTTTTATGGCTTGAGAAAATGCTTTCTCACCCTGACGCTTCGCTTCATCCCTCGCCTGCCACAAATCCTCAATCAAGGCAGGCAAGAAATGTTTATTGCGGTGAAAGATACCTCCCCTGAATCCCGGTACTGTCTTGGTCTCTATATCCGCTTTTAACCCCTCAATTAAGCCGAGGGGGTCAATGAGAAAGGTCTTAATAATGGATGGATACAGCGACTTGTAATCCAGCACCACCACAGATTGATAAAGGCCGGGCTTGCTGTCCATCACATAGCCACCGGGACTTGCGATCCAGTTTTCACTGGCCAATGTTGGCGCTACATACCCTGCCCGGTGTAAACGGGGAAGATAGAGATTGGTGAACGCGGCAACAGAGCCACCGACTCTGTCAAGTTCAATACCGGTAAGGCGTGAACGCTGGATGAAAAATTCCAGCAAATGAGTAGAATCAAAAATCCGATTAACCAGCACACAATCCTGAAGATTATATTTCGCCAGTGCGGCCTTATCCTCAGCAAACATTCTGTTGATTGATGCCATTCGGTCATGAGGGTTATCAATCGCTTTCCCCTCACCAAGCATTTGTTGTGACACTGATTCAAGCGACCATGAGCTAAAGCTATAAGTTGCCGTTTTTAGTGCATCGATACCGTCAATGACCACACGTCCGGGAATCGTGATGAACCCTTGCCTGCCTTTACTGCTGTCACGCCAGTGTGCTTTTTCTCTTCCCCGTCCAAGAGTAAGGGGTATTCGATGATATGCGGCACGTTTTACTAAGAGACGGAAATCAAAGTCAATCACACTCCAGCCAACGACGACATCAGGGTCGTAGGTGTGAAACCATAAACAGAGTGCTTGTAAAAGCGCAGACTCAGACGGAACCCATTCAATCCATTCAGGCCTCTCATCTTGCTCTTTTGGATCGCCTATCATGATCACCCGACTGTCCATCTCACTGTCAAGACCGACTGAATACAGAATGCCCTTTTCTGAGCACTCGATGTCGAGAGAAACACGTGATAATGGTCTTTGATATTCCGCCGCTTTTAACTTTACGTTCCGGTATTCAGTAAAACCGTGTTTGTCTGATTTATCTCCGGTAAACAACATGCCACCGCAGATAAACCTCTCCATAAGATAGCGGTCTGTCAGCCGAATGTCTGATTCAAATGGATCAAACCCTTGTGATTGCAGCAAACGTGTTGCACGTTGACAAGCATTGAGCGTATTAAAGTACACGCCCACCACCTTAGTATGGGAAAAGGTGTGGAGATCTAGCGGCTTGGTATAGTGAGTGATATTTTCTTGATCCAGTAAATTAACCGCGCTTTGTTGATCGATTTCTGGAAGAAAAAAAATCGGCCTTTCTCCCTGAATAACAAGTTTGGCTGGCCCGCCATCGGTCTGCACCCAAAATACCATCTCAGTAGTGCCTCTGACGTCTCTGCTGTGTCGGCTAATTAAAAAACCTTGTTGGTATTGCAAATGTTCCTCGGTCTCTGTGGACAACACTATGCTTTGCCAGTTGAACAGATACTATTTTTGGCATGAAAGAAAAAATGAGATCATCCATACCAACTGTTCAGCTCGCTCGTTTTTACCCAGTAAAATAGAAATGGGCATTTTTGATGAAGTATAGAGATAAGTGTATGAGACTCGAGATAGAGATACTATGCCAACGCATCTTTTTGCTCAATTAGCACTCAAACATTGGCATTATCGTGTTAACACGCAGAAAAACGGAATACTATTCAGCAGCTACACTTTGTGACTTACCGAGAAAGGTTATCGCGATTCCGAAGAGGATGACTGTGCCAGCAATCAACAGTCTTAAATTAAGTTGCTCGCCCATAAATAGGATGGCAAACAATCCTGCAATAACTGGCACTGACATTTGCATCACGCCAGACTGAATGGACGTAAATTGTTTAACGACCCAGTACCAAGCAACATATCCGAGCGCTGACGCGAAAGCACCAGATAGTGCAGCGAGAGTTAACCCTTCAACCGACATCTTCATCGCTGGCATATTGAGTAGAAATAATGGCCCGATAAATACAAGGCTCAAAGTAAAATTAACTTTACTACTCAACAGCATAGAAACACTCATTCTTTTGCCCAGAATACTATATAGTCCCCAAGCTATGCCTGATACCGCCATAAGTGTGATCCCCCATAAATCAGGTGAATGAAAACCTGGAGAGACCAAATAACCCAAACCGCAGACAGAGACGAGGATACCTATACTCTCGATACCCGAAGCACCTCCTTCCTGCCAGTGAGCATAAGTCAGCATTGTCAACTGTACAAAGGCAAACAATACCAATGCACCTATTGCTGTATCTAAATACATATAGGCAAAAGAAAACGCTGAGGCATACAAAAAGAGCATCGCGGCAGCCAACCAATACTCGACGGGAGCCTGAAAGAAAGAAAATGTCTGTTTTTTTGTTTCTTCTGGAGAATCGTTGAGGCTAACCGGGTCACTGAAAAATAGCAGTAAAACGGATAGCATGATTGCCCCTGAAATCAGCCTGACAGATGTGAAAGTAGCGGGATCAATCATGTCACTGTCCAGTGCCATCCGACAAAGAACTGAGTTCGCTGCAAAAAAAATTAAGGCAAGTAATGCCATACTCGTCTTCTTGATATGTACCCTAGACACTGATCCCACTTTCCTCTTCATGAATGATCTCTACAGTAAGACCTAAAGAACGAAAAAAACATTCATCACGGACAAAATTCTCTCATGGCCTTGCATATTCTAAAGCAATAATCGTGTCGTAATTTATTCGTTTTCCATCATGAAAATGTTAACGACGATTATTAAAAAAAGTACGTCGCTGTGCGAGAGCGATGTGTAAATTTGGATATGGATCCTACCTCTGGGTTTGGTAATTTTTATCGTAAAAGGTAGAATATCGCTCTTGTTTTTTTTCCGGGAAAGTAGATGTCTGAAGCCAAACGTAAAGCATTGAAAAAAATTGCCAAGTGTTTAGAACTAGGCAATTCCGCGAACATCAATGAAGCTGCACAGGCCATAAAGATGGCCCAGAGGCTGATGAAGAAATATGGTCTTGATCAGGATGATATTGACTTCATTAGTATGGGTAAAACGCGTTCAGAAACTTTACTTCCTACGAGCATAAGTGACGCAATTTTAAAAATTATTCGTGGCATAAATGCCCGTTTTGGCGTCGAGTGTGTCTTAATTAATCACAAAGGCCTGAAAATAGCTGAATTCATTGGCGATGCTGACAAAGCCATTTTTGCTGCCTTTGCATTTGACATTGTTTATCGAGAGATGAATGAAAACGTCGGTCAGTTTCGCAACAGCTTTGCAGGCTCAGGAACGTCTCAAAATGAACTGGCTAAACGTGTTCGCTCCTACACAATTGGCTGGCTTGAGGGAGCACTTGAAAAACTACCTAACATTGCAAATGACGAAGGGTCTGATAAGAAAATTAAGAGCTACATTGACAGCCAATTCAAGAACATAGATCGAGAGACATTCAAGAAGCAGCTGAAAGAAGCAATGAGCTCGATTACAGACGATTACGAAAAAGGGATGAAGAAAGGAAGACAAGTATCTGTAAGTCGTCCAGTTTCTGGCACACGGGATTTAAAACGTCTGGGTTAATAGGAACTATCCTCCCTCACATAACGTGATATCAGTCGAGAATTTATGGTCCGTGTCACTTAGCGACAACAAAGTTTCAAATTAGTTTCTCTTATTTGTGAAACACTCGTCTTATGGCGAGTGTTTTTTTTATTAAAAACAGATAATCAGAGGCTTCTCTCTTGTAGAGATTTGATAAACGACATAGTTTTATAGCGGCTCTGAGCTTTTTTTCAGTCTGTTGCTATTCTAAATAGAGTTTTAGGCTGTTTTCATTCTATGAATATCAGAGCAGGCATCTCACGCTATTTAAACGGAGAAACATTGATGAAGAAATCGATTATTAGCATGAGCTTGGCTCTTGCTATGTCACCACTGTATGTCAGTGCAGACAGTGAGGGATTTTATTTTGGGCCAAGGGTTGGCATGTCAATGCTCAATGACGCCTGCGCATCCGGCAGCGAGTGTGAAGATAAGAAAGTGGGTGCTGGTCTGCTGTTAGGGTACGGTTTTGACGACAGGCTCTCTGTCGAAGGGTCTTACGACTTACTGGGCAAATTTAAGACAAGCTTTGATGAAGAAAATGGCAACCGCGTGCTCTCTAATGGCAAGCTTTCTGCTTTGACCTTGGCACCTAAATTGGATTTCCCGATTGATGAAGTGAGTGATATTTACGGCAAAATCGGTATCAGTCGCTGGAACTGGGACAGTAAAGATGCAAAACAAGAGGGAACATCCCTTTTGGCTGCGTTAGGTTACGACAGACAGCTAACAGACCTGATAAACCTTCGCCTCGAATACCAACTCATGCGAGATCTGACGGACAATTATTTCCGTGGTGTTGATGCGCACTTTGTCAATCTTGGTATGACTCTTCACCTAGGCCGCACGAGCGCACAGCCTCCAGCTCCAGAACCTGTTGTTGTCGCCCCGATAAAGAAACCTGAACCACCGAAAAAACCAGTGGTTCAAGCGCCCAAGCGCTTGGTGCTAACTTCTGCTTCAGGCGTTGAAATGTTCAAAACCGGCCAATCCAGTCTATCTAAGAACGCACAGAATGAATTACTCCCGTTGTTGAGAAGACTGACCAAGTTTGAACAGGCAACCATTTCAGTAACAGGTTATACCGACAGCGTTGGTGCTGCAGCATTTAATCAGAAACTGTCTGAAAAACGCGCGCAAACCGTGGCTGACTACTTCACCTCTCGCGGCATTGATCCAAGCCGTATCACAGTGTCGGGCAAGGGTGAAGCAAACCCTGTTGCATCAAATGACACAGCGGATGGACGAGCGAAGAACCGTCGTGTTGAGATCACATCACCTGAGTTCTCTTATGAGGTTCCAGCAAACTAAACGCACAGTAAATGTATTCCGTAAAAACGCCTGATGGCGGTTTTTTTTTGCGGTAGGCAGTTAAAAAATACTAGTGGCTTTCTAATCTTACCTTTTTCATTTTTAGCAACAGATCAACATGTGCTTGTTTATTGGTATCAACACCTGCAACACGTTGATAAATAGGGTTATCTCTATCATTAAGAAAAGCGCAATCCCATCCGCTAGTTGAATCAATGAATGACTCAGCAAAAGCTGGCGAAAACTCTAAACATCCGACTAAAACAGTATCGATGTAACTTTGGACGATGGGGTGCTCTGGGCTCGGCATGACAACACTTTCAGTGACATAAACGTGTATCGGAAGGCTGCAGTCAATATTTTCGCCATTCATTACTTTCACACAAGTCTCAGAAAGGAAAGTTCTTTTGTATCCCTTCTCTCGCCTATCAAAGTCGCTGAGGGTGGCACTATCAACCTCTAAAAGCACACCATTACACGTTCCACTTCCTTCGGTAACGATAAGATGAGACATGACCTTTGAACCAGTATGACCCCATTGTCTGACCAGTCCCTCAACTTGCACAGGAATAACTGATTTAGTCTGACCTGTTATGGCTCGCGATGCGGAATTTATTAGGCTACCGTAGCCAAAGATATACCCTATTTCGTTTTCATTTTTAACTTTGACCATCTCTCTTTTTGTCCCCGATCCACGCTCAATAATTACTTTTAGGGGAATACTTTTTCTATAGAATGCCCATACCGCACTTACCCTTCGGGCGCATTTAATACTTACCTCTAAAGAGTATGCCCGGTCGCTGACACGCAGCTCAAGTCAACCAGTAAAATATGGAATCTCTTCAACAAAAAAGTACGACTCACACAGACACATTGTTAATTAGCTGACGCGAACAGTATCGAAATGTGGATTCTTATCTATTGCGATCATTTCTTTTATTTTATCCATTTCGATATCAATTTGATCACCGTTCTGTTCAAGGACTAAGTATTCTCTTTTCTCCGCAGTCACCTTCGTATCGACGGCTTTTCCCTCAACCCTGTCGCCGGATTTCATGACCAGCTCCACTTTTATTTTGTATAGGCAAGCGACTTCAATCACATCATGAGTATTACAATTGATCATCTTTATTCCCTCTATCTTTTCTGATTTATGTTTCAACAATATCCAAACCACTTAACTAATTTGTACGTGACAACAATGAGTTTCAATAGATCGTCAAATACACATCGCTGATTTCTCATCAAAAAAACACAAATATTAACAAAGATGATGATCATGCAGATCAAAGGTATGCTCGTGGTTTATCAGCAATCAGAGGCATTTAAACAGCGAATTGGTGGGAAGGACAAGCATGGACATTCGCCCTTAGAACAATAGTAAAATGCAACACTACAGGCTATGTGCATTAACAGATAAAAAACATCATGCCCAACAGGCTGAATACGACCACATTTACTGTCTTATATATGCGATTTTATATTAAATATCAGCCAATTACACAGCGATACAACAGAGTAATTCAACGGGTTATCCACAGTTTCTGTTGATAGCTCACTCCATATGATAACTCGTTTATAGCCATATATTTCAATAACTTATATCTAATTTGTCATTTTTTTAAATTTTTCTTGACGTTAATGGGAAAACTATAGTCTTACATGTGCACAATTTTAGCCACGAATGCCTGTATAAAAAGCGTGCAACATTGCCTTTCACCTCACATATATGAAAGGCAAAAAATCCCAAGGTTTACAACTCAAAAATATTTAAAACCAACGCGTAGCCGCATCAAAAAGCAAACGATCCTCATTTGGTCTTGCCAGTAGAGAGACCCCCATAGGCGCATCGTCATCAGAGAGAAAAGGAACAGTCAGTTGAGGTATACCTGCGACTTCAGCAATCGCAGTCAGTCGATGCTGATTCATTTGAAATTCATCATCCAGTTCGCCTTTTCTCGCGGGAGCCCCCCCCGGTGTTGAAGGAATAATGAGCAGTTCTCCGCTATTAATAGCACTGCACAACATCTCAGAAAAAAGGACTTTTTTCTTCTTAGCGTCAACCTGATCTTTAAAACTGAATCCGCGGATAGTATCCAAGAACCCTTGCGTTTCTGCATCTAACTCAGGTTTGTGTTGATCGAGCCACTGACCATATTCCATATCTACTTCTCGTCCAAGTATTACTGAGTGTATTTTCCCGGCTTGAGCAAGAATAAGCTTACTGATTGAAAAGTCCTCATCCAGTTCACAACTTAATTGATCAAGCTTTTCCTGAAAACACACCGTGAGTTCCTCTGAGAGTAGGCTGTTGAATAGACCGGAGGCATATTTAATACCGGAAAGGGGTAACATCTGCCGGTTACCAGTACACTTCTCATATATTTGCTGTAAAACAGGGGCTGATTTTGACAAAAAGCCCACTGAATCAAACGTTGTGCTTAAAGTGCGGATACCTCGAGAGTCGAAAATGCCTGGAGAGGGGCGATACCCATACAGACCGCAGTAAGAGGCGGGTATGATCACTCCTCCATTACAGGCATTCCCTAAGCCTACCGTTGCCTTGCCACTGGCAACAGCAACAGCGGCACCACTAGACGATCCACCAACCCGACATTTTCTCACCACCGGATTTCTCAGATCATTATAAAAGCTGTTTCGGCCACTGCTGCTGGTGCCAAAATCGTCAACCTGTCCTTTACCGAGCAGTTTGATCCCCGCCGCCATCAACTCTGCAACGACAGAAGCATCAGACTCCGATTTATCTTTTGACTCTGCCCAAGCAGGAATGCCAATACCAGTCACATGATCCCGAACGCTGACACAATCGCTGACAACTAATTTTTGGCTACTTAAAAGACCACGTGGCGTATCCTGACGACCCACCGCCTCTACCAGAAAGTCATCTCCAATCATCTCACCCTCACCAGCACTTATTATGATTTTTATTATTAGTGTAATACGTAAATATGGAATGTTATTCCCTATTCAATTATTGATCCCCTACCCTTCATAGTTATTGATATTCTCCATAAGGAGTGACATAA
>NZ_LYBM01000038.1 GCF_001707825.1 Veronia pacifica | reverse complement strand
AGCCAACCCGTCGCGGCACACAAGAACACCCCCTGCCAACTAAAAGGAGCAATGTCAAAAACTTCGTTCAAAAAACAAAACCAAAATTATCAATGAAGATCGGAAATATGTGCTTTTGTCGTGTACGAGGCAAGAAAGATCGATACAAATTTTGTATCAAAACATATTTTGCAAAATAGAAAGATCGAGAGAAAAATTGAAGCAGAAAAGATAGGTGTTGATATTTAATTAACGAGCCCCAGATGAAAAATCTGAAGCTCATTGATTGAATAAATGGTTGTTTATTGCATGGTAAATCTCAGTGCCTCAGAGGCTATAACAAACTCTTCATTTGTTGGAATCACCAGTGCCATCGGTGTTCCTTGCTGACTGATCATACCAGGTTGACCAAAACGCGCCTTTTCGTTGGCTTCCACATCTTCACGATAGCCAAATACCCGTAAATTCATCATGATCAGATGACGCACTGGAAGCGAGTTCTCGCCTATTCCACCAGTAAATACGATAGCGTCAACCTCATCCAGTGCAACCATGTAAGAGGCAATGTATTTCGCAACACGATAACTGAACAATTCAAGCGCCAGTTGCGCGCCCTTGTGCCCCTCTCCTGCAGCTTCACAGATACCCCTGCAGTCGCTGGTAAGTTCAGATACCCCCAGAAGACCGGAATTGCCGTTCAGTTCTTTATGAATTTGCTCAGGCGTCCAACCTTGCTTTTGCAAGAACTCAGGAATACTTGGATCCAGATCGCCACAGCGAGTCCCCATCATCAAACCTGCAATGGGTGTGAAACCCATGCTGGTGTCCACACTCTTACCATTTTTTACTGCGCAGACCGATGCACCATTACCCAAATGCACAGTGATCACATTAGTTTGCTCTGGCACTTTATCCAGTTGTTTTGCCGCTTCACGACTAACGAAATAATGGCTGGTGCCATGGAAGCCGTAACGGCGTATTCCGAAATCGCGATATAGCTTCTGTGAAATCGCATAGGTATATGCTTTGGCCGGCATCGTCTGGTGGAAAGCGGTGTCAAAAACTGCCACCTGAGGCAAGTGTGGGAAAGCACTGATGGCCGCACGGATACCAACTACATGAGATGGATTGTGGAGAGGAGCAAGGCTACTCAGAGATTCAATTTTCTCTATGACACTATCATCGATAAGTGTTGCTTGGGAGAAGTGCTCTCCACCATGTACAACACGGTGTCCAACAGCACATAGATCACTGCCAAGGTGTTCCTTTTCAATCAGTGAGACAATAATATCAACAGCCTGCTGATGATGGTTATCCCCGCTCTGAAGAATCACTTCCTGCTTATCAATGCCCTCTCCTTTCCAAGCAATACAGGCATTATCCAAGCCGAAACATTCGCCAATACCTGAGACGACCGCGTCGCCAGTTTGGGCTTCGACTAATGCAAATTTAAGGGAAGAACTGCCTGAGTTTAGGACTAATACTAATGGTTTACTCATGGAACATCTCTTGGGCAAGCTAAAAAAACACTGAAGTGAGAGACGCCCATTATTTAAATTTTTTTTAATCTATCAACATCTTTTTGAAGCAAAGCCTAAAAATCTGACGTTTTACTGTTTAGGATCAAGGGTTTTATTAACAATGCTGCTGAAGGGATAAATAAATAATGAAATATGGTTAATAACTGGGCACATTTATGTTGATAGGAATTTATAAAGCCGATCAAAAAAGGTACCCGGTTAAATAAGGTACCTTCAAGGACACGACAAAGTAGATAGAATCAGTTCATCGTCAGTAATGACTTCCCTACCAAGCACTCCAGCTCTTGCTTGAAACCATTACCGAATCGCTTGCACCCCTCTGACTCCAAATTTTGGCAAACTCGCCGGGTAAAATTTATGTCGTTGTCATCAGTAGCTCGAAAGAGAAAGATCAGGCGAAGCACTGCTGCGAATTTTTCATCACTTGCCAGTGCACTTTTCCAACTGTCTGAAAAACTTGTCTGGTCCCCTTCCAAATCAAGTTTATCCAACAAAATGCTGATCAGGCGATCATCAAGCTTGCTGATAAAGTCGGTTTTTTTGGGAAAGTGATGACTGATTCCCGTGCGGCTGATTCCGGTTTGTTCGCTCAACGTGGTATAAGACATTTTGTCGTAACCGTGAACGATGAGCTGGTCAACAGCAGCGTCGAGGATCGTTCTTATCGTCTCTTCAGTATCTTCCCTACTTCTTTTAGGCATAGTCTTTTTCCTGTTTCAAACTGTGTAACGGAAAATGGCCATTCCCCTAAATTTCATTACCTTCTCCGACACAGATAGACCCAATTTGTCATTTCCTCCTTACCGAAACTGAATACATTCGGCAGGTTACCGTCTGGTACTCCCTAACCCAGTTCTATTAACAATAGTACAAATTCTCAAAAACACTTGTTTCGTCTTTATTTTGATAATTTTGAAGCATTTACTACTTTTTCCGTACCCCATATGGCGTTAAGAAAAGTAGACAAGTTTGAAAATAATAGTGATAAAAACTTGCCACTGTTGTGTTTAACCAATGACCACTTCAAAGATTGAACAAGCGTTTTAGACAAAGTCTTGACTCATCGTACCAGAGCTACTTAAGTTAACGAGTTGATAACAATAATATGAATGTTTCCATACCTCTATCGCAGCAAATGGAGTGCTCTGATGTCCCTACCTAAACCTTACGAACGCATGTTGCAGTTCGCCGAGAATGAAAGGTCCAATGAAGTTTTTCTGCGTCAAATCATTAACCGACAGTTTAAAGATTTCACCTACTCAGATGTTATTGATCAAGCATTGAGAATGGTTACCGCACTCAAGGCCATGGGTCTTCAGCCCGGCGACCGTGTTGCACTAATATCAAAAAACTGTGCCGAATGGTTTATTTCAGATTTGGCAATGACACTCGGCAGCTTCATCAGCGTTCCAATCTTCCCGACCGCGGGAAAAGAAACGATTGGGCACGTTCTTGACCATAGCGAATCCAAAGCATTATTTATCGGAAAATTAGATGACACGCTGGCTGTAAAGGAATCTATTGATGAACGTTCTGAAATTCTGACGATTGCCTTCCCTTACCCAACCATTAACTGTGGCTACGATTGGAATGATCTGTTGGTCAAACATGAGCCCAGTGATGATCGTCCTGAACACGGGGACGATGATTTAATGACAATCGTCTACACATCGGGAAGCACAGGGCTGCCAAAGGGTGCCATGCTGACTTACGGAGCTGTTACATGGGCTGCTACACAGGTTTGTGAGCTTCTTGGTGTGTACAAAAACGATAGAGCATTTTCATATCTTCCTCTTGCTCACATCACCGAACGTGTTTACATACTCAGTACGACAATGCTTGCTGGTACGTGTACCGCCTTCCCAGAGTCACTTGATACCTTTATTGACGATGTCAAAATGCATCGGCCAACGTTATTCATTTCTGTACCTCGTCTTTGGACTCTTTTTCAGCAACGAATTCAAGAGAAGCTGCCTGACGCTAAACTCAATTTCTTACTCAAACTCCCCATTATTTCAGGCTTGATTAAGAAAAAAATTCAGACCAATCTTGGACTGGAAAACTGTCGTGTCCTTGGCTGTGGCTCCGCCCCAGTCTCACCAGCTTTACTTCGCTGGTACGAGAAAATCGGTATGAATATCACCGAAGCATGGGGAATGACAGAGTCAATGGCATACAGCACTGTTAACTATCCCTATCGCAGCGATAAGGTAGGTACAGTGGGTAACGCTGGCCCGGGTGTTGAGGTCAAAATCGCTGACGATGGAGAGATTTTGGTCAAAACAAAAGGCTTGTTTTCTGGCTATTACAAAAATGAAGAAGCGACAAATGAGACCATTATTGATGGTTGGCTTCACACGGGTGACAAGGGAAGCCTCGACGCTGATGGTTACCTGAGTATTGAAGGGCGAAAAAAAGATGCCTTCAAAACAGCGAAGGGTAAATTTGTGTCGCCAGTACCTATTGAAAAACGCCTCTTTGAACTCAGTAATATTGAGCTAATGTGTTTGGTGGGTTCAGGCATGCCAGCTCCGATATTACTCGCAGTCCCTCATCAATTTCCGAACATGGACAAAGCACGCTACGAACGAAAAGTAGAGTCGATAATTTCAACGATAAATGGTGAACTGGAGAGCCACGAGAAGATCAAAGGTGTTCTCATGGTCGAAGATCCATGGAGCATTGAGAATGGTATCCTGACACCAACATTGAAAATCAAGCGACATGAACTCGAAAAAATATACCAAAACATCTGCGACGAGTGGCCGAAAGGCAAACTGGTCGTGTGGGAATCTAACTAGGGTAACGAATAAAACGTTCCAATCAAAAAACAAGCAGGCATAAGCCTGCTTTTTATTTCTTGCCATTCCAGCGATTCGGACAGGCTCTCACATTTCTTGGTTTAACTATCTTATCTGCGTAGTCACCGATCAGCGACAAACATCGATGGTATCTATGGTGTAACTTACCGCTCACTCAATACAGATTTGTATGGATATTAAGACAAAGATCACGATATTTTTTTCTGTTATCGGTCAAATTATACCCAGTTAGTTCTTTTATTTTTTAACACATATTATCTCGTTGTTTTGGCGGTATTTGTAATTTTTGAATCAATAAAAGTTACACTTCAATGCATCATTAAGGTAATTAAACCAAGATGAGAGCCATGCTATGAAAAATAGAATCAAGGTTATTTCAAGTTGGAAACCAACTAACAGGAGAGAATCAGAGGCCATGTTGCAGCTGCTCCGATATGAGCTTTGTAAGCAAGGTAATATCCCGAAGATAAAAACCAAGTGAACTTTCAGATAGAGTGCATTTCCTCTTTGAGGAGTGCCTCAATCGTTATCTCAAGTTTTTGTCCTGCTTCCTCATAGTCAAATTTCTGGATATCCATATGAATGGCTGTCAAATCCACTTTCATTTCGTTTGCACTTTGCTTTATTCCTTCGATAAAATCCAACGCCTGCGCATCAAATTGACCCAGTAAAATAGCAAGTTGTTCTAATTCTATTCTTAGCTCTTTTCTGCTGTAGCCACTGAAATTTACCTCTCGTACCTCAGGATCTGCCCCGGCAGGAACCAAGAGCAAAATTTGACTCATCAATAACAACATTTTATCGATAAGAATTATCTCAACGTTGCCTTGTTTTGCTCCTTTTTCAAGCCTGGCAGCAAGCAAACTGAGTGACTTTGCTGACACATTACCTGCTGTTCCTTTGATGGTGTGAGCTAAGAGTTCGATATCACGGAAGTCTGACTTTTCGTGTTTTTGTCTGAGTTTCTCAAGCTTGACGGTGTAGGTATCCAACATCATTGTCACCATGCGCCAGTACGTACTTTCGTTTCCACCAAGGCGTTGTATGCCTTCGTGAATATCCAACAGGTGGCGGGTGTCCCGCGCCATTTCTTCTGGTTTTTTGGTACTGCTGACGTCCAGCTTGTTTGATGCGGTTGTCCATCGACAAATCACTGCAATAAGTTCCTTGGCCTCCACAGGTTTAGCGATATGGTCATTCATACCCGAAGCTATACATGCATCTATCTCGTTTTGCAGTACATTGGCGGTCATCGCCACAATAGGTAAATCGGTAAACTCTGATATCTTCCTTATTGCCCGGGTCGCTGAAAGTCCGTCCATGACAGGCATTTGCATGTCCATGAGCACTAGGTCGTAGTTATTTTTTCTTATTAGCGAAATCGCCTCTTTGCCATTTCCAGCAACCTCTAGCTGCGGCTCACAGTGTTCCAATAATGCTTTTGCCACCTCCTGATTAATGTAATTATCCTCGACAAGAAGAATACGTACACCTGATAAATCAGCATAGGGAGCAGCACTTTCACAACAGACTTCACTCAGTAGATCACGGAGACGCTTACTCAGTTTTTTGGTGGATACCTTTGGCGCGATCACATCGTCGTACACGTTTGAATCTTTATATTGCGGGTGGGCCTTGTGTTCATCCTCAGAAATTAAAATAAATCTCGGTGCGGGTGATAAGTTGAGTTCTCTGTAGCTATTTATCGTGGCGCTACTTTCAGACTCTGGCACCTTGTTCTCGATCAACACAATACTGTATCCGGAGCCACGTGCGCTGGCATCAACAAGTTCAGCATTCACGTTCGCATCGAACGAAACGGCGACAACATCGAGCCCCAGTATAGTGAGTGAACGGTTCATATCACGCGAAGCCGACACCTCTTTTTCAACCAATAGCACTTTTACCCCGTCTAGCAACACTTCCTGTTGAGTGGCATCATTGTCATCCGCAATGAACGACTTGTCCTGTTTTGTTTTCACTGTAAATGAGAATCTGGAGCCGACGCCGGGCCAGCTTTCAACCCATATTTTCCCTCCCATCAGCTCAACAAAACCTTTAGATATTGACAACCCCAGTCCAGTGCCACCGTATTGACGACTGATCGAGCTGTCTGCCTGAGAAAAAGATTCAAATAATCGCGACACTTGTTCATTTGTCATCCCGATGCCTGAATCTTCCACCTCGATCAGGAGCATAAAAGCGTTATCAGAAAATTGATCATCTCCGGCCTTGACTCGTACGATCACCTGACCCTCATCGGTGAACTTGATGGCATTACCGATGAGATTCACTAACACCTGTCCAAGTCTTTGCGGATCGCCGATTTGTCTGTCCGGTAAATCCGGAGAAATATCTACGATCAGATCAAGGTTCTTTTCCCGTGCTTTACCTACTGTGATGTTACAAACGTTATCCAGCACATCATCAAGTGAAAAAGGGTTATTCTCGATGATGAATTTACCTGCCTCTATCTTAGAAAAATCGAGGATATCGTTAATGATCCCAAGTAGAGAACGTCCGGCCTTTTCAATGTTAGACACGTAGAGGGACTGCTTTTTTGTTAATGCTGTCTGCAACGTTGCCTGTGTCATGCCAAGAATCGCATTCATGGGAGTACGGATCTCATGGCTCATATTGGCGAGGAACTCACCTTTTGCCCGGCTGGCTTTGGTCGCCTGATCTTTCGCAGCGGTCAAATCAGCTTCCAAACGCTTCTGGGTTGTCACATCAACAAAGAGACCAACAATGCCCAGTGGTTGGCCCTCTGCGTCGAAATAGGTAGCTTCAATGACTGTCAAATTTCGCCGCTCTCCAGCGGCGTTATCTATTTCAATGTCGTAAAACAATGATCCCGGATAATCCAGTAGTTCTTGCTCATTTTTATCAAAGAGTACGCCAATTGGCTCACTGAATAATTCGGTGGGACACTTTCCGATGACGTCGGCATAGAACACGCCGAGAAAGTCAGTAAAAGCATTGTTTACATTTATATATTGTCGTTCTTTGTCACGGTAATACATAGGATTTGGAATGGCGTTAATGATCTGACGATTTAACGTCAGCTGCTCTGACATTTGGGCGTCGGCGGCTTCTTGTTTTTCTGCTGTGATGGCAAGCTGAATTGCAATCGCCATATCCTCCCTAACTGCTTCAAGCCATTTTATTTCGTCCTGTTGTAGAGAATGTACAGAGGCTAGCTCTATCATTCCCAAGGGCTCATCGTTAACGGACAGGGGCATAAGCACAATATCATGCAGCTCAAGATTTCCCATTCCCAGTTGGAGCAAAAAAGAAGACTCTCGATTGCTGAGTCTTAGAATCTTTTGTTCACTAAACGCGCGGCGATAGGAGGGAGGTAGCACTTCGGGGGTCGGTAAGTTTCTGTCACCACCAATGCTCGAGCGACATACCAGTTGCCCATCATCGACAACAAAAACATTGATCAAAGGGATGTTAAATGACTCGCTAAGATAACGACTTATCTCTTTACTCATTGCCTCTGTGGCGCTGAAATCCTTGCCGTCATTGGAGAAGAGTGAGAGGGTCTCTGTAAATACAAAGCGATGATTCAGCTCAAGGAGAATTTGTTGCTGCACGTCTGCCAGTTCCGTCAATGCACCATAGCTTGACTGACCACTTGCATATTTAGCTGACAGATTATCAACCCTATTTTCTAGAGCCTCACGCATAAGATGAATAGGCCGAAAAAACTGAAGCCACACAAGACGCCCTGACAACGCAAGAACAACAAGCAGCAGCAAAACGACCACCACAATAGTTTCTTGCAGTCGGTTCTTTTGTTCTACGATACCTGCGATTTCTCTACCCAACCTAGCATTCACAGTGCGCAAATAGAGATCGATAGCTGATAACGCTCTTTGTCTGTCTTTTAGGTAAGTGAGTGAATGTGTGATGAGGCCAAAATCTTGCTGCACCCCCGTTGAACGGTCAAAAACACCTCTTTCTACTCGTTCAAGTTCGTCAAATGACTCACGAGCTTGCTCCATAATGGCAATAGCGGCCACATTTGTCTCTGTCTCCTTGAGGGTGTCGAGAAAGTGTGGGAATAGAGTGCGTTCAGTGCCGGCAACGCTCTTGGAATTGTCTTGAACAGCCTCAACAATTTTGCCAGCCCAGAAATTATCAGCGAATTCATTTCCTACATTCCTGTCATTCCGGAGTTGGTGGTAGAGAGCGAACCAAACAGGATCACCCGTCGACGCGAAATAACTGGTAAAACGCGTCGATAAATCAACCCTGTTACTTAAATCAAGGGCCAGTGTATTTTGCTGCTTAATATGATTATGGATACCGCTAAGCTCATCATCCAAATGCTTTATTTCTTTAACAGACCAAAATATAAAAACAGAAAAAAACATTGCTACAATAAGAAGCCAAAAATATAGACAAGTTGTTATTTTCATTATTCTTTGTGCAAATTTTATAACCTAATATCCAAAAATAATATATAAAAAGATAGACATTTATGTTAGTACTATCCGTATACGTCATAAATAACCATCGGATGTGTATTCTGTAGTGCAAGATGCATTAACGGCATCGTCGAGAGTGCTGTGAATATTTCCCTCAACATCAAAATATTCTTCTTTTTCGAGATCAGCTGACAGAGAGAGTACCATATTGTTTTCGCAACGAATTTCGTAATAAAACATATTTCCATGGCCTTCCGCGCTTTGCGATATCACTTCCCACGCCGATGATGAAGAAGAAATGAATAAAAATATAAAGACAATTTTTACCATAATAAAGAATCTCATAGAGAAATACCTCTTGTATCCTATATAGATAAATATAAACCATACCAAGAAAAACTTGTCGTTTTTACCTTTCATTCAACAGTAAATATAAGCATGTTTAAATAATTACACTGTTAACGTTAACAGTGAAAGAATCCAGTGCTTTGATTACAGCGGGACGAGATATAATGAGACGCTACCTTCTAGTTTTACTCACTTCCTTGTTAATTTTCGGTTGCAACACATCTGATAACACACAAAATTCTGCAAGCAAAGATTTGCCCTTTACCCTCTAAAGGTATACCCGTCAATGAACCTGAATGGGCCGTTATTCAAATTAACATTCAAGGTAAAGGTACTGCTCTACTCGTTGGCAAGGGTATGATTAAAGGGGATAACAACCATAAGATAGCACTGGGAGAAATGGTGCGTATTGATGTCTCCTCAGCTGAATTTCATAGCGTGGTCAAAGCGCAGGGATGCGGCGGTAAATATAGCGGTAAATCCTATGTCATAGAGAGTGTGGAAAAATATTGTGTAGTCGATTTTGTTATTGAGCCCGATGTCTTCAGCGTAAAAATCAATAGTATCGGCAACGGCTCAGTCAGCCCAAATAGCTGGCAACTTCCCTTCGGGTCTGAAAAAGTCTTCACCGTTACACCTGAGCAATACTCCTACGTTTCATCCGTGGAGGGCTGTCAGTCAGTGATGTCCGACAACAAAATCACGGTCAAAAATATCAGCAACGACTGCAATATAGACGTAGCCTTTGCACCGCGTTCTTTTGAGGTCGTCACCCAGCTTAATGGTCTAGGCACTGTGTCACCGACAAATGGGAGAATGACGCATTTTGACAAACAAGTATTCACCCTGTCTCCCAACGAGCATCATAAAATCGCCAGCGTCTCAGGCTGCAGCTCACAACAACTGTCTGATAATCAATATATGGTCGAGAGCCTGACCGATAACTGCTCACTGGAGATATCTTTCTCACCCATCAAATACACCATTGATAGTAGGGTAACTGGCGACGGAAACATTCTCTTCAAAGAGCAGCCAGTGCCGACCGCTATGACAATGACTCACAGTGATACTTACCTTTTCATGCTCGAGGCCAAACCGCATTCAGAGTTTGAGAGTATCGACGGTTGTAACGGCTCGATCGACGGAAGTAAATATCGAATTCAACATCCAGTATCAGACTGCACCATTAGTGCTGTTTTTTCTGAAAAAGAATATCAATACACTACGAGCGCGAAAGGTAGTGGCAGCCTGTCTTCTGCTGGAGGAGTAATCACTCACAGCGAGGTAGTCGACCTGACCGTTGAGCCTGAGAAATATTTCGAACTGTCGTCCATTACTGGCTGTAACGGAATACTCACAGATACTACTTACCGTCTCGCGGGCGTACTAACGACTGCGAAGTAAGCGCCGACTTTGTTGCCTCAACGTTCAACGTGACCAGTCAGGTCGCGGGAGACGGGGTGCTTTATCCCTCTAATGCACAAATGATGCACAGCGAAGTCACTGTCTTTTCGCTGCAACCTGATGTGCTCCAAAAAATTAAAACTGTGACTGGATGTTCAGGGGTCCTTCAGGATGGGCAATATACCGTCACCCACCCCACGGAAGACTGCCAAATTGTGGTCGAATTTGAACCCATAGCAGAGGAGGTTCTGTCTCAAACTGAAATGAAGACCGCGACATTTTCTCTCCCCATTACACCTCGTGATATCGCCACTCTTGATGCGACAATCGACAGTTTCGACGAGCTGGATTTACCGGATAAGTTTGTCTTTGATGGGATCAGCTTCGAAAACATTGATGACGTCTGGTACATCATCAACCAGACTCCTGTTCCCATTGAGACTCTGGCAGTGAGAGTGGTCGGTAATAACACTCTCACACGCCTGTCTTTGTCAGAAACCGTACCGGAATACAGCAAAGCAGCCATATCTTTCTCAACATCCTCGGTAGAAAGCATCGCATTTGAGCATCAGTTCAAGCTGTTTAATCCGACAATCACGATTGGCCCCAATAACGTAGCGGACAAATGCACGGATGAAACCAAAATATGCTACAGCGCGCCTAATTTACAGCAGCGAGACATCATCGAGAAGACAGTGATCAATATCTACAACTTAGTAAATACAAAAGGCTACTCAGAACTAAAAAAACAATTCTTTGGCAAGTACTGCGGAAACTACTCGAAGTGCGCGGCGTATACAGATGTTGATCTACCGTATGACGAATTTAACTTACTTAAGTTTGGTGCTGAGGGACATAATCTATTCCCCAGAATAATTAGGAATGTAAGAAAAGCATTAGGTATGGGAGGCGGCAGTAAAGCCAATCTCAGCCATTTTCGTTCAAGCAGCGGTGGCTGGGCGTCTATTTGGGAAGACTTTATAAACCATGAACATCCTAAATATGGCAAATTCAAACCCCACGCATATATGATTTGGTATCACGAGATTGGCCATGCCATGGGAATGAGCCATTCCACCGGGATGACTTACGGATGGGCCGACCGATTTAGTAAATTTTATCTACCGCTGGCCATTGACAACGAGACGAGAGAAAGCAGGGGTAAAATACATACACCGCCAATTCTCATTGACCATGCTATTATCAATCAAAATAGTATCAAGCTATCCTTTGTGAATACCAGTCAACTTGACATATCACAAGTCAACTTGCATGTATTAACTGCATGTAAGTGGAATTATGACCTCGCCTACTACCCGTCACCTGATAACCCTAATGTGACCATTCGCTACACTGAACCACCACATTGCCCGTTATTTTTACGGGCAACAGTTGATGACGCGGATCGAGTAGCAACCATCAAGATCAGTAGAAATACCTTGGTAGAGTCAAATAGCTACCACATTGACGGTAAAATCTACCAAATACTCAATGATAGTTTGCTCAAACCGTATGAGAGTGCATGGGGAGTAAGAAAAATCTGCGAAATACCAGGCAGCCGTCTGGCGAAAAAGGAAGAGTACAAATTACTTTGGCAGTATATCATTACCATAATAAGTTACTTAATACACTGAGCAAGAGACGTTTTATTACATACGATTCATCAAGAATCAGGAGAGTGTGGCTAATGAAAATTGAAGATTCATAAGTGAATTCTATACAAAAACATATAGCTGAAAAAGTGGGTACAGATATGGGTCTAGTCTATATTTTCGGACAAACAAAATAGACGTATTATTGATTTATATTTTTTTAAATTATTTAAAATAATAATATAATATTTGGCTAGCTACACCCTTCTTTATCATCATTAAATCAGCAGCAGTAAAAAAATATATAATAATAGATTATTAATATATCTCATTTCACCCTAACATTATCAGTCACACACTAATCTAATTGATTATCAATAATAAGTATACATGACTAAAAATATTGTACCCCCGTTGTTTATAAAGAGATCTCAGTTAATTAATTAATGATATTTAATAAAATATAAAAACTAATATCTGGATATAATTTACAACTATAATTTTACTGTGAACTCTTTCTGACTTAAAAGTATTTCATACCTTAAACTTACCGGGGCAACACTTAATGAGTCGTCGTTTTCTATTCATCATCACTATATTATTGATTGTTGGCTGCGATGCCTCTGACAGCCCGCAAAGCAACACAACTCGTGAACCTGTAAACCCAGATGAATTAATCAGTGAACCTGGGTTGGCTATTGTCGAAGTCAATGTTAAGGGCAAGGGCATTGCTCAATTTATGGGCACAGATATGATTGCAGGGAATAACAGCCGTAAGATAGCACTGGGGGAAATGGTTCGCATAGATGTTGCTTCCGCTGAATTTCATAGTGTGGTCAAAGCACAGGGTTGCGGCGGTAAATACAGCGGTACATCTTATGTCGTAGAGAGTATGGAAAAGGATTGTGTAGTCGATATTGTCATTGAGCCCGATGTCTTCAGCGTAAAGATCAATAGTATCGGTAACGGCTCAGTCAGCCCGGATAGTTGGCAGCTTCCTTATGGCTCGGAAAAAGTCTTCACTGTCAGCCCAGAACAATACTTTTTCGTTGGATCCATCGACGGCTGTCAGGCAAAAATGAGTAATGATCAAATTACTATTAAGAACCTGAGTAATGACTGTAATGTCAATGTGGAGTTTGTTCCCCAGTCTTTCGAGATCGCCATCCAACTTAACGGCTCGGGCGCTATATCACCAGTAATTAAAAGCCTGACACATTTTGAAAAACACGTTTTTACCCCCTCTCCGAGTGAACATCATGAAATTACCAATGTTTCAGGCTGCGGCGTAAAGCAGCTATCTAATGATCAATATATCGTTGAGAGCCTAACCGATAACTGCTCACTAGACGTGTCATTCTCACCCATCCATTACACCATTGGCAGCAGGGTCACTGGCGACGGAACAATCCTTTATGACCAGCAACCAATGAATACTATGCCAACTGCGATGACAATGACTCACAGTGATACTTACCTTTTCATGCTCGAAGCCAATCCGCATTCAGAGCTTGAAAGCATCGAAGGTTGTGACGGCTTACTCAACGGCAGTGAGTATAAGATTCAACGCCCAGTTTCAGACTGCATCATGAATGCCGTGTTTTCCGAAACAGAATACCAATACACAACCATGGTGGAAGGCAATGGCAACCTATCTTCCCCTCAGGGAACAATTACTCATAGCGAGCAGGTCGATCTGACCATCGAGCCTGAGCAATATTTCGAGTTGTCATCTATCACTGGCTGCAACGGGGCACACATAGATGACATATATCGTCTTACTGGTGTTACTGACAACTGTGAAATTGATGCCGAATTTACTGCCAAACAGT
The DNA here is from genome assembly GCF_001707825.1 of Veronia pacifica. Taxonomy (GTDB): domain Bacteria; phylum Pseudomonadota; class Gammaproteobacteria; order Enterobacterales; family Vibrionaceae; genus Veronia; species Veronia pacifica. The sequence continues at coordinate 36,179 of NZ_LYBM01000038.1, read as the reverse complement.
TCAACGTAACGAGTCAGATCACAGGAGACGGAGCCCTTTATCCTTCAGATACATTGATGACACACAGCGACATTAGGGTCTTCTCCCTGCAACCTGGCCTGCTGCAAAAAGTGAAAACGGTTACTGGTTGTGGTGGTACACAGCAGGACGGACAATACACCGTCACACACCCCACAGAAGATTGTCAGATTGTGGTCGAATTTGAACCTCTAGCTGAAGAAACACTTTCTCACAATCAGGTAAAAACAAGAGAATTTTCTCTCCCTATTTCACCACGCAGCATCGAAACACTAGATGCAATAATCGATGGTATCGACACGCTGGATTTGCCAGATAAATTCGTCTTTGACGGCATCAGCTTCGAAAGCGTCGACAATGTCTGGTATCTCATTAACCAGACCCCGACGCCCATTGATAGTTTAGCGGTGAGGGTGGGAAGTGATAACACACTTACACGCCTGTCTTTGTCAGAAACCTTACCGGAATACAGTAAAGCGGCTATATCGTTCTCAACGTCCTCTGTGGAAAGCATCGCATTTGAGCATCAGTTCAAGCTGTTTAATCCGACAATCACGGTTGGCCCCAATGACGTATCAGACAAATGCACGGATGACACCCAGACATGCTATAGCCTGCCAGATTCGTCCCAACGACCGGTGATAGAACGAGCCGTGATCAATATTTATAACCAAGTAAATACCCAAAGTTACGCAGAGCACATCAAGACGTTTTTTGAAAAAAAATGTAGTAAGTATTCTCAGTGTGAAAATTATAAAGATGTTGATTTACCGTATAGCGAATTTAATCTTCTAAAATTTGGGGCTGAAGGTCACAGGTTGACGCTCAAAGTAATGAGAAATAAATACAGAGCTGAAGGTGTTGGCGGCGGTAGCAGCCCTAATCTCAGCCTATTTCTAACCAAATCAGGTGGATGGGCATCTATATGGCAAAATTACGTCAATAAAGACCACAAAAGTTTTAAAAATTACGATGGGCAATACTACAACATTTGGTATCACGAAATTGGGCATGCCATGGGTATGAGTCACTCAAGCGGCATGACATACGGCTTTGCTGACCACTTCAGTAAATTTTATCTACCACTTGTCGTTGATAGTGAGACCCGAAAAAATCGTGGTAAAACACACATACCTCCACTGCTTATCGAGCAGCGTATAATTGATAATGTTGGTATGACGTTAACCTTTGTGAATAGCAGTGATCTGGATATTTCACGCGTTAATCTCCACGTGCTAACCTCTTGTAAATGGAGTTATGACTTATCCTACTATCCATCACCAGACAACCCCCACATTAGGCTCACTTATGAATCTCCACCTAAGTGTCCGCTCTTCTTAAGAGCAAGAGTTGATGATGTTGACCGTATTGCAACCATCAAGATAAGCAGAAATAGGCTGCTTGAGTCAGAATCTTACTCGGTTGATGGGAAAATCTATCAAGTACTCGATGATAAGTTACTTAATCCAGATTTAAACGGCTGGGGAGTTAGGACAAGCTGCGAAATTCCGGGCAGTAGACTGGCGAAAAAAGAAGAGTACGAAAAACTATGGCAATACCTTCACGATAATAATTTACTCAATACACTGAGCAAAAAACGTTTTCTTTCTTCGGATGAGCCACTTGGCTACAGAATTTGGCTGATGACTTTTGAAGAGAACAAAATGAAATCACAACACTTCTGGATGACTATAAAGATGGGTAACGATAAGGGGCTTGTGTGTGTTTTTGATCAACCTTGATCATTGATAAGTTCGATTTTCGCACTTTCGTCGCAGGATACTCGTGCAGCTTTATCGAGTGAACCATGCACGTCACCGAAAATATCATGGAATAAATTGTCGTCGGCGTGACCGGAAATAACTATCTCATCGCCGTTGTTACAATGGATAGTGAAGAAAACGTTGGGAATTTCAATATCATCTTTCTCAACAAGGTCCCATGCCACGCTCGGTAATAGACAACACCAAAGTAATGAAAAAAGAACAATGTTGCGATGCATTACTTACCTCTGCCTCTTACGCAGTACTGACCAAAAAAACTTAAAAAGTTATGCGCAAAATATGTCATTAGTACAGATGAGTTAATCAACAAGCATCAAGGCGTGAGGTGAATGGAGTGATAATGTCATACCACTCCATATCTTTACAGGCGTAAGCTCTGCCATGCCTCACACATGGTGCGAAACACGTTCGCATCGCCTTCTGGACGGTCGGGATGCCATTTCAAGGCCATTTTTCGCCATTGCTGACGGATATCTTTTTCTGAGGCATCAGAGGGCAAGCCAAGTGCTGCCAAAGCATTACTTCTTTCAATGGTGGTATCAGTTGAATGCCCGATATATCTACGGTAACGCTTCCAAAAAGAGCGCAGCATTTCTTTTACGTCCTCTTCTTGCGCATTATAGTTGCGCCAATTGAGATAATATTCTCTGAGAGGATCCTGAACATCAATCTCTTGTTTTCTTAAGCCAAGTTTTGTTGAACGAAACATCAGGCGTATATTCATTGATTCCACCTGAAGCCACTGCCTTGGATATAACATTTCCTGCAATTGATAGAGTGCATTCATTATTAGAAAATTACGTTTGAATAAATCTAACTGCACATCCTCATCAAGCGGGTCAATGATAGTCGTTTTCTGAAGTTCAGCCATTAAATGGTGAACTTTCCAGCTGTCCGGAGATGCTTCAAGAATACTCAGAACTGGCCAGATAAGTGGATTGTCAATTTCGCCTTTCTGCTCCGCTAACATAGGTAGTGGCCTCCCTTCCGTCACCTGATTCACCCTTCAGAAAAGTCGTTTCTTTACTAGACATTAATCCAGAAAACTGATGTCTGCTGTCTAATGTTTTTAAGTCTGAGCTAATTCACATCATTAAATTTTGCCCACCTAAATTTTTTTGACAAAATTAATTTTCTGGGCATCTTAAAAGTGATACTTACTGTTGACTGTACGGTAAAAAATATATCTCTTCTTTTGTGCTTTTCTATTTCCTCAAGCAGAAAAAATAAATAAATTGAATGTTATGACAATGCATTAAAACAAAAAAGCACAACGTAATAGTTGTGCTTTCTTAAGACTCAACATGAGTATTTAGGTGGCGTTTTACATTTTATCCGCGGTAATAACGCTGAGGAACAAATGGCATTTTTTCAATTGTCATTGGCAGTTTTTTGCCGCGAACCTCAGCAAACAGCTCTGTCCCTACTGTAGCGAGCGCTGTATTTACGTAAGCCATCGCCACTGGCATGCCCTTTGTTGGGCCAAATGTTCCACTAGTGACGTTACCTACTTTATTACCATCGGCATCAAACAGCTCAGCTCCCTCGCGAACCGGCGCTTTACTTTGCCCAACTAGGCCTACACGCTTGCGCTGAACGTCTTTTGTCGCGATTTGATCAAGAATGACATCTGCACCTGGGAACCCACCTGCACGCTCACCATCTGCGCGACGAGATTTACTGATAGCCCACAGCAGACTTGCCTCTACAGGTGTTGTCGTCGGATCGATATCATTACCGTACAGGCACAAACCGCACTCTAGTCGGAGAGAGTCACGCGCACCCAGACCAATCCATTCTACAGCCTCATCACTCAGAAGTGTTCTTGCAAATGCTTCAGCCTGAGCAGCGGGAACAGAAATTTCGTAGCCATCCTCACCCGTATAACCTGAACGACTCACCAGACACTCAATGCCATTAAGTTCGATCTTTGCCGCGTCCATAAAGACCATATCGGCAACTGCTGGGTTAATTTTTGCCAGTACCTCTGCAGCTTCAGGTCCCTGCAAAGCAAGTAGGGCGCGATCGTCAAGGCGCTCAAGCGTTACATCTTCCGGTAGGTGCTTTTCAAGGTGTGCGATATCTTGCTCTTTACAGGCTGCGTTTACGACAACAAACAGATGGTCGCCAAAGTTAGTCACCATCAAATCGTCCATCAAGCCGCCTTGCTCATTCGTGAACAAGGCATAACGCTGCTTACCTACCGGTAAATCTTGGATATCAACGGGTACCAATGCTTCAAGTGCCGCCGCTGCGCCTGTGCCATGAAGGCGAAGTTGTCCCATGTGAGAGACATCGAAAAGGCCTGCACGCTCACGGCAATGTAAGTGTTCTTTCTTGACACCCAACCCATATTGCACTGGCATATCAAAGCCTGCGAATGGGACCATTTTGCCTCCCATTTCGATGTGCATCGCGTGAAATGGGGTTTTAAGAAGTTCCTGAGACATGTTTCGCTCCATGATAACTGCGTGATCTACGCACTTACTACTGTTGTCCTGCACCCCAGAGGATGCCGTGTAAAAATAGTTACTCGTCTGAGCTATGTCACGACGCCGTAACCCAAAGAATTAACGCATCTTTCTCACTTACTGACGCCAGCATGTGGCCCATGTTTGCGTCGTAGTAAACGCTATCTCCCTCATCAAGGGTGATCGCTTCATAAAACTCCGAGTAAAACTCAATGCTGCCTTCGAGTACCAACAAGAACTCTTCGCCATCGTGGCGAATCCAGTCCCCATACTCATCCAAGCTTCTTGCTCGGACGCGGGTCTTGAATGGCATCATTTTTTTATGTCTTAGCTGAGTCGCCAACAGTTCATGCTCATACGTCCCTGTCGGACGCGGCTTTCCCTGGCCAGAACGAGTAATATCACGACGGCCAGCAGCAGCTCTGGTTTGTGGTGGGGTAAAAAGCTGAGGAATGTCGATGTTCAGGCCTGCTGCCAATTTTTGCATTGCCTGAAATGTCGGAGAAATTTGTTCATTTTCAATTTTCGACAGCGTGGAGCGCGCCAGCCCGGTGCGTTGACTGGCTTCTTCCAGAGTCAATCCTCCGGCCATTCGAATTTCTTTCAACCGCTCACCGAGTTTAAGCGGAGCGATCTGTGTATCAGCCGTATGTGCGCTCTCACGACTTGCAGCATTCTTTTCGCCGCGCGTCAGAGTGACGACCGAAAGCACTTCCTGTGAATTTGTCTCTGTCATACGCCACAAATTTCCTTTGAGGTCAGCACTCATCTCTGACTATTTATACACATTCCGTGCGTCGCTTTCATCGTCTGAGTTAACGATTTGGATAAAAGTTTCGTATAGGAAACTTAATAAATCAACAAAACGTAGCAAAAACAACCGATTTTCCCGGAGTGGTGAATCAAAAAATAGCCTTGGTTTAATCAGCAAAGATTTAAGAAAAAATTACACTTTAATTTCAGCACTTTAAAATAAATATAGCGAGATTAAACAACTTATATCATGCTATAGAGAATAGATAAGCAAACGTTTGCTACGGACGCAAACTCTGTTACGATTGGCAACTATAAATTGCAACAATGATCACAGTGCGTGTTTCCTATAGGAAATTTATTTTGCGGAAGTAGCAGGTGTTTTGTATGTTATCGAATAACAAGGGATACACACGCAGGTTCGCTGGTTTCAAACAATGCGGGCTTGAATGTAGGCGCCTCAGCGTACACACGTAATGAGGCAAATAGAGTAAGGAGACATGCGATGAGCCACAGCATGTTCGATTTATTTAAAATAGGAGTCGGTCCGTCCAGTTCTCACACTGTCGGACCCATGGTCGCTTGCGCCCGTTTTGTTAGAGATGTTGAAAGTTATCAGCTGACCGACAAGGTGAAAGAAGTGGTCGTTGACCTTTATGGTTCTCTGGCATTAACAGGTAAAGGTCACGCAACAGACACAGCCTGTGCCATGGGCTTACTTGGTGAATGGCCACAAAGTATCGACTCCAACCTTATCCCATCTTTGACCGAGCAAATCAAACAAACCAAATCACTCTCTTTTGCCAGTAAAAACGTCATCTCATTCGACTGGGAAACACATATCGTTTTTCACAACGACATGGTGTTGACCGAACACCCCAATGGCATGAAGGTAACAGCCTACGACAAAAAAGGGGCTGTAATTCATACCAATACGTATTTTTCCGTCGGCGGTGGTTTTGTTGTCGAAAGAGGCGAAACATCAGCAGACAGTGACACCGTTGCGCTTCCCTACCCCTTCACCAGTGCCGCCGAGTTAATAGGCCACTGTCGCAATGCCGAAAAAACGATTGCAGACGTCATGTTTGATAACGAAATGGCCCGTGCTCTCGCAGAAAACCCAGACGCAAAACTGGACGACATATACCAGCAGATCGATGCGATATGGCAAGTCATGTTCGATTGCATTGAGCGGGGAATAGCATCAGACGGTTTATTGCCGGGCGGTCTCAAGATTAAGCGACGGGCTAAATCTCTCTTCCAGTCAATCAATAAAATGGGTCATACCGGGCTCCCACTAGACAGTAATGACTGGGTAAACATGTACGCCATGGCGGTAAACGAAGAGAACGCAGCAGGCGGGAGAGTGGTTACTGCGCCGACAAATGGTGCAGCTGGCGTCATACCAGCGGTATTGGCCTACTACAACAAGTTTGTTTCTCCGGGCAACACCCAAGGTATTCGTACGTTTCTGGCTACCGCAGCTGCGGTGGGCTCACTCTACAAAACAAATGCGTCAATATCCGCTGCAGAAGTAGGTTGTCAGGGTGAAATTGGCGTGGCTTGTTCAATGGCTGCGGCAGGTCTTGCTGCTGCAATGGGGGCCAGCGTCGCTCAAGTAGAGAACGCCGCCGAAATAGGCATGGAACACAATCTTGGCCTGACCTGTGATCCCATCAATGGGCTGGTACAGGTGCCATGTATTGAGCGAAACACCATGGGTGCCGTTAAGGCAATCAACGCAACTCGCCTGGCTTTGAACGGTGACGGTGAACATCACGTACCACTGGATACCGTGATTAAAACCATGCATGAAACTGGACTCGATATGATGAGCAAGTACAAAGAGACGTCTCTTGGTGGGCTTGCCACTAACACTATACCGATTAACGTGGTCGCTTGCTGACAGACAGCAATACCAGAATAACAAAGTGCCGACACAAAGGCCCTGTATGACAAAGGACTTAAAGATGAAACCTCGCTATCAGACAGCACAACATGAGAACTTCTTCTCGACCAACCTGAACGAGACAGACGGTGCGGTAATGGCCTGCATCAAGGCTGAAGAGAAACGTCAGAACCAGCAAATCGAGCTGATTGCCTCTGAAAATATCGTGTCAAAAGCAGTAATGCAGGCACAGGGCAGCTGTCTGACCAATAAATATGCAGAGGGCTACCCGGGTCGTCGTTATTACGGTGGCTGTGAACACGTTGATGAAGTCGAAGCTATCGCTATCAGCCGTGCAAAGCAGTTATTCGGCTGCGAATACGTCAATGTGCAACCTCACTCTGGTGCTCAGGCAAACGGCGCCGTCATGCTGGCACTGCTGCAACCCGGTGATACTATCTTAGGCATGTCACTGGATGCTGGTGGACACCTCACACACGGTGCCCGCCCTGCTCAATCTGGTAAATGGTTCAACGCTATCCAGTATGGTGTCAGCGAAGATACACTGGAACTGGATTATGACGAAGTCGCCAGACTGGCTCAGGAACACAAGCCAAAAATGATCATCGCGGGTGGTTCAGCGATTCCTCGCCATGTCGATTTTGCCCGCTTCCGCGAAATTGCTGATAGCGTCGACGCATTGCTGATGGTTGATATGGCGCATATCGCAGGTCTGGTTGCTACAGGCTCTCACCCGAGTCCGATTCCACACGCACATGTTGTGACCACAACCACACATAAAACGCTCCGCGGACCCCGTGGTGGTATGATTCTAACTAACGAAGAAGCCGTTAGTAAGAAGATTAACTCGGCTGTTTTCCCAGGCTTACAGGGTGGCCCTCTGATGCACGTCATCGCTGCTAAAGCCGTGGCTTTTGGTGAAGCACTGGAGCCTGAATTTAAACTTTATATCGACAACGTCGTATCAAATGCAAAGGCGCTGGCTGAAGTGCTTCAGTCACGCGGTTGTGACATTGTGACCGGCGGCACAGACACCCACCTTATGCTTGTCGACCTTCGCCCTAAAGGGCTGAAAGGTAATGTGGTGGAAGTGGCACTTGAGCGTGCTGGCATTACCTGCAACAAAAATGGTATCCCGTTTGATACCGAAAAACCTATGGTGACTTCTGGCATTCGACTGGGCACCCCCGCTGGCACTAGCCGTGGTTTCGGTGTTGAAGAATTCCGTTTAGTCGGCCAATGGATTGGCGACGTACTTGATGGCCTTGTTGAGTCACCCGACGGTAATCCTGAAGTTGAAGAGCGTGTTCGCAAAGAAGTACAACAACTTTGTCAACGATTCCCACTTTACCACTAATAACAATTAGCCCGGAGAGAACCGGGCAATAACTTTTACATATTTATGGAGATATTCAAATGGATGCAACACTTAAGTTTACTGCTTCGCATGAGTGGGTAAAAGACAATGGCGACGGCACTGTTACCGTCGGTATTTCAGATCATGCTCAGCAGTTGCTGGGCGATGTAGTATTCGTTGACCTACCAGAAGTAGGTGCTGAAGTTGAAACAGGTGAGAGCTTTTCACTGGTTGAGTCTGTTAAAGCCGCATCCGATATTTACGGCCCCGTTAACGGTGAGATCGTTGAAGTAAACGAAGAGCTGGAAGACAGCCCTGAGCTGGTAAATGAAGCCCCGTATGAAGGTGGCTGGCTTGCAAAAATTAAGCTGGCAGACGATCACAACCTAGATCACCTGAGCTCAGCAGAGGAATACCTAGCTTCCATTGAAGAATAAATCAGGAACTCAATGATGACAGATACACGTTTACTTGACAGTCTGGGAACTGATGGCGAGTTTGTTGCTCGCCACAACGGTCCCAAGCAGCAAGAACAAGCAGATATGCTCAAAGCGGTTAATGCCACCAGCCTTGAGCATCTGATAGAAGAGACGATCCCTGCGGGCATTCGTCTGCCAGAGCCAATGAAGCTCGATGCGGCGCTGAGCGAGCACAACATGCTGGCGCGTCTGAAAGAAATCGCGTCAAAAAACGTTATTAAGCGTAGCCTCATTGGTCAGGGTTACTACAACACGTTCACACCAAACGTTATTTTGCGTAATGTGTTGGAAAATCCGGGTTGGTATACGGCCTATACCCCATATCAGCCCGAGATATCTCAGGGCCGTCTGGAATCCCTGCTCAACTTCCAGCAAATGGTGATGGACTTGACAGGCATGGACCTGGCGAATGCCTCCCTGCTGGATGAGGCTACTGCGGCTGCAGAGGCCATGACGCTGTGTAAGCGTGGCGGTAAGAGTAAGAGCAACACGTACTTCGTATCAGACGATGTACATCCGCAGACTCTGGATGTTGTGAAAACCCGTGCTGAATTCTTCGGGTTCGACATTGTTGTTGCAGCCACTGAAACGCTGCCAGAGCACGATGTATTCGGTGCACTTCTACAATACCCGGGTACCACGGGTGAAGTAAAAGATCTGACAGATGTTATCGCTGCGGCTCAGGCGAACAAAACACTGGTTGCTGTCGCATCCGACCTGCTGGCGCTAACTGTGCTCAAAGCTCCTGGTGAAATGGGTGCCGACGTAGTCATTGGTTCTGCACAACGTTTCGGTGTACCAATGGGCTTTGGTGGTCCACACGCCGCCTTTATGGCGACCCGTGATAAGCTGAAACGCACCATGCCAGGCCGTGTGATTGGCGTATCAGTTGATTCAAACGGCAAACAAGCGCTACGGATGGCAATGCAAACCCGTGAGCAACATATTCGCCGTGAAAAAGCGACTTCCAATATTTGTACCGCTCAGGCACTGCTGGCAAACATGGCATCTTTCTATGCGGTTTACCATGGCCCAGATGGCCTGCGTAAGATCGGTCGCCGTGTTCATCATCTCGCAGCCTTATTTGCTGCTGGCGTGAAACAGTCTGGTTTAACGCTTGCGCACCCGCATTTCTTCGATACTGTCACGCTAGAAAGCGGTGATAACACCGATGCTTTGTATCAAGCTGCTCAGAATGCAGGTTTCAACTTGCGTAAGCTGGACGGTCAACTCGGCGTGAGCTTTGATGAGACATCCAGCCTTGAAGAAGTGAATGCGTTGCTGACAGCACTGACCGGTGAGGGTAACGCAGCACAGTTTTCTGCGGCTGTAGAAGCTGATGAATTTGGTGCTGTTCCAGAGAATTGTCGTCGTACCAGTGACTATCTGACTCACCCTGTGTTTAACACGTATCACAGCGAAACACGCATGATGCGTTACATGAAAAAGCTTGAAAATAAAGATTTCTCGCTGACTCATGGCATGATCCCGCTTGGCAGCTGCACCATGAAGCTGAATGCTGCCGCCGAGATGATCCCGGTTACCTGGCCTGAATTTGGTGCCCTGCACCCATTTGTGCCGGCTGACCAGTCTCTGGGTTACGCTGAACTGGCAGACTCACTGAGCAAGATGCTATGTGAGATCACTGGTTATGACGCTATGTCTATGCAGCCAAACTCTGGTGCACAGGGCGAATACGCGGGTCTGATTGCAATTCAGCGTTACCATCAGAGTCGTGGTGATGACCACAGAAACGTCTGTCTGATCCCGAGTTCTGCACACGGTACCAACCCTGCATCGGCCGCTATGGTTTCAATGAAAGTGGTCGTGGTTGGTTGTGATGATGACGGTAACGTCGATGTTGAAGATCTTAAGGCGAAGATTGAAAAACACCGCGAAAACCTGTCTTGTATCATGATCACCTACCCGTCAACGCACGGCGTTTACGAAGAAGCAGTACAAGAAGTTTGTGAATTGGTTCATGAAGCAGGCGGTCAGGTTTATCTTGACGGTGCGAACATGAACGCACAGGTTGGTCTGACAACGCCGGGCTTTATCGGTTCAGATGTCTCACACCTCAACCTGCATAAAACTTTCTGTATTCCTCACGGTGGCGGTGGCCCGGGCATGGGTCCAATCGGTGTGAAATCTCACCTTGCGCCTTTCTTGCCGGGTCACGTTGAGCAAGGCAGTGATTATGCCGTCTCTGCTGCGCCAATCGGCAGTGCGTCTATCCTACCTATCTCATGGGCTTACATCGCCATGACAGGTGAGCAGGGCCTGACCGAGGCGACTGAGCTGGCGATTCTGAACGCCAACTACGTGATGGAGCGTCTGCGTCCCCATTATGAAGTACTGTATCGCGGTACTCATGGTCGTATTGCGCACGAGTGTATTATTGACATTCGTCCAATCAAAGAGGCGTCCGGTATCAGTGAAGAAGACATCGCTAAGCGTTTGATGGATTACGGTTTCCATGCGCCGACCATGTCTTTCCCGGTCGCAGGGACTCTGATGATTGAGCCAACTGAGAGTGAGGACAAAGACGAACTGGATCGTTTCTGTGATGCGATGATCGCTATCCGTCAGGAAGTGGCTCAGGTTCAGTCTGGTGCATGGACATTAGAGGACAACCCTCTGGTAAATGCACCGCACACTCAGGCTGATTTGATGGCTGAGAACTGGGAGCGCGCTTACAGCCGTGAAGTAGCCTGTTTCCCGAGCACTCACTCCAAAGCCTCTAAATACTGGCCGACAGTAAACCGTGTCGATAATGTTTATGGTGACCGTAACCTTATCTGTTCTTGCCCTTCAATCGAGAGCTACATCGAAGAGTAATGATAATATGGTAACCAGCTGTTAAGGCTGAAAAAAAGGCGAGCCTCTTGGTTCGCCTTTTTTGTGCTCGCTGTGCGGCTCAAACAAACCTGTACTTCAAGTAATGGCAACACATTCCACTTTTAGCCTGTCCGGGTCTTCAAAATAGACAGCATAATGAGCAGCACCACCCGCGTGAGGATGTCTATCTTGGTATAACACGCGAACACCCCGCTTCGTTAATTTAGCGGTGAGAATATCAACTTCGTCACGGCTGGGAAGATTGAATGCCAGGTGGTTGAGCCCGGTCCGTGAGCGATGATAAGACGGTTTAAGATGTTTTTCCTCCGTTTGAACAAACACCAGATAGGTATTTTCCAGACGCCAACTAAAGCCTTTATCCCAGTCCTGATACTCGTCATAGCCGAGCTCATTGAGCAGCCATCCTCAGAATGCTCTGGACTGACTTAAATTAGATACATTGATTTCGATATGGCTCAGGGTTCCTTTTGTCATTTATCTCTACCCTTCACAGAAAAGACTGCTTAGACAGACTGATACGCATATCTGCACAGTCAAACATGCCCTTACCAAGTCGCGGAAAAGACGCATAATTTTTGAGGAGTCCCCTATTTTCAAAACCACACTTCTCCAGAACCCGAATACTGGCATAGTGTTCACAATGGGGAGCTGTCCTTACTTCATCAAAGCCACATCGTTTCAGATACTTCAGTCCATCCAAACAAACGTTTGTCGCCAAGCCTTTTCCCGATTGGGCGACAGAAAGACCGATGTGTATCTCTGCATGCTTATCTGTGAATACCAGCACCAACAAACCCACCACTTCATCGCTATCGGCAAACGCGATACCGTAAGTCAGTACATTGGGTGAGGATACCTGATAACTTTGCTGCCAGCGCTGAATCGCCATCAGCGTTTCACTCTCGTGTTGATGGTACGGCGAACTCACGAACGTTGCCGATGACTGACAAGATTTGTAGTGACGATAGAGACTAGCACTGTCTGTCTCAACCAGTTGTCGAATCTGATAGACAGTGTCTTCCGCTAACACTCTGACATGCTGCAAATCATTACCCTCCCAGTGAATATAGCGCTCTGTTATCTGCGTGATGAGCCAATATACATTGGCTTGAGACAGCTATGCTGAAAGCTGACAATTTCCTCGTCGTGATTCAAATATTCAAGTCAAGACAGTGGTTATACTGGCAGACGCCGACACCCCTCATCGTCAATGAAAAGGAATCATCATGTATAAAAAGGTATATTTTGTTGTTCTCTTCGCATTCGCTTTAATCACTGGCTGTGGAGGTGGAGGCAATAGTAAACAGGTCGCGTCTGGCAGTGAGAAATTCGTCTTGACCCATGATGGTGTTAACCGAGAGTATGCTGTCATTTTGCCCGACAACTATGACGGTGAAACCGCCCTGCCCGTGGTGTTAAATTTTCACGGTTATGGTGGAAAAGCTCAGGAATACATAGTCGAAGCAGACATGAGGCCAGAAGCTCAATCTGCACCGTTTCTTCTGGTATATCCGCAGGGCAGCTTGCTGAACGGAGTGAGTCATTGGAATGCAAGCCTGCCAGGTCCCGATAATAAAAGTAGTGCCGACGACCTTGGTTTCACCCGCGCGCTGATTGAGCAACTCTCAGAAAGTTACACCATAGATGCTGAAAGAATATACGCAGTCGGATACTCAAATGGCGGTATGTTCAGTTATGCGCTCGCTTGTCAACTAAGTGATAAGATCGCGGCTATTGGTTCTGTGTCAGGCACCATGCTCGATGGAGACTGTAATCCATTGCGTCCAATACCCGTGATCATTTTTCATGGCACGGAAGACAGTGTTATCCCCTATGAGGGAGACGAAGATTGGAACTCCGTTGAGACAGTCCTTAATCACTGGATCCAGTTTAACGGTACAGAAACAACCCCGACTAATACCCGACAAAATGCCAATGTCGAATACTCACAATATATCAATAACAACAGTGGGATAGCGGTTGAGCATTACAAGGTCGTAGGGGGCGAACATATCTGGTTTACCCAAGGTACCGATGGTCTAAACACAAGTGAGCAGCTTTGGCAGTTTCTGTCCCAATATGACCTTAATGGTAAACGTTGATAAGGCCACAATATGGCCTGTAAGATCCTGAATTATCCAAATTCAGATCACCCATCAAACACGTTTGAGATATTGTTATCGGGCAACAGTCAGTGGATTGATTGAGGAAGTGAATGTGAACAAACGGCTGTATTTTATACCTGGCACCATGTGTAACAAAAGGCTGTGGGAAAAGCTTGCCCCTTTTCTCAATCCCACCATTGAGCCTGTATTTCTTGATATTCCCTCGAACAAAACCTTCGCTCAAATAGCTGATGAATATGAAGACATGATGGACGATGGAAGGTCCTGTCTGATTGGCTTCTCTCTTGGTGGTTACATTGCATGTTCTTTTGCAGCGCGTTACCCGGAGAGAGTAAGCAAGCTTTTTGTCATATCTAACAATCCCGCAGGTCTGCCCCATGAGGAACAAGTGCAGCGTAAACAGATTCTACATTGGGTGAAAGGTAACGGTTATCACGGCATCAGCCAAAGAAAAGCAGCGTCACTACTGGATCAAAGAAACGTAAGTGATAGCAATATTGAGATCATTCTTTCTATGGACAAAGAATTAGGATCTGAGACCTTCGTCAGCCAGTATCAACTAACATCAGAGCGCGAGGATCTAACGGAAGCCATACAATCATTCAACTTCCCTACCCATTTTTACATTAGTGAAAACGATCCCCTGCTTATGGCAACTGGATTCAATCAGTTCAGCAAGAATCCAATGGTTTCCGTTATCCGAACTTCTGGGTCAGGTCATATGTTGCCGCTGGAAAAGCCGCGGGAGCTTGCTGAACAAATAAATAGCTGGTTTAGCCAGTAATATAGCCTCGATACCAAAATGTCAGCATATTGCAACGTTAGCGCTTTATTTATTAGCGGAAAAGAACAATATAAAGGTGTTTTTAGTGATATGTAACAAACACATTCTATGAGAAACTTGAGCCGTTAATAAAAACATGGAAAGGAGATTTCAGTGAAAAAATTCCTCACATTCATCAGCGCTTCTCTATTAAGCGGTTGCTTGGGGATGCCTGAGCAAGTCTCTCCCATTGATAATTTTGAACTTGACCGATACCTTGGCAAGTGGTTTGAAATTGCCCGTTTAGACCACTCCTTTGAGCGAGGGCTAAATCAGGTCACTGCCACATACAGTGTCAGACCTGATGGCGGTGTCAAAGTCATAAACCGAGGCTTTTCAAACAAGGACAATGAATGGCAAGAGGCTGAAGGCAAAGCCTATTTTGTAAAAACGAAGTCAGAAGGTTACCTGAAAGTGTCATTTTTCGGCCCCTTCTACGGTTCTTACGTCATCTTTGAACTGGAAGAAAACTATCAGTATGCTTTTATTTCCGGCCCTGACACTGACTACCTCTGGTTGTTATCCCGAACACCACAAGTTTCCCAAGATATCCTTGATAAATTCGTTGCCGAGGCCAAATCACGGGGCTTCGATACCGACGCTCTGATCTACGTTGACCAGGAGTAGACAGCCGGATATCTCAGACCAGAAGAATCCGACATATTCTTAGCAGTCTGAATACCCATTAATATGCTGAATTATTTTGGTAAAACTCTGTGTGCAATGCTTTTTATTATTGTGTACAATTTATGCATCAGGGGTTTTAAGAGGGTGGACAGCGACTGCTCTGCCATCGTCAGCTCAATAACTCATAAATAGATAACACGAAAAGGAAGCAAGAAATGATATGGAATGTGTACCTCAGCGGAGAAATTCATACCGATTGGCGTCAGCGCATCATCGATGGTGCTGAGCAACAGGGACTCAGTATCGTGTTCCACTCGGCAAACACTGATCATGATGCAAGTGATGCAGCTGGTGATGTGTTAAGAGAGAACGAATCGGGTTTCTGGCGCGATCATCAATCGTCAAAAGTTAATGCCATTCGCACCTCGACGCTGATCAAACAATGCGATATCGGCGTTGTGCGTTTTGGCGATAAATATCGTCAATGGAATGCCGCATTTGACGCTGGCATGCTGGCTGCGCTTGGTAAGCCGTTTATTACACTGCACGATGACTCTCTGATCCATCCACTCAAAGAGGTTGATGGTGCAGCAATGGCCTGGGCCGAGACGCCAGAACAGGTGGTGGAACTGCTCAAATATGTTACCAGTAAATAAATTAGCGTATCTGACTCGCTGAATTTTCGTTGTATCCGATACAGAATTACCTCACGATAAAGCATGTCAGTGTTGGGCTAACCAGAGGTAGTAATGTCAGAGATCAATAATAACGAAAGCTATGTCGATCACTCTTCCATAAACTCAGTTCCTCTTACGAGGAGTTTGTTGATGTCGAATTTGAAGAGTGCCATTTTACAGACTGTGATTTCTCATCGGCTATTTTTCAACGTTGTAAATTTACCAACTGTGTATTCGAACGGTGTAATTTAAGCCTTACCGATCTCTCAGCATCAAAACTATTTGGCATCCGGTTTCTGGATACCAAACTCGTCGGCGTAGACTGGACCAAAGCAACATGGCCGGTCTACCACCTTGATTTTGAATTGACTTTTGAGCGCTGTATTTTAAATGACAGCTCGTTTTTTGGCTTGACGCTAAATGAGTTAGCAATAGACGAGTGTAAATTACACGATGTGGACTTCAGAGAAGGGAATTTTGTCCGTTCAAAAATGGTCGCCAGTGACTTCTCGTATAGCTTATTTATGCGTACTAACTTGCAGGACGTGGACTTCACCGATTCAACCGCATACGCTATCGACATTTTAGAAAATCAAATAAAAGGGGCGACGTTTTCACGCTACGAGGCATTGAACTTACTTAATAGCCTTGATATTGAGCTGGTGGACTGACTCTCTCATTCGGCAATATTAGCGAGCCTAGTTACGTTTTATCGGCAAAATGTCTGAACGTTTGAACCAAAAAAACTCGGCGCTGCGCCGAGTTTTTTATTCCGCAAACTATTATGCGTAAACCTTACTTAGGAAACGCAGCAGCATGTCATTGACAAACTCAGGCTGCTCCAGCGAGCTGATATGACCCGCATTGGGGATCTCAACCAATTCACTGCCAGTAATACAATCATTCATTAAATAGGATTCAAATACCGGGCGCGGCTTATCCTCACGGCCTACTGCAATTAAGGTTGGCAGGGCGAATTTCTCCGCTTCTTCAATCAGATCGCGGCGGCCAAAGACCATACGTCCCACCCGGGCAACCTCGACTGCAGACTCACCGGTCAAGCTTCCAAGGTACTGCTTGAGAGATGCAACAATAGCAGCGTTGTCTTTCTCAGCGTTATCAGCAAAGAACAATGGCACGACAGCATCAATAATCGGCGCAGGGACAGCCTTCAGCTGACTGATAGTGTCGAGCATACCGAAGTATTTCTGATGGGTAATTTCGGGTTCCAGACCAATAAATGTGTCCATCAGTACCAGAGACTTGACTCGCTGAGGTGCCTGAGACACCAGCTCCGCCCCCCACATACCGCCAACAGACAGACCAACAATGGAGAAATGCTCAATGTCGAGATGGTCCATCAATGCCAACAAATGCTGAGCATAGTCAACCAAGGAGGTCATAGAAGCTGGAGCCGCATCAGACTTGCCGTGTGCCCACAGCTCAGGCACGATACAACGATAAGACTGGCTCAGTACCTCAATTTGTGGGGCCCACATTTGGCTATCCCACAAAAAGCTGTGTCCAAACAGCAACACCGGCCCCTCACCCTTGTCTAAATAAGCCAGCTTCTGACCTTCAATTTCAAATGTATTCATTGTGGTATCCATGTATGGTTATTCATGGCAATCATACCACTAACATCAAGGCTAACTCTCGGTCTTCATTGGAAAAATGTTCAATAACAAAGAGACGTTTTTCGCAGCGTAGACTGTAAGAAAACAGCCTTGATGTGTTGCGGCTAAAACCAAACGGAGAGGCAACTGCATCATTATTGAACGCTTCTTAGCCCCCCTCTCCGTGGCTAACTTCACCTCGCACGAACCATTCAGCACTTTACTCAAGATAGATACAGTCTGAACCTACGACGCATTAACCTACCAAAAGAAACGACCAAAAGCGTTTTAACACTTTTCTTCTTCACGCAACGTCAGCACCTTATAGCCGGAGCCAGTAACCAATACTGTATGTTCCCACTGGGCGGAAAGCTTTTTATCACGGGTGACAACTGTCCAGCCATCTCTCTTCGTTTTCACTTTGGCGCTCCCCTGGTTCACCATCGGCTCAATCGTGAACGTCATACCCGGTTTCAGCGTCATTCCTGTCCCCGGCTCACCATAGTGCAGTATCTGAGGCGCTTCATGCATTTCTCGGCCAATACCATGACCACAGTACTCACGCACAATGCTATAGCCATGACTCACCGCATATCGCTGAATAGCATGGCCAATATCCCCAAGTGTTGCACCCGGCTTTACCTGCTCAATGCCTTTCCACATTGCCTGATAAGTGACCTCTGATAGATGTCGAGCGAGGGGAGTTGCATGTGGCATAAGATACATTTTACTTGAATCAGCAATAAAGCCATCTTTCTCCAGCGTGATATCAATGTTCAAGATATCGCTGTCTTTTAATTTCTGGTTGCTGCTCGGGACACCGTGACATACCACATCATTAAGCGATGAATTGAGTACAAACTGGTAGTCGTACTGTCCCTTACTCGCTGGACGTGCTCGCAGTTCATTCACAATGAATGACTCAACACAATCATTGATAGCCATCGTGGTTATTCCCGGTTTGACTATGCTGTCCAGCATTCTGAAAACCGTGGCAAGTAACTGGCCTGCCCTATTCATCAGCATAATCTCTTGCTGTGACTTAATATTCACGGGTCTAGTCATCAGCTTGATCCGGTTTAGATGCCAGATTATCGGTACAGACTTTGGCCTGACTCATCATCTGAGCCACCAAGTCATTAAACGACAGATTGGGATGAAGCTCCGCCTGCATACCCATTTTGATCCAAAACTCTGCCTGAGAGTTAATTGAACGCGACATGACACTACTGGCCTTTCGAATTTCTTCGTGAAGGTCTTCAGAAATCTTAACAATACCCATAGTCGACACTTTGTATATAAAACATATATGAAATATATATAAATCAAATAATTCTTGTTGTGAAATATGTCGGAAAAAATAAACTGTCATGATCATGAGTGTATTTCCGGTGACCATTTAGCGTTAACTTATTGAAAAAAATGGAAGAATGAAACTATGATCACATTTAGAGCTGCCAAAAAAGAAGATAAAAACTGGGCATTTGACCTTCGGACTGATTGCGAGTGCGCCTATATAACTAGACATTTTGGCTGGGACACCGATTTTCAACACCAACTTTACAACGAAGAATGGCGTAAAACGCCGCCAGTTATCATTTTGTACAATGGTGAAAGAGCTGGATTTTTTTGTCTGGAAAAGGAAGATGAGGTGACATTTTTACGTAAGTTCTTTGTCTCTGCCGATTTCAGAAACAGAGGTATTGGCACTGCTGTCGTTAAACGCCTTCAGAAAATGTTCGCGGAATCACCAACTGGCATTCGGCTTGCCGTTTTTCATGGCAACCCTTCTGCATCTTTGTACCAGAGACACGGTTTTATTTTGTACAAAGAATGTAGCAAATACAGTTACTATTGCTGGAATGCCACCAACGCAAAAGCTCTTAGTCTCAATTATTAATGGCCGAAACCAACTTTTTCAGTTCGCTTTGTGCGGGCTCGGTAAAATCGTGACCCATATTAATCCGAAAGCAATCTCGATATAAATTCAAAGACGTGAACAACGCGCCATGCCTGACATCTACACATGCTTCAGCAAGGTGTTTGTTCAAACGCTCAGAATCCACTCCGGGGATCTGGAGCCAAAGCACCAACCCTCCATCAGGCTGGCTGATACGAATTTTATCGCCAAGTTCATTGGTTAGGTAAGCGGTGTATTCCCGTTTACTGGCCTGTAATTGAAATCTTTTTCGTCGTAAATAGGCAGAATAGTTACCGTTTAAAATGAAGTCTGCCAATGTCAGTTGAATCTGACTGGAGATTCCATAACTGCCCGCAGCGAACAAATCGATGAATTCTGTGAGATACGCCCGGGTAGACACCATCCCAATCGATAAGAGGGAGAGAGTGTTTTCGAAATCGAACCGCACCACAAAATATAGCCGTGTCGGTCAAAGTACTTTGCGGGTAATGGGAATGTTTCCTGATGAGACAATTCAATGTACACGTCATCTTCAATAATGGGGGTTCGAAACTTAGTTGCCAACGCCACCAGCCGCTTTTTCTGTTCAATTGACATGGTAATGCCCTGCGGATTCATATGGGTAGTGCAAAACAACCCTGCCTTGATGTGGCCTTGCTCAAGATGACACTCAAGTTGGTCAAGATCTATCCCACTCTCTGTTGAGGGGATCTCAACTATTTTCCGCCCCATGGTCGCCAGAAGGGTGATAAGCCCGTTAAAGCATGGAGAACTAATGGCGACGGCATCACCCGCTGAGGTACATATTTCCAATGCTGTCTTCACTCCCGACATACAGCCGCCTGTAATAACCAGCTCATTTGATTTGAATGCAAACCCGTGATGAGAAAAATGTTGTGAAAGTGCCTGCCGCAGTAATGGCTCCCCCTGATAATCCGGGTAGTGACTCAGACGATCGTCGAGCCTTTTGAAAGCGCAGCGAAAGCTCCTCTCAATAGCCGTTTTTGCTTTGCTGTCCATTGTTGTACTGGATACACCAAGAGGCCCATTCAATGGGTTAGGCTGTACGATGTTGGTAGTGGGTTCAGTGACCTGACTGACAAACTGCAGAAGATCAGGCCTATTGCAATGCTGCAGGGGTTTTGCCGCGACATAAAAGCCTGCTTTTGGGCGAGAAATTATCCAACCCAGAGACTCCAGTTCCTGATAACAACTGACTGCCGTCGAAACACTGACTGCATGCTGATTAGCCAGCATCCTCAACGATGGCATTTTACTCCCCCGCGTTAACTTGCCATCATTAATATCTCTGATGAAAGATTCTGCCAGCTGTTTGTATCGCATCCTATCTGTACCCATATTTTATCCATTTAGAAAACTGTACGCTTTTTTCAGATAAGACTAAACGGATATTTTTATAGATTAATGTGGTACTCACATTACAAACTGTACTGATATTTATTGCTTTATCTGTATCTGTACCTAAAGAAAAATGCTGTTCATACTGAGCAAACAGTATCGCGGATTAAGGAGAAACAATGTCAACACGCGACTTAGCTCTGGCAACATTGGTTATGCTGATATGGGGCTTTAACTTTTCAATGATCAAGATGGGCGTGTCTGCTGTCGATCCATTACTCGCCACAGCAGCGCGTTTCACAGCAGCAGTTATTCCTATGATCTTTTTTATCCGCAAACCCGACGTAGCATGGCGCTACCTCGTCGCTTATGGTGTCGTTTTCGGTGTCGGTGTGTGGGGCATGGCATCGTGGTCTATTACTGCAGGATTATCATCTGGCATGTCATCCGTTCTGATGCAAACAAATGTACTGTTCAGCATTCTTGTCGGTGTATTCTTTTTTAATGAAAGACTCTCAAAAAGAAAGCTGTTTGGCGTCTCCTTTGCCATCGCAGGGCTAATAGTGTCAGTTATCTACACCAACGGTAACGTGACTCTATTTGGACTTATTCTGGTGACGCTTTCGGCCATTTCGTGGGCATTGGTTGGTGTCATTGTGAAATCAGCAAAAGTGAAGCAGGCCTTTGCATTTAATGTGTGGGGAATGGCGTTCGCTCCAATACCGCTTGTTCTTCTCACCCTGTTCATAAATGGTGATGCTGTGATAATAGAGTCATTTCATGCGTGGGATGTGGACACAAGTATGGCGATACTATTTCAAGCCTACCCCACTACCCTTTTCGGATACTGGGTGTTTAATAATTTACTGATTCGATACCCTTTGAGTACCGTAGCACCGCTGACCCTTTTGGTACCGATCTTTGCTCTGCTCAGCGGATATCTGATGTATGGCGAGACACTTACAAATCCTCAAATTATCGCCTGTGGTTTGTTTCTGTGTGGGATACTGATGATTGTTATAGGGCCAGTAAAAAAGCAAAATACGTCGGCAAAACATCAACACGCTAATTCAACAAGGTAGGTTTTTAATAACAGCCTTTAGTTGACTGATACCAATAATTGATAAGCCAGATTTTATATTCACGTGTGTCAGGCAAAGAATACAATGACACAAACAACGTATTTGCCTGACCCTGTGATTTTGTATATAAACGAAGATTCTAAGTGGCACTTCATTGTCGAAGAACGCCATATCCCCCGGTAAACTCTCGCTCACCATCTGCTCTACTGATAACTGTTACGTAAAACGTAATGTAAAACTTACTTCATGAAACAATCTTTTTATTTCCATGAAGAGATCTTGGTTCACTTTTTCTCTTATTGTTGATATGCACTGGGGATTCTTGGGGCAATATTGACGGCAATGGAGAAATATAACCCATACCTCCCGAAGTAAAACGCTTATACCCAGATCCGTACAAAACGGACTTGCCATTATCCCCTTCAAAGGAGTCGGGAATGAAAAATATGTCTATTGTTAGGAAACTGATTTTTGGAACCAGTTTTCTTGCGATAATTATCGCTGGTATTGCCACATGGATTGCTGTTTGCCAGATCTCGGATTTAACCGAAGAAAACGCACATAGCGCGCTTTCAGAGCAAATCTCCGATAAAGCGGAATTTGCCAGAGGTTATTTCCAGCGCTATCAAGCCATCGTCGATGTATTTCTTAGCAATAGTGATATTCGTACTTTTGCTCAACAAAGAACCAGCGAAGATATCCCCTACGATACCCCTCTTTTCAAAAAAATTCAGGGCGATATCAAAACACTGGCTGATCAGGACCAAAAGCTAATCACTACCTTTTTCGCCGTTGGTAGTACAGGCGAGTACTATGACTTATCAGGTCGCTATTTCGACCCTAAGGTCAATCTCAAATCAAGACCTTGGTGGCAGCGTTCAATCAAAGAAAAGAAACCATGGCTCACTACCGCGATTGATATCCGGACGGGTAATCTCAGTGGCGCAATTTACTCGCCAGTATACGATCAGACCGGAAAACTGCTTTACATTGGCGGAGCAGATATTGATGTTACCGGGATTCAAAAGAGTCTACTCGACGACCTCAGGTATCAAGGAGCAGGCATTCCATTTGTCTTCAACGAAAAAGGCGACGTCGTTCTCTTCTCAGGTAAGAAACCTGAGGAATTAAAGTCGCTGACCTTGAATAAATTGGATCAGCAGGGCGAAGGATTTTCATCTTTGGTCAATGTTGATGCTCAATATCAAACCGCCTTTAAGCATGTTACCTGGATGGGACAGGAGCAAGTGCTTGCAGTTCGCACCATTAAGTCAGAATGGCCTAATATGCAATGGTCTTTGGCATTAATGGTACCTGCCACCTTGATAAACGAGCCTGTTAAATCGGCGACAATGAGCGCATTATTCTTTGCTGCTGTCTGTCTCTCCATGCTTGTTGCAGCCATTGGCGTATTCGCCAAGCGAGCACTGCTCCCGCTGAACAATGCCGCGGAAGCGATGCGCGAAATTGCGCAAGGTGATGGCGATTTACGACAACGCCTCGACAACGAACGTAAGGATGAAGTTGGACAGGTCGCGAGCGCGTTCAATCTGTTCACTGAAAAAATACATCATCTGGTTTCTGACAGCACAACACTGGCGGGGGCGGTTCAACAAAACAGCGAAGAAATGCAGCGGGTTGTCGTAGATACCCACGACGCCATTAATGCTCAGAAAAATGAGCTGGAACTTATTGCTGCCGCCGCCACCGAGATGGGCCATGCTGTGAATGAGATTTCAAACAATGCAGATCGTACCCGGGAGATGACCTCAGATGCAGAAACATTGGTCTCGAACGGTAAAGCCAGTGTCTCTGCATCAACGTCAAAAGTTGAGCAGTTGACGGCTGATATTATCTCGGCTGAACAAATGGTGACTCAGTTACGGCAGGATGTCGATCAAATCGGTCAGATTCTGAATGTCATTGGTGATATCGCCGAGCAAACCAACCTGCTGGCTCTCAACGCAGCGATTGAAGCGGCTCGGGCAGGAGATCAGGGCCGAGGTTTTGCAGTCGTGGCATCAGAGGTTCGAAACCTGGCAAGCAAAACTCAGGAATCGACTATAAGCATTCGCGAGATCATCGAAAAACTGCAAAGCCAGACCCATCAGGTTGATGCTGTCATGTCGCAAAACCGCAGTCAGGCCAACGATACCGTTGAAAGCGCACGTGAACAGACCCAATTGCTTGAAAAAATGATGGACGCTATCACGGGTATTCAAGCTCAGGCAGAGCAGATTGCCTGCGCGACTGCGGAACAGACGCAAGTCGTGGCGGACATCAGTCAGAACGTCAACCGAGTCAATGACCTGAGCACTGAGACGGCAGGAAAGATGGATAAGGCAGTCGAAGAAACGCAAAACCTTAATGCCAACAACGCACAACTCCAGTCTTCAATGAATCAGTTTACAGTCTGACCACCTTTAAAACGGCTCTCAGCGAGCCGTTTTAATTTCCCTATTTTTTATTTCCACACTAAAGACCTAATCACTTTTTAATTACCTTTAGAGTCACACCAAAATAATATTTCATCTGTCGTAAACATGGTTTGCTAACATTTTCCGCGAGAAGAAAATAATAAAAAAGGCAGAGGACCATATGTCAAAAGCTAGACCGTCAGTAAAAAAAGTGAATGCAAATCTTAAAAGTGGCTGCCTGTTGTTGTGCTTTTTGTCCATTGGGTGTTCCGGCCAACCAGAGATGAATCTCTCTGCGCCCTCAGTGAATATCGACAAGGGTACCGTGGTGGTAAAAATTGCTGAGCACGCAATGGATGAGCCACATCGCATTAGCTATCGGCCACAAGGAAAGTGTGTTCCTGATTTAGCCATCAACACATCGGGACTTCACTCTGAGGTGGAACACAAGACATCGTGTTTTGGCAAAGGCCGCAACGAAGGGACGATTATCACGGTTGAAATCGATCCTAAGTATAGTCACTCTATTTCACTGGATTTGGGCGAAATATATGCGCCAGATATCCGACATTCTACAAACTTCAAAAAAGCTTTTGCGCAGGTAGATATCGGCGGTATTGAGGGCAAAAACACCTATTCATTGGTATCAAGAACATTCCCCCTGGGTGCAGAAGGTACCTTGGTAAATACCCAGTCAACCTCTGCTTCTACACTTACGTTACTGGTTGAAACGGGGAGTATAAACTTTAAATAACACTGTGATTGTAATTGTTCTTCGCCTATAAACGTTCAACCCAGGAGCCATGATGCAGTTTGTACCCGTCGATTTATCTCGCCACCTTTCACTGTGTCTTGGCTTCCGCAAAGATGCCTATCAGTTAAGCTTTGGTCATACTGAAGGGTTCGATGAAGACATCACAAAGAACTGGTATCAGGCAATCAGCACACACCCGGACGTCGGTTTTTATCTCGTGATGAACAAAGGTGAGTGCATTGGACAGGTAGAGTTCAGGAACGCGCTTGAGGATCACGAAGGAGTCTTGTTTGGTCACATTAATTTGCTCTATCTGATCCCCGAGTATCGCCATAAAGGACTCGGGGAACAGTTGCAGCAATATGCATTGAATGCGTTCAAAGCCAGAGGCTGCAAAAAAGCGACATTACGCTTTTATTGGAACAACACAGGTGGAAAAAAGTTCTATCAAAAACACGGCTGGCGGCCAGTAGGCCATGAGGGACCAAAAGGTCAGCTTATGGAGCTCTTTCTGGATACATGGCCTAGTTAGTAGCCCCCTAAGAGAATATCTATCATTTGCTCAGTCTTTCATTTGTCCGGTATTTCATTTTCTAAAAACTATCTACAGACAACATAGAGATTTCATCTCTGACCATGTCGATCCGGCGTTTTAGTGAAATTGAATATGGACAGTCACTAAATATGTTCACGATGCTGATCAAGGTGGCAAGATCTTTGTTATAAGACAGGCGCAGGTTTAAAAATTTACTATTCTAAGCCTATGATCAAAAATAAAAACTTATAAATAAAGTATGCAAAATACGACATCGGTTCAGGCTGTCCGTTATTTTTATTCTCTGCCAAGATTTATCCCCTGTGTTCGGATACTCATTGCAATGCTGTGCATTTCTGCGCTTTCAGCCTGTCAGTCAATGACAGCCGTCAATCATATCCCTGTTAGCGACAGTTCAGGTCCAGTCAGCCTCACTGTGTTTCTGGATGGCACCGCGAATAACGAGTCCAGTCATACCAATGTCTCTAAGTTACATAATCTTGTGACACTCCAGAATACGCCTTTCATTCGCTCAAGTTACATAAAAGGCGTGGGAACTGATGGGCGAGTCTTGGGGATGGCACTTGGCTGGGGTATTGGACACGATGTCAGGGAGGCGTACTTATTTCTAGCCGAAAACTATCACCATGAACGTGGCGATAACATTTATCTTTTTGGCTTCAGTCGCGGTGCATTTGCAGCAAGAATACTCGCCGCGATGCTTTACGTTGCTGGCCTTCCAGACCTCTCCTCCATTCCACAAAAGCAAAAATACGCCTACATCGAAGCAATTTATAACGCATATAAGGGGATAAAGTCTGAAGACGAGAGGCGAGAGGCAGTCAAAGCCGTATTGGGCCGTGACCCTGTGCCAGTCGATGTAAAATTTATGGGATTGTGGGATACAGTGGAGGCGCTGGGTATTCCAGATTATGAGGAAAACTGGCGTGACCCAAATCAACGTTATGGCGACCAGCTTTGTAATATTGAAAAAGCGGCGCACGCTGTAGCGATTGATGACAGCAGAGCCCGCATATTTACCCCTGTATTGCTGACCAATCCTGATCTGACCCGCACCTGTCCGTGGATAGTGATTGATGACGTTGTTGACGAAGTCTGGTTTGCAGGCGCACATTCTGACGTTGGTGGCGGATATGATGACACCCATATCAGTGGTGTGTCTTTGAACTGGATGTTAAATCAGATCGAAGCCTATCGCCTGACACCAGATAATACTCAGGTATTTGCCGACATTAAGGATAAAACACATGATCCAGAGTCTGGTTTATGGGGATTAGTATATCGGAAGCAAAACCGAAACCTGGCGGCTTACTCCCGCTATAGTGGCTATAACAATAACTTACTCAAGGTTCACCATTCAGTCATTGAACGGCTGAGACACATTGCGCCAGCACCTTTTGAGTTCCAATGGCATAAGGAAGACGCTTTCGCCTCTTGCTTTGAGACGGTAAACGGAGGATTGCGATACAAGACAGAAAGTGGATGTTTGTCTCTCGTCAAATAAGGAGAGTAGTCATAAAGCTGATATGTATGAGTAATCAGCTTTACCACAAATAACACGCCTTGACTGGCTCACCGCTCTCTTTGACTAGTCCGACTGTGTATGTCGTGTACCCCAGACGCCAAACCAGAATGCGCCTTCAAAAACGACACCTAGCAACAACAAAGACATTGCACTGTATTGTTGGCCGACGAAATACATCACTAAGGCAAGAGTGAAGCAAAATAGGGTTAATAGCAGTCTTTTATCCGGGATCAAAACGAACGCTCCATGACCATAAAATAATGAAACACGAAATTGTAAATATTTGTAATGAATATCACACGGAAGTATCTCTCTCCGGATACAAAATTCAACCACTTTTTTACTGAGGAAAATTATTCAAACGAGAATCAATATCATGTTGAAACCAGTTCTCATCTGGGGATGGGCAGTTTTGATAGGCAAAATTCGGCAAAATCTAAATCAAGCTGTACATCAATATCAATCGAGTTTGTGGTTTCCATCACATATGCGAACGCATTTAGATTGAAGTCAATGTTGCCTGAGCGGACTAGCTGTCGGGCATCAAGGGCATAAATGGCACCATTGAGGCGATAATATTGCGGAAGGTCTTGAGAGCGTACACTTGCTTCTCGTCGGATAAAATTGAAAAGAGATCGATCTTCCGGCAATGTGTTTGCCCACAAAGGACTGTGCTCACACGGCGTCACCGAAATAACGCTCGATGCTTGTTTTTCAGCGAACATTTCAAGCGCTTCATCGATATGCTCTGCTCGCCGGAGTGGAGACGTTGGCTGCAGGAGAACAACAATATCGATATGTTTGCCATACGTGGTTAGCACATCAACGAGTACTGACGCACTTGTTGCGGTATCTCCCGAAAGCTCTGCTGCCCGAAGCTTAGGAATTCGAATACCGAAGGAAGCGGCTGCATCGGCAATATCACTGCAGTCAGTGCTGACGAAAACCTCATCAATATATTGGCTTTGCTGCGCGGCTTCTATGGTCCAACCAATCAAAGGTTTGCCGGCCAGGGGTAAAATATTCTTCCGTGGCAGGCGTTTACTGCCGCCACGTGCGGGTATCACTGCCATCACTTTTTTTCCGAACAGCATAACTAAATACCCAGTCGAACAATGTCTTGTTGTGCACGGTCAAAATCATCAGGTCGGCCAATATCAAGCCAATACTCATGAATCGGAAACATTAGCACGTTATCGCGCTCCAGCATTTGCTGCTCAAGTAATGTCGGCATATCGATGGCTTCATTTTTTTCAACAGAGCGGAAAACATGGGGAGAAACGACATATATGCCAGTGTTGACATGAAAGCGCTGAACTGGCTTCTCTTCCATACTGACAATTTTATTGCCTTTGCCATTAATCACGCCGTAAGGAACCTGATATTCATATTCACGGACGCACATGGTGGCATCTGCGCCATGCTCAGTGTGAAAATTGACTAATTGTTCGAAGTCGACAGTTGTTAATACATCACCGTTCATCACAATCAGCGGCTTGTCGTCAGGTAAATCTGTTGGCAGGAGCCCAAGAGCACCCCCTGTTCCCAGAGGCTGATCCTCATGGATGTAGGTAATGTTTATGCCTAATACCGAGCCATTGCCAAAATGCTCATGGATCTTTTCGGGCATGTAGTGAGTGGAGATAAAAAAGTTTTCAAAACCCGCTTTCATAAAGCTTCGGATCACCGTCTCCAAAATCGGCTTATCACCAATCTTGAGCATTGGCTTGGGACTGCTTTCAGTAAGTGGCCTGAGGCGGGTACCAAACCCCCCAGCCATTAAGAGCACCGGATTGTCTAACTTGGGTTTGTTTAACGCACCATGCAAGGTCTCCATGCCACAGATTTTTTCGCCATCAAGCAATGGCACCGCAAGGATATTTTTCTCCTCCATCAGATCAATTAACTGCTTACGGGTGGAACTGACTGAGGCAGTGATCGGTGATGTACTCATTACCCGGGAAACAGGCTCTGACATCGAAATATCATTCAATAATCCGCGACGGACGTCGCCGTCAGTGACTACGCCAAAAAGGTGATCTTCTTCTGATACTACCAACGCCACCCGCAATGCTTCTCTGTCTATGATCTCCAGAGCTTCCCGAATTGATCTGTCAGGGCGGATAAGAACGTTTCTCCAACTCTGTGTCATAGTGTCACCTTTGGTTTTATCTCTTGCTGTGTATTTTTAGCCGGGTAGCAGATGTGATGGGCAGCCAGCTCTTCTGTCAACGTCGTACCCGCACCGACAATAGCTCCAGAGCCAATGCAAACCATCTGGGTGACGGTTGCGCCTGCTCCAATAAATACGTCATCACCTGTACTGACATGTCCACACAGGGTCACGCCGGGGGCGATATGATTCCAGTCACCAATCTGGCTGTCATGCTCTACGATCACGCCGGAATTGATGATACTGTGTTGGCCAATCTGACTACCAGCCTGAACCACCGTCCCGGGCATAACCTGCACACCCTCGGCGAGGGTAGCGAATGGTGACACTATGGCCTTCGAAGAAATGACGGTTTCAAACCGATATCCAAGTTCTCTGAACTTTTCTCCAACCTTACGACGGAGGTTTTGCCCCGGTAGCATCCCCAGTCCATTTACCAGCCTGATATCGTCACAGCCAAACTGATGGATATCCTCGTCGCTTGTCAGTTGTTTTATCTCGCCAAATACTTCACCGCGATCAATGAGATCGGGAGAGATCACCGCAAGAATGCGTCGCTGTTGCTGCCGGAGCATGTCGACCAATACGCTGGCATGTCCGCCCCCGCCAATGATCACTAACGGCAGGTGTTTGCCCTCACTCATGAATCAACTCCCCTGCCTGATAGGCTCTGCTTGCACAAGAGCCAAGCACTTGCCAATAGGCTGTAGGAGACATACCTGTTCCCGGGCGTTTTATTGCTACGTTAGCGTCAGAAAAGGCTTCTCCCGCTTTGATATCTGATGCCGCGACCAAGCTCTTTCGTGCAATGGCTTTGTTTTTTATTTCTGACGCTGCGGGCGCTTTAATTCCATCACCCAACGCCGTTTCAACCTGTCTCACAGCAGTCACCATAGCAACAAGTTCATCCGGCTCAAGGGATGCTTTGTGGTCTGGGCCATTAAGAGTTTTATCAAGAGTAAAGTGTTTCTCAATCACTGCCGCCCCGCGGGCAACAGCTGCAATCGGAATAGTGATACCTTCACTGTGATCTGAGTATCCAGCAGCAAGCGAGAAATGTTCAGACAAGGTATCCATGGCTCTCAGGTTAATATCTGACATTGGTGCAGGATATTCGGTGGTGCAATGCAGTAGAGTCACTTTACTTTTGAGTGCCTCCTGCCCCTCAACAGAGGAATAAGCTTGCCGGAATGCCGCCTCACTCGGTGCCGCGTCATGACCCGCTGTGTAACCGAAAGCAATCACTGCCAATGCTGCTTCCACCTCAGAGAGCGTCGCCATACCTGTCGAGACAATCATATCCAGCCCTGTTCTGGCATGCTCCAACACCAAGGGGGCATTGATTAACTCACCGGACGGCAATTTGAGACGTTGGATGCCGAGCTCATCCACCAAAAAACGTAGGCTGACAGAGTCAAATGCGGTTGAAAGAAACTCAATCCCCCGCTTCTTGCAATGTTCAGCCAGAGCAAAGTGACAGGAAGGAGATAGTTCAAGACGACGAAGCATTGAGAGCTGAGATTCTTTTTTTCCAGTATTCGCCACCTGATAATCAGCCTGTACCGCCTGCTCTGTGACTAACTCAGTTGCTTTAAACGTCTGAAATTTAACAATATCAGCACCAGCTTTAGCAGCAGCATCAACCAACTTAAAGGCCAGTTTTTCATCGCCATTATGATTGACACCCGCCTCAGCAATAATCAAGGTCATGATACTCTCTCTAAAGGTCAAAAAATGTTTTACATGGATTGAAGTCCAGAGCATGGATCATCGCAATCACCTGTTCACTGGTTTTCCCCTCCCCATACGGGTTATCGGCCGGCTGGTTTGGATGTTTATTACGCCAATAAATACCACTATTAATCGCTTGCAAAATTGATGCCTCTTCAGGCTCGGCATGAAAGACAGAATTTGCCGCTGCCCTCCCTAATTGTCGACTGCCAATATTTACGGTAGGTACACCGAATGAAGGGACTTCGATGATCCCACTGGAAGAGTTTCCGATCACTGCGTCGGCATGTTTTATCGCGCTAAGGTATCGGACCTGGCCCAGAGAGGGAATAGCAAGCACCCTGTCAGTATGCTCTGCTGCATACGTTTCGAGCATAGGGATAATTTTTCTTCCACCGTCATCAGCGTTGGGATAAGTCAATATGACCTTGTGATCGGGGAAATGATCGAGGGCGGCCAATAACTCATCAAAGCTCTTTTCCGGATCCTCGCTGGCTAACGTCACTGGATGGTATGTCACCACAAAAAAAGGACGATCCAAGGTAAAATCTATTGAGTCAGAGAGTGCTTGTTGTGAGAGAAACTCGCCGCGAACTAAATGATCGAGACCTATTGCGCCGACGTTTTTAACCCGGTCCGGAGATTCACCCAATTGGATCACGCGCTGGCGATGCGACTCGGTTGACGTGCCATGAAGATAACTGAGTTTGGTGATCGCATGGCGAAATGCATCATCATAGGCTCCCTCGGTGATCTCACCACCATGTAGGTGCAACACCGGGATCTTTAGGATGTATGCGGTTTGTGTCACCGCCAATGCTTCGAAGCGATCACCCAACACGACAAGTACGTCAGGTTGCATGCGACTGAGTGCATCGGAAAAACCGAGAATACCGAGCCCAAGACTTTTGGCAGTGCCAACAGGTGAATCTGACGACAGCAACATCTCAACCTTTTCACTCGTGGCGAAGCCATCTTGTTCAATTTGGCGGTAGGTTTCACCAAACTCAGGCGACAGGTGAGATCCAGAAACCAGAAGTTGCAAGTGAAGTCCGGGGTCAGCTTCGATATCTTTTAATAACCAATAGAGCAAACCGTATTCAGCGCGTGTGCCAGTAAACACAGCGACCTTTTTGTTTGTTGCTGGCACATTTTTGCTCTCGTTATTGTGTTGGCGCGTTACAGAAAGGTTCTTTTGCGGCATTGAGTTATTTCCTTTATGGCGCAGGTTGCTCGAATGGTGGGGCTGAACTTGGCAGGTTAATCAGTCTGGCTGCAATATACTCAGATTGGGTCAACTCACCGCGCAAGGCCGAGGAGTACATTGGAAGCAGGTGCATTAACTGCCAGGCCGGTCGGGTCATCACCCCGGCGTCATTGGTCACCTTCAAGAACTGATCACGACTCTCTTTATCCGGGCACAGAACTGCATTGAGCCAGTAGTTGGAATGCGCATAATCCGGTTCCTCAACAAAGCGATAATCAGTGCCATTAAAAAAAGAGAGGTAGTTTAACGCTAGACGCCGCTTCCTTTGTAACAGCGTGTCCAATTTTTCTATTTGCCCGCACCCTAACGCAGCATTAATGTTCGGCATCCGGTAATTAAAACCCGCTTCATCATGATAAAACTCGTAGGGATGGGATATTTTAGCAGTGGTGGTTAAATGTTTGGCGCGCTCTGCAGATATCTCAGACTTACACAGCACCATACCGCCACCACCAGTTGTGATAACTTTATTGCCATTAAAGCTGAGCGCAGCATAATCACCATAAGTACCCGTATGTCTGCCTTTGTACAAAGAACCCAGACTTTCGGCAGCATCTTCCACCAATATCAGGTTCCACTTCTGACACACAGTCAATAACTCATCCAGCTCGACGGGGTGACCAAAGGTATGCATGGGCATAACGACACGAGCAACTTGACCTGTGCACTTAATCACGCAGTGGTCGTCACGTAAAACAGCATGCTGATGAAGAAACTCATCCAACGCTTTAGGACACATGCCGAGACTATGTGGCGACACATCGACAAAGGCTGGCTCTGCACCCATATGATGAATAGCGTTACAGGTTGCTACAAAGGTAAGCGCCTGAGTGATAACTATCTCGCCGCGACGCACGCCAGCGAGGTGTAACGCCGTGTGAAGTGCCGCTGTCCCGTTCACTGTCGCAACAGCGGCAGAGGCGCCAGTATAATTCACAACACGCTTTTCAAACTCATCAACAAACTGACCGACACTGGACACAAACGTACTGTCAATGGTCTCGGACACGTACTGTTTCTCGTTGCCATTGAATTCAGGCGCATGCAAAGGAATAAACGCATTACTGGTATATACGTCTCTGACAAAATCGACAAGGTCATTAGGAGTCATTGCGGGCACCTTACATCTTGCCATCAAGGTATTTGCCGGTTTCACGATGCCCAAAATCTGGCAGTATCTGGTGAAACAACGCCACCAGATCATCTTTCGTCCAGCTTAATTCGGCTTTCATACGGTCAATTTCCCGCTCAAACATCAGCAGCGTTTCCGAGACGTAATCGAGATCATTTTTTATGATCCCCAGATGCTCAAATCGCTGCATGTCTAACTGTTCATTCGCAGTGAAAAATTCTTCAATATCTTTCTCGCCTGTCGTGTCGCTAGTCGTAAACAGACAGGGCCATTTGCCTTCAGGAGGCACCTTGGCAAGTGCCCTCGCCTCCTCTTCATTTTTGCAAACCAACGCCTCATAACCACGTTGCCTCAGATAACTGACTGCAATATCAGCAAAGCTTACCAAATGCAGTGACTCGCTAAGTTTTGGAAAGAAAATATCTCTGTTATCACCGAAAATACAAGACATGAGGCATAACTCGCCCGATTCTTCCGGAGTGACGAAATAACGCCGAATGTCATTTGGTGCCACGATGGGTTGATGTTTTTGCAAACGCTGATTAAAGCCATGCAACAACGAGCCGTCAGAGAAAGCTACATTGGCAAAACGAGCGGTGGAAATGGCTATCTGCTCGCTTCTTCGCATGAGAAACATCTCCATGATCCGCTTTGACGCCCCCATCATATTGACAGGATTAGCAGCCTTATCAGTCGAGACACAAAAGTATTTTTTTACACCTCTCTCTATCGCTTGACGAATCGTCTTGTCGGTATTGAAAATATTGACATCAACCATCCGCATCAGAGTGAAGGGATCTTTTTCACTTCGGACATGCTTCAGCGCTGATAAATTTAATACATAGTCATACTGACCATCAGACTGGATGAAAGCGTCATATTCCACTGACCCAATATCGAGCGCAAATGTCTGAAAATCGCCCTCGATATATCCCATGGAGCTACGAATATCTCTCACCAGTTCAACAAGATTATTTTCGCTGATATCGACTACGTGCAACTTCTTGGGATGCCGTTTGAAAATCTCTTTGGTTACCGCCTGCCCAATAGAGCCAGCACCTCCAAGTACCAGAAAACGTGAGCCGGACACCTCTTTGGACAAACGCTCCTCACTGGCAAGAATATCTGATGTAAACAATGCATGTTGACGGCCGATAAGAGGCAAGATGGTAGACATAATTTTCCTTTGGTTAACTTTGCAGACTAACGCTGGCAGATATGACGTTAAACCTATGTTTTACTGTAATACTTAATTCAACCAACGAGCAGTTTCCACCCAATTTTTATCTTGTTTTCCGAACCCTGCGCACTGTTTTTAATCTCGGATGAAACATCACCGCTGAAAATGCAAATAACATTTATCTGTTGAGTACTAATCAACCTATCTCAGAGGGTTATTATGAAGGCACGGACACGCCAGACAATATTGAGTGAAAATGCTTACCTGTAACCTAGCGAGGTAATAAAATCTCTGTGCGGTTCATGAATAAATGCGTCTGCCACAAAACTTCACTGATAACCGACTAATGATTTCCAAATAATAGCTATCTGGTAGTCGCTGCGCTGCAAAGTCCTGACACGGTAAATATAA
The DNA here is from genome assembly GCF_001707825.1 of Veronia pacifica. Lineage (GTDB taxonomy): Bacteria > Pseudomonadota > Gammaproteobacteria > Enterobacterales > Vibrionaceae > Veronia > Veronia pacifica. The sequence goes on along the minus strand of NZ_LYBM01000038.1, from coordinate 1,172 downwards.
TGCAATTGATTGAATGCAACTGGTTGTATTTAAAGTGATAAATTTATTCTGAATAGAGCATTTGTTTTAAAATTTTTTTTTCGCCCAATTATACGCTTCTCGTTCAACTTGTATAGCAGACCACTGAATCTGAGCGAAAAAAAACACCTCATAACTCTCTAATTTAATAATTATTTTTAGTCCATACAGAGCGATGACTTCAGCTAATTCGATTTTTTCAGGCGAATCTTTAAGCATCATATTTGCCAGTCTCTCTTTTTGACCAGGGAACTATCGGATTCATTGAGTCACATACCAACTGAAGTCACTTTTTTGAGCTCTTAAAGTAGAGTTAACAGTTAAAAAGTATCGGAAATTATTGAAGATCTTGTTGCATATATTTGATGTTCAGGACCACTTAAAACAGTAAAAATGAGGGGATAACAGATGGTAGCAGTAGGTGGAGTAGGAGGAGGACACTACCGATCTGGTGGAGCGTATAATCCATACGACGATCATGATCATTCAACACACGGTGGCATCAGTGCGACAAGCATTTACGATGGCCCAAAGGATATAGAGGCTTTTAAGCACTTTTACACCACAAAAGCCGACCATTTTGACAAAGCAACCACGCTACAAAAACTCAAACAACAGAAACACAGAAAACAGGTGTTGGAAGAACAACTAAACAAAAAGAAAGAGTTGCTCCAGAAACACATTGCACGGATCAAAAGGCTTGAGAATAAGATCCATCACCTTGAAGAGCAGCAAAAACAACACTACAGCCCGAAAAGACAAGAACACATTGAAAAATACAAGTTAAACCTCAAGCATGCGAAAGCAAATCGCCACAATGCACAAAACAAAATTAAAGAGAGAGAACACCTGCTTGAAAGAGTAAATTTCAAAATTGACATTTTAAAAATTCGAAAGAAAGAATTCGAATTAGGCGGCCCAGCTGGTGCATCCGGTTACAAGCCAGATGGCGTTGGACACGGAAACGGAGCTGGTCATGGAGCTGGTGCTGGGAATGGCTACAACCAAGGTTACAGTCAGGGCTACGGTAACGGTTATAACCATGGGTACGGTTATGGCTATAACCATGGCTATGGCGACGGCTTTTTTGATGGCTATGGACTTGGCGGCTACGGCAGTTATGGTGGCTATGGTAACTGTGGATGCCAAGGTAG
>NZ_LYBM01000037.1 GCF_001707825.1 Veronia pacifica | reverse complement strand
AGCGCACAACAATTCGGGCGTGTTTCCGATTCAATTCAGAAACAAAAATATGGCGCGTCCGGGAGGATTCGAACCTCCGACCGCCTGGTTCGTAGCCAGGTACTCTATCCAGCTGAGCTACGGACGCGCAGTGCAACAAATCTTCAAAATAAGCATGGCGGTGAGGGAGGGATTCGAACCCTCGATACGGGACAAACCGTATACTCCCTTAGCAGGGGAGCGCCTTCAGCCACTCGGCCACCTCACCGTCGTTGCGGAGGCACATATTACTTTGAGCCAGAAATATGTCAAACACTTTATCGGTAAAAATGAACATTATCGTTGCGTTTGAACACTTAACAAACAAACCCTGCCAGCTTCGTGTATATCTTGCACCGCTTGCGTTAAAAATGAACAGATTTTCTGAGAGTTACTTGTCGTGATCCCGACCACCCATGATAGCCAAAAAGAAGAAAATCACTGAGCATTAGAAAATATAGTATCAGGGAATCTAGTGAGTCATAGATTGAATATAAGACCTCGCTTCGACGAGCAGCTCAAGCTTCTCTCATACACGGCGATGTTATTGGGTAAAGGGAAAGAATGAGGTTGAATGGTTGATTTGATAAGTGGACGGGTTGTGTCGATGTATTCGTGGCGCAGAAGAGTCATCGTCAGAATGATGAACATTAAAAAGGCCGATATCACTATCGACCTTTTTAAAAATCACTGACGTAATTCTGCTCAGAAGTTACCTGGAGCTGGGCTTTGACCACTTTTCTCTGCCTGTATACGCATGTAGATTTCTTCACGGTGCACAGAAACCTCTTTGGGTGCGTTAACACCAATGCGTACCTGGTTACCTTTAACACCCAGGACAGTTACAGTCACTTCATCACCAATCATCAACGTTTCACCCACGCGACGAGTCAAAATCAGCATTATTCTACTCCTTGAGTAATTACAACTTACTTTCTATTTCGGCCAGCAAATATGCCCTTGAGCGTCATATCACAACTATGTAGACCAACTGCAGCAGCAATAATTCCAAACCTGGATTTGAACTCAGCGAAAAGCGCCATCAATCGACGTTGATGAAAGGCAACTCAACCCAAGATTCTTTTTTTATTACTAGGTTTTCCACTATGGCGCATTTCTGCGAGCAACACCAGTTTAGCAATGAGAATTTTCACATTGATATTAGACAATCTGCTTGAAATATGTATCACAAACTGGGCTTATGTTCGAAAGATGTGGAAAAACATCGACCCGCGCACCTTCAAGAGTACTCACTCTTTTTATTGTGCGATGCGTCACATAAATCAGAGGGTGTGAATCATACAGATAATGTGACAAAGTGCAAATAATGATCGCAAATAAAAAGCCCTGCATTGCAGGGCTTTTCGCGGCATCTATTAATGAAGAAGCTCGGTTAGAGTCGTTCTGCCAACCAATCAGCAGCTGATGCAACAGCCGCGGGTAATGCAGAGACATCGGTACCGCCCGCCTGAGCCATATCAGGACGACCGCCACCTTTACCGCCAACCTGTTGGGCGACCATGTTAACCAGTTCACCCGCTTTAACTTTGCCAGTCAGATCTTTGGTTACGCCAGCAATCAGGCCAACTTTGTCGTTGGCAACATTGCCCAGCAGAACAACACCACTGCCCATCTGGTTTTTCAAATCATCAACCATGGTACGCAGGGCTTTATTGTCAGCACCATTAAGCTCGCTAATCAATACTTTCACGCCATTGATATCCTGAACTTTGTTGATGAGTCCAGCGCTTTCCTGCGCGGCCAGCTTCTCTTTCAACAACTGGATCTCTTTCTCCAGTGACTTCACCTTGGTCTGAGACTCAGCCGCTTTCTGGTCAAAATCATTCTGTTGATGATAGAAGCTATCCAGAGCAACCTGACCTGTCACCGCTTCGATACGGCGAACACCTGCAGCAATACCACTCTCGGATACCATCTTGAACAAGCCGATATCACCAGTGCGTGATGCGTGTGTACCACCACACAGTTCGATAGAGAAGTCGCCCATGGTCAATACTCTGACTTGGTCGTCGTACTTCTCGCCAAACAGAGCCATCGCACCTTTTTCTTTAGCTGCATCAATATCCATGATCTCGGTATCAATGCTGTGGTTGATACGGATATGATCATTCACTATGTCTTCAACACGTCTGAGTTCTTCTGGCTTAACAGCTTCAAGATGAGAGAAGTCAAAACGCAGATTCTCAGCACGAACCAAAGACCCTTTCTGCGCAACATGCTCGCCCAATACCTGACGAAGTGCTTCATGCAGTAAGTGAGTGGCAGAGTGGTTTAATTTAGTAGCCTGACGACGTTCAGCGTCAACTTCAGCATCGGCACGCTCGCCTGTGCTCAGCGTACCGTCCACAAGCTTGCCTTTATGGCCGATACCATTGCCAAATTTCTGGGTGTCGTGTACCGCGAACTTACCCTGTGGGGTAGTCAGGAAACCAGTGTCACCACACTGACCGCCAGACTCAGCGTAAAATGGCGTTTGATCCATGATGATCACTGCCTCATCGGCAGTCGCCAGCGTTTCGGTCTGTGCGCCGTCGACGTAAATCGCGGTAATACTTCCTTGCCCGGATGTGGAACCGTAGCCTGTAAATTCCGATGGCTCATCCACTTTAATGACATTGCTGTAGTCAACGCCAAACTGACCTGCCTCTCGGGCACGCTGGCGCTGAGCTTCCATGGCAGATTCAAAGCCTTCCTCGTCAATGCTCAGGCCACGCTCACGGGCAACGTCATTGGTCAGGTCAGCCGGGAAGCCATAGGTGTCGTAAAGTTTGAACACAGTTTCGCCGTCGAGGACTTTGCCGTCCATAGCTTCCAGCGAATCATTAAGAATTTGCATACCGCGATCAAGGGTGCGGCCAAAGTTCTCTTCTTCAATTTTCAGTACTTTCTCAACCAGTGCCTGCTGCTTCTTAAGCTCTTCACCCGCCGTGCCCATGATGGCAGCTAGGGGACCAACCAGCTTGTGGAAGAAAGCACCCTGTGCACCCAGCTTGTTACCGTGACGAACAGCACGACGAATAATACGACGAAGTACATAGCCGCGGCCTTCGTTAGATGGCATCACACCGTCAACAATCAGGTAGGCACATGAACGGATGTGGTCAGCCACAACCCGAAGAGACTGATTAGATAAGTCTTCATAACCGATGACATCTGCAGTTTCTTTGATCAGTGTCTGGAAGATATCAATCTCGTAATTAGAGTGAACGCCCTGCATGATGGCAGCGATGCGCTCGATACCCATTCCGGTATCTACCGAAGGTTTCGGTAACGGCTCCATGGTGCCGTCAGCCTGACGGTTAAATTGCATGAACACGTTGTTCCAGATCTCAATGAATCTGTCGCCGTCTTCCTCTGGCGAGCCCGGAGGACCACCCCAAATGTGCTCACCATGATCGAAGAAGATTTCAGTACACGGGCCACATGGTCCTGTGTCACCCATCTGCCAGAAGTTATCTGATGCGTAAGGTGCACCTTTATTGTCACCAATACGAACGATACGATCTGCCGGAATGCCCATTTGTTCATTCCAAATCGCAAATGCTTCATCGTCTGTCTCGTAGACGGTGACCATCAACTTTTCTTTCGGCAGTTTCAGGACGTCAGTCAGAAATTCCCAGGCGTACTTAATGGCATCTTCTTTGAAGTAATCACCAAAGCTGAAGTTACCCAGCATTTCAAAAAACGTATGGTGACGTGCAGTGAAACCCACATTTTCAAGGTCATTGTGCTTGCCACCAGCACGAACACAACGCTGTGCAGACGTAGCACGCGTGTAGGCGCGCTTTTCGGCCCCCAGAAAAGTATCCTTAAACTGGTTCATACCTGCATTGGTGAACAACAACGTTGGGTCGTTGGCAGGTACAAGCGATGAGCTAGGCACAATTTGGTGCCCCTTGCTTTCAAAGAACTCGAGAAACGCGCGACGAATCTCATCAGTGCTCATGTACATTGGCTAATCCTGAAATTGGGGTTTAATTAACAACGGTTTTACGTAAAAACACGAAAATGGGCGCTATGATAACACAACGATGTGGTTGTCATTGTAAACAAGGAAAACATTGGCTGAAAGAGGGAACTCAAACAACCCTCTTAAATAGCGTAAATACGAACACTCTTATGGTTGCCAGTGCCGAGCTCTTGGCTGTTTCTGAATCCATCAAGCGTAGAGGTGGAACGAACGGCCTTAGGATCAAGATGTCGTAACCTGAAACGTATGAAGTGGTTCTTTCGCCCTGTTGATATCTGCTTATCAATAACTGAGTTGAGCCCAAGAGCCCCTTTCCACCCAATGACTCGGCCTGAAAAGCCCCAACATCTTAACTTTTTTGCGAAGTTTCCAGCTAAACTGTCCATCACAAGTTTATTACCGCTGAAGCAGGCGAAAATATAGAAATTTAGAGAGGGTTTGTATTCCATTCTGGCAGCTATTTCCATGACTATTTGTTCAACTTTTTTAACGACAATGTCATTGTCTGAGCATTTTTTACTTTGCCAATCATTTCGCGCCCAAGCCATAGTCTGGGCATCGATCGCTCTTCCATGACCAACTATCCAAACATTATCGCCCTCCTTAAGATCAGACCACTTAGCTCTGTGAAAGTTAGGGTCTTTAAATGTGCTTTCATCCACTGAATTAATTAATTCTCCCTCCTTTTTTAGGTCTTCCTCCTGTTTATCTCTTGGATAAGGATAAATTTTACCGTCTATTTTGGGAAGGATATAAGCAAGGTTAATTTCTTTTGAATTTCCTTGAGAATCTTTAAATATATCTTTCCCTTCCACTCTTACTAAACGTTTTATTCCGTCATAGAAAGATTCATCACCATACGGCATCCAAAAGAAGTGTCTCTTATTTGTCACTGTTTATTACCTTAAAATAAGACTATCAATTACTGAGCTAATTTAAATTACCTTAATTACAATTAACCTTATTTACCCAAATGAAATGACGTCATAAGAGTTCTAGTTTATCAACAATAGCTAACCAACCTGCAGGCTCCCTCATTAGTTTGTCTGCTTTGTAATGTTCGCCGCCTATTTTGAATTTATGGCCTCTGACGTTAAACAGCACTTTTTCTTTTTCAATTTTTGCCGCCTGAGAAAATATCTCTCTCACCATGTCTAATGCAGGTGTGTCATGACACTTTTCCCATTCAATCTCTTCATCAAATAATCCAGCCAGACCATAGTCATCATCAAGCTCATAGAAAGCCCTGTAGTGAAGTCGTTGCGCAGCAGCAATAATGGCAGGGCTCAGGTCTTTTAACCGTTCTGCCAAACTAACACCATGCAAAAAGCCGATAACAGAGGTCGCCGAACCTGTCACCACATTTCCCGGGATCATGTCCATGGCAAACCCCACTGACTGCGCCTCGAGTTTTAGCTGTTTACACTTGATAATGACTTCGCAAAGTTCGCATTCGAGACCGAGTCCTTGCCCCTTAAATTTGTTCAATAGCTTTTTCAGCCTAAATAGATGGACACCAGTCTTGGTATCCGCCCTGCCATGGCGAACAGCACCCAGAGCATTAACATGGGTACCCGATGACAACACTCCCCCTGCATAGGAGACCGCATCACCAGCAATATTTTTGACCATACGCTTTTTGAGATAAGCGGCTGTTTTTGCATTGTTGTTGAGGGCCTGATCGATAGTGCTCAGTAACGGATTTGCTTCCAGCGAGGACGGAGATTTGTTTCCCTTATACCAGTCATAAACACTGAATGCGGTGTCATGTATAAGCTTTGCGGCTCCAATATAAGAGCCATAAGAAAATTCAAAGTCGCCCGAAGTATATAGGCCATTATCGCCAGACAATAAGCCAATTACATCTTTGGTGGCATCTGTTGAATCAGCGACCAACCCTAGAATATCACTGCGAATATCCCACGCTATCTGACCATATTCCTTGGCATCCTGTATCGCTTGCTTTTTGGTGACTCCACTTTGTACCGGCAACTTTTTTTGTCTGCTTGCTAGGTGACGTTGTTCATTGCGGTTATTTTTCCCGTAGTGACCATGTCCCGATAATCCATTAAGGAACGCAGAATCATAGCTCTGCTGTGCTTTTTCAACGTTATAGTTACCTGATTGTCTAAACATATTTTTTCACTTTTTTATATCGATAGAATGCTCGGTTAGAGGCAAAGCTCACTGAGAATAGTCATTTTCTTTCAACGCTTCGCCGTTTCGATAGAAAGTATAGAAGACGAGGACACATCAAGGTCTTCCCCTCGGATGAGTGACTAACGCCGCACTCAAGACGTCATTTAAACGGGCTCAATCCTGCATCTTCAGTTTTAATAGCACTAGTTATTTGCCAACACCTCACACTGAGCATTTTCAAGCGAGCTGCGGAGTCGATCATTCCAACCATAATCTTGTAATATGTGCTCTTCACTTGCAGCTTCCGTTGATGTCACTTCCCCTGTTTGAGTCCAGAGTCTGTTGGCATAAGTTGCAAAACCCAGTAGGTTCATGTCTCTGTATATCTTTTCTAATTCGGTTTGGTTTTCAGCCCCGAAAACCTGCCTTGTAGGCGTAAATACTGTGATCGGAAAATCCAACTCTGTGTAAGGGTTATCTACTTCACACCCATGATGAATGACCTTGACCCCAGTCAATGCATTGATTTCTTCTTTCACCCTCTGGGTCAAATTTGATATTTTCCCCAGTTCCTCATCAAGAGTTCTTCTTTCTAATTGCCCCAACGCCATAGATACGCGCTGAGTAGCGGTCTTAAACTTATTTTTGAGAAAGCCGCCATGAGGCGCGAAAACACTCAAATGAGGACTCACCGAAAATAAATCATAATCAGCTGTTAAAGGAATACCGCTATTTTTTTCAGCCAATACATTTAGCGTCTTGGCGATACCATCTCTGTCTTTGAATAATACCCAATAGCCATTTATTAATTTCGGCATATTGCTGATCATCATATTTAAAATATTAATGTTCTTTTTCTTCAATAAAGGGTATTGACCCAAATCCATTTTTTTATTGGGATAAAGAATAAAGTCTTTGTGGTGCTTATCATGACTACTGATATGAAAAACACCATTTTCATTGATTCTTACTAAGATTTTCTTTCTGGCAATCAGATCCCTTAATCGCGTCTCGGAGATGATCAGTGGGACTTCTCTTACCCCGCCATTTTTTAAAGATTTTTTCACTTGATCATTAAATTTTGCAACTTTACTGCTTCCCACTAACTTACTATAGCTCTGGTCACAACAAATAAACCCTGATTGAGGCCCCCAGTCTGAGGATTTGCCCTTTACATTTAACCCTTTTGTTGAATAACCTTCTTTAATCAGACCTGTTGATAGCTTATTAACGGGCCGAACCATGATGACACAATTATTTCTTTCTGCAGTACCCAGAAAAAACGGTTCATGCTCTGGCACAATACCCGACTCTTCAATCGCTATATTATTTCTATGCATATTTAATCTCATCAAAATGAAAAGTACTGAAACCATCTGAAGATGGATAATGTTCTTAAATGAAAATTAATTTTTATCAGATAAGCTATTGGGGTTTTGAGCTAAACAATCTGAATATAACTACTCTCAATCAAATAACATGATTTTACGTCTCTATTGGTGACTTTCGCAGAGGGGCACCTCGCTTCACTTTTTATGGCCTGCCCGATTCAAATCAGTGCTAAGACCTGATTGATGATTTGACGCAATGAATACCAGTCGTCACCTGTGGTCACCCGCCCAATGCCGCGAACCTGCTGATGCGAAGCGAACATGGGAGTTGCTTGCCAAGCCATCAATGCTTTCCGGGAGGTACCTTTGCGATAACTGGCACCAAAATCAATAAGCCGTACGGTTCTCTTGTCAGGAAGATAAAGAATATTGCCCGGTTTGAGATCCCCATGAACCCAGCCACGACGGTGACAATGACGGATAGCTTTTATCAGACTGGGTAGCAACCGTAAAAATAAAGGCCAATCACTTTTTTGGAGTTCACTCAGCGGTTTGGCTGAGTGATCAAATTCCAGAGTAAGCGTCATTCGCCGCTCATCGATATCAATGACACGTTGGATACCTGGTCCAGCACACTCGGTTAATGCTGTCCATTCACGCCACATATCACAGGATTGGGTGAAATGTTTGATATAGGTCGAAGACACATACTTTTCTCTTTCTTCTGCACTCATAACACTCATGGGTTAGAGATGCTCCGGGAGATGAAAGGCGGAGAACAGTTCTTTGTTCAGCGGCTGGTCTGCGTCTTTCAACAGCACATCAAAGGAAATGTCCTTATCGTCTAATCTGTAATCCATCCCCCTGACAAGACGGGCAGAGCTTTTATGACCTTTGGCATCGAACAACGCACGGAACAGCGCCCATTGTCCCCGGTATGACGTTGACGCCACACGGTTTTCTCCATCAAAGAAATCAAGTCGCAGATAACCATCGATACTGGACATTGGCCATGTAATATCCGTCCAGACTCTGGGCCCATGTCGATAACTGAACAAGGTTTCCTGTCCGGCCATCTTAAACGCTGTCACTGAGGTACTCATCGATTTCGGCTGCACAGACAGCGTCATCGCCAGTTGCTGTCCGGACAACCCGAAGAATACCCGGCTTAGCTTTTTCGCTATCTGAAGTTGCTGACGTACTCTTGCGTCCAAAGGCAACTGCAGGCCATCAATGGTATTGCGTTTCAACACTCCATTGTCCCAGTAGACAAAGGGCTGGAGATACGCTTCGATAAAGCCATCCAAACGTCCGTGTGGCTTGAACATAGCGGAAAAATCATCAAGGCTGACTTCTCCCCGGCCTTTTTGCGCGAAGGGGAAACGTCCCTCAATCGCTTCGACATAAAAGCGATAAACCCGCGCATTCCATTGCTCGTCAAGATAACGGGCACTTCCATTCATCACCAAATGCCATGCCTGTGAGGCAATGTCTTTTGTCCATTTTTCTACAGGAGCCGGGGCGGTACTGGCAACACTGCGAAATTCAACAATTGCATCCTTACTGCCTTTGGCATGTGCCAGTGCCATATCATGGAATGTTTTCCCGGGATCTGAGCTTGATAACGCACGGCCAATAAAGGTATTAAGTGCACCGAACTGCCCAATCAGTCCATCCAATGGCGCTTTCTTGCCATCAACATTGACATAGCGGGAGAAGGAGACAAACGCATCATTGACGGCAAAAGATGGCTGAAGCCGAAGCAGTTTTTTGCCCGCTGCGCGGTTAATTTTGTCTGCCTTGGTCAACCCTTTTGCTACTTTTTTCAACCCAAGTTGCTTGGCCAGCTTTTTGTTTTCTTTGGTCTGCGGCTGTTTCTCTTCAGCAAGCGAAGTGTTTACCACTACAGCGCCCAGCAAATCCATCACAGGACTGGTCACGGGTTCACGGGCAAGCTTGAGGGCATTAGCCAAATCCTGAGGATCACTGAACTGACGGACATTAATATGTGCCAGCAAATCCTGCCAATGATGGATATAGTCTGCAAAATACAGGCGCTGCACCTTTTTACTCAGCTCCGTCAGTTCGACCACAGACAAAACAGAGTTGTCATTCTCGACTGCCTTAAGCTCTTTGAGCTGGTGACGTAGCAATTCTGATTTGGCCGATAGGTCTATTTGCCCATAACCATATCGCGTAAATATCTCCGGCATCAGATAACCATGGAAGTCGTCAGAAAATTCAAACAGGGTGCCAAACTTGTCACCGAGCTGGTGGCGAATATCTACGTTCCCCCGAAATGCAGGCAACGTTTTGATCCGAGCATAAATCAGACGCTCCTTCGACAGGCCATCCAGATTGTTGGCTGCAAGGTTAATCAACTCACGGTTGGGCGCTAGCTTGTCGTCATACTGACTGTTGAACAGATCCTCAATCAACAATGATATAGCACTGATATCGTCCACAGACATCTGCCCCTGATCACTGAGGTTTTCCATAAGAAAAGTTCGGATTTCATTGCTATCCAACTGGTTGTGGTCAAACAGCATCTGGTAATAACGCAACACCTCGAAAATCTTGCTGGGATTGCCAAGGTTGATATACACGGACAGCTCTTCGCTGATTTGCGTTTCCAGCTTGGGTAATAAAAGAGCCTGCAACTGACGTTCGTAGGTGTGGTAGACCTGTCTCGCCGTCTGGTCTTGTCGGAAACTGACATGTTGATACCACGCCCGAGGCGCAATTCCTGCGTTAGCAACCTGACGCAACGCATTTAACAGAGGAACGATATCGGCGTTGGTATAGTTTGCGCCGAGTCGGTGAGCATCATTCTCATATACTCGGAGTTCAGTGATGGCATCAGCACGCCACTTTTCATCCTGATCCCAGTTATGTTTCATTGTCATTGCCGCCGTAGACACTGTGCCAAACACTACAGCTACCAGAGCCGCTCGACCCGCGAAATATCCCCATTTTCTCGTTGAGTTCTGGCCTGTGATATTGCGCTCCGGCAACACAACGTCCCTGAGTAAACGGGAACAGAAATATACGTTGTGATTTGGCAGCACATCTGCCGTTTCCCGTCGGCTGAACTCTGTCCGTTCAGCAAGATCTAGCGTCAACAGATCATGACGAGCCCCCTGCTGACCTGTCGAGAACAGGTACATCCCCCGCAACCAGACAGATTGCCGGACACGGTTTTCACGACCAAGATCAGCAAGAAATTCTCTAATACGCTGAAACAGCATTTTCAACTGATAAGGTAACGCCACCACCCTGCCCGCCTGCTCGATACCAGCATGCCTGAGCGCGACCAATTGCTGCTCAGCCAGTGATGACAGCAGTTCATCGATCTGCTTATCAAAAGATGCCTTATCAAACCGTGCTAAAGAACCAGCGTTACATTCAAAGGTCAGGCCAAGTGGGCGCTCAACCTGATCCGTGGGTAAACAGGCAAAAAACTCAGCGAAATCAGAAAGACTCTCTGCCTCTGAAAACATCGGATACACGGGCAGAGCAACCTTGAGTGTGGTACTCAATGACAGGCAGGCTTCTTGCAACAATGACGCGAACTTCTTACGTTCTGTTCGGTTCGCAGTCAGGAGTTGATGGCAACTTAACAGAGGAATGATACCGTTAAGCCCTTGTCTTGGGCGATACTTCAACAGTTGACGGGCCAGTACCCGCCAAAGGGGGTCATCAATACCTTCTCCATCGAACAGACGGTGACCGACTTCAATCACCACCATGTGGTCATTGCTCCAGAACCTTAAATACTGTGCCGTTTCGTCGTTATCAGTAAGGTGATCAGTAACTGGTTCCAGACCATTTTGCTGTAATAATGAAATACGATCACGACTCTCACTGCCAACCATCAAATACCAAGGTAAGGTATACAGGCTATCCAGTTTGTTTCGGCCACTGCCACGAATTTTCTTTGCGGCTAGACTGAATAGCTGGTGAACCACCCTGCTGTCCTGTTTAATCAATATCTGTTGTTCATGGTTGCCTGTCGGTTTGGTGTGAGCTCGCCAGAACAAGCCTCCTATCACCACTAATATCAGAAGGTTCAACCCGATTGCTAGATATCGAATCCACAGCAGTGTCTCGGAGACCAGCAGACAAAGTGTGATCGTCACGACGATAGAAAGCGCGGCCAAGACCGCGAGCAGGATTGTCTTTTTCATTTTAATTTTGCGCTCTCTTAATCGTCGCACTCAGCCCAAACCGGACATTCAGCTCGTCTTTGAGTCGCCGAACTCCTTGAAGTGAATCGTCCTTCTCGATATACACCACAGTGCCATCGGTGACATCACGACTATCAGGTTGATAACCCGCTGCCCGGATCTCAGACTCAAATTGTCTGGCATCCGGGCTGTCAGTGAATGTAGCCAGTACCAGCTCCCATTTCCCCTGCTGGTTTGCGGGAGATGGCTTGTCGCCCTTGGCCTTATTGTTTATCTCGCTTCCACCGACAGATGACGAATAGGCCCTTGTAATATCAACAGCGTTGAACTGGTTCACAACAGGCTGACTTAAGGTCAAATACCAGAATTCCGACACACAGTACCCTGCCAACAAAAAGCCAGTGGCAAGAGCGATCAGAGTTTTTAGACGTAAAAATCTTCGTGGAGGCTTTTGCTGAACAAGCGCAGGGGTGACAGGAACAGGCATGTCCCCCTTCTCACGATAACGACAAAGCGTGGCATAAACATCAGACTTTAATTCATGAAGCCCAACGTGGTCACCGTGTCGGTACTTGCCCTGAAAACCAAGCATCAATAGGACATATTGCAGCTCGATAAAATCCACGAGCTTGGCTGGTTGCTGACGGGCCTTTTCCAGCAGAACAAAGAAGGCTTCACCGCCGTTACGCTGCGAAAATGCCTTGCTCAGAAGAGACTGATTTTCCCACCTCACCTTCTGCCCCCACTGTGTGTGAAGAATGGCTTCATCGAAAGCCGCACAAAAAATAAAGCAGCTTTTCTCGATAACGCTGGGGTGGTAATCCAGCCCCAGACAGCGCTGGCGAAAACAGGCGATAGAGTCCAATAGTCTCTGGCGAAAACGATCTGCATCCTGCGGTTCACCCTGTCTTGGCAAGGTAACCAGCAAGCTCAGCAATTCGGTCGCTTCGTTACGCAGCGGACTACGATAGATACTGAGCTGATCACTTAACTTTTCGGTCCCACTGAGCTCTGTGATATGTGTCTTTTCTACCGACTGGGTCTGAGTGCTGTTCTCTGCTATCCGGCGGATTTGCACAGTCGGTTGATCGGTAAATAGTTTAGTCATTATCTACCTACCGAATCACATGAAAGCCAACGTTGACGTTGTCAATGCAATCATCAATATGCAGCGCAATCGCCTCATCTTTGCTTATCAATGCTTGCCAGAGATCATCATTGGTGTCTATCTCAAAGTAGGCCGCATCATGACGAGACTTTAGCTCTGACGGCGCATAGGGCAGATGACGTAACGAGACACCTGAAAGTGCATTGCGAACTAAATTGGCAATGTCACTGTTGCCCGCCAGCTTTGAGGCTTTTGGAAACTCATTCCCCAAACGGGCTGGCCCAATAGATGATGTCACCACCAGAATGAAGCGGCCTTTGGCAAACAGGCTTCGATCTTTCACCAAAGTACGCAAAAGGCGGCGGGAGTTGAACAACTGCAGATCCCAGTCCAACGCGGTGACATTTTCAATCTGCACCTCCCTCAGTAACACCTGTATCTCAGCAAACACCACGGAAAAAATATGGTAGAGATCGTCCTGATTCCAAGTAGCAAAAGAGGTTGGCATTTTCCCTTCCAGCCCCTGCATCTGGCCAGCCATCGAAATGCATTCATGATAGAGATACTTGGTCAACAAAGAACCGTCCACATGCCATTGTTCCAGCTTAGGCATCCAAGCGCCCAGCATCTGAAGCCAAAGATAATCCCTCATCATTGACTGATAACTTTTACTCTTACAGTCAGCCTGCAGGCGGGTGGAGATAGTTCTGGCGCGGTATTGAATCTGGGCAAAAATGTCCGACAGAGTATCAGTCAAGTACTGGGACACACCAAACTGAAGACACTGGGGAACAAACGCATGATTGAGTTTTATCTCACCGTCAGGTTTCAGCTCCTGCACTTCAACAATCGTCAGCAAGGCATAATCGCTCAGATCTTCACCCTCCAGTTTGAGCTGGATATTCAGTGTTGAAAGCTCAACCTGAGCGGCGTCACTGTTCTCGCGGGTGGTGTCATAGATATCATGAGGTGTCGAGCGGTATCGGTAACGCATATCCTCACCGACGTTTACAGCCCCAGCACGTCTCACCGGCAGGGCAAGGTACACTTTGGCATAGTGGGTATGCGCCGGAATGTCGATCACCAATTCTTCAGTAATAGAAAAAGGGGTGCCATCCGGAAAGACGCCTCTGGCTTTCCTGACTGCCACTTTTCCTATGTTCAACATTGCATGGTCAATAACCAACTCTGTCAGCCCAAATGCTTTCGGTGCATATTGACCAGCAAAATTTCGGACAAATCCCTCAAAGTAGCGTTCCTGTTGCTGAAAATGCTGTGGTGAGAGAAACATCCCCTCACTCCAAACCACTTTTTTACTCTCTATCATTATTCCTCCTCGCCTGACACAGACAGGTTGATGCCATCGAGATCAATGTTGATCGCTGCGCCATGGACAACGAGTGGCTTGTAGAGCACTTTATTTTTCGCTTCACGATAGTTGGCAAAACCCGCAATAACACCGATATATTCGGTACCAGCCGCCAGCGGCAGATTCTCCTGACGCTGCTCGCCCGGCCGAATGCTGTCAAGGCGTCTTACCTGCAACAACTCTGCTTTCAGCGTGCCCTGCTCTTGTTCGAAGATCTGCAAAAAGTCAGCACGCGAGAAAGCATCGGGCTTACTGAGCTGGAAGATCCGCAGTTCCACCGGGGATGGACTGTCTTCAACATTGGGGTTGATATTGTCTGCTGCTTTCACATTGACCAATAACTTAGGGGCAGCCAGTTCTCCTGCGCCCATTGCACAGCCCGTCATCACGGCGACCAACACTGCAGATAAGATAAGTTTGATCATCTCAGCTCTCCTGAAGGTGATGTTGAACACGCATGGCATCCTGAAAATAGGCAAAGAACTTCACCTGCCAGTCGCGGTTATCCAACTGTCGTTGGTAGTAACGTTTGTAGATCTCCCAGTAATTCGGCCGACCAAAGCGAAAAGTTCGGTTAGATAAATCATCAAAAAGGGGCTCAACCGTGTCCGGTGCAAGTTCTGATAACAAACGGGTGATCGCCATCTCCAATGCTTGGTTTATGTGTTGTTCCTGATGCGCATACGCCACAGACACCGGGTTAGGATTTCCCCTATCGGAAGGCCTGTCTTGGCTCGCCGTTGGCGACGTGGTCTGAGCAAGCATGAGCGCGCCGGGATACCCTGACTCGGCCAGAGGATCATCCTCAAGGGCATCAAAGTTGAAATCCATACCATGGCTTTGTCCCTTTTTTTCCTGCTCTGGGGACGAAAAAGGGTCAGCTTCAACATGGTCTACTGCTTTCACCCGAAAATCTGGCACCGCCATGCCATCCGATTCGTTATCGACGTTGCTTTTATAAACATCACTTTTATAAACACCGCTTTTATAAACATTACTTTCGACAGGACTGGCGCTGCCAAAGGGATCATCACCCAGCAATGATGGATCCAGAGCTGTGCTTTGTCTGGCCTCGGCAGTTGCAGGCACAAAGCACGATACCAACAGGCGATAACGACCAATGTCCAGTACGTCGCCATCGTTTAACGGTGCTTCACGACCTTTGCCCAGAGGCTGGTTTGCGCCATTGATATAGAGACCGTTGGTACTGTCATCCCTTATCTGATAGCCACGGCTGGACTTGCGAATTTTGGCATGACAGGCTGAAACCTCCCTGCTGGCATCACTCAACTGCATGGTGGCACCAAATGCCCGGCCAATGTCACCTCCCTCATCGGGAAAAGAGGTGTTCCATTCCGTGATACTCTCGCCATCCGGGGAGCTGATGATTCTGATAGAAAGCGGCATAGTGTGTTCTCTGCTATTCGGTTGATAGGCGGGTCACTGTTGCGACCCGCTGTCCGTTTGGCTCAATGGATCTGGACGGAGAAGGTGTCGCCCTCAACGCCAATGACTACCTGATTAATGGTTTTTCCTTCACCCATGCATGAGATGCATTGGTTAGCCAGCTCGGGTAAAAGTTGACGGTTGATCAATTGTTCAATCGCCCTGGCTCCCGTTTCCGGAGAAGAGTTCAGGCTGACCAGACGGTCAATCACACTTGGCTGGTAGCTGAATTGCGCGCCATAGGTGTCTTGTATGCGCCGCTCTACCCGTTTCAGTGATAAGGCTGCAATATCCGCCATTTCTTCATCGTTGAGCGGGAAGTACGGCACAATGGTGATACGGCCAAGGAAAGCTGGCTTAAACGCCTGCTTTAATTCGGGAAAAATCGTTGCGGTGAGCGCGGGTACAGACGGTCGACCCTCGGCACAGGCATTGACCACCGCACTATCGGCTGCATTCGAGGTCATGATGATAATGGTGTTGCGAAAGTCGATCCGGCGACCTTCGCTGTCAGCAATCTCGCCCTTATCGAAAATCTGATAAAAAACGTCATGGACACCGGGATGCGCTTTTTCCATCTCATCTAATAACAAGACGGAGTAAGGATTTTTGCGCACGGCTTCTGTTAAGACACCGCCCTTGCCGTAGCCAACATAACCAGCAGGTGAGCCGAGCAACATGGAGACTTTGTGCTGCTCTTTAAACTCCGTCATATTGATCACGGTAATGTTCTTTTCACCGCCATAGAGCAAGTCGGTCAGAGCCAGTGCGGTTTCTGTTTTACCGACACCACTTGGACCACACATCATGAACACGCCAACGGGTTTACGGGGATCGGTCAGACCCGTGCGCGACATACGGATCGCTTTGGCTATTTCATGAATCGGTGCTGTCTGACCGATAACACGCTGACCAATATGGCGTTCGATATGTTTAAGGTTTGCCATGTCTTGTTGCAGCATTTTACCCGCCGGAATGCCCGTCCACAGCGCGATCACCTCAGCCACCGTCTGCTGACACACGTCGGACATCACCAAAGGTGACTCGCCCTGATTCTCAGCAAGTGCAGTCATTCTTTCCGCGAGCTGCGCTTTTTGCTCGCCGATACCTGAGTTTTCTCCTGCAATAAATGCTGCATCAATACTGTCGTGAAGAGTCTGAATCTCGGCCACCAGCGCCTTTTCTCTCTCCCAGCGGGCTTCCAGCACACGCTTTTCAGCCAACAGGTTCTGACGCTGTTGTTTAGCGCGGTTGAGTTTTTCCTCATCCACTGACCAAAGTGCCGCTTCATGTTCCAGAGTGGCAATATCATTTTCGCTATGGCGCAATTGCTCACAGACGCTGTCGAGAGAAGCAGGGGTTGCACTTTGGCTCAGGCCAATACGGGAACAGGCGGTATCCAAAAGGCTGATTGCTTTGTCTGGCAGCTTACGTTCGGGTAAATACCGCACAGACAATGAAACGGCTGCTTCAACAGCCTCTTGCCTGATTTTCACCTTGTGGTGTGCCTCAAGGCTTTTCTTAACACCGTTGAGCATCTGAATGGCCTGTTGCTCATTAGGTTCTGAGACGGCAACCAACTGAAAGCGACGGGCTAGCGCAGCATCTGATTCAAAATACTGCTTGTATTCAGCCCACGTGGTTGCGGCAAGAGAACGAAACTCGCCACGGGCCAATGCAGGCTTAAGAATGTTTGCTGCATCATTCTGCCCCGCAGTCCCTCCAGCACCAATGAGTGTGTGCGCTTCATCAATAAACATGATGATAGGAACTGACGATGCCTTTATCTCACTGATCACATCTTTGAGGCGATTTTCAAACTCGCCTTTAATACTGGCACCTGCCTGTAACAGCGACAGATCAAGACTTCTCAGTTCAACATTAGCAAGTGCAGGCGGTACATTTCCGTCAGCGACCTGCTGAGCGAGTCCCTCAACAATGGCGGTTTTCCCCACCCCGGGATCGCCGACCAAAATCGGACTGTTCTGTCGGCGGCGACAGAGAATATCGATCGACTTGCGAATTTCGTCACCACGTCCCGTGACAGGATCCAGCTCACCGTCTCGCGCAGCCTGAGTCAGGTTGAGGGAGTACTTATCAAGTGCAGGTGTCTCATTGTTAACGGACACAGGGCTGGCTGACTGGGTTACCTTTTCTTTGCCAGCGAGTGAGGCATTTTTCGCCTGAGCACGCAGCCACTCCAGTGAAAGAAGGCTCAGCCAGTGACCCAGCTCCCCCTGATAGCTGCCCTGATCAATGCGCTGTTTAAGAACTAATAGCAGATGAAAGCCATTGACCTGATTGGGGGTATCGTCCATTGATGCCAGCAACCATGAATCTTTCAACAGCTCGACCAACTGAGGCGACAGTGAGGGTGCATGATCGCTACCTCTGACCAACCGGGCAAGTTTTGCGGCCAGTTGCTCTGACAAGGTATCAGCAGACACTGAGGTATATTGGACGGCAGACTGCCATTGCCGAGATGTCGCAAGCAGACAAGAAAACCAATGCTCTGGCTCCACGACAACATGGCCCAGCGAGACGCACTTGCCTACCGCATCTTCAAGCGTGTTCTTGAGGTCTGGCGCTAACTTTTTCACCAGACGTTGTAATTCGATATTAATCATCTTTTTTCCTGATTTGCTCTAA
Organism: Veronia pacifica; assembly: GCF_001707825.1. Lineage (GTDB taxonomy): Bacteria > Pseudomonadota > Gammaproteobacteria > Enterobacterales > Vibrionaceae > Veronia > Veronia pacifica. Next base: position 32,772 of record NZ_LYBM01000037.1, on the reverse strand, counting down.
GAGGCATATCAACATATTGCCTTGCTTCACTATGCTGGTTCATCCAGGCAGAACGCCCGATACACAGGGACTTATCTGTTCTTGTAGACAACTGCGCCAACGGTAGGTAGTCGCTATCTACCCTCATGTACAATGCGTAGCGCAGGTTGACGCCGATAAAATTGCGCACCATAAAGTCAATTGCATCAGTCATTGCCGCAGAGCGGCTGATCTCAAGGTAGTGCTTATAGTCTCTCGGACAGATCTTGATCCTCAGTATCTGACCTGCCATTGGGACGCTCTTTCCTATCAGCGCTCCCGTACCAAGCTGTCTGTTTTGTCCTGATCGACCAATACTTGTCAGCCCGCAATCAGCCAGTGGTGTGAACTCAAGTCCGCCGCTGTCAATTTCGAAACGGGCATCAAAATAGTCCTCCAACATGTTTTTCAGTGTGTCTGGACACGTCAGTTTCAGGCCTAATAAACCTGTGTACTGGATAAGGTGCTGGCAGAGAGAGGCATGCTTTTCACCCGTCACCCCAACAAAACTCAACAGCACATCGGTCAGTGAGGTCAGGTGCTGGTTCCAGCTGAACGTTTCCTCTTCCAGATTAGCGGTGATCTCATGCTTGCTTTCGGCCTGACAGAACAAACGAAAATAACGATTGTTGAAGCTGTCGATAAAATCGACCGGCGCATCCTCAGCAAAATCAAAAGAGGCATGCAGTGCTGCTCTGGTCATCATGCGGGGTAATGCCCCCTGACGACCTGAAAAACCGGGCAACGCGGTTTTAATGACAAAGCCGTTGTCGTTACTTTCGACTACCTGACTCACCTCACGGGCGCAGTAGCCGGGCAGCCGTTCAGCACTGAATCTTACCTTCGGCCTTGTCCCCTTCTGCTGTGCCTGCTGTTTAAACAGTTGCCATGCTTTTATCAGAGAGACATCGAACTGGGGATCAGACAGGCGATTTACACCACTTGCTTGCATCCGGATCTCCTTGGAAATTTCAGATACATGGATTCTTCTCCATCGAGGTAGACATCAAGCTGAGTAAAACTGTTGAAACCCGCAAAGTGAGAGAAAAACCGGTCAAGGAAGCGGCTGAACAGCACTCTCCCGCCGTCCATATGACTGACATCCAAGGTCACAGTGATCTTGGTGCCACTGGCGAAACAAGTTCGGCCTGATACCCGAATTGGGGCAACCACCTGTTCAGTGGTCATCGCGCTGAGAGCATCGATATAGAGTTGATTTTGCGAACACTGACCTAGATTGTAGAGCGACAGCATTTGCTTCAGCGCCATCAGAGGATCATCAGCCCCCAGAATGGCGTGAAAGTTAAAGTGGAGGTGGTGCAATAGCGCAACAACATGCTTGCTCTTCTCACTCTGTCTGACAGGCATTGTCGGTCGGCGTAATAAACCAACGTCAGCGGGAATGGTCAGCGTGTCACGGCAGGATACCTGACTGTCTGGAGATAGACGTGCAGCCTGCTCTCCCTCTGTGACAGTGATGTCCACCAACCAGGTGCGGGGGTCGCTGTCCACACTGGTCTGTGCCAGATCGGCCACTTTCAGATGACTTTCTACCTCATCATTTTCACGCAAGGTCTGGCAAAGCTGCCAGCGTAAGCCTGTCTCCTGCTGACCATATTTTTCTGCGTATACTTGCGGCACAGTCTGATGAGGGTGCTCTGAAATGTCAGCGACATGATCGACAGAGAATACTGAGTGCCCACTTCCTTGCACATTATCAAAGGTCAGTGGGTAGCTGTTCTGCATAAAATCGATGCGAACCGGATCAGCAACCTGCCGGTAAAGATTGACCACAGGTGTGACAAATAGGGAGAAATGCTCCGCAGATAAGTTTCTCGCCAGATCAACGGCCAACTCATCGATATAAATATGAAGAGCAAATGTGCTGCCTTTAGCTTTGTTCAGCCATTCGCCAAGCTGAAGACTGACCGACTTAAACCGTTCTGGGAACTGGAAGAACTCGGTCAACAGTGTCAGTCCACCAAAACTGCTCGCCTGATAAGGCAATACCGTTGCTCCGCCGTCAAAACCCGGCACAGATATATGGTCACGACTCAGGGGATGGGATTGCCCCTGAACAGACACACAAACCAACGTACTCGCGTGCATAAGCAAATCGCAGATCCTGAGGGTCAGGTTACTGTCACCTGTTGGATGGAGTTGCAGTTGCTCAATATTGAGTGTGGATAGATCCGCTCCCTCATCGGTACAACCAATGGTGATCTCAATACGCACCGTCGCTCGCTCAGCACCTTGCGGCTTGCCGTCTGCAAACGGCGCATGGCTGACATTCAGATCGATAACCCTAAGCGGTAAGATCGACAGGGCGTCTGTTGTCCGGAAAATCGCAGCATTTCCATTGTGATCATCAATATCAAACTCTGTGCCTGCCGGGATGACATGACTGGAGTTGGTTTTTTCCTGTACCTGAAAATCGAGCATGCTGTACGACGGCACCGGACGCAGGTAATGGGGAAATAATAGGTTCAGTAAACTCTCAGACAACTCGGGAAAAGCACTGTCGAGACGACGCTGAAGGCGTCCGTTTAACAATGCGACACTCTCCATCAGCCAAGCCAACTGGGGATCAACAATGCTGTCTCGGCTCAGCCCCAGAGAATTTGCCGCACCGGGATGATTTTTGGCAAACTGCTGCGCCTCACTTCGAATGAAATGCAGTTCCTGCTCAAAATAAGGAAGCAATGAATCAGACAAGGCTGGATTTCCTCACATCAAGTTTGTTGGAGGCCAAATCAAGCCTTGAATCCAGTACCACCGACTCATCACCAAAGGACGAGTGGATCACACCAGCAATTCGCAGCCTGAGTTGGTTATGTTTTTCATCTGCATCCTGCATAGTGATATCGACATCATGGAGCCGAGGTTCAAAGGCGCGGATCAAGGTCTGAATATCGTCACGAATCACCTCCCGGTTCGCTTTGCTCTGCGAGCGTGCCGTACTGCGGATCCCAAGACTGACAATGGTATTCTGAGCCAGCAGACTATCGTCATCTTTGCCCCATAAAGGCGCACGGCTGGCAATCAGTGCGCAGATATTGTCGATCACCGCATCGCGAACAGCATCCGCATCGTCACGCCAAGACTGGGTCAACTTCATCAGTAAACTCATCAGGCGACACCCAGTTCCTGTCCGGACAGCGCAGTGCTCAATACCACCTGCGCATCCACCATGTCGTACTGGTATTGAGGTTGGATCATCACCCGGCACTCAAAACGGGTCTGGTCATGCTGACTGGCCTCAATACTGACTTCGCAATCTCTCAGCGGGTACTGAGCCATAACGGCATCCTCGCTGTAATCGACATTACTGACGTAAGATTTTAACCAGCTCTCCAGCGTGGCCTGGCAATGCGCCACTGAGTCATACCGACCAACCTGATCACGAATTTGTGCCTTAATAAAATGGCCAAAACGGCAAGCCATCAGGTTAGTCTGTAACATGCCAAGCTGACGCGAGACACCAGGTGGTACTTTCCAGACTGACTGGTTACTAAAAAAGCAGTGCTGATGACTGAGGTACAAACTGGTCACTGGCACAAATCCTTGTTCAGACCAGAAGCCATCGTCCTCTGCGTGAAGATCCACTTTGGTAATGACGGGTGACGACATTTGCACGATGGCACCGAAGTCGCCGTCCTCGTTATATGAACGAAGAAAACCAAACCAACTGATCCGATCAAATTCACTGATCACATTTCGGGCCAGCAGGTAGACACTGTTCCCCCACAAAGCACTCGCTTTTGCTGCGGGTTCATTCAATACGAAGTCCGTCCTGTAATGACGGTATGCCGGGCGCTGCAAGTATTCTGGCAACACCAGATGGAGAAACCGTGAGGACACGTTGTCACGAAGCAATTGCCATGAGCGGAAGTCATTACTGGCCAGAATACGCTCGGTTTTACGGCAATCGTGAAGAAGGCGGGAGGGGTCGTCGCCAAAAAAGCCATCATCGACGCCAAGCGCGACCGGGCACAAGGCCATGTCACCGAGCTCGGCGAGCAATTGCAGGGTGTAAAGATCGTCAAAATCATTGTCATCAGCTATCTCAGATGACACCCGATGATCCACCACCAGAAGGCCAAAAGGACAGCCACCAGCAGTATCAAACTCTCTCGCATAAAGTCGGTCATACAGCAGGCTTTGCTTAAGATCGAAGGAGCTGTTGAGATCGCCTGAAACGTCTTGCCAACTCGCATCCAGAATCCTGACTTTAATCCGCCTCTGAGAGACATTCAGCGAAGTGAGTGAAGCCAGCCCGCGCCAACCAGATTCCAATCTTTTAAACGAAGGATGCTGAATAACAATCGATATTTGCTGACTGATACTTTCATCCAGCGCCGCAATCAGTTGTGTCACGCTTGCTTTGAATTGAGCGGTCTCTCCCTGCTTTGCTGATGCAAACAGCGACTGCCAGCCAGCTTCTGTCATCAGGTGTTCAGCAATGTGTGGTGAGTTGAAATAATGCATAAACTACTCAATACAAAACAATCGGGGGAAACTTGTCCCCCGATAGGTCACTAGAGGGGTTAGCCCGGAATATTGGCAACCATACGCAACGAGGTTGTCAGCTCTTCCAGTTGCAACCAGGGACGCAGGTAAGCCACAGCAGAATAAGCACCGGGACGACCCGCCTGCTCTTCAACAGTGACTTTGGCTTCGACCAGTGGGAAGCGCGCCTTGGACTCGTTACCAATGGCGTTAGCATCAACGTATTGATGGATCCAGGTGTTCAGATCGTTCTCAACATCACCCGGGTTAAGGTTTGAACCAATTCGGTCACGTCCCATGACTTTGAGGTAGTGAGCAATACGGCTGCTCGCCATGGTGTATGGCAGACGGGCAGAGATGGCTGCATTGGCAGTGGCATCAGCGTCAACATAGGTCTTGGGTTTGTGGGTGGTCTGTGCGCCCATAAACACGGCATAGTTCGAGCTCTTGTAGTGAATCAGTGGCAGGAAGCCCAGATCGCTCAACTCTTTTTCACGCTCATCTGTCAGGTTGACCTCTGCGGGACACTGTTGCAGTAGCTCTCCCGCGTCAGAGAAGTGGGTGAAGTTAGGCAGGTTTTCAACTTTACCGCCGTTTTCAGTGCCACGAATCGCCGTGCACCAACCATATTTGGTGTAAGCCTGAGTCATCAGCAGACCGAACTCGTAGGCCGCGTTACTCCAGACAAAGTCGTCACCCGATGACACTATCTGCTCACCGTTTTCACGAGTGTTCAGCTCTTCAAAGTCAAAGGATTTCACCGGCACTGTCGCCGCACCGTAAGGAAGACGAGCCAGTGTTCTCGGCAAGGTCAGTGCGACATAGCGCGAGTCATCACTTTCTCGGAATGCGTTCCAGCTTGCGTAAGCCGGTGAGTCAAACCCAGTGGCAACCGGCTTGCCGTCAGCAAATGAAGTGAACGATGAGAAATCGAACATACCTGCGTTAGCTGCCGCAACAAATGGCGCGTGAGACGCTGACGCCACTTCTCCCATGTAACGCAGTAAAGCGACATCCTCATCACCGTAACCAAATTCATAGTCGCCGATCAGGGCACCGTATGGCTGACCACCAGCAGTACCAAACTCTTCCTGATACACCATGGTAAAGAAGCGGCTGCGATCAATAGCAGGTGCATCTTCAAACTGCTCAAGCAGCTCATCTTTGGTGTAATCCGCCAGCTTAATTTTGAGGTCTGTGCCCAGTTCACTGTTTTTGACCAGTTTCTGAAGGCCCAGCCAGGTACCCTCAAGTTTCTGGAAACTGGTATCACGCATGACCATAGAAAGCTGCTCAGAAATCTTGCTATCAATGGCCTGAATCGCTTTTTCGATGGTCAGCGTCAGGTTTTTATCCCAGGTCACTGTGCCTTCCAGCGCCTGAGTGGTCAGGATGCTCAACAACTCTTTCGTGGTATCGACTGGCGTTTGTGAAGTTGCGCCGATAGCCCGGTCCAGAAAGCTCTCTGTCACTGCGCTGTCAGTCTGAGCAACATCTTGTAGTTCTGCAGACATTATTCCGCCTCCTTTTTGTTTACACCCAGCTCATCAGCAAGGCCCTGAATAGCATCCGCATTTTGTAGTATTTCTTTCAGCAGGCGCTCAAGGTCGCGAGAACGATCAGCTTTGCTCAGCAGCACTTTCAGTTGGTTACGGGTTTCCACCAAACGTTTCAGTGGCTCAATTTGCTCAACCACATTTTCCGGATGGAAATCTTTCATTGAACGGAAACTGAGGTTGACCTCAAACTGGCTGTCGTCCTGCGCCAGAGTGTTATCAACTTTGTAGGAAAGGCGTGGGTGGGTCTGAGCCATCACTGAATCAAAGTTGTCTTTGTCGATTCCGGTGAATTCGCGCTCTTCCAGATCAACTTTCTCAGATTCAGGTTTATGACCGGAAAAATCACCAATCACCCCAACAACAAACGGCAGCTCTTTGGTTTCTAATGCGCCATTGGTTTCAACATCATAAGTAATGCTGACCCGATTTTTGCTGACGCGTTTGTGTTGTGAATTTAATGCCATAACGGTGTCCTTGGGTCTGTAGACCTTTTGTGATTGTCATCGATAACTGACGCTGCACTGAGTTCACAGAGAGCGTCAGGGATCAATTAGTGCTGTTTACCAGAAGTCATCTTGCCTTGTGGAACGTTGAAGGTGACTTTGCCGCCCTCTTTAATTTCGCCGCCATTTTCCTCGTAGTTATGCTTCTGCATGACTTCGGTGTAAGACAGGGAAATACTCTCATATGGCTGGCTGCCATCGCTGCCGCTGACGTTGTAAGACACCAGACGAGCTTCAGTCAGTTCAACCTGAAAGTACACCTGCGCACCCTGGCCGTCCGCTTTCGGTTTGGTGAATACAACCTGTACCTTCTTGCCATCTTTACCAGGGCTAAACAGGTAAGAAAGTAGATCTTCAGACGCGCCATCGACTTGCTTAGAGACGTTCACTTCGCTGACAGCGACCATGCCGGAATCGGCGTTTTTGCCGTTACCGATATCCATAGCAACGTTTCTCACACCGCCCCATGAATAAGAAGAGATAGCAAACCAGTTACTGTCTGGCAGACCTTCGATAGTTGCACCACCTTGAACGTCAACACCATCAATTCTCATGTAAATACTTGCCATGTTTTATTCCTCGTGAAGTTAAATGAGTGCCTGTTCACCAGCTCAGAAGTGTTTGCTGTTTTTGCTGAGGCTGCTCACTTTGTTGTTGTGTCTGTTGGTCGTCCTGTTTCGCAGTCGACGTGGTTGTTTGTTCGATCTGTTGTTCTGTTTTCACCTGAGCAGCAGGCATTGATGACAGAGTTTTCTCAGTCTGGTCATTTGAATGACCTTGAGTTTGCTGCTCTTTTATCGACTTTCCTGACTTTCCCGTCTCGGCTGAAAAAGGATGAACCGTCAAACCTGTCCTTTGCTCAATCTGGGGAAGAACAAACTGCTCGGTATGATCCAGTCCTGCCGCCTCAAATGCCTGATCAAGCACATCGCCATTTTGTTCTTTCATCATTTCCTGCATCAGTTCCGGCAGGGACAGGTACCCCCACCGAATGGCTTTCTCCAACAAAAAAGATACTGGGCTATGAGGTTCACTGAGGCGGAAGTAATCAGAGACTTCCCGGAGGAGATGGAACGCCAAATCACGGTTCATATTGTTGGTAGTGGCCAACTGCGAGAGATTCTCAGCATGTAAATTGCTCGTTGCCTGCACCGCTGCCAACACAGACGGTTCAACAGACTCTTGCTCTTGAGGGAAAGGTGATGCTGTTGTCTTTGCCAACTCGACGTTCTCGGCCTGACAGGCGGTATGAGATGTCTCAGTCGCCAATCGAATCCCGGTGAGCTGCACAAAGGCTTTATCCAGTTTTGAAAACAGGCTTCTTACAAAAGAAAAGCTGGCTGCTTTCACACCAAACATGGCAGCCCTTTGATCAACCAACTCACTAAGTCGCTCAAGCTGCTCAATGAAAAGCGCAGTATTTTTAATTTTTGTGGTAATGAGCTCACGTTCCTGAGCTACCCAGGGTGTGACCTTTTGCTTTAGCTCGTTTAGCTCACCACGTCGCTCGGCACTCTGAAACTGATAAAAGGTGACGTTGCCAACCAGAGGCAGCAACAACAAAGGTGCATAAAGCAGTGAGCTTTCTTCACTGTCTCCCACCATTTGGAAAAATGCCTTCATCTTGGCATCAGCTTGCTCTGATGCCTGTGCTTTTTCTTCTGATGATTTGAGTTTTGCTTCAGGCAGAACCGGGTTTAATGTTGACCAGTGACTATCAACCAATTGCACTAACCATGACAGAGAATGCGCCGCTGCCGATAAGCTTTTATCAAGCAATAATTGAGAGGTGATAAACCAGGTAATTAATTCAATATCACGTGAACGGGTCTGAAAGATTTCTCCTAAGCTATTTGATAATGTCATCCAGCTCTGATGGCAATCTTCCTCAAGCAGCTCTATCTGATCATCACTTGGGTTTTGAATCAGCTTTCTCAGTGCAGTCTGAGCGATATTAAAGTCATTTCTCAGAGGTCTAAAAATATTTTTATTTAACTTTAAGTATTCACCACAATGACTTTCATCATTAATCGGATAAAGAAATTCAGAAACATGCTTAGATAAAAAAATCATTCAACCACTCAAAAGAGTCAAATTTCGTTTTATTGATAATATTAAACACTTCATACTTTCAATATAAACTTAAGACTTCACTGTTAATAATAAGATTTACAAACAGTAAAAACTATATTTGACAAGTAAAAAACCAACTTAAATATTTATAGGAAAGCAATTAATTTAAGCAGATCTTAAAATTTAATTACTGACTCGGTAGTGACCAGATGAAAGATACCGACTTCAGTCACAAAACATACAATCTCCAGCAAACCAATAGTACACAATCTTATAAACCAATAAATACAGTGCTTTATGCAACATCAAAAAGCGGAGGGTGTAAAAAAGAACATAAAAAACCATGGGATCACAGCAGATGAGCACCCTAAAAATCAGCTCTCATAAGAATATTATGTAGAATGTGTTTGCTATTTAATTCTGGTGAAAATTCTCAATTAAAATTTATGTGAGTTTATTTATACAATAAAAGTAAGGATTTATGGAACTTGACTTATCCAAAAATAAAATATGTATTAAATATGTACCTGGTAAGTGTTGACTTATTTTTATTAGAATATTAATGTCGCTCAGCATATGTATTGTATCAATTCAATATATTTAATGAACACGATTCACTGATAAAACATCAAATATATTCTCTAAACTGATTAACTTGCATTTAAAAAGGTTCCTATATGTCGGGTTTTCCCTTACGGCATCAATCGCGTGTTTTAACCGTCAAGTTATCAGATGGAAATCAATATGCCGTCACCCACTTTCACTGTATTGAGAGATTAAGCTCTGCGAGTGAGTTCTCATTCACTCTCTCTTCCAGCAAAGAAATTTCAAACAACATACTGGGAAACCCAATAAAGGTAAGGTTTCAACACGCCGATAGCCATAGAGATTTTCACGGTCTGGCCTCATCACTTGAACTCACTGATCACAGCCCACAAAAGCAACGCTTTTATTATCGTATTGAAGCCCTTGATCCCTTATCACTGTTGTCGCACAGTCGAAGACGTCAGGTATTTCAGAATCTCACTACCAAACAGATTATTGAAACCCTTTTAAGTCAGAGTGGCTTGAAAAAATATGTTCAGTTCTCAGTGTCAGGCAGTGGAAAAAAACATCCATACTGTGTCCAGCTTGAAGAGAGCGACCTTCAATTTATTCAACGGTTGCTGGCTGATGATGGGTGGCATTACTGTCTGTCGCACACAGAGAGTAAACCCATGGTAAAGGTTATTGATGCCACTGAGCAGCTACCTTCACTCAGCGATCCGATTTTCTATCGGGACGGTAAAGATGGTGATGTCAGCGTGCTCAGTAATTGGAGGCAAAAAGCCAGTCTGGGAACGACCAGTGTGACCTTGGCTGACTATAGTGCTGACGTTGACGAGCGCATTGACAGCGGAGAGAACAAAAGCGCTCATCCTCACTCTCAACTTTCACTGAAGGATTGTCGTTTTGGCACGGGCATCGACAATAAGGCAGCATTAAGAGAATCAGCCAAATCGTTAATGCATTCACTGGATAACGAAAAATATTCGGCAGGCGCAAGCTCTTCACTGGCAACCCTCTCTTGTGGTACATGCTTTACCCTCAAACAACATCCGGTTTCAGCGAATAATCAGACGTACCTAATCAAACAGATCACTCACGCTGTCACAGTTGATGAGTCTGGGGAGTTTTCTGGCTACCAAAACCACTTCGACTGTTGGCCCGTTTCTTTTCCTTTTGTTCCCCTACGACTCAAAAAACCGAGAGTGTTCAGCGCTCAAACGGCCTTGGTAACAGGCCCGAAAGGAGATGAGATCTATGCAGACAAGCATGGTCGAATAAAAGTCCAATTTCACTGGGATACAGAAGGAAAAGGTGACGAAAATACATCTTGCTGGTTACCTGTGTCTCAAGGCGTTGCCAGCAAGGGTTTTGGCATGCAGTTTTTACCCCGCGTCGGAGACAGTGTGCTGGTTCAGTTTATTGATGGTGATCCAGACCGTCCTCTGGTCGTTGGTTCCTATTACGGCCAGAACCAGATAAGTCCTTTTTCCTCCGTTACTCAGTGTGGGATTAAAACCCGTTCTACGCCGAATGGCAGCAGTACGCAGGGGAATGAGTTACGTTTTGACGATCAGAAAGACAAGGAACAGGTATTTGTCCACGCAGAGAAAGATCTGGCTATCAATGTGAACAATGACAGTCAGCATCAGGTGAAAGGGACGATGACCATGCAGGCTGAAAAAGCCATGACCCTCTCTGCAAAAGAGACGCTCACTGCGTCATCAGATCAAGACATCAACATATCCGGCAAGGAAGGTATATCGCTGAACAGTGGTCAGAAGGTACAGATTCACGCAGATTCCGAGATTGAGGTTAGCAGTACATCGTCTCATACCTTCAACGGAAGCGAACTGTCTCTGTCGGGGAAAAGTAAGATCACTCTCAGTGTCGGAGCCAGCAAAATTGAGATCGCCGCATCCGGGATCACGATTGACGCACCCAGCATTTCAATAAAAGGCTCTGCAAAAGCTGAGCTGAGTGCAAATATGGTCACGGTTGATGGTCAAATGACAACACTCAAAGGCCAGATTGCCAAAGTAGAAGGTGGCACCATGACAACCGTTAAAGCAGGTGCCCTGCTAAAAATTCAGGGCGCACTGACGCAGATAAACTGATGACATTACTAAAAGTTCCTTACCTGCAGGCCAAAGACGTCTTCGAACTGTATCAGCCGGACAAGGCATTCGCCGAGTTCGCCACTGATACCATGACGCCCAGTGAGTTCATTGAAACAACGACTCAACTGGCGCGCTTCTCAGACGTGATTTTATACCTCGCCCACGCACTACCCGTTCGCGAGGCGGTATGGTGGGCAGCATGTTGCTCAGCTTCGCTGAATCATTGGAGTGATGATGAGGCCAATGCTATTCGGGCTGCAAAGGCATGGGTGCATACCCCAGATGAAACCAGCCGTCGTCACGCTGAAAAAATGGCTGAGCAAGCAGGTTTGGAATCTGGTGCGGGCTGGGCAGCTATGGCGGCTTTCTGGAGTGGAGGCAGTATTACCAAACCCGGCGAACCTGCAGTACCTCCGGCACAATACCTCTATGCTCAGGCCGTAGCAGGCTCCATTAGCCTGACTGCTACCCTTCCTAAAGAAGGTGATGCACAAAAACGCTATCAAACCTTTATCGAACGAGGTGGAGATATTGCTAACGGTGGTAATGGCCTTTTGGCGGCACCGTAGACTCACCAACATCTGATACCGATAATCCATAAATTGTCTAAAACGTCAGTAAAGAGCGTTGATTCCTTCACGTTCTCGTTTTTTTATTTTTGCCAAGAGGAAAAGTGATGTTACCAGCCGCACGCGCGACGGATATGCATGTATGTCCGATGCAAACACCAGCCCCCGTGCCTATTCCACATGTTGGAGGTCCAGTGTTGCCGCTGCCGACCACAGTACTGATTGGTAATATGCCTGCAGCGACAGTAGGCCAGCCTTGTATTTGTGTAGGCCCACCAGACAGTATTGCCAAAGGCAGTGCTACCGTGATGATTAACAGTAAACCTGCTGCAAGGATGGGAGATCTTACAGCTCACGGTGGAAGTATTGTCAGTGGGTTTCCGACAGTATTGATTGGTGGTTAAGAAAAGTCACAGGGAGGAAGCTTGGGCGAGAATTAATCGTCAAAGCACTCTGATGATAATGCGTAGTTAATTTGGTCGTAGTTGAATCCCCGGTATTGCAGGTAACGGATCCGCCTAGCCTGCTCTTTGAACTCAACAGCTGGTATCTGACCATCGAGATCACCATACTTGCGTAAAGCTGTCTCTCTGGCTATTTCGTACCAGTCGTATTGCGCGTTTTCCTGAGCAAGATCCAGAAAAGACATATCCACGCCTTTTTTACGCGCATCCAGACATATCCGTTGCCAGCCATGCCCTTTAGCAATTCCCTGACGCAACAAAGCCTCAGCAAAACGCTGATCGTTGAGCCAGTTATGCTCGGTGCAATAGTGAATAGCGGTTTCAATGTCTTCCGGAGGGCACTGTCGCTGCGCTAATTTCTGACGCAGCTCCAGTTCTGAATGATCGCGGCGGGACAGAAGCCCCACCGCCAATTCGCGAGCAGTTAAAGTCAGAATGCTTCTCCCTCTGCCTGCTCTTCTGCTTGATCGTCTTCAGAGGCAACTGCTGTTTGTAACAGCATATCACGCAGTGTCTTATCGATTTCCTTGGCCGTCTCAACGTTTTCTTTCAGGAATCGGCAAGCATTGGCTTTACCCTGACCAATCTTATCGCCTTTATAGCTGTACCAAGCACCCGCTTTTTCAACCAGCTTGTGCTTCACACCCAGATCAATCAACTCACCATAAAGGTTAATACCTTCACCATAAAGGATTTGGAACTCAGCCTGCTTGAATGGCGCAGCGACCTTGTTTTTAACTACTTTGACCCGGGTATCGTTACCTACCACTTCATCACCGTCTTTAATCGCACCGATACGACGGATGTCCAAACGGACAGAAGCGTAAAACTTCAGGGCGTTACCCCCTGTTGTGGTCTCAGGGTTACCAAACATGACACCAATCTTCATACGGATCTGGTTGATGAAGATCATCAGAGTATTGCTGTTTTTGATGTTGGCAGTCAGCTTACGCATTGCCTGAGACAGCATACGTGCCTGCAAACCCATGTGAGAATCACCCATCTCACCTTCGATTTCTGCTTTTGGCGTCAATGCTGCTACCGAGTCAACGATGATCACATCAACAGCGCCTGAACGCGTCAGCGCATCGGCGATTTCCAGTGCCTGCTCACCTGTATCTGGCTGAGAGACCAGTAGGTTATCAATGTCGACATTTAGCTTGCGGGCATAAACAGGATCAAGCGCGTGCTCTGCATCGATAAAAGCACAGGTTTTACCCTGCTTTTGTGCTTCAGCAACAACCTGAAGCGTCAGCGTGGTTTTACCTGAAGATTCTGGTCCATAGATTTCAACAATACGACCGTATGGCAAGCCACCAGCGCCAAGGGCAATATCCAAAGACAGAGAGCCTGTTGAAACTGTCTCAATATCCATGGTTCTGTCGTCACCAAGACGCATGATAGAACCTTTACCAAATTGTTTCTCAATCTGGCCAAGTGCTGCGGCTAACGCCTTTTGTTTGTTGTCGTCCATTTGATTCTCCAACGGATACGCTGATCGCTTGCTAGAAGATGAAATCTGAGTGTTTATGGTTTGTAAGTATACTGTCCATTTATACAGTGTCTAGCTCTGAACTTAATTTTTCTTTTCTTTCGTGTCATCGCTCTGATTTTAGTTTTGAATTTCAACCAATAATCGGCGAAGACTATGTTCTATGGTGGCCACTCTTATCTGGTGTCGATCACCAGTAAAATGCTGAGTATCAGTGATCACCTGCCCGTTTTTCAGCGCCCAGCCAAAGCAAACCATACCGACAGGCTTGTCTTTACTGCCGCCCCCGGGGCCTGCAACACCACTGACAGCAACAGCAAAGTCTGCGCCTGCCGCATCCAATGCTCCTTTAGCCATCTCGGCGACAACAGGCTCACTGACTGCACCATGTGCAGCCAGTGTTTCCAGACTAACTCCCACCATGTCTTCCTTCGCTTTGTTACTGTACGTAACAAAACCACTTTCGAACCACGCTGAGCTACCAGCGATTTCGGTCAGCACGTAAGCAATGCCTCCTCCTGTACAGGATTCAGCAGTCGTCACTGTCTGGCCGGAAGCCGCCAGATGTTTACCCAGTTCCAATGCAAGGCTTGTCAGTGTTTTCATATTCACTCCTCTCGAAATCCCGGCAGTCAGACGGATGGATACTTTACCCCATCCCCCGGATTCACGTATCCTTGATGCTCTCCAAATTTCTCTAATTTTGCAGGCCACACAGTGACAGTACAAGCATTAGCAAATCATACCCCTATGATGCAGCAGTATCTCAAGATCAAAGCTAAACATCCTGACGAATTGTTGTTTTATCGCATGGGCGACTTTTATGAGTTGTTTTTTGATGATGCTAAACGTGCATCACAGCTAATGGATATCTCACTGACCAAACGCGGCACATCAAATGGCGAACCCATTCCTATGGCTGGGGTGCCTTACCATTCAGTAGAAGGATATCTGGCAAAACTGGTACAACTGGGAGAGCCTGTCGCTATCTGCGAGCAAATTGGCGATCCGGCAACCAGCAAAGGCCCGGTTGAAAGGCAGGTTGTGCGCATCGTCACTCCCGGCACAGTGTCTGACGAAGCATTGTTAACTGAGCGGGTAGATAATCTGGTAGCCGCTGTCTTCAATAAAGGGGACAAATTCGGTTTCGCGACACTCGATATTACCTCTGGTCGATTCCTGCTTTCTGAGCCTGCAACAGAAGAAGAAATGCAGGCAGAGCTTCAACGTACCCGACCTGCAGAGTTACTTTATCCGGAGGACTTTGGTTTTCTGGAGCTGTTAGATGCGATCAAAGGCAAACGTCGACGCCCAATTTGGGAATTTGACCTCGATACTGCCCGTCAGCAGCTCACGCAACAGTTCGGCACTCGCGATCTTATTGGTTTTGGTGTCGAGGACAGCGCGCTTGGCCTCGCCGCAGCGGGCTGCCTGATTCAGTATGTCAAAGACACGCAGCGTACCGCCCTGCCCCACATACGTTCATTGGTTAAAGAAAGCAAAGAAATGTCAGTGATTCTGGATGCAGCCACGCGGCGTAATCTTGAACTGACACAGAACCTTGCTGGCGGAACAGAAAATACCCTGGCGTCAGTGCTAGACCAGACAGCAACGCCAATGGGTAGCCGCCTGTTAAAACGTTGGTTACACCAGCCCGTTAGAGATCTTGAACGCCTGAATAGCCGCTTGGATGCAATCACAGCACTCAAGGATACTGGGCTGTATACCGAGCTGGAAACTGCATTGCGCCCAATAGGCGATATGGAACGGATCCTGGCTCGCCTTGCGTTGCGTTCAGCCAGACCAAGGGATATGGCAAGACTGCGCACCGCGCTGCAACAACTGCCAGAGATTGAGTCTTTACTGGGTGAAATGGAGGATCAGGCTCTGGCACCACTCAAGCAGTCCTGTCAGCCAATGCCGGAACTTTGTGATTTGCTGGAAAGAGCCATCATTGAGGCTCCACCCGTAGTGATCCGTGATGGTGGGGTGATTGCGCCTGACTACAACGCTGAACTGGATGAATGGCGTGAGCTTGCTGATGGTGCGACCCGCTACCTTGATGAACTGGAAGAGCGTGAGCGTGACCGTCATGATATCGATACACTGAAGGTTGGATTCAATCAGGTCCACGGCTTCTATATTCAGGTGAGCCGAGGGCAGAGTCATCTGGTTCCACCTCATTATGTGCGTCGTCAAACCCTCAAGAATGCCGAACGCTACATCATTCCTGAACTGAAAGAACATGAAGACAAGGTGCTTAACTCAAAGTCCAAAGCACTGGCTTTAGAGAAAAAACTGTGGGATGAGCTGTTCGATCTGATACTGCCGCAACTTGAGACCCTACAGCGCGCAGCTGAAGCATTATCAAGCCTCGATGTGCTAGCTAATCTGGCAGAACGCGCAGAAACGCTTAACTATTGTCGGCCGATACTGAAAGAAACCCGGGGTATTGAGATCACAGCAGGCCGTCATCCGGTGGTCGAACAGGTGTTGAACGAGCCCTTCATTGCTAATCCGACGACGCTGAATCCTGAACGTCGCATGCAAATCATTACCGGCCCCAACATGGGCGGTAAATCGACCTACATGCGCCAGACTGCGTTAATCACTCTGCTGGCTCATATTGGTGCCTATGTTCCAGCCGAAGCCGTTACACTTGGTCCGGTTGACCGAATATTTACTCGTATCGGTGCATCAGATGATCTGGCTTCGGGCCGTTCAACCTTTATGGTGGAAATGACAGAGACGGCAAATATTCTTCACAACGCCACCGAAAACAGTCTGGTGTTGATGGATGAAATTGGACGTGGCACCAGCACCTATGATGGCCTTTCTCTGGCTTGGGCCAGTGCTGAATGGCTGGCAGAAAAACTTCAATCAATGACTCTGTTTGCCACCCATTATTTTGAACTCACCGAGCTGGCAGGACAAATTAAAGGCTTGGTAAACGTTCATCTGGATGCGATTGAGCATGGAGACGGCATTGCCTTTATGCATGCGGTTCAGGAAGGAGCAGCCAGTAAGTCTTACGGCCTCGCTGTTGCCGGGCTTGCAGGGGTTCCAAAGACTGTGATCAGTAGGGCGAAGAGTAAGCTACGTCAGCTAGAAGCCAGTGGCCATGAAGTGGTTACGGGCGAACACGTCCAACAAAGTGCGCAAACGCAACTGTCATTGATCCCTGAACCCAGTGAAGCTGAAACAGAACTATCAAGACTGAATCCGGACGAATTAACACCACGTCAGGCTCTTGACGCTCTCTATCGTCTGAAGGCCCTGATTTAAGATGAAGCGTTACTTTAAAGAGAGCTAACTGAAATAAAAAAAGCCCCTGTCGGGGCTTTATTCATTATTGGAGCATGCAATAAAAAGATGTGTTCACTGCTCAGCAGTAAAAAGGGATTCGATGCTCAGTCCTTCATGTGTCAGCATATCTCGTAAACGACGCAGACCTTCAACTTGAATCTGACGAACACGTTCACGGGTCAGACCTATCTCACGCCCTACATCTTCAAGTGTTGACGCTTCGTGGCCTAAGAGGCCGAAACGACGAGCCAATACTTCGCGCTGCTTAGGATTCAATTCCTGCAGCCAGTGGACGATAGTTTTCTTCATGTCTTCGTCTTGCGTGGTATTTTCCGGACCGCTTTCTTTTTCGTCAGGAATAATATCAAGCAATGCTTTCTCTGAATCTCCGCCGATTGGGTTATCAACAGAACTCATTCTCTCGTTGAGTCTCAGCATACGGTTGACGTCTTCCACCGGCTTATCAAGCTGGAAGGCTATATCTTCGGCCGTTGGCTCGTGGTCAAGCTTTTGCGCCAACTCACGTGCTGTACGCAGGTATACGTTCAACTCTTTGACAACATGAATCGGCAGACGTATGGTTCGTGTCTGGTTCATGATGGCACGTTCAATGGTTTGACGTATCCACCACGTGGCGTAAGTAGAAAATCTAAAGCCGCGCTCAGGATCGAATTTCTCAACTGCGCGTATCAAGCCGAGATTTCCCTCCTCGACCAAGTCTAACAACGCAAGACCGCGGTTTGAGTAGCGGCGTGAAATTTTCACCACTAAACGCAAGTTACTCTCAATCATTCTCTTACGCGCTGCTTCGTCTCCGCGCAGTGCACGACGAGCATACAGCACTTCTTCTTCAGCGGTAAGTAGTGGAGAATAACCAATTTCGCTCAGGTAGAGCTGAGTAGCGTCAAGTGCTTTGTTACTGGAGCTGAATGACAGTGCCTCTTCTGCAGCGGCGTCGTCAGTCGCTTCTTCTGAATCTATGGCCAACGATTCAATATCAACATCTTCATCGACAATCTCATCGACTTTTTTTGCGGTATTGTTTTGACTCATAGCGCCTCCCAAATATGGCATAGCAATAGAAGATACTTGCTCAGTCTATCGCCTTGGCAAATACCTCAGCGGGTCGACCGACTTTCCCTTGTAGCGTATCTCGAAATGTAAACGAACGGTGTTGGTACCGGAGCTTCCCATCGAGGCTATTTTTTGCCCCTTTGAAACGCTCTGCTGTTCGCGTACAAAAATGCGGTCGTTGTGAGCATATGCACTGAGAAAATCATCATTGTGCTTGATGATGATCAAATTGCCGTAACCTCTGAGGGCGTTGCCCGCGTAAACCACTTTTCCATCTGCCGACGCGGCAATATTTGAACCGCGACGCCCTGCTATATCGACCCCTTTGTTACCCAGCTCTGTACTAGAAAATTTCTCAATAACTTTTCCCGATACGGGCCAAGACCAAGAAATCTTTTTGCTGGTCGATACTTTGACTTTCTTTGCAGGGTTACTACTATTTGTTGATTTATTGTTATCAGTGTTATTTTTCTTGTTGGTTTGAATGTACTCTTTTGATTTTTTGGAATCAACTTTTTTCTTATTTTGGGATTGAGATCCGACTTTTTTTTCGGTGCGTATTTTTTATCTGAAGAGACTGTAGTAGCAGATGATGCTGCCGCGACCGTCGTTGCTTTGGCAACCGTTGTAGCAGCAGCAGAAGTAGCAACAGAGCCAGCAATAACGGGGCCTGTCGTTCCGTATTCAGGTGAACGGTATTTCTCATGCCAAAGTTGTATTTTCTGGCCGGGATAAATCGTGTAGGGCTTGCTGAGATGATTTATACGTATGATATCTTTAACATCGCGATCAGTGATATACGCTATGTAGTAGAGCGTGTCTCCCTTTCTAACTTTGTAGTAACTCCCCCGATACGTACCTCGCTTCTGATCTTTGTACTTAGAATGTAGGCCGCTGACGGGGGCTGGAGATGACAAAGTGCAACCAGTGACAAATACCAGCAAAGACAGAAAAAAAAGAATTTTGCACTTATTTGATTTTGTCACCTAATGACACTCTCCTAGGCAAGATCACCAGCGACCAAAGGAACGAATTTGACCGCCTCAATTACCTCGCTGATAAAGTCATCACCTTGTCTTACAACCTTATAGAGTGTTTGTTCGCTGTTACCGACAGGAATGATCATTATGCCTCCCTCAGCCAGTTGATTGCATAATTCAGTCGGCATACTTTCTGCTGCTGCAGTGACAATAATCGCATCAAATGGCCCTTTCGACGCCCAGCCTTGCCAACCATCACCGTGCTTAGTGGAAATATTGTATAGTTCCAACTGCTTAAAGCGCCTTTTAGCCGTCATTTGTAACTGCTTGATGCGCTCAACCGAGTAAACGGTGTCAACAAGCTGGGCCAATACACAGGTTTGATAACCTGACCCGGTGCCAATTTCAAGTACACGGCTATCGCGGTTTAGCTGCAAAAGCTCTGTCATTTTAGCCACTATGTAAGGCTGGGAAATTGTCTGGCCACATCCAATTGGCAATGCGTTATTTTGGTATGCCTGATGAGACATAGCTTCAGACACAAAGGAATGTCTGGGGAGACGAGACATAGCTTCAAGAACACGAACATCGGAAATGCCCTGCTGACTCAACAACTGAATAAGTGCGTTGTTATTCACTGACCGCTCACCTTTAATTTATTTTGTTAATCCATTGAGAGAGTGCATCGATGCTGTCATATGCTGTCAAATCCACCTGCAGAGGGGTGATCGATACCTGATGATGTTCGACAGCATGAAAGTCCGTCCCCTCTCCTGCATCTTGTGTGGGGCCGGGAGGGCCAATCCAGTATATGGGTTTTCCTCTCGGATCAGTTTCGCAAATCATATTCTCTGATCTATGCCTTGCCCCCAAACGCGTGACCTTCCATCCCGACAATTGCTCATAACGGCAATCTGGTACATTAACATTTAGGATACGATCTTTGGGAAAATTCAATTTAGAATTATGATTCAGAAGCGTTTTTACGACCTGAGCAGCAGTGGCAAAGTGTGTCTGACCGCACAAAGAGACCGCGATGGAAGGGATCCCGAGGAAAAAACCCTCAGTGGCGGCTGCCACGGTGCCGGAGTAAAGCACGTCATCGCCGAGGTTGGCACCATGATTTATTCCACTCACCACGAAATCTGGCTTTTCGTCGAGTAATTCATTGAGCGCGAAGTGAACGCAATCAGTCGGCGTACCCTCAATAGAGTGACGCTGCTTGGCGACTGAGCGGACCCGAAGCGGATTCTCCAAGGTTAAAGAATTTGACGCGCCCGACTTGTTTCGGTCTGGCGCTACCACTACCACATCGGCAATGTCTGACAGAACGTCTGCCAGAACATTAATGCCTTCTGCAAAAATTCCATCATCATTACTGATTAGAATGCGCATCCTGTTCTCCTTCTGCATCGACTATGACCTCTCTCATAACAGCGGTTGCAAAGCACCCGGCTGGCAGGAAGAAAGACAGTGTCAGCGTATCGCCTTCCTGCTCCCAACGCATGTTGTCAGGCACTAAACGTATCACGCGCCGCTCATGTCGCATCCTGTTGCCGCGTATCACTTTCAGCAGGTCAGGTTCTTTATCAATAATCTGCTGCTCGTAGCGCTGCGCATCATCCGATGTGGGCAGTGCATTGTCCCCTGTCATTGGCGCTGTAATTTGCCAGTGACCGTTAGCCATATCGCTGACCGCATCATCGATATTTTCAACAATTCGTGTGACACCCTCGCGGCTCTCAAGCAAATCACCCGTCAGCGGCATATCAAAATGCTGTTGATCAATTCGTGCGGAGACGACCTGATTAAACAAAAACGAGCGGGCAGCAGACAGATAAAAACTGCGTTTGCTTTTATCACGAACACGGAATTTGTCCTGTCCCCATTCACGGGCTGAAACGACGTTATTCCCATTACGTCCAAAACGTTGGCTGCCAAAGTAGTTTGGCACACCCTGAGCTTTGATTTTCTCTAGTCTTGATTCAACCTCATCGTCATCATTGAAATCAGATACGACGAGTGTGAATTGGTTACCAATCAAATCACCCGGGCGGAGCTTTTTGTCATGACGGGTCGTCGCAAGAATCGCATCAACGCCTTCATGTTGAGCGACAAAGCCGTCTAGATCAGGATCTTCTTTACCCGGCAGATGAACACTGAACCATTGCTCAGTCACGGCGTGGCGGTCTTTCAGGCCCGCCCAGCTGACATCTCTGGATTTGACGCCACAGGCTTTAGCAAGCTCATTGGCAACGTATTTGGTATTTTCACCTGTCTTGCGGATACGCACTAAAAAGTGCTCACCTTGCCCTGCTGGTTCAAAGCTCAGAGTTTCACTGACAAAGAAGTGCTCCGGTTTTACCTTTAACTTGCCTTTTGCAGTTGGTTTGCCGTGGAGATATGCCAGAGGGGCCATTACGTCGGTCATGCATCACCTTTTTGAAGCAACACCACGGCTTCACAGGCAATTCCTTCCTTGCGCCCCGTAAAACCCAATCGTTCGGTTGTGGTGGCTTTTACATTTACATTGGTCACAGCGGTTTCCAGATCCGCTGCAATGGTCTGACACATAGCATCAATATGGGGCGCCATTTTGGGTGCCTGTGCCATGATAGTTACGTCTACATTGCCAATCACGTAACCTTTTACCTGCACTTTTTTATATACATCACGCAACAGGTAACGACTGTCAACACCTTCCCATTCATCGCTGGTATCAGGGAAGTGACGCCCGATGTCACCAGCCGCAATCGCTCCCAGTAATGCATCACATACGGCATGAAGTACGACATCACCATCTGAATGAGCAACCAGTCCCTGCTCGTAAGGAATACTGACACCCCCGATGATAACCGGGCCTTCGCCGCCAAATTTATGGACGTCAAAACCATGTCCTATACGAATCATCTCTTTTCCTCGTTATTTACTGGCCGCATCCATTCAGAAAGCAGGCTGATGTGTAGATTGTTCAGGTTTCCCGGCCGAGCACTTCCACCAATGGAGTGTGTTGTGAAAGCTCACCGTGTTGAAAGATAGTAGGCAGCCAGATTAAGATCGTCCGGCTGAGTCACTTTAATGTTACTCGCACTGCCCTGAACCAGCTTAGGTTTCCCCCCTGCAAGTTCAATAGCTGATGCTTCATCTGTCACCAACAAGCTATTTTCTAACGCTGACTTCAGCGCATCTCTGAGCATTTCCGTTGGAAACATTTGCGGCGTCAGTGCATGCCATAGCTGCTCCCGGCAGACCGTTTCATTGATCCCGCCGTGGCTATCAGCACGCTTCATTGTGTCACGGACGGGTGCCGCCAGAATCGCACCATGCTCACTGGTGATGGCGGTATCAATTAATGCGTCCAAGTCACCATGCTGGAGGCAAGGTCTTGCGGCGTCATGTACCATGACCCACTTGGCATCACCAGCGGCAATCAACCCTGATAACACAGAATCAGCTCGCTCTTTACCGCCACTCACTACAGTTACCCGACTGTCATCCTGCAACCCTGTCTCCGCGAAATATTCATCACCGTCACTGATGGCGATGATCACGGCAACAATATCAGCGTGTTGCAGCAGGCAGTTCACTGTGTGTTCGAGGATAGTTTTATCACCGATCGTTAAATACTGTTTTGGGATGTTGGCTTGCATTCGCTTGCCAACACCTGCTGCAGGTACAACAGCAACTATGCCCGGCCTGTTGGGTGTTTGCCGTCCATCATTTGGGAGTGGTGTGTTCATTGACTGTCTTTCTTTTCAGGGGTTATTCGCTGGCAATGCGATAAAAGGTTTCACCAGGCTTAATCATCCCCAGCTCGTTTCGTGCTCGCTCTTCAATGGCTTCCTGACCACGTTTGAGATCGGCAATTTCAGCAAACATTTGCTGATTACGCTGACTGAGTTTAGCGTTGGCTTGCTCGGTAACGGCACTGTTGTCACGAATTTCGTAGTATTCGAGCAGGCCGTTTTTCCCTAACCAAAGGTGGTATTGTAGCCAGCCAACCAGACAGATGAGACAACAAGTAAGCATTCGCATGGATGAGGTATCCTGAGTAAGCCTTTTAGATTCATCTAAATATAGCCGTCAATAATCCCATATTCATGTCCCCGGTGCCAGACAAACCCCTGAGAATCGGCAAGCAAAATACACTCCGGTGCCATTTAATTACGCCTCTAGCCAGAAGAGCGCGAGTTTAACGGCGACAAAGAGCATCATAAGTCCGACAAAAATATCAATTCCTTTTCGAACTCTCGGTTGATTGAGTCTGGGAGCAAGTCGGGCAGCAGCAATGGCCAACGAAAAAAACCAGACCAAGGATGCAATCACCGCACCGACAGCAAACGCAACACGCTCATCGGGAACCAACTGTCCCCCCATTGAACCCAGCACCACAACGGTATCAAGATACACATGGGGGTTAAGAAGCGTAACAGCCAATGTTCCCAGTATCACGGCAGTAAGAGAATGGAACCCTTTGACTGACAGTGACATCTCTTCTGGCTCTGAAAATGCGCTGCGAAAAGATTGCCAAGCATAAAGGGTGACAAAAGCAATGCCACCGACAGTGACAATATTGAGGAGTAAGGGGGAGTTAGCCAGTAAAAGCCCGCCACCAAACACGCCCGTGACGATCAACACAATGTCGCAAACAGAACAAATAGCCGCTGTAAGCAGGTGATATCGGCGATTCAACCCCTGATTGAGTACGAATGCATTCTGAGCACCGATAGGGATTATCATGCTTAACCCTAATCCAAACCCTTGGGCAATAGTCAAAAAGCTCAACACTTTTTTCTCCTGATTTGTCGTAAAATCACAGACTACGCCTTGAATCCCCACCCAGTAAAACTAATAATTTTCATAAATCATTAGTTGGATTAATGACACATGAGAGGTCTGGATTACCGATGGCTGGAAGCGCTGGATCAGGTTATCGCCCATGGAGGGTTTGAGCCAGCGGCAGATAAGCTTTGTATCACTCAGTCAGCGGTCTCACAGCGGATAAAACAGCTAGAGAAACTGACAGCCCAACCCGTATTAGTACGTTCATCGCCACCCAAAGCCACGCTGGCAGGAAAAAAACTGCTGCGTCTTTATCGTCAGGTTACCTTACTTGAGAACGAGTTACTGCCCGAGTTAGCTGGCGACAGCGAGCAAGAGATGATCACCGTATCTCTGGCCACCAATGCCGACAGTCTGGCGACGTGGCTTTTACCCGCACTCGAAGATTTGATGAGACAGCAACGGATTGAGCTGGATCTGATTGTCGACAATGAGCTACTCACGCTCGACAAAATAAGAACAGGTGAAGCAATTGCTGCAATCAGCTCTGAGCCGAGTCCTCTTCCCGGTTGTCAGGCTGACTTACTGGGAATGATGGAATATATCTGCGTGTGTAGCCCGGCGTTCAAGACCCGATTTTTTGCTGATGGTATAAACTCAGCTTCTATTTCCAACGCGCCGGCGGTCATTTTCGACCAGTTCGACCCGCTCCATGCCGAGTTTCTTTACACCCATTTCAATGTGACAACAGAGGGCTGGAAGAGTCATCTGGTCCGTTCATCAGAAGCATTCATTACCATGGCAGAGTTGGGAGTGGCATATGCGTCAGTGCCTTCACTGATGGTGACCGACGCTTTAGAGAGGGGAACACTTATTAACATGTGTCCGGGCAAAACGCTTAACCGTGCGCTTTACTGGCATAGATTCAACACTGAGAGTGGGCTGCTATCCAAAGTCAGTCATGCGTGTATCAACTATGCTCAGCAGACGCTTTCTCAGGCCAAATCAGGCACAGATTGATTTAGTCTGAAAAAAAATGCATAGCGTTCGGATAAACTTCGCCTTTCCGTTGTCGAATCACTGTTGCCAATTCACTGGATGATAAAATGAAAAAGACACTTTTAGCTGCATTACTTTCCACACAATTCCTGCTCTCTCCTCTAGCATCTGCTGGTGATATGGATTTTGCCCATATTGAAACCATGGGTGTGGGTGAAGTTTCTGCTACTCCTGATATGGCGAATGTTCAGGTCGAAGTCACAACTACCGAGCGTTCAGCCAAAGAAGCAAAACAGGTCTCAGATAAAGCGGTAGCATCGCTGTTACGACGGCTAGAAAAAAATGGGGTTGAGAGAAAAGATATAGAGAGCGCCAACATTTCTCTGCAGCCGCAATACCGTTACCCAAAAGACAGTGCGCCTTTGCTGACCGGCTATCGAGCGAGCCGAACTGTTTCTATCGTCATCACTGATCTCGACAACTTGAACACTGTACTGGATGGCGCGTTAGAAGATGGCATCAACCGTATCAACAACATCTCTATGCAGGTCAGTAATCTCACAGCATTAAAAGAAAAAGCGAGAGAAGCAGCCATTAAAGATGCGATTGCAAAAGGCGAATCGCTGGCGAAAGGATTTGGGCAAAAAGTAAAAGGCGTATACAAAATCCGTTACTTTGACAGCTCACCAGCGTATCCAATGGAAACCCGTATGCTTGCGATGTCGGCTGATAACCGTGTCGATGAGAGTTACAAAGGGGGACAAGTCAAGGTAGAGGACAGAGTGGAAGTTATCTTTAAGATATCTGAGGACTAATCCACGTTATATAGCCCTGTAAAAGACAAAGGCCGCATGACTATTATCGTCGCGGCCTTTTTTGTATTGGATTCCAGAATACTCTGTCAGAAAAACAACCTGTTTTAGTGAAGAATACGAGCCCGGATAGTCCCCTCAATGGCTTTCATTTTTTGCAGAGCCTGCTCGGCATATTCCGTCTCAACATCCACGACCACGTAGCCAATATCCGCTGTAGTTTGGAGATACTGAGCGGCGATATTGATGCCATCCTCAGCAAAAATAGTATTGAGTTTGGTCAAAATCCCCGGGCGGTTTTCGTGAATATGAAGTAACCGCGATGTGCCTGAGTGGCCGGGCAATGACGCCTCAGGGAAATTGACGGCAGACAGGGTTGAACCATTATCCGAGTATTTTGCCAGCTTGCCCGCCACTTCAATACCGATGTTTTGTTGTGCTTCCTGTGTCGAACCGCCGATATGAGGTGTCAGGATCACATTGTCAAAAGCGCGTAATGGAGACTCAAAAGGGTCTTTGTTGGTTTTTGGTTCAACAGGGAAAACATCGATAGCCGCTCCGGCAAGATGGCCGCTCTCCATTGCACCACAAAGAGCATTAATGTCTACCACAGTGCCGCGTGATGCATTGATGAAAATAGAGCCCGGTTTCATGCGCGAAAACTCTTCAGCACCCATCATTTCTTGTGTGCTGTCTGTTTCCGGGACATGCAGTGAAATCACGTCGCTTTTATTGAGCAACTCAGACATTGAGTGAACCTGCTCAGCATTACCAAGTGTCAGTTTATTCTCAATATCGTAGAAATAAACCCGCATCCCCAGATTCTCTGCCAAGATTCCCAATTGGGTACCGATATGACCATATCCGATAATACCAAGGTTCTTACCCCGGGCTTCAAATGAATGATCGGCAGACTTGAACCACTCTCCACGATGCGCTTTCGCATTTTTTTCTGGGATACCGCGCAGCAGTAACAGGATCTCACCGAGCACCAGCTCTGCAACACTTCGGGTATTGGAGAAAGGCGCATTGAATACAGGAATACCGCGTTTAGCCGCTGCATCAAGATCAACCTGATTGGTGCCAATACAGAAGCATCCAACAGCCACTAGCTTTTTAGCGCTGGCAAATACAGATTCCGTCAGTTGGGTACGTGAACGAATACCGACAAAGTGTGCATCCTCAATAGCCTCCTCCAGTTCCTTACCGGAGAGGGAGCCTTTGTGATATTCGATATTGGTATAACCAGCACTTTGAAGGGTTTCCAGGGCGCTCGGGTGGACGCCTTCCAGAAGAAGGATCTTAATTTTGTCTTTCTCCAGAGATATCTTTGCCATGGGGGTTCTTGTCCTTAAAAACTAACGGGAAATCATAATTCTCTTGCTCTTTTTTTAAATGTTTGAGCAAATTTAATGCTTAAGTTAACAAAAACTAATCGTAATGGGTAAGAAATTTGCGTCATTAGTCATAAAAAAACGGTACCTCTGAGGCACCGTTAAGTCTATGAGTTTCTTGATGCGCAAACGTTTGGCTAAAAACCTAAACATTTGTTTTCACCGAGTAGAAGAGTAAATATCGGTTAAATCAATATTTTTTTATACCTTCAGGCGTACCTAAAATCACAGCGTCTGCGCCACGATTAGCAAAAAGACCGACAGTAACCACACCCGCAATGGCGTTAATTTTATCTTCTAACTCTTTTGCGTCGGTAATTTTAAGGCTGTGAACATCAATAATAATATTGCCGTTATCGGTGACTACGCCTTCGCGATAGCATGGGTCGCCGCCCAATTTAACCAGTTCA
The DNA here is from genome assembly GCF_001707825.1 of Veronia pacifica. GTDB lineage: Bacteria > Pseudomonadota > Gammaproteobacteria > Enterobacterales > Vibrionaceae > Veronia > Veronia pacifica. The sequence continues at coordinate 5,162 of NZ_LYBM01000037.1, read as the reverse complement.
CGCCCCACATAAGAGCGGGCCATAGGAATCACTTCAACAGGTAATGGAAACTCACCCAACACGTCTACCCGTTTGGTGTGATCGACAATACAGATGAACTCTTTGGCGATCGCGGCAACGATTTTTTCACGGGTCAGTGCTGCACCACCACCTTTGATCATTTCATTGTTGGCGTTAATTTCGTCTGCGCCATCTACATAGACATCAAGGCTGCCAACTTCATTAGCATCAAAGACTTTGATACCAATTTTTTCCAGACGCTCGGTAGAAGCGACAGAACTCGACACTGCGCCTTCGATGTCGTCTTTCATTGTCTCTAGCGCATCGATAAAATAATTGACTGTAGAGCCAGTTCCCACACCGACAATACTTCCGGGTTTTACGAAATCCAATGCCGCCCATCCGGCTGCTTTTTTCATTTCATCCTGTGTCATTTTGCGTCTCCTGCAATATACCCTGACTGGCGCAGAGTATACCCTTAGCCGAAACGTGGGTCAGCCACTAATACGGTGAGTTAACAGTGTTTTGACCTTCACCATTGCCAGTGGCGTGATGGTGTCAGGATATGCGGCAAAGGAATATCCCATGCTTCGACAGGGAGTTTTTCGACCTGCTGGCAATCATGAGCAAGCCCAATAGCGAGCGTATTTAGCGGGGTGGCTGCCAGTGTTCTGTCGTAATATCCGCCGCCCATTCCCAACCGTTGACCAGCGTCATCAAACGCCACCAAAGGCGTACAGATAACGTCGATTGTATCTATCGGACACACTCGCCTTACATCTAAAACTGGCTCAGGGATGCCATATCCATTCACTGCCATGGCTGTATCAGGGGTATATTTGAGGAATAAAAGGTGACCTGAGCTGAACGGATGCAGCACGGGAAGACACACTTCTTTGCCCTGTTTCCAGCAAGCTTCAATCAATGGCTGAGTATTTATCTCTCCATCGACAGACAGATAAAGAGCGACTTTGTTTGCTGCCTCTATTTCGGGAGCAACAATAAATTTAGCCAATAAACAATTGGCAGCATGTTGCTGTTCATCGACCGTCAAGGCACGTCGTGCTTGGCGAATATGTTTGCGGATGGTTTGTCTTTGCTGGTGTTTCTCAGGAGAGGGGCTCATTCGGCTTTCCTTGCCGCTGCGGTAAACACCGCTGAATGTGAGGGGCCCCGGAGTGCCGTTGGGATCGTCAGCCCTTGAACCCTGCGGTTCAAGGCGGATAAGAAGAATAAACCGTAGGCTTCTCGGTACGAGCCGAGCTTGCTCAATAGCTTATAACAACTCATCCTTAGGTTTGCTTATCGGCTCAGGGACGTGGATCCGCTGACAAACACTCCAGGGTCAAATTGGTTTTCGCCGTTAGGCTTGTTGGGCACTATGCTTTTCAAGCGCCGCTTGGATAGACTGCTGAAGCATGTCAATGCGCTGCTCCATCAGTGATTTATCTGTTTCAGTTTTCTCACGCTCTGCATGAAGCTCGTAACACACATTGAGTGCTGCGATGGTCAGCAGTTGCTCTGTATTGGTTACTTTAGTGCGCTCAGACAATTCATGCAACCGTTGATCGAAGTCTTCTGCCGCCGTTTGCAATGCCTTCTCCTGACCATCCGGGCAGTTTACACGCATCACCTTACCAAGAATTTTAATTTCAACAGCTTGAGTAGTCATATTCTTTGTGAGCTCCATTCAGAACGCGTTGTCGCACTCTGACGCAACAGCCGCAACTATAAGAAAAGCATGGGTAAACTTCAAGTTTATCCTACACCACAACGTCTCACGATGCGTTAACCAGTCGAAAAGCCATCAATGTGATGAAAATCAGAACAAATGTTCTCTCATTTTCAGAGAAGGTGACCATTTTCACTCAAATTACACGAAACGGAGTAGTAAAAAGTTATCTCGTGTCGCTGCACACATTACTACTTGAACATCTTTTAACCATGACGTGGCCAATCATACCCTCTCCCTCTGGCGCGTTTTAGGGATGATTACAAAACTGCGCATTGAGAGCGGCAAAAACGTATCGCCAAGTACAACCCACCCTAGTCATTTTTCGAGGAAGTGGTAGCATTGGCACCACTATTTTCAGCTTGAAAGGTAACACCCTTGACTGACACCACTCTACCTCAATATGACACCCTGAAGACCACTTTGACAGCCAGCAGCCTCTCAGTGACGCCAGCAGAACTTCACGGCCTGTTATCTGGCATGATGTCAGCTGGCTTGGATGCAGATCAAGGAACCTGGATGCCTATGCTGTATGATTTTACTAACGAAGGCATGGCATGGCCGAATGAGGCGAAACTACTTGCTTCCCAATGTCTGACTATTATCAAGGAACAGCTGACATCAGACGATCTGTCGTTCTCACTGCTGGTTCCTGCAGAAGAAAGTGATCTCATTGACCGTGCTGATGCGTTAAGTGAATGGATAAACTGCTATATCGCTGGCATTGGCCTGATGAACATCAAACAGAAAGATCTCGACAGTGATGTGAAAGAAGCACTCAGCGATTTGTCGGAAATTGCGCAGCTTGGCGTTGATGAAGATGATGATATGGAAGAGCAGAGTGAGCTGTTCGAGCAGGTTTTTGAACACGTCAGAGTGTGTGCAATGACCATCCATGCTGTTCTCGGTATGCGTAAACCCACTGAAACAAAGAAAACACTGCATTAATTTAGGAGCGACCATAGTCATGGCAAACACGCAGGATGAAACATTGTTTGACCTTGTGATCGCAGGCGTGCCATGGCAGGAGCCACACTTGCTCTGGCGGTTGATACCCTGACAGGTGGCCGGGCTAAGATTGCAATTGTTGAAGCTGCAGAACCCGATGATAACCATCCCGGGTATGATGCCAGATGTATTGCTATTGCCTATGGCAGTTGCCAGATACTGAAAGAATTCGGTCTCTGGTCAACGCTCGCCAGCAATGCTTCTCCAATCCAGCATATCCATATCAGTGACCGCGGCCACTTTGGCCAGACTGCCTTCAGCGCCAGTCATCAAGGGCTTCCCTACCTTGGCAATGTGATTGAGCTTACTGACGCAGGGCAGTTTTTTCATCAGGCGCTATCATCACGCCCTGCTATCTCGGTATTCTGTCCGTCCAGTGTCAGCTCGATTGAGAGATCGATAGATTCAGTCAGTATTACTCTTTGCGACGGCAGGAAGCTCTCCAGCAAACTCATGGTGGCAGCCGACGGCGCTGTCTCTGCCTGCTGTGACATGGTGGGATTGTCTCGTCATCAACACGATTTCAATCAGGTAGCAATAATTGCCAATGTCTCAACAGAGCTACCTCATCAGGGAGAAGCTTTCGAGCGATTCACTCCTTACGGTCCAGTTGCCTTGTTACCTATGACAAGAGGGCGCAGCTCGCTGGTGTGGTGCGTGCCTCCTGACAAGCTGGAAGAGACTATGGCACTGTCAGATAGAGCATTTTTGTCATGTTTGCAGTCAGCCTTTGGCTGGCGTCTCGGTAAACTTACCGAGGTGGGACAACGCCACAGTTACCCTCTTATCCTGCGTCAGGCTGAACAGATTATCAGCCATCGTTTTGCTGTGGTTGGCAACGCTGCACAGGCTCTACACCCGATTGCCGGTCAAGGCTTCAACCTTGGCTTACGCGATGTGGCAACACTGGCGGACGAAATTGCAACTCGGCTCAACAATGATCAGGACTGCGGTGATATGACAGTGTTGCAGGGCTATCGCAAACGCAGGGAAACCGACCGTGATAAGACCGTGATGATCACATCCGGCCTGGTCAAAGGGTTTTCTAACCATTCAGGGCTGTTGGCTCTGGTTCGCAATCTGGGACTCAATGCGATGACAGCCTTCCCGGCTTTGAAAAGTCCGCTGCTGAAACAAACAATGGGACTGGTGAAAAGATAATGAAAATGACAAATGTAGATATCGCCATCTCCGGCGGCGGCATGGTGGGGCTAACACTGGCTGCCGCTCTTGCTGACAGCGACCTTCGAATCGCCATCATCGAAGGCCATGAACCAAGCGCGACAATGCCAGAACAACATGATCTCAGGGTCTCAGCACTCAGCAGGGCAAGCGAACGGATTTTGCGGTCCGTGGACGCATGGTCAGGCATCGAAACCAGACGCATGAGCCCATATCAAAAAATGGATGTCTGGGAGCAGGACAGCTTTGCTGCCATTGATTTCGATGCGTCTGCCATGGGACAACCCAACCTCGGCTACATTGTTGAGAATCAGGTGATTCAGATGGCGCTGTGGGAAAAAGTATCGCAACAGGACAACGTTGAACTCTTTTGCCCTGATACGTGCAGCAATATCATGTTTGGCGAAACAGAAGCGTTTCTGACTCTGAGTTCCGGCCAGTCTCTCACAGCAAAATTAGTGGTCGGGGCTGACGGTGCTAATTCTTGGCTGCGAAACCAACTCTCGATTCCACTGACGCACTGGGACTACGGGCACAGTGCACTGGTGGCGAATATTCGCACAGAAGAGCCACATCAAGGTGTTGCACGACAAATTTTCACCCCCGACGGGCCATTAGCCTTTCTGCCCCTGTCTGATCCTCATCTGTGCTCTATTGTCTGGTCGCAACCGCCTGAGAGTGCAGATGCCAGATGTGAAATAGACGATGACGCTTTCGATCGTGAGCTGACAGCGGCTTTTGATTGTCGTCTGGGACTGTGTCACGTTGAAAGCGAACGACGGGCTTTCCCTTTAAAAATGCGCTATGCCAGAGACTTTGTGCGCAGTCGCGTCGCCTTGATCGGTGACGCAGCACACACTATCCACCCACTGGCAGGTCAGGGCGTCAATCTTGGCTTGTTAGATGCTGTCGCACTGGCACAGGAAATTGAGCGCTTACACAATGTTGGAAAGGATTTTGGTGACAAAGCCAATTTGAGGCCTTTTGAGCGCTGGCGGAAAACGGAAGCCGCTCAGATGATTGCCGCTATGCAAGGATTCCGTGATTTGTTTTCCGGTGAGCATCCAATGAAAAAGTTGTTCCGGGGTATAGGTATGGCTGCAGCATCTGTATTACCGGGTGTTAAAGATGTATTCATTCGTCGCGCCCTTGGTCTGACCGGTGACTTACCAGAACTGGCAAAGCCCGAAAGAAGCTAAGCGTCGTATCTCCCCGCTTCATTCATAAAAAAACGGCTCCA
>NZ_LYBM01000036.1 GCF_001707825.1 Veronia pacifica | reverse complement strand
AGCCAGCGGACTTAGGCCGGGGGCTGGAAGGCCCGTCCCAAGAAATTCCAACTGCATTTAAAAAACCGTTCTTGAACGGGTTTTTTGTCTCGATTACTCATCAGAAGACACCAAATATGCGGCGGACAGCAATCTATTTTTGTCGATCTGTAAAGAAGAGAATGTCCGGCATATAAAGTTAATGGTTAATACTTTTGAGCAAGGACACTGGCTAAATCCACTTCGCCTTGATATCGCTGAGATGAAGTATTCGCTGACTGATTCATACGCCCCGCTGAAGAGAAGCAATTGACGCTTCCTCCGCTTGTCAGCCTTTTGATGGAGAAACCCTCTTTTTCAAGTAAAGCGAGTAATCCGCGTTTGCCATGAAAGTGCAGATCTCCAACGACCAACAGGTAGTTACCATCTGGAAACTTATTTTTGTCCTGCAGGAGAGATATCCATTTTAGGTTACGCTGATAAAGCACTCTATCCTCAAGGCTTGAGTACTCAGCAAAGTAATTGCTCATCGCCGTCAGTGTTTTATGGTCACCCTGGCGCCAGGCAGAAATCATACATGCCAGATCGAGACGTTTTTGGTCCCAGTCTTCAATCGTCTCAAGCAACATGGCTTTGCCATTATCTTCCATAGTGGTGAGTGTCGAAAATTGCTGTTCAAGGCTTTCGAGCCCAATAATTCGCTTACCTGTGCTGCTACTTTTCTGAAGAAAGTGCCGGTCGACACCAAAGTCTGGCCTCAGTCCTAGCGATTTGGCCTGTTCCATCTGTAATGTCACGGCTGTTTGCCAAGGTTGCATAGCATAAAGCAAAGACAAATCAACCCGAGCTTTGGCTGCTACCGTTTCTAACAAACGCTTCTCTTTGACATTTAATGACTGATAGCTGTTTCTGCGATCCGGAAACGCGGGGACTTTTGATGAGGCAAGGTCGACTTCAACAATCAAGGCATCAGCCTTATCAAATTTATCCTCTACCAATTCTGGCAGTGGGTAAAAGTTAGGCGACCCAAGGTGGATGGAACCAAAAAGGGTAAACACTGCGCCCCCTTTTTGTGCTTGCCATACGATTGGCTTGGCAGTCGCCAGTTTTGGGGTAAAAAAAAGGAAAAAGAAAATAAAAATTGCACTGAGCCTGAAAAGAAAAATACCACGAAAAGCGCGCTCAAAGCCTGATGTCATCATTTTCCTCCATCGGATAGGGAATTAGTTGTGCTGGCTAAAAACCTGTGTTTTTCCGTCTTTTGAAAAACCAATTACTTGGTAAGCCTGCTTCCTGTTGTCGAACTCCATACCGGGTGAGCCAAGTGGCATTCCCGGCACGGCCAGACCATCAAGGTCTTTTGGTTCATTCTGCAAGAATGTCTGTATATCGCTGGCAGGGATATGACCTTCGAATACATAGCCATCTATCACCGCAGTATGGCAGGAAGCGAGCTCAGGTGTGAGACCCAGTTTTTTCTTAATGGGGTAAAGGTTATCGCTATTCTCGACCTTGAGACTGAAACCGTTATCTTTCATGTGGCTGACCCAATCTTCACAGCAGCCACATGAGGCTGATTTATATATAGTGCCAGATGCCGCGAGAACTGAACCCGAGAACAAGGTCAGAGTTATTGCTAGCAGAGATGATGGTTTCATTTTGTTTTTCCTTGTGGTTTCGGTGAATCTTCTAGGTACCTTTAAGATACAACCTTGCTGTTATCAGGAGTGAAACGTCTCAATCTGTTTGCGTTGCTGACAACTGTGATTGAGGATAAGGCCATTGCAGCTCCTGCAACGACTGGGCTGAGCAGAGTGCCTGTCAATGGATACAGTATTCCCGCGGCTACAGGTATACCGAGACTGTTATAAATAAATGCACCCCAGAGGTTTTGTTTCATGTTGCGTATGGTCGCTTTGGCGATGGACAGGGTATCTGCAACTGAATCAATTGAGTGGCGCATCAAAGTCACTGATCCGCTTTCTACCGCAATATCACTGCCGCTTCCCATCGCAATGCCAAGGTCAGCTCTTGCCAGCGAGGGTGCATCGTTAATACCGTCCCCGACCATGGCTACTTTCAACCCCTGAGACTGGAGGCGCTGAACTTCAGCTTCTTTTGCATCAGGTAAAACACCAGAGATCACTGTATCTATACCGAGTTTTTCCGCGATATGTTGTGCTGTCTGTTGACGGTCACCGGTTAGCAATACGACACTGAGCCCCATACTTTTAAGTTTTTTTACCGCAGCCGCTGAGTCTGACCTGACTGGGTCGCTGATCCCGACGACGCCGAGGAGTTTGCGTTGATTAGCCAGATAAACCAATGTTTCGCTGTTGGATCCGCTTTCACTTTGTTTGTTGGCCCATTTGGAGGTATCAACCTTTGCACGTGTCATCATCGCAAGGTTGCCGAGATAGAATATCTCGCCATCGATCTCGGCTTGCACTCCCATGCCGGGGATTGCTCGAAATGCATTGCTGGTGAGCAGTTTGATATCTCTCTTTTCAGCTTCGTTGATAATAGCGACTGCCAGCGGGTGTTCTGAGCCCTGCTCAATACTGGCAGCCAGTCTTATCAGTTGATTCTCATCCTTGATCTCACTGTGCAGTGACGTCACAGACGGTTTACCTTCCGTTAAAGTGCCCGTTTTATCGAAAATGACTACATCAATATTTGCAGCCTGTTGAATGGCATCGGCATCTTTGATCAACACGCCATAATCAGCTGCACGTCCTACCCCGGTGATCACTGACATGGGGGTTGCCAAACCCAATGCACAGGGACAGGCAATGATCAGCACTGTTGTTGCGGTGATCAGCATGAAGCTGATACGTGGCTCTGGCCCAAAAAAATACCAGACAGCAGCAGTGGCAAGAGCAATAGTGACAACCACAGGCACAAAGACAGCTGAGATTCGGTCAGCCATTTTAGCCAGTGCAGGCTTACTGCTTTGTGCTTCACGTACGAGATGAATAATGCGTGCCAGCATAGTATTTTTTCCGACGCCTTCTGCCTGCATGGCGAGGCTTCCACGCTGGTTCAATGTACCAGCACTCAGGCGATTTCCGGTTTGTTTGTGAACAGCCAGTGGCTCACCGGTCAGCATAGACTCATCGACATAACTGTCTCCCTCTGTAACATGACCATCGACAGGTATCCTGCCACCGGGGCGAATTCGAAGTGTCATTCCTGTCTGAACCTCACGCAAAGGCACTTCTTTATCACCCTCGTCAGTAATAACAACGGCGGTTTCAGGTTGAAGGTCAAGCAGTTTATCCAACGCGGCTGAGGCAGATGCGCGTGCTCTGGCCTCTATAGCGTGCCCAAGTGTGATCAGCCCAAGTATCATGGCTGTCGCTTCAAAATAGACGTGTCGGGCAGAGACGGGGAAATACTCTGGGATTAGAACTAGCACTGTGGAGTAGAGCCAAGCAGCACTTGTGCCAAGAGCGATCAGTGTGTCCATATTGGCGCGGCGATGTTTGAGAGAGCGACCGGCTCCAACGAAGAAGGTACGGCCAGTCGTTGCTAAGAGGGTAAGGCAGATAAGAGAAACCAGCCCCCAGCCAAGCTGACTTTGGAAGCTGTTAACGGACATGTTTCCACCAAGCAGCCCCCAAAGCATTAAGGGAATACCAACGGCCAGAGCGACGCCAGCATGTTTAAGATGAGTGCGGTACTCAAGCTGCTGTTGCGCATTTTGACGTTGACGTCGCGTTGCTTCATCTTCAACGAGATCGGCTCCAAATCCTGCATCAATAACAGCATTGATAACGCTATCTATCTCGATGTCGTCACCGCTAATCATGGCCGTTCTCTCTGCCAGATTGACATTGACACCCTCCACCCCGGAAACACTTCTGATAGCGTTTTCTACCGCTGATACACAACTGGCACATGTCATCCCGCTGAGAAGCAATTGTGTTTGTACTGGTCCACTAACATGGCTGTCAGGTGAGCCCGGTATTGTCGTACTATCCCCCCGATTTTCTCTCGAAGGATCATCAGGCAGCGGCGAGGGCTGTGATTCGTCTGTTTGTTGTCGCTGATCAGTCACGTCGTAACCGCAGCGACGCACAATGTCGATAACTTCCGCTCTCGACAAAATACCCGTGACTGTTGCTGATGTTTTCGATATATCGGCTGCTACTACTCTCGAATCTGTGCTGAGCGCTGTGCGCAATTTAGCAACACATTTCCCGCAGCGTAATCCGGTGAGATCGACAAAAATCGTCTGGCCTGCTTGATATCCAAGGTCTTCAACTGCTTTGAAAATATCAGAGAGTGCGGGGCTTCCGTCGACCATCAATGAACTTTTGTTGGCTTCTGCATGAGTGACACCATCAAGAGCTAACACCGCTGCTGTTACTTTTCTTGCACAGCTCATGCAATTCAGACCTGAAAGCGCAATATTGGTCACCGATGAGGGGATGACGGGGTCTGTCACTGGTTTCGTCAGGTGTTCGTCCATATTGGCTCCTTTTATCAAGCAGTATCCTTTGTACCCGTACTTTTTTTTTGATGGGTAACCGACCATACTGGCAGAATAAACCTTCCATTAACTGTAAGGTCAATAGCATTTATGAGGAGTGCAGAGTGAAAATCAATGAAGTTGCCACTTTGACGGGTTTGAGTAGCAAAACCATTCGTTTTTACGAGCAAAAAGGCATATTGACAGCGCCTGACCGCTCGTCGAATGGCTACAGGGATTACCGGCAGCAGCATGTAAGTGAGCTTTTGTTGATAAAGCGCGCGAGGCTGGTTGGCTTTTCTCTCGATGAGTGTGGCAGTCTCATTGAATTATCCCGCGATCCGCAAAGAAAAAGTGCTGATGTTAACGTTAAGGCGCGTCAAAAACTGGCAGAAATTGACAGTAAAATTGATGAACTTAAAGCGATGCAGACGACATTGAAAGAGCTGGTCGATCTCTGCCCGGGTGATGAGAGCAGTTGTTGTCCAATAATAGATGCACTAAGCGGAAAAGAAGAAAAGCACCTGTAAGTGCTTTTCTTGGAACCTATTATCATTGCGTTTGTTTAGTAGAGTAGGGCGTAGAGTGCACGACGATATTTACCCGCAATTTCGTTGCCTTGACCCAGAGATGAGAGAATATCCATCAAGGTTTTTTTCGCCTGTCCGTCTGCAAAATTTAGGTCTTTTCGCATCAGGCCGATCAGTAGTTCAAGTGCTTCTTCATGCTTGTCGACCTGATGAAGTTGCACAGCGAGGTCGAAAGCTAGATCATCATTGTTAGGATCTTCCTCGAAGGCCTTTTGCAGCTTTCTGATCTCTGGTGTGTCAGCGGACTGACGGTACAGCTCAATTTTTGCCATTAACGATTTATAGTTCGCATCCTGATCTTGCATTAGAACTGAGCTAAGGACTGCGTCAGCCGCATCGAATTGTTTGGTTTCTATCAAACATTCAGCCAGCGCTAGCTTATATTCACCATTATCGGCCAATTCAGCTTCTATTGATTTCAGCTCATTGAGGGCATCTTCAAAGTTACCATCAGCAATTTGGGTAAGGGCTTGTTTGAACGCCATTTCAGCCTGATTTGGCAAATGCTTATCAAGGAAGGCTTGAACCTGCTCTTCAGTTTGCGGTCCCATCAGACCATCGACAGGTTTTCCGTTATCGAACAGTGCCAGGGTGGGTAAGGCTCTGATGCCAAATTGTGCCGCCAGCATCTGCTGCTGTTCGCAGTTGACAGATGCAGTAGTGAGGTTGCCAGCATATTGCTGTGCGACGCCTTCGATGACAGGTTTGAGCTCAAGACTCTCAGCGCTCATTTGAGCCCAGAAGAAAAATAGTACGGGGGTATTACGTGAACTTTCCAGCACTTGATGAGCATTTTGTTCCGTAAGGTCGATAAGAGAGTTATTTTCCATGGATTGACCTTGTATCTAGAGTAGTAACTAAAATGTGGGGTGTAGGGCATGAAAATTCAAGATTTCAATCTTCTGAACCGCCCTTACGTGTCGGCTATGAGAGGTTAGACGGAATATATTGACTGTTTTTGACACTTACCATTTACGCTCCGTCAAAAAATGATCCCCAAAATTATTATATTGGCCTTTTTTTCTGATCTCACAGATATACGCCAGAAAAGCGTATCTGTGTCGCGGAAACGCTCACTTACTGATAATGAATCGTAAATGGAATTGATACAAGTGGCTTTTAAAACCACAAAAGCCGCTCAATATGCAGCGGCTTTTGCAGTTTTGGCTCATGTTTATGACACGGACATCGACACTATATAATCAGTAACACGGCAAGCGTCAGGCATAAACAGAGCCAATTGAGCTGACGTAAGGACATCATTTGGCTCCAGTCGAAATCATGTTTTTTTGTGGTTTATCGCCTGAACTCTCTCGATACTTGATGAAACGACAAGACATTAAGGGATTTACACGTTGATTCCGGATAATAGAACCTGATTATTACAAGATTATGATCGCAAATACGGCTCTCTAACTGCTTATTATGCGATCTTTATCATGATTCTCTTTTATTGATAGTTTAATCAAATAGTTAGTGTAAATCTTTACCTCAAATTTTTCTATCGTTAATTTGATCTTGTTCCAAAGTATGGTTTTAGTTGCTGTGACATAAAGTCTGCGATGTATGGTTGAGCGGCTTCTGTAGGGTGCAAGCCATCTGACATTAACCAACCCGGAGTCAGCACCACTTTCTCCATGAAAAAGGGAATCAAAGGAATGTCTTGTTCCGCGCTAACCGTTGGATAAATATCAGAAAAAGCCTTGGTATAACGCTTCCCATAGTTAGGTGGGATCTGAATCTGAATCAGTGCGACCTGCGCACCACTCTGCTGGCTTAATTTGATCAATTGTGTCAGGTTCTTACGTATCAGATCAGGTGACCAGCCTCTTAGGCCGTCGTTGGCACCCAGCTCAATGACGACCCAATCCGGCTGATGTGTATCGAGCAAGGCTGGCAACCTAGCCAACCCGTTGCCCGTGGTGTCACCGGAAATACTGGCATTAACTACCTTTTCTGCCTGCCCCGACGCCTTGAGGCGTTGCTCCATAATGGTCGGCCAGCTGCGTTCTATCGGCATTTGATAGCCAGCACTCAGGCTATCACCAAGCACCATCACGGTTTGACCGAAGGCATTGAACGAGAGAAATATAAAACACAGTGAAAGGACTTTAAACATGAACACTCCGGTTATCAGGGTTGATAAAGTTTCAAAACAGGTAGAGACACATGGGCAACCTCTAACCATTTTGCAGGATGTTTCGCTCGAGGTCGAGCAGGGGGAAAGCATTGCTTTAATGGGAGTTTCTGGTGCGGGCAAGTCCACACTGATGACATTGCTTGCTGGATTAGACGTTCCCACTTCCGGAAATATTGATCTTCTCGGCGAGCGATTGAACAAGTTAGATGACGAGCAAAGGGCAGCGCTTCGTGCGAGTTCTATCGGTTTCGTTTTTCAGAGCTTTCTTCTTGTTCCCTCTTTGACTGCGCTTGAAAACGTGATGCTGCCAGCAACAATCCGCGGTGAAGACGAAGATCCTCAGCGAGCAAGTTCGCTGCTCGCGTCCGTCGGCCTGTCGAGCAGGGAAACTCACCTACCATCTCAGCTTTCTGGCGGGGAACAACAGCGAGTCGCGCTTGCTCGCGCCTTTATGTCGAAGCCGCGAGTGTTGTTCGCTGACGAACCGACAGGAAACCTTGACCAGCATACCGCAGCGACAGTGATAGACTTACTATTCGCTCTTAACCGAGATCATGGCACGACGCTGGTGCTTGTCACTCACGATCCGAAACTCGCCGAGCAATGCGACCGTGTCATCAATATCAATGCTGGCAAAGTGGTGGAAGCGGAGGCTGCAGTATGAAAAAGCCAAGCTTAATTTGGCGATGGGCATGGCGGGAGTTGTTTCACGGCCAGCTCTGGCCGGTTGTTGCTGCGCTATCCTTGATCATTGCCTGCGTGTTTGCCTTATCAGCTTTGGCGAACCGAATAGAGCAGGGGCTCACCCAGCAAGGTCGTGCAATGATGGCGGCCGACCTGACACTGAGAACCACTACGAGTCCTCTTGATGCCTCTGTGCTGACAGCGTTAAATGACCTTGATGTCGACCGTTCTACACAGACCCGGTTTAATACTATGGTCTTCAGTCAGGACAAGATGCAACTGGTCAGCGTTAAAGCAGTTGATGGTCAGTTTCCCTTGCGTGGCGACCTTGAATTGCAAGGAAGTAATATACAGAACAAGGTAAAACCGGGAGAACTCTGGCTGGCCGAAAGACTGTTCACACTGCTAGATGTCAAGATGGGTGACCCTGTCGACATTGGTGATGTAACATTGAGGGTATCCGGTAAAATTGTTACCGAGCCGGAACTTTCTTTTAATCCATTCAACCAGATGCCTTCTGTTTTGATGCATCAATCTCAGGTCGGCGAAGCTGGGGTTGTTCGACCCGGCAGCAGGGTTTCCTACCGATACTTCTTCCGCGGTGAAGACTCTGCATTACAGGATGTGCGCACGACAGTACCCGATCAGCCCGGATACCGCTGGACAGACGAAAACGACAGTTCCACTACCGGTGAAATGCTGGACAGAAGCCGCGGATATCTCTCATTGACCGTCGTGCTGGTGATCATTATGGCAGCGGGTACTCTGCTGCTGACCAGCCAGCATTATGTCGAAAGCCGTACTGACATACTGGCGATGGTGAAGAGTATCGGGGCGCGTAAGGCGTGGGTCAGAAACTGGTTATTCCGACAACTGCTTTTGATGTTCAGTTTAGCGATCACTTTTGGTCTTGCCACAGGTGCCGGGCTTGAATATCTGCTCAGACTGCCGCTGACGGATGTGTTACCCGACCCGTTGCCCAGCTACGGTATTATTCCTTGGATACTGGGTCCTGCAGTTGCTGTGCTGGTGTCTATGCCCGCGCTTGGCATTCCACTTATGCGGCTCACTAATGCGCCAGCCATTTCTGTGCTGCAGTCTCAGGCTCTGCCGCCCGCCCGCAAAAACCCCTGGAGCTGGATGCTGGCTGCGATCCCTTGTATTGCGTTGGTCGCATGGTCGTACGACAACCAGTTGATGTGGCTAGTACTGGCTGCGTTGGTCCTGATGCTCAGCCTGTTGGCTGCCCTGGGAGTCGGGATATTGGGTCTGGCACGACGTCATGTTAAGCATCCATCCCTTCGTCTCGCGTTGAGCCGAATTACTCGCAATCCTGCGGCCAGCGGTGCGCAATTAGGCGCGCTGGCAACATCTTTTATGCTGTTGTCGATAATATGGCTGCTTCGAACCGACTTGCTTGATGATTGGCAACAGACCTTACCAGCCAATGCACCCAATGTGTTTGCGATTAATATTGCCAAAGATGAATTGAATGATTATCTGGGAGAGTTGGATGGCAATCAGCTAGATCGCTCAGAAGCTTATCCGGTCATTCGCGGTCGTCTTGTCGCCAAAAACGGGGTTGACTATAACCTGAGTGAGCCGAATGAGGGGCGAAGAGATGAATCTCTGCGCCGCGAACTCAACCTTACCTGGCAAGAAACGCTACCGAGCCATAATGTGTTGTTGGAGGGTAGCTGGCCGGAGAAAGGGGGCGTTTCTGTAGAAGAGGGAATTGCCAACCGATTAGGATTAAAGCTGGGAGATACTCTGACGTTCATGGTGAACAGCCAGCGGTTTGATGCCAATGTCAACTCCATCAGAGAGGTAGAGTGGCGCAATATGAAGCCAAATTTCTACTTCATCTTTGACCCTGACTTGGTGGCGTCTTTGCCCGCTAACTGGCTGGTCAGTTTCCGTCTTGAAGGCAGTCAGACTGATTTGGTCAATCAGCTTGGTCGAGAGTTCCCAACGGTCACTCTTATGGACCTTAGAACTATGAGTGGCCGCATCCAGTCAATCCTACGTCAGATAAGCTTGTCACTATCTGTGTTGGCTGGTCTCGCTGTAGTCAGTGGCTTGTTACTGTTGCTGACGCTACTTAGGATCAGTCTGGCAGAGCGAGCACGGGAGATCATGCTGTATCGCACCCTGGGTGCCAGTAAAAAGTCCATCAACACTACGCTTTGGGCTGAGTACGGCATCATGGCACTGGTATCCGGCTGCATGGCTGTTGGCGGTGCAGAACTGGCCATGGCCAGCTTATTGAAGTGGGGGATAGAGTTACCTGTCAGACTGCATCCTGAAGTGTGGCTAAGTTTGCCACCACTGGCGGTCACCTTGGTCTTTGTGACCGTCGCTATGATGATCCGCCAGTTGCTGCAACCATTAAAAAGCTAGCTTCGCAGCAGGTGAGATAGGGCAGGAGCCAGTTCTGGATGTTTGAACTGGTATCCTGCTCAATCAATGCTTTTGGCACTGCTCTCTGGCTATCGAGCAATAGCTGGCCTGCTTCACCCAGTAAAATCTTAATGGCGAAAGCAGGTGTGAAAAGGAAATGGGGACGCCTCAGTGTTGCGGCCAGCGTGCGGCTGAACTCTTTATTTGTGACCGGATTGGGCGCACTCAGATTGAAGGGGCCGCTCAGCGACTGTTGTTCAAGCAGGTAAACAATTCCCTCCACCATGTCTTCAATATGGATCCACGGAAAGTACTGTTCACCATCGCCGATTGGCCCCCCGAGTCCAAACCGATAGGGCAGTAACATTTTGGTCATGGCACCACCCTGTGTACTGAGAACGATACCTGTCCTCAAGAGGCAGACCCGTGTGTGTTCTGAGCTGGCCTTCTGAGCAATTTTCTCCCAGTTAGCGCAGATTTGATGGGCGAAATCATCTTTTTCCACAACCAGGGTTTCATCCAGAATTTTATCTTTCTGATCACTGTAATAGCCAACGGCAGAGCCACTGATGAATGTATGAGGCGGGTTACTGCTGGCGTGAATCATTTCCACCAACTTCTCTGTTAGTCCCCAGCGACTGGTGCTTATTACGCCTTTCTGATGCTCGGACCAGCGTTTATCGACAATTGGCTCTCCGGCTAGATTGATCACTGCATCGAACTCATCGAAGTTCTTCACGCCGTCGAGTGAATCAATCAAAGACACAGATTCAGGCATTACTTTTCGTGCATTCACAATACTTCGGGTCAGCACAGTGATTTTATGATTTTCAAGACGGGCGATCAGTTGCCGGCCAATCAGCCCTGTGCCCCCGGTTAGCAATATATGCATGGTTAATTCCGTTTGTATTTAGTGAATCAAAGCGTGATTGGATTGAGCCTTTTTATCCAGAGTTCATCAACTCAGGTCTGAATAGATATAAGTATTACCGCCTTGTATCAAACTAGCGATGCAAATTTCACAGACATGCCGATCCAGTCACTCAATTTTACGCTGTGCGTTGATATAGTTTTTACGGTATCAAGAAGCCCGGTGGGAGTACGTGAATCGACAAAATAAAGATTGTTCTGTTTGAGCGACCTTTGCCTTCCTGTTGTTTTGAATACTGCTTTCGTGCGGAGCCACAAACATGAACCTGCTGTCTGGCAGGGTATCTGAACGAGTGAAAACGAGTAGTAGCCTTGAACGATTTATCTGCATTGATTAAAGCGATGTTTGGAAGTTTGAAAGACTTGCTTCCAATTATCGTTGTTATCGGCTTTTTTCAGGTTTTTGTTTTACAGCAACCACTTCCCGACTGGCTATCTATCATGGTGGGATTGGTGCTGGTAGTGCTGGGCCTGACCTTTTTTATTTTTGGCTTGGAGATGGGGCTTTTCCCAATAGGGGAAAGCATGGCTCATGCATTGGCGAGGAAAGGAAGTGTATTTTGGCTAATGGTGTTTTCCTTTTTACTTGGTTTTGGTACGACGATTGCTGAACCTGCGCTGACAGCCGTGACAGGCGTCGCTGCGGATGTTGCTGCGCGGGGCGGGATGATAGCTGATACGCCAGAGGTAATGGACAATTACGCACTGGGGTTACGGATAACAGTGGCTCTTTCTGTCGGCTTTGCAATCATGCTTGGCGTGTTACGCATCCTCAAAGGCTGGCCGATTCATCGGATGATTATCGTCGGTTACATCCTTGTTGTGATTATCACGGTGTTTGCACCTGAAGCGATTATTGGCATTGCTTATGATTCAGGTGGTGTTACCACATCGACCATCACTGTGCCTTTGGTGACAGCTCTTGGAGTGGGTTTGTCGACAGTGATAAAAGGGCGAAATCCAATGATTGATGGTTTTGGCCTTATTGCTTTCGCGTCATTACTTCCTGTTATCTTTGTGATGTTGTACGGGATGGTGGTGGCATGACACTGAATGATTTACTGCCTCTCCTGACCGATACTTTCGTCTCTACAGTGCGCGATGTCGTGCCGATAGTCTGCATTATTTTTGGTTTTCAGTTCGCCATTTTGCGTCAACCCGTTCCTCATTTGAAAAAAGTGATTGCCGGATTTATTTATGTTCTGGTTGGTCTGTCGTTGTTTCTGGTCGGTTTGGAGCTTGCTCTTTTTCCGCTTGGCGAGTCGATGGCGATTCAGTTGACTGCACCTTCGTTTCTGTTTGGTGACGACGGGCTTATTCCTCAACATCTTGATTGGGCAGATTATTACTGGGTATATATTTTCGCAGCGGCGATTGGTTTCAGTACCACGGTGGCTGAGCCGTCGCTTATTGCGGTGTCAATTAAGGCCGCTCAGGTGTCGGGAGGCGCGATTCACGCCAACGGGTTGCGCTTATCTGTTGCTTTTGGGGTCGCTATCGGCATTGCCCTCGGCAGCTATCGGATTGTCGCCGGCGATCCAATTCACTATTACATCATTGTGGGCTATGTGTTGGTGGTGATACAGACCCACTTTGCTCCCAAATTTATTGTTCCGCTTGCCTATGACTCTGGCGGCGTAACAACATCAACAGTCACAGTTCCCTTGGTGACGGCGCTGGGTCTGGGCTTGGCATCCACCGTGCCGGGCCGAAACCCAATGATCGATGGCTTTGGTCTTATCGCATTTGCCAGCTTATTTCCTATGATCACAGTAATGGGGTATGCGCAGATCACGGAATGGTTAGCAGCCAAGGCAAAAAAAACTTGAATATAAAACGAGGAATTCCTGATGCGGTTCAAACTGATTGTCGCTTTTATTGAAGATTCAAAAACCGATGAGGTTCTTGATGCTGCCAGGCAGGCAGGAGCAACGGGAGCGACAGTGATAAATAATGCTCGGGGTGAGGGGTTAACCAAGAAGAAAACCTTTTTTGGCCTGACGTTAGATGTTCAGCGCGATGTGGTTCTTTTTTTGGTCGAGGAGCATCTGGCCCGGAGTATTCTTGAAACCATCAATGAGGTTGGTGAATTTGATGCGTCATCAGGTAAGGGTATTGCGGTGCAATTGGATGTTGAGGATGCCGTTGGTGTGGCCCACCAAGTTGAAGAGCTGAGA
The DNA here is from genome assembly GCF_001707825.1 of Veronia pacifica. Lineage (GTDB taxonomy): Bacteria > Pseudomonadota > Gammaproteobacteria > Enterobacterales > Vibrionaceae > Veronia > Veronia pacifica. The sequence goes on along the minus strand of NZ_LYBM01000036.1, from coordinate 38,919 downwards.
AAAAAAATTAAGGAAGAGATATGAACACGAATGCCAAAAAAGTCAGGGACGTGATGGCACAGAGCTTTGTTATTGTCGAAGGATTGACGACAGTCGAAGAGGCGATTCGCATTGCCCGGGGAAAAAATGTCAAAGCCATCATTGTTGATAAGCGCGATGAAAATGATGAATATGGCATCGTGCTGATGAATGACATAGCCCGTAAAGTGTTAGCAAAAGATAAGGCGCCGGACAGGGTCAACGTTTATGAAATCATGACCAAACCGGCACTGTCTGTTTTGCCCGATATGCAGATCAAATATTGCGCTCGGTTATTTGAGCGGTTTGGGATCAGCCGTGCGCCAGTTATTGAAGGTGGTGAGATTTTGGGCATGGTCAGTTACAACACTATTGTGATGTTCGGTATGCTGAGTGAATGACAAGGCTCCAACCCTTGTGTTCATTTACGGTCGACATGGCCCAGATCCCTGTCTGGGTCAATCTGGTCTCTGACCCTTTGTTTGAGGCTTTTCACGTCAGGGAAACCACCATCGCGCTTTCTCTCCCATATCACCTCGTCATTGCAGAGAATCTCAAATCGGCCGCCAGTGTCAGGGTGAAGGCTGATACGCGCAATTTCTTCACTGAAGGTCGAGAGCAATTCCTGAGTCATCCAAGCTGACCTCAGCATCCAGTTACACTGGCGACAGTAGTAGATATCTATTGAGACTTTTTCCATGTTTTATGCTTTCCGTTTTATCGCTGTGGGGTGCTGTAAGATAAACAGCAAACGTAAATTATTGTCTTTAGGTGGCAGCTTATCATATTGAAAACTCGCACTCAGATGCCATTTCATCTTTCAACCATTGCATAAAGATATCCAAGCGGGTGCGTTTTGCTGATTGAGCATCGTAAATAAAATATCGCTTTACTGGTATGGGATGAGGCAAGTCAAAAGGGACGACCAGTTGTCCTTTATCTCGCTGTTCCTGACAAAGATAACTCACAGACAGTGCGACGCCATGACCGTGTATCACCGCATTTAATGCCATGTCAGTTGTGGCGACATAAGTCCACGAATTATGGCTATCAATCCCTTCAACGCGTGCATGTTTACACCAACTCATCCAATCGTAACTGCCGGGTTTTTCTAATGTCACTAATCGACAGGAACGCAAATCATTCGGATGTTTGAGCTTTTCAGCTTCTCTTGGGGAGCACACTGGATATACCCTGTTTTCGCCAAAATATTCAGATGCCATCCCCGGTTGTTTGGTGACGTCATCATCAGATCCAAATCGAATAGCCACATCAATGTGGGACTGTCTGAGATCGTCAAAGGCTGCGGATGAAACGAAGTGAATCTGTATATCTGGATGACGTTCATAAAAGCGTTGTAGCCGGGGCATAAGCCACAGAGAAATAAATGCCTGTGTGGAGCTCACCGTCAGTTCACCAGCGACCCCTTCGGACTGCAGTTTACCAGTCGCAGTATTGATGATGTTAAGTGCTTTCTGAGTATGTTCGAAAAGCATTTTACCTTGCTGAGTCAGTAGCATTTTACGGTTTTTACGGATAAATAACCGACAGGTAAGGCTTCGCTCAAGTTGTCGCATTTGTTGGCTCACAGCTGCCTGCGAAATACAGAGCTCTTCTGCTGCCAGACTGTAACTTCGGTAGCGGGCAGCGCATTCGAACGTCACAAGTAAATTAATATTTTTAAGCAAATTTTCTTATTTATCCTGATTATCTTGGTGATCGCATTATAAGCAGTGCTTATTTTAAAAGTCGATTTGTATTGCTGGTTTAAGGACAGAGGTAACAGCAAAATAGTTTTAGGATCATCAAGTCAGGGCGTGAGTGCTCTGAGCCAAAGGAAGAAAAAATGCATACATTTGAGCAGCTTCATCAACAAAGTACACCATTACTGATCGGCAATGTCTGGGATGCCACCAGTGCAAAAATGGCTGAGGAAGCAGGTTATCAGGCTCTCGGCACATCCAGTGCCGCCATTGCCAGTATGTTGGGCTATCAGGATGGTGAAAATATACCGTTTGCTGAACTTTTGTTTGTGGTTAAACGACTCGTAGCCTCTAGCTTATTACCGCTCAGCGTCGACATTGAAGCGGGTTATGGTGTTGAGCCGAATGTCATTGCCGATAATATACAGCAGCTCGCAGAGTGTGGTGTCGTTGGTATCAATATGGAAGACAGTATTCCAACAGCGGAACGCAAATTAAGAAAGGCTGAAGATTTTGCACACCTGTTGAAAGAAGTCCGTGCGTTATTGAAAGAACGGAAAATAGAGATTTTCACTAATGTGAGAACGGATACTTTCTTATTGGGTGTTAAAGAGGCGTGTTCTGAAACCATTAGACGTGCTGAAGTCTATCAGGCAGCTGGCGCTGACGGCTTGTTTGTGCCCGGTATATCAGACCTCGAAGATATTAAACGTGTGGTGAATTCAACAACACTTCCGATAAATGTCATGACAGTACCGGATCTCCCTAATTTCGAAAACCTGACGAAAGCAGGTGTAAAACGAATCAGCTCTGGAAACTTCGCACATGAAAAAATATATCAATATCTCGGTGTTCAGTTGAGAGAAATGAAGTCGAAAGGAACCGGTTCGGTATTAGTAGACACATTGTAAGCATCGAGCCTAATAGGATAATTAAGGGAAGCCAGAGTGATCACGGCTGGCTTCTCTTGGACGTTTCAATCTGATGATTTCCGTTACTCGTCTTGATTTTTTCAGTAAGCACTCAACAGCGGGTTTTATTCCAGTAAACGCCGTTGAGTGCGACTTCTTTTGTGGTTAGCTGCTACTGTTTTTCTGCTGCAGCAGGGCTTTTATTTCACTGAGCTCGTTTTGAAGATGCTCAATTTGTTGATGTGTCGCCAGTATCTGTCTTGGTTCACTGTTTTGTGCAGCCGTTGGGACGTCATCCTCTTTGCCTTGCTCCGCCAAAGCGTGTTCAGCTGTCATCGTTTCAATCACAACACCAATCATCATATTCAAAAAAACAAAGGCCGTAAGGAAGATGAATGTCAGATAAAAAAGCCAACTGGTGGAGTACACTTCCATGGTCTCATACATGACGTCGGTCCAGTCCTCGAACGTAGCAATACGAAACAACGTCAGCATGGATATGGATACATCGCCCCATAACACACTGTTAATATCAGAGAAGACGAGACTTCCAATCACTGCATAGATATAGAAAATGATGAACATCAACACCGCTATGTAACCCATTTTTGGAATGGATTTAAAAAGTGCATTAATCAACAGCTTCAACTGTGGAACCGCAGAGACCAGGCGTAGCACCCTGAATACACGGAGCAGCCTTGCAATAAGAACGCCTTGCCCTGCTGTGGGTATCAAGCTGCCTATCACAATCGCAGCATCAAACAAATTCCATCCGCTTTTGAAAAAATCCAGCTTATTTTGATAAGAGAAAAACTTTAAGACAATTTCAAAAAGAAAAAACCACAGGATAAATTGATCCAGCCAATGAATTGCAAGGCTTACACTCTCAGGTAATACAAAGGTATTTGCACCGATAGACAGGGCTGCGATAATGATGATCGCGACAGTGAAGGCTTGAAAATATCTGTGTTGATTAATGGCAGTCAAACGGATGTGCAATGAAGAAATCACTGTTGTAAATCCTTTTACTTGTATAAATTTTGGTGGTCAATCTGTTGGAGCAGAATACGATAGTGGGTAAATGTTACCTGACAGACAGTCTCTATCGGTAATTCTCTGATTATTCAGGTGACATTTTTGCGGTTTCCGTCAGTATTTTCTCGGTGAACGAACACAGCATCAAGCCTCTCTATTGTTGGTCTCAATAGGCGTTCAGTTCATTGGTTTGTCATTTGTATGCACCGTTTGCTATGACTATCTGTACTGACTAAGCCTCTCAGTATCATGCTTTCACCTGCAACAACTGAGTATCCTCACAACCAAACACCAAGAAGAAGTTTGATGCCAACGCCAAAGGTGACCACTTCAAATACTGTCTTGATGAGGCGGTTACTGCCTTTGTGTGCCAAGTGTGCGCCGAGATATCCTCCCAATGCGGACCCGGCGAGCAGAACAGGTAACCATGGCCAATGGATATCACCGCCAGCCAGCCCGAGAGTAAGACCGCCCAGTCCGTTCCAGAACAATCCGACGCAGACCAGTGTCATCGCAACAGCCTGTTTATAGTCGTAGCCGAACCAGCGAATCAGGAACAGGGTAACGAAAAGGCCAGTGCCTGCGGTCAGTGAGCCATTGAGTAGCCCAATTGCCGATAAACCAACACAGCCAATCACCAGTCCGGTTAAATGACGATTTTTCGGATTGGCTTCCTGTCCCAGAGACTTTTGGGTTCGCGAATACAACCCAAGAAAAATAATGAAGCCCCCGAGCGCGGCTTCCGCAAACGGGCCCGGAACGAAGAGGATGAGATGAGCGCCTGCAATGACACCTGTTGCTCCCGCAAGGATGACATAAATCGCAGAAAGAGGAGCGAGATTGCCCGCTCTGAGATGCTTTGCTGCTGCGCCAATCCCCAGAGCGACGGACGCAACTTTGTGAGTCGCCAGTGCCATGGAAAATGGTAGGCCAAGAAAGATGAGCAAAGGTAACTGCAATAGGCCAGCACCGCCGCCAGCCAGAGAAGACAGGGTATTAGCGATAAGTGAACCGATGAAAAGCCCAACTGCCGGGAGAATGTCCATATTGCCCCAATAATAAAAATTCAGTCGTTTGATAACACGACTGTCAAAGGGATACCAGTATTCTGTTTGCGTTTATGGACATGGTATTTCATTCGCTAATTTATCAAAAAACAGAAAAAAACTTTGTTTTCTATTAGTTATTTATTCTTTTTTAATTTGTCAAACCAATTCAATATAAGAATTAGTGATAAATAACTAATATTTAAATCTGCTTTAGTGGATGTTAATCAGTATAATAATTTTAATGGAATGTGTGTTGCGCCATTGCTTGACGCTATTGGATATCACACCCTCTTTTTCCTCATAAAATCAATATTTTGATTAAGACAAGAGAAGAGTTTTAGATGGATCTTTCCCTGCTACGTAACAAAGAAGCGAATATCGTTACTCCAGAGTTCGATAAGCTTTATCAGACTGTGTTTTCTGACTTTTTCAATCGTGATCCCGAATTATGGCCAATTTATAAAGATCCGGGTTTTGCAGCGCATAATCAGTTCCGCCAACTTCATCTCAACCCAGAGGATCGTTTGTCTGCTTACCCTGACGGTCAGACACTACAAGAACGTCTTCTGAATGATAGCCACACCCCAAAACACCTCACGCGTCCAAACGGACAACCTGATGATGTGTTGGCCTTTGCCGCGGCGATGTCAAAAGACTGGGAAAATCCCTCATCAGTAGAAAATGTCATCACGATGCCATGTGACCCGAGCATCTACGGTGCAATGATGGGAACGCTGGCAAACCCAAACCTTGTTTACAGTGAATATGCGGGTTTGGCTGAGCACCTTGAAAAAAATGTGGTGCGTCAGATAGCCAATATCGTGGGGTATGATCCGGAGCAGTCTACCGGGCTGTTTACACAGGGTGGGACTTTCTGCAACCTTTACGGATATTTACTGGGGATCAGAAAATCGTTACCGGATGCGAAAGTGAACGGCCTTGGTTACGCACAAGATTATCGTATCCTGAATTCTCAGGCTGGTCATTACTCGAACATGACCAACCTGTCTTTGCTTGGGGTCGACCTGTCAGGCAAAACTATCCGCATCAAGGTCACACAGAGTCACGATATCGACCTTCATGACCTTGAACTTAGCTTACGCGCTTGCTTCTCGGTAAATACGGCTGTGCCTTGCATCATGCTGACCATGGGGACAACAGACACCTTCGCCATCGACCGTGTGAAGCCTGTTCATGATCTGCGTGACAGATTGTGCGAAGAGTATGGCGTGAGTGTTAAACCTCATATCCATGTTGATGCGGCTGTGGGTTGGTCAATGATGTTTTTCATTGATTACGACTTTAAGCGCAATCCGCTTGCGATTAACGACTCAACACTCAAAGGCATCGAAAGTGTTGTCGAGAAAATGCGTGAGCTGAAATATGCAGACTCATTCACTGTCGACTTCCAGAAGTGGGGCTATGTGCCATACACGTCGAGTCTTGTGATGATCAAGAACAAGCAAGACATGAAAGCGCTGGAGAATGACCCGTCAAACTTCTCGTATTTTGAAGATGATCTTCAGGGCAGTACACACCTTCAGTCGACGATTGAATGTTCACGTGGCGCGTCTGGTCTTTTCGGCGCTTATTCTGCGCTCAAGTTTATGGGGTTGGAGGGGTATCAGGCGGTGCTTGCTCACTGTTTGCAAAATGCCAACTACATGCGTCACCGTCTGTTGTTAGATCCTTCAGTCAAGACGGTCTCCCTGAAAATCAGGGACCAAGTGTTAACTTCCGTATTTATGACAGAGATTTAGTGACCAACGCTGATGAAGAATATCTGTTAGAAAAGCAGAGCATGCACCACCCTGAAATTATGGCAAGAATGGCGAAAAATACCGAGTATCATCGTCATATCTTTAAAAACCGTGGAAAAGTCGGTCTTTATACTAACTGGATTGAATCAATTGCTCTAACAAACTATGCACAGCGCGGAAGCTGCGCGTATATTCCGGGTGAAAAGCGTATTCATGAATCCGGCCACACGCCGTGAACACATCGATACGTATCTTGATAACCTACTGGTTGTTCGCAGTTAATTAACGCATAAAAAGGGAGCTTTTTGCTCCCTTTCCTTTTCTCACAGATAAATATTATTAGACTAAAGTCTAATAAAACTGCGCCACTTTATCTCTACTTTCCCGCTTTTCAGCTGTCCTTTACAACAAATAGACTAAAATCAGATATTTCCTGTCTGTATGCCTTTTTGACTCTGATTTCTGCTTATTGTTTGACCCGCTTCAAACAACCTCATCAATGGACTATTCAGTTTTGCACAGTCTGGCTATGGTTGGTGTAACAAACTATTAACCTTGTGGTCAGTAAGTATGCAGTTTTCCGCGGGGTCGACAACAGCACCTGAACGGGTGTCACATCCTGGACGTGCACTCACCCCGTTAAACAAGCTGTGGAATTAACGTCAGAAAAGATCATGGAGATTTTACATGTTTAAACGTCGATCAATATTAGCCGCACTGGGGCTTGCTATGGGGGTATTTGTTGCCGGTTGTGGTGACAAGCCCGAGCAGGCGGCGGAAGCTGCAAAAGTGGAACAAGAAAAAATCAGTTGGAAGATGGTCACCACTTGGCCGAAGAACTTTCCTGGCCTAGGTACAGGTGCCAATCAGCTCGCTGATTTGATCACTGAAATGAGTGACGGTCGCCTTGAAGTGAAAGTATATGGTGCGGGCGAGCTGGTGGGCGCTCTGGAAATTTTTGATGCAGTATCTCGCGGAACCGCTGAAATGGGTCATGGCGCGGGCTACTACTGGAAAGGTAAAGCGCCAGCGGGTCAGTTTTTTGCGGCGGTACCTTTTGGCCTGACGGCACAAGAAATGAACGGCTGGATATACAGCGGTGGCGGCCTTGAGCTTTGGCAAGAAGCCTACGAGCCTTTCGGTATCATCCCAATGCCCGCGGGTAACACGGGCGTTCAAATGGGTGGCTGGTTCAACAAAGAAATCAATACGATTGATGACCTGAAAGGCCTGAAAATGCGTATTCCTGGCCTCGCAGGCGAAGTGCTGAAGCGCGCTGGCGGTACACCAGTACTGCTGCCGGGCGGTGAAATTTTCCCGTCACTTCAGTCCGGTGCGATAGATGCAACAGAGTGGGTGGGTCCATATAACGATTTAGCATTTGGTCTTCATAAAGCTGCGAAGTATTACTACTACCCAGGCTGGCACGAGCCGGGCACAACGCTTGAAGCGCTGATCAACAAAAAAGCGTTTGAAGCACTGCCGAAAGATCTTCAGGCAATTGTTCTGGCTGCGACCAAAGTGGCAAACGTCAGTATGCTTGCCGAGTTTACTGCGCGCAATAACGCAGCACTTAAAACTTTGGTTAACGAACACAATGTTCAGCTCAAACCTTACCCGAAAGAAGTGCTGAGCGAGCTTCAGGTATTAGCGGATAAGGTGGTAGCTGAAGAAGCTAATGCGGATGAAATCAGTAAGAAAGTCTACGAGTCTTACAAGGCATTCCGTACTGAAGCGATTGACTGGCATGCGATTTCAGAGCAAGCCATGCTTAATGCTCGTAACCCTCAATAAGTTGTCATAAATAAACAGGGCGGCGTCTGTCGTCCTGTCATTTTTCTCTCTCAACTTTCATTGCTAATAAGAGTTGTAGCATGGATACCGCTTCCCCTTTTTTGATGTCTTTTGTGCGGTCGATTAATCGCCTGAGCGATTATATTGGTCGTTTTGTTTCCTGGTTTGTACTGGCTGTTGTGGTGATAACATTTGTTGTCGTTGTGATGCGCTACGTCTTCAACACAGGCTCCGTCTTCCTGCAAGAGTTGATTCTTTATTTCCATAACTACGTGATCATGTTAGGCGCTTCATATGCCCTATTGAAAGGCGCTCACGTCAGGGTCGATATCTTCTATCGCCCGATGAGCGAAAAGCGCAAAGCTTGGATTGATTTATTTGGCTTTCTGCTTCTGCTTTTACCCAGTTGTGCGTTTATTTTTTACATTGCTTTGGACTATGTTCAGCTGTCCTGGGAGATACGTGAAGGCTCTCAGGAAGCAGGCGGGGTCGATGCTCGATACCTGTTCAAAACCAGCATTTTAATCATGCCTGTTTTGGTTGCGATTCAAGGCGCTGCTGAAGCCTTAAAAGCTGTTTTGGTGCTGACGGGTCATCTGTCAGAAGCCAAATTACTCGACGAACATGATGAGGAACATCCGCTATGACAGAGTTTCTTGCCTTAGCCCTTTTTCTGTTTACGTTCGGGGTTTTATTAATTGGTTATCCAGTCGCCTTCACCTTGTCGGGATGCGCACTGATTTTTGCGGGTATTGGCTACCTGACGGGTACGTTTGATCCGGTTTTTCTTGAGGCGATTCCAAATCGTATTCAGGGCACGCTGTCGAATGAGTTATTGGTGGCGATACCCTTGTTTGTCTTTATGGGCGTGATGCTCGAAAAGTCAAAAATCGCTGAAGACTTACTCGAGACTATGGGGCTGGTATTCGGTGGACTTGCTGGTGGACTCGGTATTTCAGTAACGCTGGTAGGTATGTTACTCGCTGCGAGTACCGGTATTGTTGGTGCGACGGTCGTGACCATGGGCCTTCTGTCTCTACCCACCATGCTCCGCCGGGGTTACTCACCGCAGGTCGCGACGGGCACGATTTGTGCGTCTGGCACCTTGGGGCAAATTATCCCGCCTTCGATTGTACTGGTGTTGCTGGGTGATGTGATTTCGTCAGCGTACCAACAGTCACAACTCGATCGCGGCATTTATTCGCCTGACAGTGTGACAGTCGGTGATTTATTCTTGGGTGCTTTGGTACCCGGCATTTTGCTGGTATGTCTCTATATCGCCTACCTGATTATGGTTGCGATAGTATCGCCAGAAAAAGTCCCGCCGATTCCTGAAGAGGAACGCAAAGTCAGTAAGGAATTGTGGTTTCAGGTCATCACTGTCTTGTTCCCACCTGTGATGCTGATTGTGCTGGTGCTTGGCTCTATTCTGTCGGGTATTGCGACGCCAACGGAGGCCGCGTCTGTCGGCTCTGTTGGGGCAATCGTACTGGCAATATTCAAGCGTATGTTTAGCTTGAGTATTCTAAAAGAAGTACTGCGGACGACCACTGAAGTGACAGCCATGGTCTTCCTAATTCTGATTGGTGCGGCGCTCTTCTCGTTGGTATTCCGAGGCTTTGGCGGTGATGACATTGTCAGAGACTTTCTGACGTCTCTACCGGGTGGGGTATTTGGCGCCATGTTGTTGGTGATGCTGGTGATGTTCCTGCTCGGGTTCTTCCTCGACTTCATCGAAATCACTTTCGTGGTTGTACCTATTGTCGCGCCAATTTTGTTGACCATGGGACTGGATCCAGTCTGGCTGGGGATCATGATTGCACTGAATCTGCAAACATCATTCCTGACCCCGCCGTTCGGCTTCTCGCTGTTTTATCTGAGAGGAGTGGCTCCGGATTCGGTTTCGACGTCAGACATTTACCGCGGCGTCATGCCATTTATCGCTATTCAGCTGTTTGTTCTTATCATGCTGGCAATCTGGCCGCAAATGGCAACATGGTTACCGGAAACTGTTTACGGATAAAGGCCGATTTAAACGCCCGGTACTACCCGCCGGGCGTATCATTTAGAGAAAAAATAAAGACCTATCAATGTGTCATTAATGAATCAAAAAACACTTGTCAGTTAACGGAAATATCTATTTACTGAATCATCTTGTGTCGTTTTTGAAGGATTAAGCAGTGGCATTTTCTATGGATGTGGCGGTGATCGCTCTGTTCATCCCAACCTTTTTCTTGGTATCAGTGACTCCCGGTATGTGCATGACACTGTCCATGACCCTTGGTATGACTATCGGTGTTCGTCGAAGTCTGCCTATGATGTGGGGAGAGTTACTGGGTGTTGGTCTGGTAGCGATAGCCTCTGTCGTCGGTGTCGCAGCGGTCATGCTCAATTACCCATTACTTTTCACCGTACTTAAGTATGCAGGTGGCGCTTACCTGATTTACCTCGGTATTCAGATGTGGCAATCGAAAGGTCAGCTGGCCGTGCCACAAAATCCGGAAGATATTCCTCAAAAATCTGCGAAAGCACTGGCGAGTCAGGGATTTGTTACGGCAATCGCCAACCCAAAAGGCTGGGCGTTTATGGCGTCTTTGCTTCCGCCATTTATTGATGCCACTAAACCTATGGTTGAGCAAATGGGCGTGCTGGTCACTATTATTTTGCTGACTGAGTTCCTCTGCTTACTGCTTTACGCCAGCGGTGGAAAAACACTTGGCCATTTGCTGCAAAAAAGCGGTAACGTGAAGGTCATAAACAGGATTGGCGGCACAACCATGATAGGCGTGGGGGCCTGGTTAGCGAAAAGCTGATTCAGGCAATGTGTTTCATCGGATCACTGTCAAAACGCCGGGCTATCTGCAACAAAGATGTCCGGTTGCTTTGAACCAGCTCCACTAACTGCGGGTCAAGTAAGGTACCGCTGAGCTGTTCCAGATGTTCAAACAGCACCTCGATAGCCCGTTGGTCGTTACTTTTCATCAGATTTTCAATATGTGTGGCGATATTGAGCAATCTGGCACTCAAAGGAATATCTTCACCCGATAATCCCAGAGGATAGCCTGTTCCATCCCAGTGTTCCGTATAGCTGTAAGCCATATCTTTTGCTGCACTCAACTGAGTTTTGTATTTTCCGCAACTTTCCTCTGCCCAGCCTAGCGCCTGTTTTACAGCATTGCTGTGATGATTTTTATTATTTTCTGCGTTGTCTTTATCTGCTTGAATTGGGTTTCTCAGTAAATAAAGGGGTACGCAGCGATACACCATATCGATATAGTCTTGATTCAACAGCTCTTTATATCGCTGCTTTTGCATTAATAGCTCTGCCAGCAATTTGACGTAGTGTTGTACCCGAAGGATATGATTACCAGACGAAGCCTGATCATCGCAAAGTCTAGCAAGGGCATAAATCGTCATCTCCATAACGGCAGTCGACTCGGTCAACCTCTTGACGACATCGTCAGTATTTTCCGTTCCTTTTGTCATTGCGTCGTTGTCGAGTTGCTGCTGTTCTTCATTTTTAAGACGCTGATAATCAAGGTGAAGCTTTATTCGGGTTTTTGCCAGCGTGGGGCTAATCGGTTTACTGATAAAATCTGCTGCTCCTGCGAGAAAACCTTTTTCCTGATCCTGCATACCGCTGCGGGTCGATAGAAAAATTATTGGTACTTTGGGTCCTCTGGTATGGGCTTTAATTTGCTGACAAACTTGATATCCATTCATATCAGGCATCATGATGTCGAGTAAGATAAGATCTATCTGAAATTTATCGAAAATTGACAGTGCTGTCTGCCCGCTTGTGGCCGCTTTAACATCGTAATCACCACGCAATAATTCAGTGGCGTACACCAGATTTTCGGGGGTGTCGTCAACCACCAGAATGACAGGTTTTTTCGCATTTTCAGGCATGGTTTCTGACATCCGGCTCCCCTCACTCTGCTTTCCACTTTTACAATCCTAGGTCTACTCTTAACAATGTTCCAATAGTGATTTTAGTGACTCTAATTTGAGTCAGTGATGGGAGAGTAACTACCGTGGACTGTCCCGTAAATTTAGCCTGAACACGTGTTTGCTTTGACACGCCAGAGACTGGCAGCAAACAGCAAAAAAGGTGATCAACATGCAACGTCTGACAACAATGAAAACGAGATGTACTTATAAAGTCCGGTTCACGTTGGCTACACTGTTTTTCACTCTATCGTCGACGCTATCTCTCCCGGTTTTCGCTGTGACTGAACATCAGGCATGGGCAGGGGACAAATCTATTCTGGTGCTTTTGCTGATCCTGACGGGAATGATGTTAGTGGCTTTGGTGGTATTGAAAAATCGAAATCAAAAACTGCTCGATAGGTTGGAAGATAAAGAATACGAGTCAAAACGGGCACCGAGAAACCCTGAACTGAACATGAAGCCACATCCCGTTCCTGCTTTTAGTTTTTCCTCTGATATTAGATTGCGGACGGCGAACTCCTTAATGGGGTTATCTAACATGTTACTTAAAGATGAGGTTTCACCGGACAAAGTGGAATGTCTGAAACGCATCCGTTCAACCGCCGAACAGCTGTTTGGCAGTATGGATAAAAGTCACCAGTCGGCAAACGGCTGGCACGAAATGGAACTGGAGCCTCTGCTGGCCAGTATGGTGACTGAAATCCACTTCGCCCACCCGGACGATACGCTGATACTGGACCTTGATCCCGATGTCAGCACCACGGTACTGATGGATATCAAGACGCTGCGCGAGTTGATCTTTATGGTCTTTTCCTGGCAGCCCAAAAACAAGTCAGCGGACATGCCTCCAAGTGAGGCAATGAGCATGAGTGTCACCTGTGTAGAACGTCACGACACGGATTTGGTGTTGAAATTTACTATTAATCACGATGGTTTACGCCGCAATGTAGAGGGACAGCCATCTGTCGGTAACGACGAACTCAAAGAAGCATGGAGTCTGGTGAGCAAGATGGGAGGGAGCCTTCATTACGGCTTAATAGACTCAAACGTTGATTCGCTCTCGTTTACAGTACGCTGTCAATATGGGCTGAGTGGTATGGTAAAACTTCGTGACAGCATGACAGGGCGGCTTGCGGGCAACAATATTCTGGTAGTGTCTCCGTGCATTGTGCTTGATAACAGTCTTGGTCGGTTGCTGGAGACAGCCGGTGGTAAGGTGATGGTATGCCAAACTGAAAGCCGCGCACTCGATTTAATTGAAGAAGACGATAACATCGAGTTTCTTATCTTCGATCAGCATGTCTATGAACACGGCGACCCCGACATCCTGAAGCAGCTTTGTACCACGTTTACTGGCGAACACCACGTTCTTATCCTTGGTGACGATCCTATCGTTAGTAAGGAGCGACAACATCTGCTTCCTGAGCATTTTGCCACCTTGACGAAAGCCTATCTCCCCAGTCAGATGTTATCTGTTCTCAAGCGTTCGGCGATGGACAGTTCTGAATCCGATATGGAACCGATAGTGCTGGATAGCGATAAGTCAGCAAAAGAACCGGAGTCACTGTCGTCGCTGGATGACACCATGTTCGATCTTATGGTTGATCATATTCATGGGGTGAATCTTGGTGAGGGCGTGCAGCGCCTTGGTGGAAATAAAACCAAATATCTTAGAGTGTTACTGTCTTTTCTGAACAATCAGTCTGACCAGATGATTTTCGCGCTCACTGAACCTGAAAAGGGAGAAAACATAATGTATGCCTGCCGCGAAACGGCGGAAAATGTCGGCGCAGAGGACATTGCCCAGCAGGCGTCACTTTTGGAGAATAAGTACAAAGAAGGCCAGAAAGTGACCAACAAGGAACTCCAGGGGCTAATGGAGTTGATTAATCATGCCTTGGCTGACTTTAACCAAGTTGTGAACAGTACCTTGGATCATATTGAAAAACCGCAAGAACCCGCTGCAGCACATGAGCCATTAGAACAAAGTGCGCTGGATATGCTGAAAGAGCTTGAGGAAAGCCTGCACAACTACGATGTCGGTGCTCAGGATAAGCTGGCCGATATTTCTAAAAGTCTGCCTGACTGGGTCAACCAGATGGAAGAGTTCAGGCAACTTCAGGAAGCGGTTAACAAGTTTGATTTTTCTATTGCCGAATCTCACCTCAAACATCTTCGTGATAAAGCAGGATAAAAAAAGCCAGTGCAATAGCACTGGCTCTATATACGCTTACTCAACCGAATTTACGCCTTAGCGTCGTCCGCTTGTTTTGCCTGAATTGCTGTCAGAGCAACGGTGTAGACAATGTCATCCACCAGTGCGCCACGAGACAGGTCATTCACAGGCTTACGCATACCCTGCAGCATTGGACCGATTGAAACCAGGTCTGCAGAACGCTGCACAGCTTTGTAAGTAGTGTTACCTGTGTTCAGGTCAGGGAAGACGAAGACTGTCGCTTTACCTGCTACCGGAGAATCAGGTGCTTTCGACTTAGCAACGTTTTCCATGATCGCCGCGTCATATTGCAGCGGACCATCGATAACCAGATCAGGACGTTTTTCCTGTGCAATCTTGGTCGCTTCACGCACTTTTTCAACGTCAGCACCCTGACCAGACGTACCCGTTGAGTACGAGATCATGGCAACACGTGGATCGATACCAAATGCTTTCGCAGAGTCAGCAGACTGGATAGCAATCTCTGCCAGTTGTTCCGCGTTTGGATCTGGGTTGATTGCACAGTCGCCGTATACCAGTACCTGATCAGGCAGCAGCATAAAGAACACAGAAGATACCAGTGAGGCACTCGGTGCGGTTTTAATCAGCTGCAGTGGTGGACGGATAGTGTTAGCGGTGGTGTGAACCGCACCAGACACCAGACCATCGACCTCGTTGTTTTCCAGCATCATGGTACCCAGTACCACGGTGTCTTCCAGCTGCTCACGGGCAACGACTTCAGTCATGCCCTTGTTCTTACGCAGCTCAACCAGACGCGCAACATATTGCTCGCGAACGGCTTCAGGATCGATGATTTGTACACCAGCACCCAAAGTAACGCCTTGCTGCTCAGCAACACGCTTAATGGCTTCTGGATTACCCAGCAGCACACACTCAGCGATTTTACGCTCAGCACAGATAGAGGCTGCTTTTACGGTACGAGGCTCATCACCTTCAGGCAGAACAACGCGCTTAGCGGCTTTACGTGCCAGATCAGTCAACTGGTAACGGAATGCCGGAGGACTCAGGCGACGCTCACGGTTTGAACCTTCAGACAGAGACTCAATCCAATTACCGTCGATATGCGCAGCAACGTGATCGTTCACTGACTCGATACGCTCTTTATCGTCAGCAGGGACTTCAAGGCTGAAGCTTTGCAGGTTCAGCGACGTCTGCCATGTGTTGCCCTGCGTGGTAAATACTGGCAGGCCAGATTCGAATGCCGGTGCACACAGTGTTTTGATTTGTTCCGGGATCTCGTAGCCGCCGGTTAACAGCAGGGCACCAATTTCCAGTCCATTCATCGCGGCCAGACAGGCTGCAACAATAACGTCAGGACGATCTGCAGAGGTAACCAGCAGAGAGCCCGGACGGAAGTGCTCAACCATGTTAGGGATAGAGCGGGCACAGAAGGTCACTGCACGAATACGGCGAGTGTTCAGTTCACCTTCGTTGATGATTTCTGCTTTAAGGTGTGATGCGATGTCAGCGGCACGTGTCGCAATCAGCTCGATGCTCCATGGCACACAACCCAGAACACGAATAGGGCTGGAGTTGAAGATCTCCATCACTTCCAGGTTCGCTTTCTCGTTGGCTGCATCATCGAAGATGTCAGACAGGTCTGGGCGGGTACGGCCGTGGTCATCAACAGGTGCGTTCAGCTTATTGATGATTAGACCTGAAATGTTGCTGTTTTTGCTGCCGCCAAAGTTAGATACCGCAACTTCGATACGTTCTTTCAGCTGGGCTGGGTTGTCATTACCCGGCGCTGCTACAAATACGATTTCAGCATCCAGTGTTTTGGCAATCTCGAAATTAACCTGATTGGCAAAAGGATGGTTACGAGTCGGTGTCAGACCTTCAATCAGAGCAACTTCAGCATCTGCCGTTGCTTCTTTGAAGCGTGCGATGATTTCTTCCATCAGCACATCGTTCTGATCATTACAGATCAGGTTCTCGGCATAGTTCATGCTCAGTGGCTCAGCCACCTGCATTGCCGTATTGGCTTCAATGATTTTTGTGGTCAGGTCAAACTGGTTTTGGCCTTGACGTGGCTGGGCGATAGGTTTGAAAAATGAAACGCGAACGCCTTTTTGCTCCATGGTGCGTAACACACCCAGGCTGACGCTGGTCAGTCCGGCATCCTGGCCGATTGGGATAAGCATGATAGTACGAGACACAGGGACTTCCTCTTACTATAAAATTCTGTCTGTAATAATGTGAAACGGCTGAACTCAGTCAGCCGTTTATTCTATTTGGAGAGAATTAAATCTCAGCCAGACGTGCGGTGTCCTGAGCGATCACCAATTCCTCATTGGTTGAAATAACCATAGCAGGAACTCGGCTGTTGTCAGACGTGATCACACCTTCGCCACCAAAACGGGCTTTCAGGTTGCGCTCACCGTCAACTTCGATACCCATCAGACCCAGGCGGTTCAGTACCAGCTCACGGATAGGACCTGAGTTCTCACCGATACCGCCAGTGAACACGATAGCGTCCAGACGACCATCCAGGCATGCAGTGTACCCAGCAACGTATTTCGCCAGACGATGGCAGAATACGTCCATTGCGCGGGTTGCTTCTTCTTTGTCGCCGTAGTTGTCTTCAACGAAACGACAGTCAGACGTCACTTCTGTCAGACCTTGCAGGCCAGACTCTTTAGTCAGCATAGTGTTGATTTGTTCAACGCTGTAACCCAGAGCATCATGCAGGTGGAAAATGATAGCAGGGTCCAGATCACCAGAACGCGTACCCATGACCAGACCTTCCAGCGGGGTCATACCCATAGACGTGTCAACAGATTTACCGTTCTTGATAGCACATACTGATGCGCCGTTACCAAGGTGACAGTTGATGATGTTCAGTTCGTCAACAGATTTGCCCAGACGCTCTGCAGCTTCATTTGCGATGAAGAAGTGAGAAGTACCGTGCATGCCGTAGCGACGAATGCCGTGCTCTTTGTAAAGCTTGTATGGCAGAGCATACAGGTAAGCTTCTTCAGGCATAGTCTGGTGGAACGCTGTGTCGAATACAGCAACGTTTTGCAGGCTTGGGAAAGCAGCCTTCGCGGCTTCGATACCTACGATGTGAGCAGGGTTGTGCAGTGGCGCAAAGCTCGCTGCATCTTGAATGCCTTTCAGTACTTCGTCGGTGATCAGGGCAGAAGCGGTGAACTGCTCACCACCGTGAACAACACGGTGACCGATTGCAGCCAGATTTTCTGCCAGCTCAGGCTTAGACGCCAGGATTGATTCAACGATAAACGCCAGTGCTTCTTTGTGCGCAGCACCGTTACCCAGTTGAGCTTCGTGTTTGCCATCCATTTTCCACTTAATGCGTGCTTCAGGAAGATGCAGACACTCTGCTAGACCAGTCAGGTGCTCATCACCAGACTCTGCGTCAACGATTGCGAATTTCAGTGAAGAACTACCGCAGTTAAGTACTAGAACCAACTTCGACATTTGGGGCTACCTATTCAAAATGAAATAGTGGGTGATTTTTTCAAAGCAGCAAGCAGACCATTCCAAGCCAGGGTCTGCTTATTGCGGAAAAATAAGTCAGATTTTGTCGCGGAATAGATACATCTATAGATCGGTCCATGAAATCAGCACAAAACGCCAGCGTTTAACCTTTTTTTGGTCATTTATTTACTTGCTGTCTGGCTTTAAAACAGCAAACATAGCGTTTTGGTGGTTGCGAGATAATCAAATCCGAGCAACAATTGTGTTAAGCGGGCCTAGGATAGCGGTAGTCGTCTTGGATCACAAAATTTTTTGAGCGTTTGTCGCAGTTTTTTAATCTTTTTACTGGCCTTTAACACTATTGCAGTCGTATAAGCATAGTAAGGCGCAGCAGATCCGCCGCAATGTTTGACGTGTCGGTACAGCGAGGTACACGAAGTATGAGCAATAAAACGATGTGGACAAGTCTTCGTGATGGACAAAAATACATGGATGAGTGGCCGCTCCGGAAAGAGCTGGCACCTATGTTCCCAGAAAACAGAATCATCAAAGCAACCCGTTTTGCTGTCCGAGTTATGCCGCCTGTAGCGGTGATATGCATACTGATGCAAATGGTATTTAATAATCACTCTGGTCTACCACAAGCGATGATCGTGGCGCTTTTCGCGTTGAGTTTACCGCTACAAGGCCTCTGGTGGCTGGGGCGTCGCCGTGACACACAACTTCCACCTGCACTTGCGGGCTGGTACCGTGACCTTCACGAGAAAATCACCAGTGAGGGTGGTGCTTTGCAACCCATCAAGAGCAGACCGAGATATAAAGAACTCGCGGTGACCTTGAACCGAGCGTTCAAACAGCTAGATAAAGGTTCACTTGATCGTTGGTTCTAGCGTTTATTGACTCTCGGTATTGAATTACCGGGCGAGCAGGTAAAGCTAATCTGAAAAGACGCGCACGTGCGCGTTTTTTTGTATCTTAAATCCTGTTTTGTCACGCTTTAATCATGTAATCGTCTTGAAATTTGGCGTTTTATTCAGTTTCTAAATACTTTGTAACGAAGCGGTTAGGCTGTGGGCTTCTACAGCACAATATCCTGCTCAGTGTCAGAAACCTTTGTGTTGATCTTTCACCAAAAAAGCGCCTTTTTAGTGCCCTTTATTCTTTGTGTTAATTAACACTCGCAAAATGGCAGTCGTTGTCAGTAGGGACATCTTTCGGGGAGGCGAGTGTGAGAAGATGCGCCTGAAGATAGGTTTTCCTCTCCACTCACTACGCGCTCCGGTAAGGGAGAAATAAGCAGGCGGTAGCTCTTGGCATCACCGCTAACGGGGTTTAAGACTGAAGATGGAACAATCAATGCCGTTGTTAACGTCGCGTCGCGTCTGAGTATTCTACTCGCGATCCCAAGCCCGCCCTCAACATGAAAGCTTCCAGCGACATGCATGATTTGGCTTCCGGGATGAAATGTAAGATGCTCGGTAATGGTCTCTGCCATCGTCTCATCCCATGCAACCTGAGCAGCATAAAGTCCTTCAAGTGCGTCGCTTTGATCGCCTCCCATACGAGCCAGAAATTTTGCTTTGTAAGGACCGTCCGTCGTATCGAGTTCACGAGCCACGTATTTTTGCTGCTCGGCGGGCATCTTTTTAATGATATCCGGACCATGTTCTGCCAGACAGCGAACGATAGTTTTTGTGGTATTTGCTGCCAGAACTGTCAGACCTCTTTGTCTGGCGATGTCAACGAGTGGGCGATAATCACTGCGATAGTTTGGCCATGCAGCTGTCTGAGATAGCAATGCCTGTTCGCCAATTTCACCTTCCAAATACCGGTCAATCACTGTCTGGTCCGGGCGGCTGAACTGTTCCATCGAGAGCACCAGTTTAGGATTTCGGTCGGCAAGAGCAGCCATCAGTTGTGCCTGAAACAGGTGTACAGCCGGATGTGTATGCCACTCACCAACGAGAACAACGTCTTTGTCTTTTACTCCATCAGCCATATCTATGAGGGAAATAGGCAAGCCGTCAGGTGAAATAATCTGGTAATGGTAGAGGGTGTCAGCGCGAACCGGGATTGAACTGCTAATCTGATGCTTCTCATTACTTGCATCTTTTTGTGACAGGAATGTTGACTGGCATCCTGAGAAAATAAAAGCGGAGAAACAAATAATAATCAGTCGCTTCAAGGGGGCTCCTCATCCATCTGTCAGATAGCATTGGTTTTGAGTATAGATAAGCCTCTACAGAGAGGCCATTTGTTAGACATCCTCACAATCAAATTCGAATGTCACATCGCTGGGACGACTGAATAAAAGTTTTGGATAAACTTAGCGATAGGTAGTTGTATCAGGCTTGGTGGGAATGGGGTGTCGCCATCACCGAATGGGTAAATGACGACAGGCTGTTTTATTGGAAAAGCAAACGTGCTTTTTACAAATAACGGTATGAGAGAGGAGACTTAATCACGTTGATATTTACTGTATACCCGGAGCGTAAAATCAGCCTCGCAGTGGAATGCGTCGCTATCTTTGAGCGTTTGCCACAAGGATTCAGGAGCCCGCCACGCAAACGGAGTCATCTGAAGCAGGGTGGTTGCGTCCTCGCTGTTAAGCGTCATGTCGTAGGTGACAGAGTGTTCTGAGGCCAGTTCAAATCCCGGAATATCCTCAACCGGAATATCGTGCAGCCTGACTTCGTCGTAAATGCCAGCTTTCAATTGGTAAAGGTGCCGGGGGCCGGGAGTCACTGTAACTACAACGCCATGATTTTTGACCACCCGCTGCAGTTCTTCTCCATTACACGGCGCATAAATTCTGACGACAGCATCAAGTTTGTTGTCATCAAAAGGCAGTCGCTGGCTTGAGGCCACAAGAAATTCGCCGTTGCGATAACGTTTGGCTGCATAACGGATGGCAATCTTAGAGATATCCAAACCAAACACTTTTGTCTCTGTCAGTGTTTGTTGGAAGTGTCCGGTGTAATAACCCTCACCGCAGCCAATATCCAGTAGCTGGGAATTGCCTATACCCACCAATTTCTCTGAAAGCAATTCAGCGACAGCATCACGCATAGGTTGATAATGAGCCGCATCGAGAAAATGTCGGCGGGCCTGCATCATCGCCTTATTGTCACCCGGATCTTTTGAACGTTTGTGCTGAACAGGCAGCAGGTTGACATAGCCCTCTTTAGCAACATCGAACTGATGGTTGCTGTTGCAGCGATAGCTATTTTGTTGCAAGAAAAGTGGTGCAGAGCATAAGGGACAAAGATAAGACATGGTGAAACCGTCAACCTGAAAACAGAGCGGCAAGGATACGGGGTGTTGCAGATAGCTGCAAGATTTGAAAACCTCATCCTGTGGCAAATATCCTCAAGATGAGTTTTTTGTGCCCTAAAGGATCAGGTGAGAACCTCTATGCGTAATGGTTAAGACAATAAGACGCCAGATGCGGATAATGTGCACTAGGATAGTGTGTTTACAGCGTCGTCATTTACACAATACATACGGCTGAATATCTCGTTTTTTTGCCTAAAAATTACATAAATACAGACGCCTGATGGTGAGCTTCAGACGGAGCGATTCGGGCGAATTTCAAGCAGTGTAGAGCAGACTTTCGGAACAGACATGGAAATAGTTCAGACAATTAGCTGGATGCTTTTTCTGGCGGTACTTTGGTTTTGCTGGCCGGCGGAAGGCCTTAATAAACTGAGACAGGACAAAGGTTACCAGCATCTGGTCTTTGGCACCTCGGTATTGTTATTTTTCCTGTGGGGAATGAAAGCCGGGATCCGTGAAGGTCTGGATATACACTTTCTGGGTTTGGTCGTACTGACACTCAGCCACGGAGCCAGAACAGCTGTCTGGATTTGTGCTGCGGTGCTTCTCTCTATGCTCCTGCTGGGGATGGTGCCTTTGCAGGAGGCTGGTCTCTTTTCACTGACCCACATGGTGATACCAATTTTCTTCAGTTATCTGATCTTCTTGCTCAGTTATCACCTGTTACCGCACCACCTGTTCGTGTACATCTTCGTCGCAGGATTTTTTAATGCGGGACTGACACTGATCCTGCACCAGTGTCTGGTTGCCGGATGGTACTGGCTGGCAGATATCCATACATGGAAATCTATATGGCATGACTATCTCAGGCTATCGTTGTTGATGTGGTTCCCCGAAGCGTTACTCAGTGGTATGGCCATCACCCTGATGACCATATACAGACCGCAATGGCTGAAAACCTACAGTGATCGCGATTATCTTTCACCGAGTTAAGGTCTCAATAGACTGCTTGGTGTCCGTATCCTTCAATGATGTTTTTGATGCGTTCCATCGTCTCTCTGGACGGAGGTTCGACGCCCTTAAGTGGGTAGTCGTAACCCAGCGTTTCCCACTTATGCTCTCCCAGTTTGTGGTATGGGAGCAGCTCGACCTTTTCAATGTTATCCATCATTTCAATAAAGGCGCCCAGCTTGCGGACAGACAGCTCGTCGTCGCTGTAACCCGGTACCACGACATAACGAATCCAGGTTTTTTGTCCCCGCTCATGAAGGTAGCGGGCAAAGTCCAGAGTCCGTTTGTTGGAGACGCCAATCAGATCCTGATGAACCTCGTCATTAAGCTGTTTAAGGTCTAGCATGACCAAATCGGTATTATCCAAGACCTCATCAATGGCTGGTGTGTACTTGCGGATATAACCATTGGTGTCGAGACAGGTATGCAGTCCTTTCTGTTTGGCTGCAGAGAAGAAGTCGCGGACAAACTCCGGCTGCAGCATAGCTTCACCGCCTGATGCCGTGACACCCCCGCCAGAAGCTTTCATAAAATGGCGGTACGTCACTGCCTCTCCGATCAGCTCATCAACGGAAGCCTGACGCCCCTGATGGGTGTCCCAGGTATCCCGGTTGTGGCAGTACTTGCAACGCATCAGACAGCCCTGCAAAAAAACAATAAAACGAATGCCGGGTCCATCGACAGTGCCGCAGGATTCTACGGAATGAATGCGTCCCATGACTGACATAAGGGATCTCCAACTGCATGTGCAGGTTAAAACTGATTGAGCTGAGGCGACTGATCACAGAGGTTAACCGCCTCAGCTCAATCCCCTCCGCAGAAGGGAAGAAGTGATGACACCGCAAAGCAGTGCCATCCATTAATTACATGGTTTGCGTGAAGGTTCGCGCGATCACGTCTTGTTGCTGTTCTTTGGTCAGCGAGTTGAAACGCACTGCATAGCCAGATACGCGAATCGTCAGTTGCGGATATTCCTCAGGGTTTTCCATCGCATCCAGCAACATCTCGCGGTTCATCACGTTGACATTGAGGTGCTGACCGCCTTCCATTTCGTTGTCATGGTGGAAGTAACCGTCCATCATACCAGCAAGGTTGGTACGGCGGGCGTCGTCGTCTTTGCCCAGTGCATTGGGAACAATGGAGAAGGTATAAGAGATACCGTCTTTGGCGTGCTCAAACGGCAGTTTTGCTACCGACGTCAGTGAGGCAACGGCTCCTTTCTCATCTCGGCCATGCATGGGGTTGGCTCCCGGTGCAAATGGTGCGCCAGCACGTCGGCCATCAGGCGTGTTACCGGTTTTTTTGCCGTAGACCACGTTTGAGGTAATAGTCAGTACTGATTGAGTTGGCTCAGCATCACGGTAGGTTTTCAGTTTGCGAACCTTGTTCATAAACTTCTCAACCAGTTCACAGGCAATGCTATCAACGCGATCATCATTATTACCAAACTTCGGATAATCACCCTCAATCGTAAAGTCAGTCGCGATTCCATCTTCATCACGGATAGGCGATACTTTGGCGTACTTAATGGCAGACAAAGAGTCAGCGGCAACAGACAGACCCGCAATACCACAGGCCATGGTGCGCTTGACATCGCGGTCATGCAGTGCCATCAGGGCAGACTCATAGCTGTATTTATCGTGAGAGTAGTGAATAGCGTTCAGTGCCGTCACGTACTGTGTTGCCAGCCAGTCCATAAAGCTGTCGAGCTTGGTCCAGACTTTATCGAAGTCGAGTATCTCATCAGCCATAGGGGACTCTTTCGGGCCTACCTGCAGCTTGAGTTTCTCGTCAACACCACCGTTGATCACATACAGCAGTGTTTTTGCCAGATTGGCACGGGCACCGAAGAACTGCATGTGTTTGCCAACCACCATAGGCGACACGCAGCAGGCAATCGCATAGTCATCATTGTCGAAGTCAGGACGCATTAGGTCGTCATTCTCATACTGAATTGACGAGGTATCGATAGAGACCTTGGCACAGTACTTTTTGAAGCCTTCCGGCAGTTGCTCAGACCAGAGTACGGTGATGTTCGGCTCCGGTGAAGGGCCCATGGTGTAGAGGGTGTTAAGGAAGCGGAAGCTGGTACGGCTGACCAGAGTACGGCCATCAACACCCATACCGCCAATTGATTCTGTTGCCCAGATTGGATCACCTGAAAACAGCTCATCATACTCTGGGGTACGTAGGAAGCGGACCATACGCAACTTCATCACAAAGTGGTCGATCATTTCCTGTGCGTCAGTTTCGGTGATCTTGCCTGTTGCGATGTCACGTTCGATGTAGATATCAAGGAAGGTAGACACGCGGCCCAATGACATGGCGGCACCGTTCTGAGATTTCACCGCAGCCAGATAACCAAAGTAAGTCCACTGTACCGCTTCCTGCGCCGTCTGTGCCGGACGGGAAATATCACAGCCATATTTGGCAGCCATTTCTTTCATTTGGTTCAGTGCACGGTGCTGTTCGGCGATCTCTTCGCGTAATTGCATGGTCATGTGCAGATCGTCACCAGATTCCAGTTTCTCTTGCAGTGAGTGGAACTGGGCCAGCTTGTCTTTGATCAGAAAATCGACACCGTACAGTGCAACACGGCGGTAATCACCAATGATACGGCCACGACCATAAGCGTCAGGCAGGCCTGTCAGCACGCCTGACTTGCGGCATTTCATAATGTCCGGTGTGTAGACATCAAAGACACCCTGATTATGGGTTTTACGGTATTCAGAGAAGATTTTTGATACCTGAGGATCCAGCTCGCGGTCATAGGCTTTGCATGAGCCTTCTATCATTCGGATGCCGCCATTTGGCATGATCGCGCGTTTAAGTGGTGCATCAGTTTGAAGTCCGACAATGGTTTCGAGATCTTTATTAATATAACCAGCATCGTGAGAGGTAATGGTTGATACCAGAGACGTGTCAAAATCAACTGGAGAGTGGGTAGCATTTTCTTGCTTAATGCCTTCCATAACCTTGTCCCACAGAGCGTTGGTTGCTTCTGTGCCCTCAGGGCTCATGAAAGATTCATCACCTTCATAAGGGGTGTAGTTTGCCTGAATGAAATCACGAACGTTGACATCGTTCTGCCAGTCACCGCCTTTGAAGCCTTCCCATGCCGCTGCAAATTGCTCAGCCATAATCGCCTACCTTGTATAATTCTGAAAATATAAGTTTTTTAATTTTTAAGCGCGTGTCGAGTTGCTGGCAGCCTCGGCTGCTTGTTGTGTCTCGCCACGTCGGTAAATCAGCCAATAGGTCATCCCGACCAACAACCCGCCACCTATGATGTTGCCTATCGTTACGGGGATCAGGTTATTAAAAATAAAGTGAGGCACTGTCAGGTCTGAAAACTCTGCAACAGTGTGGCCGGACGCCGCCCAAAACTCAGGGCCTGCAAATGATTTGATCACAATGGCCATAGGGATCATGAACATGTTGGCGATGCTGTGCTCAAAGCCTGAGGCAACAAACATTGAGACAGGCAGCATCATACAAAGAATCTTGTCGGTTACTGTCCGACATGAAAAGGTCATCCAAATGGCGAGGCAGACCATCAGGTTACACAGGGTGCCTAATACCACTGCCTGGATAAATCCATGATGGAGCTTGTGCTGGGCAATTTTCATTGCGTTGATGCCCCAGCCACCTTGGCCTGCCATATGCTGCCCCGCCAGCCAAATCAGAGCCACAAAGAAGCACGCCCCGAACATGTTGCCGACATAAACGGTCAGCCAGTTTCTGCCAAGCTGTTGCCAGCTAATTCGGTTACTGGCTTTGGCAACAGAGGTCAACACAGTCGATGTAAACAGCTCTCCGCCGCAGATCACGACGAGAATCAGACCAAGGCTGAACGCGAGGCCGCCAACAAATTTCGCCATGCCAAACGGCATGTCTTCTGAGCCCGTGGTAACTGTGGTGTAGAACACAAAAGCGATGGAAATAAAGATGCCAGCGGTGATGGCGAGGATGAAAGATTGAAAAGGAGATTTGGTGGCTTTATACACACCGACGTCTTCGGCTTTTTTTGCCATTTCCGGTGGAAGCAGTGCATCAAATGGATTGTTTTTTCTGTTCACTGTATTGCCCGACATCATCAAAATTGGGGTCTGAACTGATACTAACAAAGCGAATTTTCACCAGATTTGATCTGGATCAGTAAGAGTGAGGCTTTCCGTTGGGCTACTATCTGTAAAACCTGTGATTTTCACATAACATTATGTTTTTATTGAATATAAATAATTTTAAATGTTAAACAAAAATTTTAATCAGAGCGGGTTGGATGAGAAGTGTACGTATTTTTAGTCGTTGTAATGTCTTCAAATTCGACATTGGAAGGAGATTGGCAGGCCAATGGATAGCCTGCCAAAAAATTATGGATTAGCCCGCATGGTTTGCTTTAGCCACCTGCAGCTTTTGGTAAGCCGCTAAGAGCTTCTGATGGGCAGAAAATGACAGAAGATCATCATTTTCAATTGCCAGCCCATAAAACCTGACGTCACCTGAGATAGATTGCCACACCGCATCACGAGTTGCCTCGCTGTAGGTGAAGCCAAACGCCTGATGGTATTCGGTGGCATCACGTTCCTCATCCATTGCCAGCTCAAGACTTGCTTGCAGGCAGCGCATAAAGATCATTCTCTGTTGGTTGTACAAGGTCGCGTTGTAGTCGGCGCACCAGACCGCAAAATCAAGCGCAGACTCAAGATCGCCCATGGCCAGACTGAGCAGACACTTGAGTTCACCAATGGTCAGGGTTTTCCATGCCGTGCCTGCATCGGGGCAAATACCAATCAGTTCAGCAACCATGTTGGCATCATCAAAATCTGCCTGTTCAATCACATCAAACAGTGCTTCACAGCTCGCATCATCCATCTTGTTTTTAAGCAGATGGCTGAGCGCATGACGTAACTCAGTGCCGCGATTGTTATTCGCGATCTGTATTTCTTCTGGTGGATAAATTTCAGACCAGCCCGGCACAATGATCCGGCAGCAGTTCACATCCAGATGCTGATAATCAGCGATGTAAGCATCAGCATTTTCTGCGTGCAGTTTTGCCAGCAACCACTCGCACTCTTCAACTGAGCTGCCTTCGAAGTTCCAGTCACTGAACGCATAGTCGGCTGTGGTACGGAACATATCCCAAGACACTGTGCCTGAGGAATCAATAAAGTGGGTCTCAAGGTTATGGTGGTCGGCCACATCCTCATCGTGGAATGACGGTGCCTCAAACACATCCAGATCACGCAGGCTGCGACCCTGAAGCAATTCAGTGACGGTTCGTTCTAATGCCACCTGAAACTTGGGGTGTGCGCCAAAAGAGGTGAAGCACGTGCCGTTAGTTGGGTTGAACAGCACCACACAGATCACCGGATATTGACCACCTAAAGATGCATCGTAGGCCACAACCGGGAAACCTTCGGCAATCAGTGCATCAATAGATGCTGAATCGAAGGGAAACGTGCCATCACCTCTTCAGGAATCACTGGCAGGGTGATTCGCTCCGCGATAATCCGGTTTTTGATCGCACGCTCAAACACTTCTGACAATGCCTGACTGCGTGCTTCTGTTTCGGTGTTACCCGCTGACATCCCGTTGGAGACATACAGATTGCCAATCAAGTTCATTGGCACATAAACGGTTTGCTGATCTTTCTGACGTACGAATGGCAGAGCACAGATACCGCGTTCTTCATTGCCTGATTGTAAATCAACCAGATCGCTGGCTAACAGTTGCTGATCCGGGTCATAGAATGCCCGCATGTCATCATCAAGCAGCTCTTCAGGTACGCTGTCGTCGTCAGTCAGTGGATACCACTTTTCATTTGGGTAGTGAACAAAATCACCACTGGCAACCTGTTCACCCAGATAATAGTCGGCATAAAAGTAGTTACATGACAGGCGCTCAAAGTATTCACCTAATGCAGACGCTAAGGCGGCTTTCTTGCTGGCACCTTTACCATTGGTGAAGTTCATCGGTGCGGCTTTGTCGCGGATATGAACTGACCATACATTCGGGACAGGGTTGAGCCAGGATACTGCCTCAATATCGAAACCATGATGAGACAATTTGCTGTTAAAGCGTTCAATGGACTCTTCCAGAGCCGCGTCTTTACCGGGAATAAAGGTCTTCATTATCTGAGTTCAGGAAAGTGATTGAGGGCGTGAAGTGTATACCCAGTATGAGACAGATGCGAGCATCCAAGAGATAAAGTGCTCATACGACTGTGTTAGTAATGGGACAGTGTGCAGATAGCTTTTCCAATACCATTTAAGGAATTATTGAAAATCAGAACTAAACAAGGTCATGGATTGATATGAGAGGCATTTGGTTACTCGTACTCCTTTTGCCTTGCTCCCTGTATGCTGCTGAACAGGACGTTCCGCCAGTTACTTTTTCTGACAACCTGGGTTTAATCAGGCAAGAGCTTCAGTTAGGGAACTATCAGCAGGCGCTGACTCTGACTGATGCTGCTACAGCAAAAGATGCAGAGCAAAAAGCGATTCTAGCTACGTTTCGTGGCAGAGCTTACTGGGGACTTGGTAATATTATTGAAGCACAGCAAAATCTGCTGCTGGCTTACCAGTCTAGAATGTTACCGCCAGATTACCTGCGCGATACTCTGAAACAGTTAATCCTGATTTCAGGGGAACGTAAGATGCATCGCGCGAGCGCGGCGTTTACATCGCACTATCTTCGTCTTGAGCCTGACGACGTGAGATATCGTCTGTCCTATGTCCGCACCCTCTACAAGCTGGATCAGTGCAAAAAAGTGCTCACGCACCACGATCGCCTATTGCAGGATTTGACTGAGCCTACAAAAGACATCTGGGTAATAAAAGCACAGTGTCAGGAAAAACTGGGCCTGTTTACGCCGCTTCTTAACACGCTGACAGCGATTGAAAGTCGCTATGGCTTGTCTGTTGAGCTAAAACGCAGCCGGGCGAGAGTGTATTTCAAAACGAAAGACTATCCGCGCTCATATTTGATCATTCGTCAGGTCATCGCGTCAGGAAAAGAGCTTATTGCAAATGATTTCCTGTTGATGGCAGATTCTGCCTATCGCTCTGGTAATACAGAGGTGGCGGCTGAAGCGATTAATGTTGGTCTGTCTTCCCGGATTCTGGAAACAAATCGTCAGAACCTGAAATGGCTGCTCAAGTACCAGTTTGAATCGCAACAATGGCGAGAAGCATTGAAGACGGCAAATAACCTGACGTCGGAGCCTGAAATGCAGGTACTCAAGGTGAAGGCGCAATCTGCACTCAAAGAGGGTGAATTTACGACCTGCAGTGATGCGGCTGAACTGGCGATTTCTATTGGTGCTTCTAACGATGTCGCGCTTTGGAAAATGGCAGGGTATTGCGCCATGAAAGCGGGGCAATATCAGCAAGCCGATATTGCCTTACGTGAGTGGCAAAAGCGCGCGCCTGATTCTGATGCCAGCTACTGGCTGTCCACGCTTGATGTACTCAAAAACAGGCCTGCAAAATAACGCGTTATTGAGGGTGATATTGGTCGAGTTCCCGCTCTTTGTGTTTCGCCTCTGATAGGTCCAGCGTTTGCAGAAGGCGCAGTTGCGAGTTCGACCAGATGGGCGGCACCTTGCCGTGCTGCTGGTCATCTTGCCACCATCCTTTAAAGCGCGTGCTGTTGTACTCCACGGTATCTATTTTGTAATAAAGAGGTACCGTCACTTGCTTGCGAACCAGCAGTGCCTCCAGCTTATCAATGATGACTTTCTTATCATCCAGAGACTTGGTCACCTTGTATTCGTGTAAAAGAGCATCCACTTTGGGCTGTACAAAGTAATGTCTGGCATAACGTGGCGATTCTTTTTTCTGGTGTTCGCTGTTAAAAGCAGCATCAAAATAAATGAACGGGGAGTTCCCCCTCGGGTAGTTGGTGAGTGTAATGTCATAATCCGCTGTCGCCATTAACTCTTCATACAAACTGAAGTTGACGGATGAATGAATCACCTTGATACCAATCGTCGCCGCCATATCTTTAATGACTTCTGCAGAAGATTCGAAATCTGACCAGCCTTTCGGAGTGATGATCGACAAGTACAGAGGTTTTCCTGAGGGTAACTCGCGGTAGCCATCGCCATCCTTGTCCTTGATGTTCATGTTGTCTAACAGACGTTTAGAAGCACTCGGATGATAGCGGATGTAGTAGTTAAACTGATCCCGATGTGATGGATTGACCCAACTGCTGAACTTTGGCTCAAGCCCGCTGGGCGTTGTGACGAGTTGTCCCTGACCGAATACAGCGATATTGATCAACAGTTCTCTGTCTATCGCCATCGACATTGCCCTTCTGAACCGGATATCGCTGATCACCTGCTTGATATTCGGATCCGGATTGTCAAAATTGAACAGCAGGCTCACTACACTGGAAACATCCGGATGGTATTTGTGATGAGGGGAGTAAGCAGCGTAGTTTCGGTCGATATCCGGTATAAAGGCACTTGCCCAATCAATTTCACCCGCGCTTAGCCTGTCAACTAACTCCTCATTACTGGCTACTTTCGGGTAGCGAATACAATCGATAGCCAGCTTTGACGCTTGCCAGTATTTTGGATTGCGGCACTGAACCACTTCCTGTGAAGAGAAAGAGCTTATCTTGGTGAAAGGGCCTGTTCCGATGGGATCCGGATTGAGGAAGGTTTCCGGATCCTTGACTGTTTTCCATTGATGGAAAGGCACAATAGGGCTGTGAGCCAACAGTGTAAGGAAGTGAGTGTTTGGTTGCTTGAGCGTAACCGTCACCTCTCGGGGGCCCGTCTTTGATACCGACTTTATCTTTTCACCCACATGATGAATATCCAGATTAGGCGTGTCTTTCTGCAGATTAAGGCTGTATACCACATCCTCGGCAACGAACGGCTGACCGTCTGACCACGTGATCCCAGAACGGAGGTGAAGTTTTATTTTCGACAAATCATCTGAGAAGGTGACGCTATCAGCAAGACGGTAGTAACGTTTTTCCGCGGCCGTAATAAACAGCGGCTCGAAGATAAAGCCCTTGGTGGTCGATACTGAATTGGCCCTGAACGGATTAAAGTTCCTCTGATGTCCATCCGTCAGTCGAGGGATCATAGTAAGGGTCGATGCTGCTGATACCGTTGAAGGCAGAAGAAGCAAAATGAGAATCAGAAAGAACGGCATCCTAGCACTCTTAGAAAAGCTGATTTTGGACTTGCTCCAAATCTACCTCAGACCCGCATACCCTGCAATTATCCCCTCTGTTTCTCCGAATGATTGCCCACTATTTAGGCAAACAGTGAGGGCTTTATTATGATTTGTTGACAAATTGTTGCTGGCTTATGGCCGCAGTGCTATGTTCAGTGCTGGA
The DNA here is from genome assembly GCF_001707825.1 of Veronia pacifica. Lineage (GTDB taxonomy): Bacteria > Pseudomonadota > Gammaproteobacteria > Enterobacterales > Vibrionaceae > Veronia > Veronia pacifica. The sequence continues at coordinate 7,377 of NZ_LYBM01000036.1, read as the reverse complement.
CAGAGGAATGCGGCGAGATGACAAGAAAATATCACCAGCCGTCCCGATCTGGCCGACATCTAATCATCTAAAGGACTCAACCACAGGAGTGGAGCGCATGGAAGACGCAGTAGCGCTGCAAGTCAGGGATATCCGCAAAAGCTTCGGGCAACATGAAGTACTGAAGGGGATCTCACTGGATGCCAAATCTGGTGATGTGGTCTCTATTATCGGTTCATCCGGTTCAGGAAAAAGCACCTTTCTACGCTGTATTAATCTTCTTGAAACGCCCACAGGTGGTGACATTATCGTCAATGGTGAATTGATCGAGATGAAGCCCGGTCGTAGTGGCGACAGAGTTCCTGTCAGTGAACGTCAGGTACAAAGGATCCGTTCCCGCCTTGCTATGGTCTTTCAGGGATTCAACCTTTGGTCTCATATGACGGTACTGCAAAACGTCATTGAGGCGCCCGTTCATGTACTTGGCGTGCCAAAAGCTGAGGCTATTGATAAAGCTGAGACGCTGCTAAAGCGTGTCGGCCTTTTTGAGCGGCGTAATTATTATCCCGGTCATTTGTCTGGTGGTCAGCAACAAAGGGCAGCCATTGCCAGGGCGTTGGCGGTAGATCCGGAGGTACTGCTGTTTGATGAACCCACTTCAGCGCTTGATCCTGAGCTTGTGGGAGAAGTTCTGGGTGTCATGCGCAGCCTTGCAGAAGAGGGACGTACCATGCTGGTGGTGACGCATGAAATGGCATTTGCCCGCGACGTGTCTAACCATGTGATGTTTTTGCATCAAGGAAAAGTTGAAGAGCAGGGGCATCCTGAGCAGCTTTTCACAAATCCCAATTCCGAACGTTTACAACAGTTTATCTCATCAATTTACTAGCGTGTTGGCAAAGGCCAGCTAGTCTTAGAGGGTGAAAGTGCCTCAGGGCAATTCAACCTCTATAACATCAAGGTTCCGGGTTTGGCAGGTGTCTGCCCGGCTATCAGGACAGGAGAAGGAATATGAAAAAATGGCTTTTTGCCGCAGCAATGGTTGCAGCTGCAAGCTCGGGCTCCGTATTTGCCAAGGATTGGAAGGTGGTTCGTTTTGGTATTGAGGGCGCGTATCCTCCTTTCAGTACCACGCTGGAAGACGGCTCACTGGCAGGCTTTGATGTCGATATGGCCAATGCGCTCTGTGAAGAACTGAAAGCTAAGTGTGTGATTGTTGCCCAAGACTGGGATGGCATTATTCCATCGCTGTTGGCGAGAAAATACGATGCCATCATCGCGGCGATGTCTATCACCGAAGAACGTAAGAAGAAAATCGACTTTACTGGCAAATACGCTCTTATTCCAAACAAGTTTGTTGCCAAAAAAGGTGCGGGTCTGACGTTCACGGCAGAAGGTCTTAAGGGTGTGAAAATTGGTGTTCAGCGCGCAACCACCCACGACAAATATGTGACTGATAATTACGGCGACACGGTAAAAATCTCCCGCTATGGCTCGTTTGATGATGCCTATCTTGATCTGAAAGCAGGCCGTATCGATACCCTGTTGGGTGATGCCTCTGCGCTGGAAGAAGGTCTGTTGAACAAAGACGGCGGCTCTGGCTTTGAGTTTGTTGGTCCTTCTTTGACTGATCCTCGCTGGTTCGGTGAAGGTTTTGGTATTGCTGTCCGCAAACAGGACAAAGATCTGACCGCCAAGCTGGATAAAGCGATTAAATCGCTGCGTGAAAAGGGCATTTACCAGAAAATTGCTGACAAGTACTTCAACTACGACGTGTACGGCGATTAATCCTCATAGCAGGGGCGGGACCGCCCCTGCTGTTTCCCCTCTGCAGCCCCAAGGGGCACTCGCAGTCTGACCTGAAAAGTAAGTAGTCGTTATGTTGGATTTGCAAGGTTACGAGTGGTCGATACTTCAGGGAGCATGGATAACGCTTCAGGTAGCATTGCTATCACTGGCACTCGCCGTAGTGTTAGGGATGGCTGGCGCACTGGCAAAGCTGTCAGAGTTCCGAATTGCAAGGGGTATCGCCACCTTCTACACCACAGTGATTCGTGGTATTCCCGATCTGGTGCTGATGATGTTGATCTTCTACGGCGGCCAGATTCTGCTCAATAGCAGTCTTTACTCCATAAACGAAAGCCTCAACAATTATTTTGCTTCTGGCGATCCGCAACATGAGTGGACCTCCTATCTGCCGGATTATGTCGACGTCAGTCCATTTATTGCCGGGGTGCTGACCATTGGCTTTATTTTTGGTGCTTACATGGCAGAGACCTTCCGTGGGGCAATTCTGGCCGTGGATACCGGACAGCTTGAAGCCGCCAAAGCCTATGGTATGAGTAAAGTGCTCGCGTTCCGTCGGATTCTGCTGCCACAGATGATTCGCCATGCTTTACCGGGTTTTGGTAATAACTGGTTGGTATTACTGAAAACCACCGCGCTGGTCTCTATTATCGGACTTAACGACATGGTTCGTATGGGAACGCTGGCTGCGGGTTCAACCCAGATGCCCTTCACGTTTTACTTTGCCGTTGCTCTGTTATTTTTGCTGTTTACTGCACTCTCTACCGCTGGTTTAAAGTGGATGGAGCGCCGTTTTAGCATTCATACCCGATAAGCAGGAGGTTGATATGGATTTTTCTCTGGTTATCGAAACATGGCCTATCTATTGGGAAGGCCTTTACACCACAGTTTGGCTGGTGGCATTGGCTTTGGTCATTGGATTGATGGTCGCTATTCCGTTGGCTGTGGCAAGAAACGCCAATAATCCGGCCATTTATGGCCCGGCATGGATGTTTATCTATTTCTTCCGCGGTACTCCACTGCTGATCCAGCTGTACCTTATTTACTATGGCATGAGTCAGTGGATTGATGTGCAGGACACGTTGTGGGAAAACGCCTGGTTTTGTGCACTGGTGGCTTTTGTTCTTAACACAGCGGCCTATACCGCTGAGATCATCAGGGGAGCCATTAATGGTTTGCCGAGAGGCGAAGTAGAGGCGGCGATTGCATACGGCATGAGCCCATTTCGTGCATTTCGTCGGATTGTACTACCCAGTGCGCTTCGTCGCGCGATACCTGCCTACAGTAATGAAGTGATCTTTATGCTCCATGGCTCGGCGGTAGCAGGTATTGTGACCATTATTGATTTAACAGGTGCAGCAAGGATCGTTAACTCCCGTTATTATGCGCCGTTTGAGTCTTTCCTCACCGCAGGTCTGTTTTATATGCTGCTGACCTTTATGATTCTCTGGTGCTTTAAGAAGGCAGAAAACAGATTCTTACGTCATATGAGACCGTTGAGTTAAGCTGATACACAACGCGAAGCTTATGCTTTTAGACAACAAAAAGGACCCGGTAGGGTCCTTTTTCTATTCTTGAAAATATAATTTGGTATCAGGCGAATGTGGCCCATATAGGCGCATGGTCAGACGGTTTCTCGATGCCTCGCAGCTCGTAGTCGATACCTGTATCCTGGCATTGCTCCGCCAGTGATGGCGTAGCCAGTATGACATCTATCCGCAGGCCACGGTTATCATCAAATCCGCGTGAACGGTAATCAAACCATGAGTACTTATCGGTAACATCAGGGTATTGCTGGCGGAATGTATCAACAAAACCCCAGTTCATTAGGGTTGCCAGCCATTCGCGCTCCTCAGGCTGGAACGAGCACTTACCTGTTTTCAGCCAACGCTTACGGTTTGGTTCACCAATACCGATATCAGTATCCTGCGGGCTGATGTTGATATCGCCCATTACCACCACTTTCTGGTCGTTGGTGTGTGCTTCATTGAGGTAAGTCATCAAATCTTTATAGAACTTACGTTTCGCAGGGTACTTGGTCTCATGCTCAATATTTTCGCCTTGTGGGAAATAGCCATTAAGCACGGTAATTTCTGAACCATCATCCTGTTTAAACGTCGCCATGATCATTCTGCGTTGCGCATCTTCCTCATCGGTCGGGAAGCCCTTCTGAACGTTAACAGGCTCTTGCTTACAAAGCATCGCGACGCCGTAGTGAGCTTTCTGACCGTGATGGTAGACTTTATATCCCATCGCTTCGACATCTTCGAGAGGGAAAGCCTCATCGTGTACCTTGATCTCTTGAAGACCGATAACATCGGGCTGATGCTTGTCAATAAGTGCTTGCAACTGATGAAGGCGAGCGCGCAGTCCATTGATATTAAAAGAAATGATTTTCATAGTGAGTGATGCCTCAGAGTGCCTCGGTCATAAATGCTCATTGTGACGGTTTTACCACTTTTTTGCGAACATCTAAACAACCTTAGCTAGGTTTATTTTTATTTTTTTGTTCGAGTTTTCTCACTTAGTTGTTGTATTTTTGAACTGTTTTATAGTGGTGTGTCCACGAATGATTGACGAGCGGATGAGACCAGACCACTTAATTTTTATCATACCAATGTCAAATGGCAAGGTATTGATAAAAGGTAAAAATCATGAAAAAACTATCAATCATAATGGGTATGGTTGCATTGGGGCATTGTATGCCGATCATGGCAGACACTGACCTGCAAAGACAACTTAAAGATCCTTTGTCTAGTCTAGAAAATCTAAAACCTCGTATTATCGGCGGAGAGCCAGCTAAAAGAGAAAACTGGCCATTTATGGTTGCACTTGTTGGTCGTGGTCAATCAGCCCACCCGGGACAATTTTGTGGGGGAAGCTTAATTGGCGACAGGTACGTGCTCACTGCAGCACATTGTGTCGACGGAAGTGCGGCGGAAGATATCGAAGTTGTTGTTGGTATATACGATCTAACGCAAGAAACTAGTCAAGGAGAAAGAGTAAATGTATCCCTTATTCTTTCTCACCAAGATTACAGACACACCCACGGAAATGATATCGCTGTACTCGTTTTAGAAGACGCATTAAACCAAGATATAGTCGCTCTCGCTGACATAGAAAATAAGTCCGGTGATTCACTTAATGTTGCTGGTTGGGGAAATCTTAACAGCGATGGGACCGTAAATTCTCCAGCTATTCTTCACCAGGTCGATGTCGACTATGTGTCGAGAGAGCTATGTAAACAATCTGGGGGTGATTACAGTAATGTTAATGAGACTGAGATATGTGCTGGATTTGAACAAGGGGGTAAGGATTCTTGTCAAGGAGACAGTGGTGGGCCTCTCATCTTTAATGACAATGGCGTAGTAAAGCAAGTAGGGGTCGTGAGCTGGGGGGCTGGTTGCGCTCAGCCAGACAATTATGGTGTTTATGCTAACGTCGCATATTATGCTGAAAATGGTTGGATTAAAGAGCAGACTAATGGTGTTTACCTCAAGTCTCCCAACTACGTATGGAGTTATGAGGGTAACGAACGAGTGAATACCTCTCTCCAAGTTCTTAACTTTACGGAGGGCCATGCTAGAGTTTTGGATTTGGAAATCGATAATGACAACACAGCGGAGTGGTTTGGTTGCCATCATGTACAAGAGACTTCTCCCATTGAAAAGTGCGACGTATCGCTAAGTCTTGCGTCATGGCCTGAGGGTGAAAAAAGACAGGTTGTCGTCAACCTTGAGCATGATGATGTTGGGCTCAAGTCTATTCAACTTGAACTTGAACTTGATAGATTGGCAAGAGATCTTGGCGAACTGAGTGGTGCCATAGGAAGATCGGTTTATGTAAATGATAACGCATGGCAGTACTCTGATGGTGCTTTTGAATCTGTAGCTATTGGCAATAGTAGCAGTTCAATTATGCAAATCGCTGAGTTGGAGCAAGGTAAAATATCTTTTGAAGCCAGTGTCTCATCTGAACTTGGTTATGATTTTTTGAGAGTTGTTGTTAACGGCGAAGTCAAGCTTACACTCTCTGGGCAAGAATCTTTTAACGCCTATGAATTAGAGCTTCCAAATACCGTCAATTCGGTAACCTTTATTTATGAAAAAGATAATGTTTATTTCGATGGAAAAGACAAAGCTTATATCCAAAGACTAAAATTTGAGCCAGATGTTATTGTTAATCCAGAACCAGAGCCTATTGCAACTTCTGGGGGAGCATTCGGGATTATTATGGGGTTCATGGCGCTATTTTTAATGTCATTTAAAACGTCGAGGAAAGAGCCTTGAAACTACGATTTGGTACTTTAACAGCAATAACAGTTGCTTTGATGGGATGTAATACAGTCGAAAGCAGAACAAAGGGAGAGCCAGAGTCGATCGCAGATACGAGGATTGACAACGCTTTCATATCTTTTGTCGCCGTAACTAATGGCTGTACGAGTAATGACAGTTTTCAATTGCAGGTGAGAGATATTAAGTCTGATATGGCAAACATAGAGGTGATTAGAACGAAACCTGATCTTTGTCGTATGAAGCCCTCATATAAAAATTACAAGCTACGAATTAATGCTAATCTTGAAAAACTTAAACTAAATGTAGTCAACCCACAGCTATCGATTAAAAAATAGATTAATTACTATTCAAGCCCTCCTTTAGAGGGCTTTTTCTACTTTATCTATCGGGAATCCCTTTTGAACGTTAACAGGCTCTTGCTTGCACAGCATAGCTACACCTTAGTGGGCTTTCTGACCATGGTGATACACCTCGTGTCCCGTTGCCTCAACATCCTGAAGAGGCAAAGTTTCCGTCACGCAATTTGATTTCCACAACCTGATTGTTCTCTACGTATTGGGCAGTGGGCACTGCCCGGTCGTTATGTTGCGCTATATAATGTAGCTGACGCCACGATATCAGCGAGAGGACTTTAGTGTAACGTAACCTGTGGCAGTTTGGCAGGGAGCGAATTTTCGCTGAACAACATTTTCATGCGAAAAACACATACTTTTGTCGTCTTTTTCTTTCAGGGACAGGCTCTCCCTCACAAATTGACTCATTAATGAACTATTTATCACTTAAGAGACTAGGTTTAGTTATTGAAACTCGTCAATTAGTTTGCAGGGGAAATGGATATGAAAGCACTGCAGGTTATTAAAATTGTAATTTTTTCTCTGGTCGCGTTATCACTGGCAGGTTGCTCAAAGTACGGTGATTTTGATGAACAGATGATTTGTCGTGCCGGAATCGCTGCCATTAAAAAGAAAAGCCCGTCTATTGTTAACATCGACAGACAGGAAGAAACGGGCAAGTACATCGTCTATCACGTGTCCTATAAACGGGCCGATGACGGTAAGTTATGGAAGTATCGCTGCAAAATAGATAGAAAGAGAATGGTCTGGTCTCAGGGTAAAGGGCGTTGGCGTGATAAAGGGCAGGACCCTACAGTGAAGTTTGAGATTGACGATGACTTCATCGAGATAACGGAAAAGTATCCTGACGGTACAGACTCCAAAAAAGTCCGCTATAACATTAGCCTACTGAGATAATCATGACGTTTGGATAGCAAAAAGCCAGCTCAATGAGCTGGCTTTTT
>NZ_LYBM01000035.1 GCF_001707825.1 Veronia pacifica | reverse complement strand
TTCATATGATGATTAACCATTTATCGTCAGCCTTGGCTTTAGCTCACTCTGAAGAAAAACCGAAACCAGAAAGAAGGGCAGCACCGCTGCCCTTTTTAGTACCCTGCCCTCGACGCTGGCTAGCCACTGCGGCGAGTTCTGAGAGCTTTCCGGTTGCGACTTCGATAATGCGGCGGTAATCCTTGGCGTTGAAGTAGCCGGGCTCTTCGATGAGTTTTCCTACGCCACTTAACTCAAACAGCATAGACTCAATCAGATGGTGTTGTAATAAGGTCAAAGTTCACTTAGTTCCAAACTTTTTCTTGTACTCCAAAGTAGCAAACTGAATTTATTATCTCGTCGCTTAGTTTCGAAAAATCCACATCTAATTTAAGTTTATGACAACTCGATAATACTAAGTCATCAGGGCTATTAATCCCTTTAGGATTTTTAATAATCTTATATGTTATACTGCGCGGAGACTTAAAACCTACCTTTGTAAAACCAACATAAATATCACCTTTATATTTTGATAATGTGCCAATCATAGTGTTGATATTTTTATTCTGATTTCTGACCAAGTACTTTAAATCATCCTCTTCTAGTTTATAATATTCTTTTCCCTCACGACTAAACGTGGCTAAGAGTCGCACTGAAACTCCATAAATTACTTCTTCAATATCAACTTTTTCATTCATCACTTGGTCTAAATTTAACTGCCAATTGAGAATCATGAATCCATTTTCTTTGAATAGTTTTGAGTTCAAAAAGCAATAAGGCTTGTCAGAATGTTGGTTACAGCTCAAATCTTTTATAATCTGTTCTTGTTTTAACTCAACAAAGGTATCAGAAAAACAACTTGAGGAATAAATTAATAAAAAAAAAGCCAGATTTAAATAATGCATGTTAGAGTCACCTACAATTTAAATTTATCATCTAAAATGAATTTATTTTCGATTATACCATAGTTGCCAAATACCAAATCATTGTAGTCAGCTTCAATGTGAATTTTATTTTGACGCCAAAACGAACAAGGGCAGCACCGCTACCCTTTCCCAATACCCTACCCTCAACGCTGGCTAGCCATTCCGGTAAGTTCTGACAGCTTTCCGGTTGCGACTTGAATAATGCGGCGGTAGTCATCGACGTTGAAAAAGTCGGGTTCTTTTAACACTTGGTAAATATTGTTTGGCTCAACCACGAAACATTCAGGGGAGACAACTTGGGTGCTAACCACTTGCCCTTACTCTATCGACACTAACATTCTCATGCGTGGAGGCTGGGCGATGGTTGGTGTTTTGGGAGTGTTTTGCAGGCTATCGAATGCCCGAATGACTTGCAGGTGAAACTTGGCGCTAATTCACATGGCATAGGCATAAACCAGTTCTCTACATACCCAAGTGCCCTGATTCTTTCCGCCTCTGTTTGCTTCATAGGCGTTGCTCAGATCTGAGCATCGACCAATTTCATCAATTAATTCTTGTGTGGTATCCAACCGGATAAAGTTGGCAGGTTTGTGGCTTGAACTACCTCCGCTGGCTTTATGGAGATCATTCAAAGAGAAAAGGCTTCCAATTGTTCTGATAGTGCAATTGAGAATAGACATGTTCGGCATAATAGCCTCCTGTTGATTCTTGCGATTTCTCGCCAACAGTGAGACCAACCACTGGTGGCGAGCTGAGTGAGATTGGTCTTACCGCCAACAGGTGCGGCGCGCCGAAGCGCTCTCACCCAGCCCACCATTGAGATGTGCGGATGCTACGTACAAAAAAACCAGCAGAAAGCTGGCGTATATACGCCTGTTGTTTGCGGGAGACCAACCCCGGCACCGGATTTTGCCAGTGCTTTTTTACGATAAGACAATAAGGGATTGGTTGCAATAGATGAAATGAATATCGGTTAATGAATTTACTCAATTGACCACTTCATACGATAGTAGTCTTTGACTCTATCATATGCTGCGTGAAGGTTTTGGAACGCCTTCCCATTGATTGCTAAGTCACCAATTTCAATATCCCTCTGCGCATCAAATCGATAATAAAATTGGCGATATGTGGTTGCAAGTTGCGGCACACAGATAGTGTGAGCGGTCTTGAGATAACAATTTAATGCCTCCTTATATTCGATTAGAACTTCAGGAGTATCTTTTGGTTTACCGAAACTATGAACTGATTTTGTGCTGACGCCTGAAATGAAGTCTGCAGCCAAACTAAAATCGATTAATGCTCTCCTCTTCTTTTGAGTCTCTTGCCATTCTTTTTCTAATTCTGCTTTATCGAACGATGCATATACTTCATCTTCATCTTCATCTTCATCTTCAATAGCACAGTGATATTGATGAATAATGTTTTCGATCATAAATCCATACATATCAGAGAACATATAGCATTTGTAATGAATCTCATCCAAGTTCTCAACAACTTCAATATCTCTTTGATAGCTCTGTGGTTTTGTAATCTGATGTATCCATTTCTGATAAGAGCTATATGCGACAAAGCATGCAGTGACTGTCGCAATACCGGATAAGATCTGAACTGAATCCAGCAGTAACTTCACAAGACCAACCTTTGGGTCATTAATAGTGGTACCAAGGTAGAAAAAAAAAGTGATGATGAAAAAAAGTAAAGAGGCTTTCACTTTGTCTTGTCGTTGGCTCATCGTTTCTAAACGCTCATCTATTTATCCAAACCTGTTTGATAACCAAACATTTTTTTAAGCCTTGGTTGAATGAAAACTGCACTTAGTATTGATAGAGGTATTGCTGCATACATGAAGACCTCTTCTATCAAACCACTGAATAATCGTTCAGAAGCTACAGCAATTGAAGCAGCAATGATTGCTGTAGATGCAATCGTCAATAGCCATGTAACCAACCAGAAAAAGAAATCTTTCCAACTCATATTTACTCAACTCCAAACATGTAGAGCTTAAACTCTAACCTATATGTTTGTGTGCAGGAAATTTTTGGAAAGTATTTAGTCAGCGCAAAATGTCAGAAAAAAATTACAAAAAAACACAGGACAACCGCAGTTTGGGCACGGTATGCGGGTGGGTTTTCCTTAATAGCCGCGTTCTATTAAATAAGTCACCACAAACGAGGATACGTAAAGTGCAAAATTTATTGAAAACTTCATCAGCAATCTTGGCGATAGCAGAGTGCATTGTATGGGGCACCGTTATTACCCCACCCAGTGAAGTTGTTCGATACATAGAGGTCGTTTTAGATTCAAGGAGAGCAATCACCCCAAGCAATAAAGATAAGTCAGCCCACCAAAGCGAGACGACTCCGAGCGCCTGACCAGATAGGTTTTCTCAAATAACCGTTTGAGTAATGTACTGGCAAAGGACGTGGAGATCTCACAGCGGTTAGCTATCTCATAAGGGGTGACAGTCTCACCCCTTTTTATCGATTCAAGCACCCTCAGTTGCGTTTTGCTGAGCCTTACCCGGTTAACCTGTTGTGGTACCTCTCGGGCGATTTCTGACAATCTGGGGGCTATGGGTGCGGTATTCGGGTTATTTTTCATAGATTAAGTTCATTTGCTTGGATTTATCCAAGATCCCATATAAGGTTCTGAATTTAATGGAAAATATGAGGGATTAGCGATCTATCGAGACAGGTTCAAAACAGGTTGCGCAGCAGGATTTTAACCACAAATGATAGGCTTCAAGCGCTTTTTTCTTCCTTAACTCCATATGGCTATGAATATAGGCTTGATCGAGTTTGTCTCTAGCGTGGTTCAGTAGCAACTCACAGACAATGTAATCAACACCAATGTTCTACCAAATCGACCTCGCCCGTTTTCTAAGGTCATGGGCTGACCATGCTTTACCCGATACAGACTTCACCCAATCAATCGCCAGCGAACCATACAGCGGTTGGTTATTTCTCAGTGAAACTGTGAATACATACTCCCCCTCATCACCTAAGGCAATATGTCAGTCCCCGTATTCCGTATTATTACAACGTGAACAACTGGACTTTCCTCTGGCGGACTCCCACTTAACATGCCAAGTGATCAGCTCATCTACCATGTTGAATTTGTTGCAACTCACCACTTCCCTTTGGCAATGTTAACCGTGGTTGCGCTTACTAACGTCATCACATCCTTGGCCTGTATTGCGGGGCATGTACCGATCCGGTAGCTGTGTTGTTTGCCATCCTGATACCGATAAAACCACCATGTGCCGCCGGAACGCTCGGCATTAAATCGCAGGTATTGTGAGATGCGAATATCTTAAAGCTATCTTCCCCACAGAAGGGCTTAACACCAGATATCCCCGGATATTAGAGTGATTTTCGTCTTTGAGTTGAGAGTATTTAACGTAGCTATCTGATTTTGATGGCAGATACTGCTTTATCGGTTACACTGATAACCTAAATCCCAAATTTTCTGGACACACCACGTCGGCAAAAGAACAAAAGCGTTGATGTGTGACCATGCTTTATCAATTCCGTTGCTTTATGGAATGACATCATTACATATGGCAAGCCATTAATTTATAAGAGGTTATTCCTCTTTCATAGGTTATTTTTTTCGACCCATGACAAACTCAGAACAGCCAACATTCTTCTTTTTCGATTATGAAACTTTCGGAACCAGTCCGGCGCTAGACAGACCCTGTCAGTTTGCGGGTGTCCGAACGGATCAGGATTTTAATATTATTGGTGAGCCACTGGTGATTTATTGTCAGCCTCCCAATGATTACCTCCCGCAACCTGAGGCCTGCCTAATCACAGGTATTACGCCGCAAACAGCCGTATCTCGCGGCCTGCCAGAGCCAGAGTTTATTGCTAAAATTCATGAGCAATTTTCCGTTCCTGGAACGTGCGCTGTCGGTTACAACAACATACGTTTTGACGATGAAGTTACCCGTTACACTCTTTATAGAAACTTTTTCGATCCTTACAGGTGGAGTTGGCAAAATGGCAATTCCCGCTGGGACTTGCTTGATGCAATGCGCGCCTGTTTTGCCTTGCGGCCAGATGGCATAAACTGGCCAGTAGACGATGAGGGACGGAACAGCTTTAAGCTTGAAAACCTGTCAGTAGCCAATGGTATTGAACACAGCAATGCCCACGATGCGATGGCTGATGTTGTTGCCACTATTGAGATGGCAAAGCTGATGAAAAAAGCTCAGCCAAGGTTGTTTGATTATTTATATCAACATCGACATAAAAACAAACTGACGCCGCTGATAGATGTTGTCTCAATGAAACCTCTCGTCCATGTCTCTGGCATGTTTGGTGTAGACCGAGGAAACACCAGTTGGGTGGTTCCCGCTGCTTGGCACCCAGACAATAAAAATGCAGTCATTGCGATTGATTTGGCTTGTGACCCTTCACCACTGATTGATTTAGACTCAGAGACGCTGAGAAAACGCCTTTACACTAAGAGATCTGAACTGGGCCCTGATGAGCTTCCCGTACCGATAAAACTCATTCATATCAATAAGTGCCCAGTACTGGCGGAGGCGAAGACACTGCGCCCGGAAGATGCTGCCCGGCTCAATATTGATCGTCAACGCTGTCTGGACAATCTCAAAAAAATTCAGGCTCACCCAGAGATTCGGGAAAAACTTTTAGCCCTCTATACGGAGGCTAATCGTTATGAGTCGTCTGGAAATGTAGACACACTTCTTTATGACAGTTTCTTTTCTACGGCTGATAAATCCACCATGGAAATTATTCGCGAGACGTCACCAGAGAACCTTGCCGGCTTTGAGCTTAATGTGTCAGATAAACGCATTGCACCTCTTCTGTTTAGGTATCGTGCGAGAAATTTCCCTTGGACACTCTCTGATGACGAGCAACAAAAATGGCATCACCATCGTCGGGATTATTTTGAAGAAAATTTACCCGCGATGATGACGAATCTTGAGGAACTAGCAGAAAGGTATCAAGACGATAGTCACAAGCTTGCGATTCTGAAGTCGGTTTATCATTATGTTGAGTCTTTAGTCAGTTAGGTTGCCTGAAAAACTGTCCACTTTTCCGTGTCTTAAGGTGTAGAAAGTTCATAAATTTCTCATTCTGTGCATTTGAATTTTTGTGAATTGCGTCCACACTTTTAATAAACGCACTTGAGATTGGAAAAGCAGATGACCACAAAAGTAAACAGCCGTTGCTACCGCTTCTCCGGCGTCGTCTTTGAACCAGAAAGTCGGTCGCTAATTTGGAGCGATAGTAGTGTTACTACTCTGAGCTATGAAGAATGCCGTTTATTGGAAATGCTGTGCCACCACGCAGGTGAGGTAATATCATCGAGGGTGCTGTTTGCTTCAACAACGTTATCTGATTCTTCGTATTCTCAGCATCAGAATACATTGTGCTCTCTGTTGGGCAAATCATATCGTGATGGTGAGAAGGTGTTGCCGCTGGATATGGTCGGAGATTTTGGATACCGAGTGTCGCTGCCACAGCGCACCTACCAAAAAAGTCATCCCCCAGCAGCGGTATCTGACGAACAGGCTGAGGCTGTTGATTTGGCCTTATCGCCACCGGTGGTTGAAGAACAAAAAGAATCGAGCCATATCTTAGGAAAAGCAAGTGCGTTGCTTATCTGTCTCGGTGTCTTTGGCTTCCTGCTCTACACTCTGCATACAATTTGATGATCTTGATCTGATTTTTCTATGAAAGGCCATTATTTATATCTAAAATAATGGCCTTTTCGTAATCGGGTTTAACACGTGGACAAGATTGCTGGTTTTCTCATCATTGCTGCGTTCTATTTTGTAGGTAACGCACTTTCTGTTGCTCTTTCTCTTCCTATTCCTAGCAGTATCGTTGGCATGTTATTACTGCTCCTAATGTTAAGCAGCGGCATCATCCCTGCCCGGCTGGTGCGAAGCGGTTGTACTGCTCTCATCGGCATTATGCCTCTCTTTTTCATCCCTGCCTCTATGGGACTCATTAATCATTTCGAAACCTTCAAAACGCACTTTTTCTCGCTTATCGGCTCTACCGTGATCAGTACCATTCTTGTACTTGTGGTTGTCGCTATTGTGATTGACAGAAAGGCGAAGGATTAATTATGTGGCTACTATCAACCATCGCGGTGTATTTTATCGCGCGTACTATCGCCTTACGGGTCAAACATCCCCTGTGCAATCCTATATTCATTGCCCTGGCCGTTCTCATGACAGGTCTCAGCCTTACAGACACCAGTTATGCGGTTTATTTTGAGCAGAATGAAGTGCTTCATGCACTCCTTGGACCGGCAATTGTGGCGATGGCCTATCCTGTGTATGAACAGTTGCCCACGATACGCCGATATTGGAAAGTAATTTTCCTTGCCTGTATGACAGCGAGTGTTTTATCAATGGCAATTGGTGCAGGACTCGCTTTATTTATCAGTGACAACTTGGTGATCATGGCCAGTGTGCTACCTAAATCTATATCGACACCATTCGCGTTGAGCGTTTCGGAACACATTGGAGGCGTCGCCTCTATCACGTCGGCGTTGGTTATTGTTGCTGGCTTGTTAGGTGCGATGTTTGCCTATCCTATCTTCAACTGGTTGAAAATAAAGTCGCCACTGGCACGAGGTTTAGCTATTGGTGCCGTCTCTCATGCCATAGGGACTGCAAAGGCGGCAGAGTCCGATTACAAAGAGGGCGCGATGAGTTCTCTGGCTTTGGTACTGTGCGGAATCATTACATCTGTCCTGTCGCCGTTATTTTTTGCACTATTCACTTGGTTAACAACCACCCCAATGTGAAACGGTTAACATGTAATCGAATTCATGAGAGATCACTTCAATTTGAAAGATAAACATATCTATTACATATTAAATGTGATTTTAGTTGTTTATTTTCAGCCAAACATGCGGCTAGAATGATCTCCCATATAACAAATACCGGAATGGATATGCGAGCCAGCATTAAACAAGCAATTGCGGTACTGCCTGAATCACTAAAACAGGCAGTAGAAGACATTGTTGTCCGACCTGATTTCGATGCAACTATAAGTGCAGATACTTTCTCTTCATTGCTAACACTCAGTGGCCTCTCTGATAATGAGCTACGTGTTGCTCTCTTGCCTATCGCTGCTGCTTACTCTGTTTGTCCTCTTTCTAAATTTTATGTTGGTGCTATTGCACGTGGTCTTTCTGGCACACTGTATTTTGGCGCTAATTTTGAAATACCAGGTGTTCAGCTTGGCCAAACTATTCATGCAGAGCAATCGTCAATCAGCCATGCATGGGTTAAAGGCGAAGAGGGTATTATTGATATCACAGTCAATGAAAGCCCATGCGGCCACTGTCGTCAGTTCATGAATGAGCTGAACACAGCAAAGAACCTAAAAATTCAGTTACCAGGGCGAAGTGAAAAGCCGCTGCATTTTTATCTGCCTGAGGACTTTGGTCCAGCGGATCTTGACGTTAAAGATGGCCTGATGACCCCCGTTGACCATGGATTAACTCACGAGGTCACCGAACCACTTTTGATATCGGCTATTGAAGCAGCCAATCGGAGCCATGCTCCTTACACGAGAAACCTGAGTGGTATCGCGATAAAAACGCGCTCAGGAAAGATTTATCAGGGATTTTACGCTGAGAATGCCGCATTTAACCCTAGCCTTCCGCCTCTTCAGGTTGCCATTATCAACATGACGATGGCGGGTGAAAAACTCGATAGTATTGAAGAGGCTGCACTTGTAGAAAGTGGTGATAGTCTGATGAATCATCTGGCTTGCACGCAATCAAGCTTAGAAGCGATTAACCCTGACATCCCCCTGTCTTATCTCTCTCTGTAAATCATTTCAACCGCTGCGCCTGACTTATGGGCGCAGCAGTGATACTCCAATATCTCAAAGCCTGCATATGAGCTTTTGATTTCATCAAAACCACATCAATCCTCCTCGCACTTGAGTGTTTTGGCGACGCATCGAATTCTATCGATCAGTAGAAATCGCTAACATCTATCACATTCATATCACCGCGCTCAAGCCACCCCCTTTTTGTGTGCCAATTCCAAGTGGACGCTTATCCATCCCACTTACACCAGCCTATCCGTTGTCACCTAAAACAACATCTAGGATCGTCTGTTTACGTCTGAAGAGTATTATTGCCCAACTAATATTTAAAATTTTATCCAAAATATAAACTAACAAACTATTAACAGAATACACTTTTTAGTGAAATGCACCGTCATTTATTTGACGGAAGGTAATGAATATAAATTTATTTAAAATATTTTTTCCACTTAAAAAAATATATATTTATTCACTAATAAGAAGGTGTACAAATTCTAACCATAATAGAAAATAATCATATCTAACAGTGAGTTAAAATAATATTTACTTGGAATACATTTAAATTTCCATTCATCAACGATAAAAAACAATGTTCTTTTAAAAATTAGATACGCATCTAAATAATTTTTTTAGTGTCGAAATATGTATTTTTACGAGGTATAGTGCACACCACAACGCGCTTGATGAGTATGAGAAACACTTATTAAGCAGGCTAATTTTAATAGAATTCCACTTTGAACATGAATGACTCCAATAGGGGTCAACTTCTGTTGAGGAAACACAATGAAAAACTACGTCGTCGCATCAGCATTGGCTGCAAGTATGGTAATCACTCCTATGGCTCATGCAAAAAGTGACTCCCTGACCCGAACTGGAGACATCACTCAGATCGCGGTACCAGTTGGTGCAGGAATCATCTCACTGATGAAAGACGATACGGAAGGTTTCTTTCAACTCGCAGAAGGTGCACTTTACACTGCAGCAGCGACTCATACCCTTAAAGCTGTGGTAGATGCTCCACGCCCAGACGGCAGCTCTAACAACTCATTCCCATCCGGTCATACCTCAGCCGCTGCACAAGGCGCTGCTTATCTTCAATTCCGCTATGGCTGGGAGTACGGTGTTCCCGCTTACGCATTAACGGCACTGGTTGGATATTCACGAGTTCAAGCAAAACGTCACTACTGGCGCGACGTTGCAGCAGGTGCAGCGATTGCAACGGGTATTCAATACGCAGTGACTGAATTAGGTTATTCAGCGACGGGTACTTACGTAATGCCATATTTTAATGGCGATGCAGTGGGTGTTACTGCGAACGTAAAATTTTAATCTGCCCTATTATCTCGCATGATATAAAAAAGGCCGTCTTAGTAGACGGCCTTTTTTATAAAAATTTCAATATTCTAGCGTGAATCATCAGTAAACAGGTCACCGCTTAATTATTAACCATGCTTGTTCTGAGAAATTGCTGATCTCGCGATTTTTTGGCGCTTGGGCGTCAAAATCAGTGTTTAAGAGGGTAATGTCACACCCAGAAAATCTTTGTCTCACCTCGTCCTCAGACACACTGAATGGAGGACCATCCATCTCATCCTGTGGGTAATTAAGAGTGATCAGTAATATTCTTCCGCCAGATTTTAATACAGATAACAGTCTCTCAACGTAAGCTGCTCTCATTGTTTCTGGCATTGCAATTAGCGCTGCACGATCGTAGATGAGAGAAAACTCGCCCACAGGTGCTGAAAAGTAATCTCCGCAATAAATGGACACCTCATCAAACTTATACAAGGTTTGTCCTGCGGATAAGTTGGTGACCATTGGCGTGTATAGATGCTCTGAGAAGTATGCCCGAGTAGCGATTTCGCTCAATTCAACTCCCACTACCTCTTCATGTTGGGCAGACAGCCAAGTCAAATCGACAGATTTACCACAAAGCGGTACAAACACCCTCTCCTCTCTTTTTGGCGATAGCGTGTGCCAAAAATTTGTCAGCATGGGGTGTGTATCATTTAGGTTAAATCCAATTCGGTTTTCTGCCCAGCGACTGTGCCAGAATTCAGCATCCATTAAGTGTGCCCTATCTTAATTCGTCAAATACCCCTAGATCATATCAGCTAAGTGGCCTCGAAATAAATCTCAAATCCTCATGTATTTACAACGGGCTGCAGACGGCTCTTTTTGATGAAGATCGCGAAAAGATTTTTTAGGGACTTGAAATCACTTATCGTTGAATCTACTGTATACACATACAGCACTGTGTGAATGAACAGGAAATGTTATGAAATATTCAGCACTCTCCCAACAACAGCGATTTGGTTTTGACTCGTATGACGTCGAATTTAACTGGTATGCAAACACAGGAAAATCATTATCGAACCGCACTCAGCATTCGGTATGTTCATTCACAAAACCACTTATTTCTGAGCCTGTTGTTATCCACAAACACCAGTTGCTCATTCAGTATCTTAAAACGATTCAAACAGACGCAAAGCCGAAGAGATGGATCACCATCATCGAGCCACCTGCGAGCTTCAATGCCCTTTTACTTGCCCATAGTGGAATAGATAAGTTGCGAATCAGGATTGCACGTAAACATCCCAGACACAATAAAACTACAATGCTTTCAAAAGCGCTCGATACCAATACTTCAGATGCCATCATCGTCTTCGGCAAGCTTGAGGAAGCAGATCGTGGAAAAATTACTGAGGCATGTTCACGAACGGATACGCGGGTATTTGTACTTGAGGGTCTGAACTCTTCACTTTTACATTGAGTTCAGACAAATGTAACGGAGAGAGAAGATTATCATCTCTCTCCAAATGCGGGGCTGTCGACCCGGCAATGTGCAACTACAGTTTGGGCACTTCGAGGCACACTTTCAAAGTGTCTGTGTTCCCCGGAAACATGCGTATATCAGCATTACTCTTCTTAACGAGGTCTGCGACTTCAACGTCATCAAGTGGATATGGCAGGTAAATGTTGAGGCAGCTTATCCTTCTCTCTCTTGCTATTTCAATGAGCCTCAGCAAATTGTCCTTATCACTGAACTGGGGGGATATGGTTCGATATATAGCCTCAGCTATCGATGGTGTCGGATCCTCTATGTTGTCATTGGGCTCACCACGGTTAAGCCATTGCATGAGTCCCGAAATCTGGTGACTGAATACATCTGACAGCTTCCATTCGGACCGTTCAGCTCTACAAAGAAACTGTGCGTAGTCAAAGCTGAAGCTAGTCGCTTCTGTTTGTTGAGTTTTTCGACCAATCACTTGCTATCACCTAACAATTTGCAACCAGTATTACCATATATTGAATTGTCTTCCTAAATGGATAAAAAATTCCAGAAGTTTATACTCGATCAAAGACAAAATAGATCTAAAAGACAGCTAAACGGGATAAAGTTTTTTATATAAAACAAACATTAAACAAAATGACTACTTTTTTAACAATCCCTATGTGCCATGTGATTTTCATGCCG
Organism: Veronia pacifica; assembly: GCF_001707825.1. GTDB lineage: Bacteria > Pseudomonadota > Gammaproteobacteria > Enterobacterales > Vibrionaceae > Veronia > Veronia pacifica. Next base: position 48,363 of record NZ_LYBM01000035.1, on the reverse strand, counting down.
CAGCTTTTTTACCGTAAATTTTTGAAGCAGCATAAGCCTCTCATATAATGATAGCGGCATCTCGCCTAGCCACTGACATATAACCTTAGTATTTATGTAGACTTTGAGGTTGTCTTAATTAAGAGTATTTTTGAGATTTCACACGATAAAAAGAAAGGCAAAATACGGTGTAGCGTTTTTGGTGAAAAATTGAATAGCTTACGAAAGGCGATTTTTGAGTAGGCTCGTTGATAGATTTCAGAGCTTTGTGAAGTTTGAACAAACAGAGCATTAGAAAAACAAAAACCAGCAATAATGCTGGTTTTTGTTTTACAGGAGGGGCTTATCATTAAAGTGCTTTGTAGATCACTTTGTTTCCAGCGAGCTGTACACGCTCAACTTTACCGCCTTCTGCAAGCTTCTTGAGAGCACCAGTTGCCCAAGACGCTGCTTTGCTGTCCTCTTGTCCTGCTTCGAGACCAATTCCTTTTGGATTGATACCTTCCGGACTATTTCGGACAATGTCCAACACTTGCTGCTGTTTAGGCGTCAGGCCTGCATCGGATGCTGCTGGAGCAATAGTTTTTTCAACAACAGGTTTAGCAGCGGTTACCACTTTGGTCGCCGATTTTGTCGAAACGGCTTTTTTTACCTTCAGCGTCGCGTCACGAGAAGTGGTTTGAATACGCTTCTTTAGCTTAAGCTGAACTTTACGTTTGTGAGAGATTTTCATTAAATCGTCCTACTCCGTTGCACTACCTTCAGTATTCTGAATGCAGCGGGGTCTAAAACAAGTCGGCTTTTATAACAAAAATTGTCGTACAGTTGTAGTCTAAAACGGGTACTTATGGATAAACAACGCAATATCGTTTTATTTTCGAACCACTAGGCAGTGTCATTTCGCCATACTCAAGAAAATGATCTCCTTTTTGTTCACTGGAGTATGTTAAAAAAGGGATTTTAACAATGAGTAGACCGTTGCTTATATTTCATAATCAAGGAAAAGCGTCGAAGAACGCGACGATTGCGGTGTGTATTATCGGCATCGCACTGTCGGCGGTGCTGCTTGCTAATCCGAGCATTGCTTTTGCCACAGGCCTTATCGTCTTCATGATCGTCCTCTCCCTCTCTGGGTACATTGTGTACCTACTGAATCAACCGACCCTCACGTTCTCGTTCTCAGAGATGCATCTGCAGCATCACACGCCAAAAGGAGGGTGGTTATTGAGATGGTCAGATATTCGAGAAGTCGGTATCCCTGCACTTGCAGCCGGTGGCTGGAACCACACACTGCCGTGGATGGGAATCCGCATAAACGACTATGATGCGTTTCTTGACAGCATCAGCTTTCGACTTGCCAGTGAGATCATCATGGAGCAGCGGGGACTCTTACTGAGCGCTTATCGTCATCGGGATGAAAAGGACATGTCAGCGATCGAAGACATGATATTTGATGATAAGCCTTATCACACATTATCTGGCAAAGAGTACAAAGGCCTCGTAGCAATGCTCGCAAACAGAATGGCCTACAACCGTTCTTTACTGGGGTATGATGTTTTCGTCAGCGAAGATGTCATGGACAGACCATTGCAGGACTTTGTTGGATTGACCCGCCGCTATTTAGCAGCAGCAGCAGGTCTAGAGAGCATACCCGAAGAGGATATTGTGAGGCTCAAGCAGTTGGCATCCGATCGGCAACATAAGGATTAAATTCCCTCTCATTACCAAACGTTGATTCTGGGCCATGACCTGGAATGAAGTGTATATCATCACCCAAAGGTAACAGTTTCTCACGAATTGAGTTCACCAACGTCGCGTGGTCGCCCTGCGGAAAGTCTGTTCTGCCGATGCTGCCGTAAAAAAGAACATCGCCAACCCAGGCCAGCTGATCGTCAAAGCTAATAAATACGATGTGACCCGGCGTATGACCCGGTGCATGAATCACCGACAGCTTGCTTTGGCCCAACATAAACTCCTCACCGCCTTCAAACCAGCGATCAGGTGAAAATGAATCAGTATGCGGAAAACCAAACATCTGACTTTGCGTAGGTAATCCCTGTAACCAAAAATCATCTTGCTTGGAAGGACCCCAGATAGGCACTTGCAGTGCATCTGTCATTGTTTTTGTCCCGCCCACATGGTCCAAATGGCCATGAGTAAGAAGAATAAACTTCACGTCGATTCCGAGTTCTTCGATCCGATTCAGTAGCTTGTCAGCATCACCGCCCGGATCGACAACTGCCCCCTCATTCGTCTGGTCGCACCAGATAATCGAACAGTTTTGTTGAAAGGCTGTGACAGGGACGACTTCATATTTCAATGCCATCTTAATTCCCACGAAATATAAAACGAGTAAGAGCTCGAGAATAACAGGTAAACCATGAGCCGTCGTCTAAAAACTCTTTGTAAGTCATGAAAAAGACAACTTTCTGCAATCAGTCATTCATTTCACTGACAAACCTTATTCACAACTTGGGTTTAGTTTGTATTGCATCTAAAAGCAAATCGATCACTTTGCTCATTTAATGATAAGGACCAACCAAGAACTATGAAGGTCAAATCAGTTCGTACAATCTGGATCTCTGATCTCCACTTGGGTAATAAAGACTGCAAGGCTGCATATCTCCTCGACTTCCTCAAAAATCATGACGCCGAAACCATTGTTCTCGTGGGCGATATCATTGATCTATGGTCATTGAGCTCTTCCCACTACTGGCCTGAAAGCCATAACCAGGTCATTTCGGCCCTGCTTGAACGAGCCCACAATGGCTGTCGTCTCGTGTATGTCCCCGGTAACCACGATGCCTCAGTCCGAAACTTTGTGAAATTTGATTTCGGTAAAGTCGAAGTCCGCTCGCGTTACACCCATACCTCTGCAGCAGGTAAGAAAATTTTAGCGATGCATGGTGATGAATTTGATACTGCCGTCTGCCACAGTCGTCTGACTTCAATAGCGGGTGACGTTGGCTACGATCTGCTCCTATTTATTAATCGCTGGTGGACGAGAATGCGCAACAAAATGGGGTTCTCATACTGGTCGCTCGCCACATACATAAAATCAAAAGTGAAAACAGCAAACATCGCAATTTCCCGCTTCGAAAATGCCGTCGCTCAGTTTGGCCGTAAAAAGGGAGTCGATGCCATTGTCTGTGGTCACATCCATCACCCAGCCGTAAAGATGATGGACGACATTCTTTATCTTAATGATGGCGACTGGATCGAAAACTGCACGGCTCTGGTTGAGGACTTCGATGGACACATCCAGCTATTACGCTGGACAGAAACGTGCTCTGTATTAATCAACGCGCCACAACTTGCGAATCAATCAGTGAAGAAACACGCTGATAAAGCAGCCTGATCGGGCCAGAAAACAAGGTAAAGAAAATGTTCGACATCAACAAAGTATTGGACACCAATTATCCGCAAATTGCACAGAAGCCATGGCTTGCTAAACCCGTTAGCTCAACATTAAGCAAGTTACTTAATCAGAGAGCTTTTCAGGAGTTTGCCGAGCAATATCCTCATCTTAAAGGCTTTGAATTTATAGAACAGGTGCTCGAATACTTTAATTTCAGTTATATGACGAGCGATCTGGAGCGGGAGCGTATTCCCAGTACAGGACGAGTGGTGATCATTGCCAATCATCCCATCGGCAGTCTTGATGGCCTTGCACTTCTCAAACTGGTAAGAGAGATTCGTCCAGATGTTAAGGCCATAGCCAATAACCTCTTAATGCAAATCGGTCCGATGCAGAGTTGCCTTCTGCCCGTTAATAACATGCAGGGACAAACGCCAAAAGATAACTTACGCAAGATAGACCAATGGTTAAATGAAGAGGGAGCGTTAATCATTTTTCCAGCAGGAGAAGTGTCTCGACTTGCCCCTACGGGTGTCAAGGACGGTAAATGGAATTCTGGCTTTTTACGCATTGCCAGTAAAACCCAGTCACCGATACTTCCTATTCATGTCGATGGTCGTAATTCAGCCATGTTTTACGGTGCATCAATGGTGTATAAACCGCTCTCCACCTTACTGTTGGTTCGCGAGATGTTTGCTCAGGAAGACAATAAGATTAAGCTCACCATCGGCGAGGCCATTCCTCATAGTAGCTACAGCAAAACGTCAAATCTTGATATCAAAGCGCGCGTCAAACTGTTTTATAAACATCTCTACCAAATCGGTAAGAACCGAAAGGGCGTCTTTCCTACAGAATCTGCCATCGCATCCCCTGAGTCTCGCCTCTCACTTCGTGATGAATTGAGGGAAAGTGAGCTACTCGGCAATACTCCCGACGGTAAAGAGATCTATCTCCACATTTATAATAAAGAGTCCGCAGTAATGCGTGAGATCGGACGGTTGAGAGAGGTGTCGTTTAGAGCCGTTGGCGAAGGTACAGGGAGAAGACGTGATATAGACAAGTACGATGAACACTACTTTCACCTTGTACTCTGGGACCCAGAACTACATGACATTGTTGGTGCTTACCGCTTTTGTGATACTCAGGCGATTATCAGCCAATATGGCATGAAGTATGTGTACACAAATACGTTATTCGATTTCGATGAGGGAATGCAGCCCTATCTTAACTCGGGTTTAGAGTTGGGACGGAGTTTTGTTCAGCCAAAATATTGGGGAAAACGCAGTCTGGATTATCTTTGGATGGGCATAGGGGCATTTCTGGCAAAACATCCCCACTACCGCTATTTGTTTGGTCCAGTCACGATAAGCAATTCACTACCGGCACCAGCTAAGGAACTGTTGATCCTTTTTTATCAGACATACTTTGGTTCAGACGAGGGCATAGCAAGGTCCAAACGGCCATTTCACTTTGATAAGAATAATGAACACGAGCTCGCCAGTCACTTTGTAGGCGATGACTATGACTCAGACCTTAAAAAACTCAAAATGTTACTCGACCACATGGGTACCAGCATTCCCACGCTGTATAAACAATACAGTGAGATATGCGAACCGGGCGGTGTCACTTTCCTTGATTTCAGCGTAGACCCGGATTTTGCTGACTGTATTGATGGGCTTGTTGTGGTTGATCTAACTCAGCTAAAGAATAAAAAGCGGAAACGATATATCGAGCGTCATCAGACAAACGACTGATATCAACACTGAGTCTTAGCAATTTAATGATAAAAGCGCCCCGTTGGCGCTTTTATTGTGAGTGAAAATGAACAATGCAGACTTTAGTTACTTTTATTAACGAACGCCATCATTGCGACCTCTTTACCTTCATTATCCTGTAGGTGAGTTAGCCCCAGTGCCTTACCGGGCCGGTATCAATATGGATAAAGTGGCTGCGGGAATAATAGCCAACCCCACCAGCTTTCAATGACATGGCTGCCTTTCTTAACTTTTTAAGAGGTACTCCCTCAATCATAAAGTCAATCGCCTGCCCTTTGATATGGTAGCTATGCAAAGCCTGCCCTCCCCCACGTCGTCGTAACATATCATTCGTTTTTTTCGAGCGATAACCAGACAGAATAATACAGGGGTTGGAAGACCCCACCAGCGCCTTAATCGCAACCAACTGATCGTAGAGTTTAGGGTCAAGAGCTATTGCTTCATTGCGCCGAAAATCTCGACAAAGATGATTAAACGAATCTAAGACCGATGGCACGTAGTTATTACCATCAAAGTAACAATCACTTACAGCTTCATTTGTATGAGCATTTACCAGTGACAACTCTCGGGTACCAAAATTAGTGACATGCTGCGCCCAACCAGTTGACGGTAGCAACAAGGTACCTGCTGTCAGGGCAGCGCCTGACATGACAAATTTCCGACGGTAAGGGTTGAAGTCAGTCATATTCACTCATGTTTAAAAAACGAGACAAAGTGTCGAATCTTCTACACTACTCTTTTGTGAGATGGCGCACTTTATAGGCAAAAAATGAACAGGTCAAACAGTGTTCACTGCTTAAAAAGCACTCAAAAATGACTTTGTAAAGGGAATCAGGATCTTGGGCGTTTTTAGCCAAATTTAAAAATCTGACTCGGGATCAAAAAGTGATTGAGGCGGTCTGCCTAAGACCGCCAAAGGAGAGGTTTAAAGCTTATTCTGTGTCAGGAGAGCGGGAGGCCAATCGAGTTGATGATGTTCAAATGCCGGGGCAACATCGTACTTATATACATCATCCCTAAATTCTACATTGCCGGCAGCATTTACCCATGCTGTCTGATATATCGCATGCACATCAAATTTGCGCTTGAGTGAAATGAATTTAGTTGTGAAAGACTTTTGATATCGTTGGTAGCTAGCACTGTCCAAACCTGAGTGATTTAGCACCAGTTCTGCTAGCTCATTGGATTGTTCCACCCGTATACAACCGGAACTGAACGCTCGCATGCCTTCATTAAACAGGCTTTTAGATGGCGTATCATGTAAATATATTGCGTTGTTATTCGGGATGTTAAATTTAACCAAACCCAAAGCATTCTTTTTCCCCGGGGCTTGTTGCAGTCGATAAGGAAAAGTATGGGGCTTGTAAGTGGCCCAATCTATCTGATCGATCGGGATTTCTTTCGATTTATACCAACCGTCTAATATGCGATAACGGTTTTTCTTCAGGTACTCCAGGTCTTTTCTTGCTTTCGGCAGGATATCTTTCCGCATGATCTTCACAGGTACGTTCCAGTGCGGATTAAATACGACCGAATCCATATGAGCGTTGAAAAGTGGGGTTTTTCTGCTAGGCCTTCCCACTACCACCTTGCTACTTAATGCTACTTTTTTGTCGATCCATAAGTTCATTTCGTAACCGGGAATGTTTACGTAAATTACCCTGTCACGGTCACTCGGCCACAACCTCATCCTCTCCATGTTAAGAGCAAGGATCTTAATTCTCTCATTCACCGTTTTATTGAGCCACTTTCGGGTCTGATCGCCTATGACACCGTCTGCTTTTAGCCCATGACGGGACTGGAAAAGCTCTACTGCAGCGCGTAATTCTGGACCGTATTTTTCATCGCCATTAATAATTAATGAACGCGCCACTGGGATATCAAGCACCCCGTGTCTCATCAAGCTGGTGATTAACGCCTCAGGTTGTTTTAGCCTGACACCGGGCTTGATCAAACCTTTCTGATTGAACAATGGCCAGTGAAGCGGTTCAAGCTCTTGAAAACCGATAATAGCTTTGACCATCGCCCAATACTGTTCGGGTTCTGGCCGCAAAGCGTCGATGAAGGGATAAAGGTTTTTTCTGTCAATATCGTTAACCAGCTGAGATATCTGCTGGAAGCCCGGCAGCGGCATTTCTATGTCTACCCCTCTGCCGAATAACCACCGTTTACCATTTTCAGCAATCAAACTGTTGTAACTCATCAGCGCGAGTAAACTGTCAGTGGCGAAGACATCGTAAATTTTCCAATCAGAGGCAAGTCTGGCGTCTTGTAAAACGGTCGCACGCCATTCGAATTCTTTGCTGATACCAGATAGTGAAATGACATTGATTTGCGTTTCAAGCTCATCTCTTGCCATCGGGTTGCTCCATAAGGGCTGGTCTGAGAATCGCTCGTAGAGGGTGGAGAGAAATTTTTTGTGTGCCAGATGACCGACTTCCTGCTCAACATCAGCTAACCAAGGTCGTTCGTTGAGAGGCTCAATATTCTCGCCATATGGTTGGGAAGCCAAAGTGATTGAACTTATGCTCAAAAAAGCGACGAGTGTCCAGAATTTCAAACTTAAAAGCGACATGTATCACCCCCCTTCTATGTATTAATTATGGCAAAGAAGGGGGGCTATAAGAATCTAAATTTTATGTAACTGACAAAACAGTCACTTAATTCTCATATCAGATTCATTACTGTCCAGTGATTATCCCACAATACGTCTGAGGCCTTATATTCTGTAGCATTACCAGGTGATATAGAGACAATTTTCCCGCTGCCTGAGCTCAAGGCAACTGTCTCTTTTATCTGCACAGCACCCGATGCATCAAGCAGTGGTTTTAATGCGATAAGCTTGCCCGATTCTAATGACCAGATCCCGAAACAGTTTCCTCTCGGAGACGTCGCGTATATATATTTTTCTGTACAGGCAATACTAGCAATGTAGTGATTAAATCTATCCCATTGCTCGGGTTCTGCAACAAGCTGCTGATATCCTTGACCGGGGCGATATATTGCAACCATTGGTACTGAATTTACGCTGTCTCCACGATATTGCTGACCAGTAACAATTTCCCCATGTGGGCCAGCAGCAAGATGGCGGATACTCAGGTGGTGATCAGGAAGGCTATGACTTTCTCTCACCTCACCAGAATGCCGATCCATCAGAATAAGCGCAGGTTTCATCGTTTCGGTATTGAGGGGCTCCCTGCCATAAGTGTGCACACCACCGACAGCAACAGCCAGCGTTGAATCATCCACCAGCACAACTTCATGAGGGCCAATACCAAAGTCAGTGAACTCACCGACTTTCTTTATCGCACCATTATTGTCTGGCTGATAAATGCCTATCACGCCTTTACTGGTATTGGCCTCGCCTTCAGTCGCATAAAGTAAACCGTCACTGGCTACCGCGCCATGGCCATAAAAGTAACGATCCGTATCTGCGGTGTAGAGTTCTTTTGGATCTCCGGTTCTCCAATTGAAAACTTGTATGTATTCGCCGGGGCGGCGGGCAAAAACGAAACCTAGGTCCCCTTTCTTATCAACCGCAATACCATGCCCTCTTGCTGGCAACGGCATACTATAAACTTGGTGACCATTTTCATCAGCTGCACAAATGCAGTAACGGCCCGATGGCTCTCTTGCACTGCCTAGAAAAAGCGTGTCACTGGCCTCTGTCATTTCACAGCCAGACAATAGAGATATACCCGGGGCTAGAGACATCGCCGCCAGCGATGATTTCATCAGCTGGCGGCGGGTTAGTTGAATATCTGACATTTTAGTCTCCGTCAGTTGAGTTGAAACCAACAACCACTCCCAACAGTGGTGCTGCTTCATCGCTCAGTGCCAACTGGATATATTCAAGATTATTAAAAACAGTAAGCAATGAGCGATACCCGTCCACGCTTGACAACAAACTTTTCATCCCTGGTTGTTGAGGAATACTCTCAAGCGCAGTGTCCCAATGCTCGTCGATACGATTCGCGAGATCATCGGCTCCTCTTTGCACCAATAATTCCCGAAGGTCAGCATCGTAAAGCACCTTCATGCTGCTGACACTGTCCCTGAGAAAGTTCAGGGACTGAGCCGAGCGCCATGCTTCCGCTTGGAAAGGCTTGGATAAACCCGGTTTACCAAGCGGCATCGACAACTTTTTCATTACCCTGTCCAATTGATGGCTGAGTGCTGAAAGGCTGTTTTTGACCTGTGCTTTATCATTAGCACCAGAGAATGGATTAACAGCCCAAGCTCCATGATACTGCTTTGCCGTTGATGACAGATAGGTTGATATCTGAGACGCCAGTGCACAGTTTTTGCTGTCGGTTATATTTGATGCTTTATCAAACAGTAGCCATTCCAAAGCTCCCAGCCCTTGTACCGCGACACTTTGTGAAGCCATTTGACCTTGTGTCAGTATCTTTTCTTCCTTCAGCAGCTGGCGTAATTTGCGGCCTGTTGTGTTCTTTTTATCTGGGTAGAACTGAATCTGCCAGCTCAAAGATAATAGTTGTTCTGATCCCATATCGATACCCTGCAGAGGCATCCATGCACTCATAGACTGCTGCCAGCCTGTTCTCAGCGCGTCAACACCAGCCTGTTCCGGAGCTCGACAAAAATCCTCAACTTGTTTAGCCAGAGCTTCTGTTTTGTTCTGAAACAATGATGACGCGCTTTTCTGATTCTGCCAAAGAGGTTGGTTAGGCTGCTTATCTTCAACAAACTGGCAACCTGAAAGGTGGGAGGCTGCAAATAGGATAGCTGGTAATGTTGCCAGTTTAGGCATATTTTGAATTTGGTTAACCATGGATATTACCCTTATAGAGATTTAAGAAAGGCCACCAGGTCTTCCCGCTGTTGTTTGGACATTTTGAGAACCTTTTTCTTACTGAATTCCGCTTCACCACCGTGCCACAGAATCGCTTCCATCTCATCACGGGCTCTACCGTCATGCAAATAGAATGAATGATTGTTAACCTCTTCCGTATACCCCATTCCCCAAAGTGGCGGCGTACGCCATTCGCGACCATCAGCAATAAACTCTCCGTGTTCATCAGCCAGTCCATCCCCCATGTCATGAAGCAGCAAGTCAGTGTAGGGATGAATAGTCTGTTTGCTCAAAGCAGGACGATCACTTCTCACACCTGTAACGATTGTCGGACGATGACAACTACCACATCCGGCATCAGCAAACAGTCCCTCCCCTCGCTGAACTTCGGGACGATCAAAGTAACGTCGAGCTGGCACGGCAAGATGTTGGCTGTAGAATTCGACGAATTTCATTACTTTATCAGTGACTTCTGGCTCTCCGCCGTCAGGCAAAGTCTGACAACTTTCCTGAGCCGATGTACAGTTTTCACTCGGGAAGATTCGACTGGTTAAACCAAGATCGCCGTTGAAGGCGGCGGCATTTTGCTGCATCAGTGTTGGTTGGCTCGCCTTCCATCCAAAGCGACCGACGGCAGTCTGCTGTTTCTCAACGTCCCAGACTTGATTTGGCCTTCCTGATACGCCATTACCTGCTTTCTTTTGCTCATCAGCAATTTCCAGCAACGTCTCGGCGTCTATCGATTCAAGGAGTCCCAATCCAATCATTGGTGGCGCGACTCTTGCCGATATCCTTGTATCAGAATGAAGGTTTCCATAAGCCAGATCTTTCAGTTCAATGACTGGTTTACGCAACTCTACCTGAGTACCATCAGCAAAGGTTTCAATAACTTTGCTGTATGTTACTTTCACTTTTGCTTCGGGCTCAGCACCGGGAATCGAAAAATCCTGAATCTGTCCGCCATAGTTCGGCTCGGGTAAGTGCCCATGGCGAAGTAGCTGCATTTTTTCTTCTGGAGTCATAGCCGGAACGCTGAGTCTGACTAGCATAGACACCGAGTTGATTTCTCCCGCCCTTGGAGGGTGGCCACGTCCATCCTTTATGTGGCAGTTCTGACAACCGTTGGTGTTGAACAATGGCCCCAGACCATCTCTGGCGTCAGTTGTTGACGGCGCAATGATCCACGGATTTCTAAAAAAACTGTTACCAACACTGAAGTCGAGGCGCGATAACATGGGTAAGTTGGCAGCAGGTTGAGAAAACGCATTTGCACCAGTTGTTTTTGTTGTTGTATTGCCACCTGACTTTGCAGGGTTGTATGACTTAACTGACGCCTCGTTGGCATTAGCAGAATGTGAGATCAACAGTGAGCAAAGCAGAAAAACGGGCAGATTGATAGGTGTGTTCGTGTTGCTCATTTATTATCCAGTAAATAAAAAAGGCCCCGAAACGGGGCCAGATAAAACAATCCTTAGAATGTGTGATCAGCAGTATCAGGGCTCAGGTTGTCGATACCAACAATCGATGCAACTTGCTCAATGCTACGGGTTTGCTGAACAAGTGCCGTGATCGCAGTATTTACCAGTTGATGTCCCGCTTTGTTACCAGATGCAATCAGCTGGTCAAAATGTTGGTCTTTCTTCTCGGCAGACTCAACAAGAGCGAACACTTTTGAACGGGCATTGTCGAAGTCACGCATGATTGTCTTCGCGCTGCCAGCGTCTTTTTCTTTCACGATATCAAGCAGTGATGGACCGGTAAGTACAGAGCCGTCTGCACGTGAGTAGCTGCCAGTCAGCACGTTGTAGATACCTTGCTCGTTGTAGTAGTGCGAGTTGTGCGTGTTATCAGAGAAGCAATCATGCTCATCTTCTGTCGAGTTCGCTTCAAGTGCAACCTTCATGCGCTCGCCAGCCAGTTCGCCCAATGAGAGCGAACCCATGCCAAATAGCATCTTTCTCAAACCGTCTTTCGCAGGTTCAGCCAGCAGCTTGCTGCGGTAGTTGCCTTTAATTTCTTTCGACCACTGGCCTTCCATCCAAGAAAGATCTTTAACCAGCAATTGAGAAGCGGCTTTCAGGTACTCGCCACGGCGATCACAGTTACCGTTCGTACACGCGGAACCTTTTGCATAGTCGGTGTAAGAACGCTCACCTGCGCCAGACTTGGTGCCGTTCAGATCTTGTCCCCACAGCAGAAACTCGATCGCGTGATATCCGGTTGCAACATTTGCTTCTGAGCCACCCAATTCGTTCAACGAAGCTAGAAGCTCTGGGGTGATCTCGGTAACATCCAGTTTTTCAGTACCCACTTGTACTGACTTGTTACCAACGATGTTAGCAACTGCGCCCGCGTTACCCAGCTCATACTGGTAGTCATTAGCAACGTAATCAATCAGGCCCTCGTCCAGTGGCCATGCGTTGAGCTGACCTTCCCAGTCATCAACGATGCCATTGCCGAAACGGAACACTTCAGATTGCTGATAAGGTACTCGTGACGCAAGCCAAGCCGTCTTAGCGGCTTCGAGTGTTTTTTCTGACGGTGACGCAACAAACTTGTTTATCGCTGAGTCAAGTGATTCAGCTGTTGTGTGTGCATCAGAAAAAACAGCGTGGGCAAGGTCAGCATAATGTGAAACTACTTGTTTATCAGAGGCGGCAAAAGCGTTAGCTGTAAAAAGTGAGGCCGCTACGGATGCAGCAACAAGCGTTCGGGAGTACGTTTTCATAACTCTTCCTTGTATAATGTCTGCTTAAATGTGGAGACGCAAATAATAGTGATTCTCATTATTACACTCATACGGAACCGTTTTCAATGAATGAGAGTTGAATTTGGTTTTCGTTTGATTATTTCGCGACCTAATGTCTATTTTCGAACCAATTTATTCACCACCGAAAAGATAATTCTAATTTTGCGCTCAAATGGTTCGCAATTTATACAATTAAGCCTATTTAAAATAAAAAATAGATGACGGAACATTCAAAAAAAGGCTTAATTCACTCACCATCAAGCATTTTTTCTGGAGACAATCGATGGAGAAACACGAAGAGGTACTGGTGGCACTGAGACAAATTATTCGTGCTATCGACATACACTCTCGTCAACTAAACAAAGATACGGGTCTTACTGGCCCACAGCTTGTATTGATGAAAGCGATAAAAGAGTTAGGTGAAGTCACTATTAAACAATTATCAATACATACCAATATGAGTCAGGCGACAGCGACAACCATCCTTGACCGTTTAGAGAAGCGAGGCTTTGTTCATAGAGTCCGTAGCCAAATTGACAAACGAAAGGTACACGCACATCTAACAGAATCAGGCCAGAAGGCAATGACACAGGCTCCTCGTTTATTGCAGGACAGTTTTATCTCGAGATTTCAGAATCTTGAGCAATGGGAGCAAAGCCTTCTCCTGTCGTCAATTCAACGCATATCGTCGATGATGAACGCCGAAAACATCGACGCTGCACCGCTGCTTGAAGTTCAGGAACTCACCGACCCTCTTTTGAGCAGCCCAGCGACAAGAAGTCGGTAATTAATTTACTCCCGCGAACGGATCACATGCTTTGCGCTCGCCACTTTTTCAGCCTAGATTCTAATGCACCAACGGCGAGCGCTGTTCCTGAAAAAATGATGGTGGCGCCTATCATCATTCTTGGCGTCACACTCTCACCCAAGAAGATCGCGCCCCATATCGTTGCGAAAATTGGAATGATATATGTAACAGTCGTGGCATTGGCTGGACTTGTCCTTTCCAACAGTCTAAAAAACAAGAGAAAAGCTAATCCTGTACACAAGGCACCGAGTAAAAACGCTGCGGTCCATGAGGGCATGGATACAGGGGTGTCAGGCCAGAAATAAAGCCCCATGGGTATCAATGATAATGAGGCACTGAACAAGCTACCCGTGGCAACCGCGAGAGATGGAACGCCAACAAGATAACGCTTGGTATAGCTGGCTGATAATCCGTACATAAATGTGGCGATAATAATCGCAATGACAGACCAACCGAATCCACTGTCCTTGAATTCAAGCTTGTCCCAAACAAGTATGATCACACCAAGAAAACCTATCAACAAACCCATAATACGACTCCTGGATAAAGAGTCATTGAGCCAAAGCATTGCAATGAGTGCCCCCCATATAGGTGTAGAGGCGTTAAGTATTGACGCAAAACCACCTGTGACAGACAACATGGCATAAGAAAGAAAAACAAAAGGAATGGCAGAACTCATCACTCCAACGGTAAAAATATGCCGCCAATGTGCTTTCAACGCACTGAACTGTCTGGAGATAAACAAAAAGGGAAGGAGCACCAAAGCGGCCACCGACACCCGAATGAACACCAGAGAGAAGGGCCCAAAGTCAGAGACTGAATAACGGGTAAAAATAAAGGATGCTCCCCATAATGCAGCGAGTAAAACCAGTATCGAAATATCCCGGTACGTCATACTTTCCCCTAGTTGATGATATGGTTTATATCAGGCTGGTACAGCCGACTGCGAAGTGGACACATTTAGAAATTGTGCGTTGTTTTTCGGTGTAATCACATCAGAGTTCCACTGATTTTTCGTCGAATCAAACAATTTATTCACTTCCTTGTTGTCAGTCGCGACAATAGGTCAATACGGTATGAATCGTAGATAGAATTAGGGCAAGATTCCGTTCTTGGTAACATGCTCAAACCTGCTTGCAACTCCCCTTTGCCATTAGTCATGCTTTGTTTTGGTATTGATCTTTAAGGATAAACTCCTCATTCTTGGTCATTTGCGGCACTAACCATAGACGGTGAAAAAATGTCAAAAAGTACGGTAATACGGGAAGCTACAGAAAGTGACCTTCATAAAATCAATGAGATATATAATTTTTACGTTGAAAACACGAGCATCACTTTCGATTACGATCTCTGGACGTTAGATAAAAGACTGAGTTGGTTTTATAAGATATCGACCAACCCCTCTTTTTCGCTTGTTGTTGCCGAGAAAGAAGGAAACATTATTGGTTTTGCGTATAACAGTGAGTTTAGAGAAAAACGCGCATATGCAGTAAGTTCTGAAATCACTATTTACACTGACCATAATAATCGTCATCCAGGAACGGGATCCTTGTTAATGCAAACACTTCTGGACAAAATAAAAGAAACCAATATTCATCGATTATTTTCAGTTATTACGTTACCAAACGACGCCTCAATAGCCATCCATAAGAAATTTGGGTTTGACCATGTTGGAACGCTCGATGAGGCAGGTTTTAAATTTAATCGTTTTTTTTCTGTCGCTATATACCAGCTAAAAGTTACACCTTAGTACGAAAGTTTCGTTAATCATTGAATTACTTAAACTGAGTGCAATAAAGCCAGTCACATAAAAGCTATAAACTTATACATTAATCGGAACATCATTTTATATAGAATTAAAATATCAGTAATCACTGATGCTTTTATCTCACTAAACGAATCTGTTTCCTATAATAGAAATTACAGTTTTGTGAGGCTTCGTAAAATGAAGATTTCCCTAAAAATTAAATTAGCCATTCTTTTAACCTGCCTTACTGGCGTTTTCGCTACAGCGACTGTTTACAGCGGAAAAGCTGTTGAGCTGTCAACCGAAGCGCTAGAAACTCAGGTAAAAAACCAATTGATAGCTGTGAGGGAAATACAAAAGTCTAAAGTAGAGAATTACTTTAACTTTATAGCTAAACAAATTGTTTCTTTATCTGCGTCAACTATGACATCAGATGCATTGACAGAATTTACTGAGACGTTTGATATCGTCTCAGAAGAGGTTATGCCCAATGCGACAAGCAATGCGAGACTTGAATCGTACTATGTTGATCAGTTCGGTGAGCAATTCAAATCACTCAACACAGTCAACTCTGTTGAAGTCATAGACAAACTAGATGCGATCAGCACCAACGGCGTTTTGTTGCAACAAGCGTACATAGCCGACAATAAGAACGAACTGGGTAACAAACACCTACTCGACATTGCCAGCACACGCTCTTCATATGATTATGTTCATTTGAAGTATCACTCTAATTATCGATTGTTTCTCGAACAGTTCGGTTTTTATGACATTTTCCTTGTTGATACGAAGGGGAATGTTGTTTATTCCGTCTACAAAGAGCTGGATTATGCAACTAATCTGATAAATGGCCCTTACGCGGAGAGCGGTCTTGCCACTGCGTTTAAAAATGCGGTGGGAATGGACAAAGGAGAGTATGCCTTCGACGACTTTTCTCCTTACTTCCCTTCATACAACAGCCCTGCATCATTTTTGGGCGCACCTGTATTCTCAGGAAACAGTCTTCTGGGTGTATTAGTTTTTCAGATGCCAGTCGACAACATTAATCAAATGATGACTTACAATGGCAAGTGGAGACAGAGCGGTTTAGGCGAAACGGGTGAAAGTTTCATTGTTGGCCCTGATAAGCTCATCCGAAGCCAGAGTAGAGGTCTCGTTGAAAACAAAACAAATTTCCTCAACAAACTTCGTGAGGCCGGAGTCAGTGAAAATATTGTTCAACGTGTCGAAACGACTGAGTCAACGGCGGGCCAGCAACCCGTTGTAACTCCTGCTGTTATAGACGGACTGAAAGGTAACTCAGGTTTTGAACATCAAGATAATCACTTAAAAATAGACAGTTTCATTGCTTATGCACCCATTGATATTCTCGGACTGCGATGGGTGTTAGTCAGTGAAATGAGTGCGACTGAAGCACTGGGGGATATCAACACGCTAGTTGTCGCTATGCAGAACATCAAGTTTTTAACCATCGGAATTATCGGCGCAATTTCGATTGTCATAGCGTGGAACATAGCAAATGGTATCAGCAGACCTATCACCCGATTTACCGACAAAATTACCGAGATCACAGTAAACGAAGATTTGACTGAACAGTTAGAAGCGAAAGGCAAAGATGAACTGGCAGAGCTGAGCCGGGCACTCAACAAAATGTTTGCTGACTTCAGAAAAGTCATCATAGAAGCTGATACCACAGTGCAAGCCTTGAACTCGTCTACTGAAGACATACAGTTGAATCTCAACAATATGGGTAAAGATATTGACTCACAGGCAAAAGAATCAAGCCAAGTTGCGTCCTCGGTTTCTCAGTTAAACGCCAGCGTCTCTGAAGTTGCTGATTTTGCCAATCAAGCCTCTCAAGCATCTGATGATGTAAGAAATACAGTGAAAGAAAGTTCAGTTGTTGGCGAAATGCTGGTCACGGAAATAGATGCACTGTCGAACAAAATGTCAATGGCGACATCTGCTATGGGTAAACTTTCAGAGGAAAGTAACTCCATTGGCACTGTTCTGGACGTGATTCAAGGTATTGCAGAACAAACAAATTTACTTGCACTAAATGCGGCTATTGAAGCAGCAAGAGCCGGCGAACAAGGCCGGGGATTCAGTGTGGTAGCGGATGAAGTCCGCTCACTGGCAATACGGACACAGGAATCTACCGAGGAGATCCGGTCGAAAGTGGAATCACTACAACGCGAAACAGAGAAATCCGTTGTCGAGATAAACAATGCTAACCAGTACGTTATACGAAGTGTTGAGCACTGTCAGACAAATAATGAAATGCTCGACAACATCAATGAAATGATCAGCAAAATAAATGATATGAACAGCCAAATCGCTACCTCTGCCAATGAACAGTCTCAGGTGACAGAGGGGATTAACAAGAGTATCAGCAACATAGCGTCATCATCTGTTGCAGTAGCAGACAAAGCTCATCGTTCAAACGAATGCTCTGAGGAACTTAATATCCAGTCAGTCACGCTTACTAAACAAATCGGTAAGTTCAAAATTAACTGACGCGTAAAAGCCCCACACACAGCTGATATTGGTGTATTGATAGCAAACAACCTTGTTTGCCATCAAGCATCTGTATCTACCTCGCTGCATAAAACTTCATGTTGATACCAGACATACAACACGCATCGATGTATTCATTTTTTTTTATCAATTTATATGGTCAAAGCCACCACTTCAGTACCAAAAGAAAAAGATAATTATGCATCTAGTCACATTTGAATTTACTTTTATATATGTTTTGTAATTATCAAAAAGGATACGAAATACCCTTCGATAGTTATTATTCTTAAAAAGGTGGTCAGACCACCCTCTTATTCATGGAGTGATGCAAGGAGTAAAAACATTGAACACAAAAAGTATTCCTTTGGTCAATGCGTATTGTGATGATGTGTTAGCCTCTCACGACGCGGTGGCACTCGCCCAACTAATTGACAAAAAAGAAATTTCACCGCAGGAAACAATCAGTGCGGCGATTGAAAGAGCAAAAAAAGTTAATCCTCATCTTAATGCCATTACGGAAGAGATGTACTCAGACGCCGTTGAGAGAATGCCATCTTCTGGGCTGATGTATGGCGTTCCTTCATTCATCAAAGACAACGAAGCAGTGAAGGGTTTTCCTACGCTTCACGGTTCTGCAGCATTAAAGAACACGCCTGCTGAACATAGCAGTGATTTTTTCCGTCAATTTGAATCATTGGGTCTTGCGACCATTGGGAAGTCGACCCTACCCGAGTTTGGTCTGACGGCAACTACAGAATCTACCTTCCTCGGAGAAACTAAAAATCCCTGGAACACAGCGTTCAGTTCAGGCGGCTCATCCGGGGGAAGTGCTGCGCTCGTCGCTGCCGGCGTTGTGCCGATCGCTCATGGTAATGACGGCGGTGGATCAATTCGTATTCCGGCGGCATGTTGCGGCTTGGTGGGCTTGAAGCCGACCAGGGGAAGGCTAAGGCCGATGGAAGGAACAGATTTATTACCAATCAATCTGGTCAATCAGGGCGTGCTGACAAGAACGGTAAGAGACACGGCAACGTTTCTTTATGGCGCAGAGCTACATCATGCCAATCCAGATTTACCCCCCATTGGTCATGTTCAGGGAGAAGGTAAAAAGCCGTTGAAAATTGCCTTTTTCATCAATGGACCGGAACATGTTCTCACAGACTCTGATTGCGGTCATGCAGTGAGAAAGGCTGCCAGCCTCTGTGAGAGTTTGGGGCATGATGTTGAGGAAATCCCATTTCCTTTTGATCATAATCTAGGTGATGATTTTCTCATTTATTGGTCGATGCTTGCCTTTGGTATCCATTATGCCAGTAAACAAGTAGTTGGACAGGCTGTCGACAAATCGAAGCTTGAACCATTTACTAAGGCCATGAGTCGTTATTACCTCACCCAGTGCTATAAAACTCCTGGGGCAATTCGTCGCCTAAAACAATTTCAAGCCACGTATCAGCACTTTTTTGATAATGTGGACGTGATCCTTTCTCCTGTATTGGGTCATCCACCGCCCAAGCTCTCATATTTAGTCAGTAAAGACATCAATCTGGAAAACACTCTGGAACGACTGCGTCGGTTCGTGCCGTTCACCGGTATTCAGAATGTGTCTGGGGGACCAGCAGTTTCTCTACCTGTAGGGATGAGCCAAACTGGTCTGCCCGTTGGTGTGCAATTTGCCAGTGCACCCGGTAATGATAAAACCCTGTTAGAGCTCGCGTTCGGTCTTGAGCAAACCGGAGCATTTCTGGCGGGAGATGACAAAATCAATAAGGTGGTGGGATTTTAACTTTTGTGACGCCGTCACTAATTTACAGGGTAAATTTTAATCAATGATGTAAACCGACAAGGCAAGATATTCATGTCTTTATGTGACTACTTTGTCGAGTCGAAATTTCACGCTGAAGCGGTAAGTTCCTCTGCGCTGTTTAGCGTGGTCATAAACAAAAACCCTCCAGAGCATAACGCTGCTAGAGGGCTTTTTTCAGCGCGATTAAGTAGGGTCTAATTAAACAGTCTGCGTTCGTTTGTATCGCACGACTGCGCTAACCAGCAATACAACCCCAGCGATAAAGAATGGGATACTCAGTAGCTGCCCTGTATTCAATGCCAAATCAGAGCTATATGCGGCTTGCTTTATTTTAACAAACTCCAAACTGAAACGAGCAGTAAAGACCAGACACAAGAACGCGCCAAACAAGGCGCCAGCCATTTCTTTAATCTTTGTGGTTCTATACATCACAAGCAAGAACACAAAAATAGAAAGGTAAGCAATGGCCTCATAAACCTGAACCGGATGTCGAGGTAAAAAGTCATATTTTTCAAAAACAATCGCCCAAGGCACACCTGTCGGCTTACCGATAATTTCTGAGTTAATAAAGTTTGCCATTCTGACAAAGAAACCGAAAATCGACGTCGCGATAGCCAGCCTATCCAATAGCCAAATGAAGTTAACGTCGTCTTTTTTGCAATAGAAAAAGACAGCAAGAATGGCACCTAAACCACCACCATGACTGGCAAGCCCTCCTTCCCAAACGGCAATGATCTTCATTGGATTTGCAAGATAGTAAGCCGGATCGTAGAAGAAGCAGTGACCAAGACGAGCGCCAACAATAATACCGACAACAGCGTAGATCAGTAATGAGTCGAGAGATTCAACGTCTCTGTTCTCCTGCTTGTAAATCCACTTCATTACCTGAAAACCAGATAGTATGGCTGTAGCAAACAACACGCCATACCAATGAATTTGTAACGGTCCTAGTGAAAGTAAAATTGGGTCGACGTTCCAGATCATAATGTACTTCAATAATAAAATTCGTTAGCAAATTCTAGCATGAGCCGAAAGACAATAGATAGAAGGCCGATGAGCCTAACTGCTTAACTTTCGATATATTTTATGACACTGTCACCGCATCAGGACGCGTTTAGGTTAGCAATGACTAGTTGCTTCTGGCTGGCTAATGTTCATATCAGTGCTGATATTCCCTTCAAAAGAACTGTGAATACGGTCTTTGATAATGATCGCCGTATCCTCTGGCGCTTCTTGCATAAAACAATGGCCACCCTTTAGGTTAACAATATCGAAAGGTTCACCCTTACTTGTTAAACGCTTCATAGATTTTTTGACAAACCAGTAGCTTTGCTCACCGTATAAGATGGTCGTTTTTACATCTATTTTATTGATGGGTCGCCAAATGCGCTTGGGCGCAGTCCCAAACACCTCTGACTCTCGTGTTGGGTCGCACTTGAGAGTGACTTGACCGCAATTGTCATACGCCAAAGCATAATCGACGTAGGCACGCACTGCCGATGGGTCCCAGTATTTAAACATTCCCCGACCCGAAAAATAATTTAGTGCTTCACCATACGATGACCAACCATTTCGGCGATTCAAAGAACTATTGACCAGAGGGTTAATGTTAGTAAAACCAATTGGATAAAGAAGACCAATAGCAAACATTGCCACGGGTGGGAATATAACAGGATCCAGCAAAACGAGACGGTCAAACAAAGCGGCGTCCTGATCCTGCATAAGCAATGTCAAAATGCCACCGAAACTATGGCCCATGCCGATTTTGGTGCAGCCACGATAGTCATCACTGAAAGATTGCCACACCTCCCGACATACCGCTGCGTTGTTGTCCCATCCCCAGAAGCGATCTCCGCTATCGCTGTCTCCGTGGCCCTGTACGTCCTGAATAAAAATATCGAATTCATCTGTTAAAGCCGACAACATCGGCCAGTAGGTCAAGCCCGATAACCCTGTTCCATGTAAAAAGTGAATCACAGGTTTGCCCGTTGGCTCAGTTCTATGCCCTCTAATCACAACACCATCTCTAAGCGTGTAATTCCAAGGTGTTAATTGATTCATAGCAATATCCATATCGTTTCATTTTTTAACCTTTGCATCGCCACGCTCTGTATTCAAATCAACGACTAAATAATTGGGCGGACGACAAATTTGGCGAAAAAAGGCGGCGATAGAAAGAAGGTCAACAAAACGATGAAGCACTCAGTAAGCGATGAAACCTACTCCGTGCAGGACCGCCAGTCTGAGTCGCATTGAACGATGTCACTACGTTGTGATTCTGTTGGCGATATTTTCAATAAATCATAAATATCCGTACGTTAACCATGCAGCCTTTTACAACACGACAACTAATACGTTATGAGTTAGATTTGATATCACACTAAATGTGTATATTTTTTGGAGGGTTTTAAAAAATTCATAGAGATTACCGTAGCCTTGTATTTGCAGTGAGTTCAATATCTATCCTTCTCTTTTCACAATGTTGACAATGTTCTGTGATAAAGATTCATGCTATGTTCTCACTAGTAAATCGCACGCCATTCTTTTTACGCTAACAATACGCAAATTCTCATGAACCCAACTGAATCTCCGGACAGTGCTGGCCAAACAGTACCAACTAAAAAAAACGGGTTAGCGGTCTCGATCGCTAAGTGGCTGTTGATCACCTTTTTGACTCTCATCTTGATTGTCGTTGCCGTCCTTAGCATAGGCCCCAGTATCCATCTCGCCCCTTATCGACAAGACATTAATCACTGGCTGACAAACACGCTTAAGAGACCGACCGCCATCAATGGTGATATGACGCTGACACTGTCTTGGTCACCAGAGGTGCTGCTGGGTGATATAGAAATTGCGGATACTGACCCTAACGCATACATGCCTTTCTTTTCGGCAGCTAAAATCGCAGCGAAAGTTGAAATTGCGCCACTTTTTGAAAATACACTCAGTATTAAGCACCTTGACCTGAAAAATATTCAGCTCAATCCGCAGATCGATCCGGAGGGGAAACCCAACTGGATGCTGGCAGGCATGAACGACAAGCAAGAGGATAAAACGCCAGACTCATCAAATGAGTCACCAGCCATGAAAATAAAGCTCAGTGATTCCATTTCTGCCGAGCAAATCTCTCTTTCCTATCTCGACCAAACGAGCTACCAAGGCTTTGACTGGCAGCTAGAGTCACTGTCTCTTACCAAGCCTGACAACTGGCTGTTGGAAACTCAAGGCAGCGTTATGGGTGAGATGTATCAGCTGGTATTGAAGGGTGAACTTGAAAAGCTGCTAAATGAACAAACAGGAAAACTCGATATTCAGGGCCAATTTGCTGGTGCCGAGCTCAATATTGACGCCAATATCATTCCTCCTTCAAAAGGCACATCGACCGCCTCTCTTGACTTCAACTGGCTTGATACCACAGCTTTGGAATATCACCTTGGGCTGGATGCAAAGTATGCTGCCCCAATGGCCATGAAAGCGTCACTAAAAGCGTCTGAAAAAGGCTTTTCAATCTCTGATCTCACCATAAACAGTCCGGTGACACACGGTGATGGCTTTCTTGATGTAAAACTGGCACAAACGCCAGATGACATTAACCTAATCTCGGGTCGCCTAAATATACCTCTGGTTGATTTACGGCCTTGGCTGCAACCGGAAGAGGTGCCTGAAATGGTGGGCTATGCCAATGCAGCGCCGCAGAAATCACCGTTGCAAATGGCACTCGAGCAGTGGCTTGAAAAAACATCAACTGACGTCAAACTCGGTATTGGTGAGATTAAGGGACTTGGCACCAATGTCAGTAACATCTCGCTCAACATTGAAGGCAAACAAGGCAAGCTGACCGCCCCTATGACGGCAGACATTGCCGACGTGCCTTTCCGGGGTCATGCCAACATTGATGCAACTGACTGGACATCAACAGTCGATATCCGTCTTGGTGCCAAAGATTCCCAACTGGGTGAAATGGCGGGTTGGATCACGGGCATCCCAAATGCCCATGGCAGCCTGAAAAAAGCCGAACTGGCCGTGACCACGGAAGGCACAAAACTCAAAGAGTGGATAGACAACAGCACCCTCAACCTTGAGGTGGATTCAGCCGATGTTGACTGGGGTAGTAAAGCCACATTTGCCATCAGTAAAGCGGAATTAAAAGCGGGTATGCTGCTGCCTTTCCAGTCTGACATTCGTGGACAGCTGATGGGCATCCCCGTCACCGTAAGCGCAAAAGCAGGTACCCTCGAAGATATTCTGCAAAAAAGAGACTGGCAAACGCAGATTCAGTTTAACAGCCCAGTACTCCACGTTGACGCCAGTGGTATGCTTGCTGGTACTGAGTGGCAACCGGGAAGCTGGTTTAACCTCAATATCACCAGTAAAGATGCCAGCAAGCTAAGTCCATGGCTAGGCACTCATGCATCAATCAGCGGCGCAATCGACTTAAAAGGCAAGCTAAACTATCGTCCGGGTGCTATCGCGTTTGATTTACCGTCGCTTAAACTCATGAATACAGTAGGCACTGCCAACATTGTCTGGCATCAGGACACACCGTCTCCCCTACTCGAATTTACCAGTCATTTTACCCGACTTGATTTCACTCAGTTTGGTCAGTTTGTCAATGATGATGAGTTGCCACAAGTTGAGCAGACTGCACCGACACAAGGCGTTAACCTTGATGTTCCTCTTCTGCCAGACAGCATTGTAATTGCAGATGCAAACCTCGACCTCAAAGTTGATGAAATGCGTTGGGGTGAACAGTCCCTCGATAACCTCTCTTTTAAAGGCAAGGTTCGTAGAGGACAACTGAGTAAGGCTCCATTCTCGGCAAGCTATGCGGGTAGCCAATACAAGGGTGATATCAGCCTTGGCCTGAGTGACCAGAAAATCAGCGCCGGGCTCAACCTGTCAGTCAACGAGCCAAACATAGGTGCGGTACTGCAACAGCTTAACCTTGCCGACAATCTTAAAATGCAACTTCGCAGCGCCAGCCTCGCTTTGTCCCTCTCCGGCAGGACGGTACTCGAACTGATGGAGCAAGCCAAGGTCGATACTCGCTTTAATGGCGGCGTACTGAAGGTTGCCGATATCTACACAGGGAAAGCCATCGATGTGTATTTGAACAGTGGCAGCTTTGTCACCGGGCCTGATACAGCAACACACCTAAAGATGACAGGGACTGCCTCGGGATTGCCCGTTGAGGTAACGTTAGATTCACTGTCGCTAAGACAAGCCAATGATGGCCGCAGCAAAGTTCCGCTGACAATGGCAGTCAGCCTGGGTGACACGCACTTTACCGCGCGGTCAGATGTTGTGGTACCGCTCGACTTGAAGACCATGACAGTTAAGGTAGCAGCCGACACACCGAGTCTGGACCGATTCAACCGCTTCACAGGTGCGGATCTGCCACCATATGGACCGATCAATCTCTCAGCCTCAATGACCATGGATGAGGTCGGCTATCGCCTGCAGGACCTGATTGTCAGTGTTGGCAGCAGCAAATTGACAGGTCATGGCAATGTGATCCCCCCACAGGCTACTAATCAGCTAACGCGACCTAAGTTGGAGTTGGCATTTTCCGCTCCCTTTATTCAGCTGGATGATTTTAATATCCCGCACTGGTCAGCATGGATACCAGAGAAAAAGACCTCAGAGGCGGAAGGTAAAAAAGCTGAAACCAAGGCAGGTGTCACTTCAGATATAACAGATAAAAAAGCAAGTGGTGACGCGAAAGACAAACCTATCCCTGTCGTCAGCCCTGAAGGTCTCTTGATCGCCGACGCCAACTTTAAGCTGGATGTCAATGAGGTCCGCTCTGGTAAAGACTGGCTGGGAGCAGGCAAGCTCTACTGGACGCTCAAGGACGGCCTACTGACACTCAGCCCGCTCAATGTGCAAATCCCCGGTGGATTGATTCATGTAGAAGGCGACATCGCTGCCAAAGGAAAAATGTTCGACATTAATTTAAAAGGTAATGTGAAGAACTTTGATTACGGTGTGATTGCCCGCCATATTGATCCTGAGACTGAAATGTATGGCACCTTGAGTACCCGTTTCACACTGAAAAGTCTCGCCAATAACCCTGACAGCCTTATGCAAAACGCCACCGGATTTGTTGGGTTTTCTGCCTGGCCAAAAGCGTTTGACGCGCATCTTATCGACTTATGGGCAGTGAGCCTCACCGATGCCATCATTCCAAACTTCACTGATAACGATCCCTCGCAATTAAACTGTGTTGCGGCTGGGTTAGATATCGACCATGGCAAAATGAAGCAACGTGAGATGATCATGGATACCTCGCGTATTCATGTTATTGGCGACTTCTCGGCAAACTATAAAGACAGAGCTTTTGACCTCAGCCTGACACCGTTATCAAAACATGCGCAGATATTTGGTTTGCAAACGCCAGTATCCATTAACGGCAAATTTGAAGACTTCAGCCTCAGCGTTCCATGGACTGAGATCCTGAAAACCACGGTGCGCTTTACCACCAGCCCAGTGGTCACTCCACTGCGATGGTTGTTTGAGGAACCTCTGCCCAAAGACGCCAGTGCCGAATGTGAGCGAATCTGGCAAGGATCACCTGTCAGCTAGTATCCATTCAGTCAGCGGCTCATAACGCAAAAGACCAATGAGCCGCTTTCCGTTCATGACATCGACTTCGTACCCTGCGCACATATTTTGTGCAACAGCAGTAAATATTTCAACATAGAAAGCTGTGTCTGTTTTTATTGTATACTGCCTAAAATGACAACAATTTAGCGATAATTGTCCGCGATTATGAACACATTGTATTTGTGGAAATTTCGCCTAAATAACAGATATTGATTGATGTAACACACTAAAAGCCCCACAATGAGCGCCTTATCATTTGCTGGTTCAATGAACCCGCCGTTTCTGCCCCTTTTCCGGGCACCATCTTACTGAGTAATAAATATATGGGTTTTACCTCGCTGGGTCTTTCTTCACCTATTCTTCGCGCTGTACAGGAAAAGGGGTATGACACTCCCTCCCCTATTCAGGCAAAAGCGATTCCTGCCGTATTGGAAGGTAAGGATGTCATGGCGGCAGCACAGACCGGCACAGGTAAAACCGCAGGATTTACGTTACCCCTTCTCGACAGACTGGATTCAGGCAAACGAGCCAGAGCCAACCATATCCGTGCTTTGATTCTAACGCCGACAAGAGAGCTGGCTGCGCAAATTCTGGATAATGCAAAAGGGTACAGCCGCTATACCAATGTGCGTTCAACGGTGGTATTCGGTGGGGTAAAAATCAATCCACAAATGATGGCACTCCGCAAAGGAACCGATATTCTGGTTGCTACACCTGGGCGTCTGCTCGACCTCTACCAGCAAAATGCTGTGAAGTTTTCTCAGCTTGAGACACTGGTTCTGGACGAAGCCGACCGTATGCTGGACATGGGTTTCTATCGCGACATTAAAAAGATCCTCGACCTACTGCCGAAACAGCGTCAAAACCTCCTATTTTCGGCCACTTTTTCTGATGAGATCCGAGAATTGGCGCGCGGTTTGGTAAATAATCCAGTTGAGATTTCAGTCAACCCTGCAAATTCAACAGCACGCACCGTTGAGCAATGTATTTATCCGGCAGATAAAAAGAAAAAACCTGCCATGTTGTCCAAACTGATTCAGGATGGCGACTGGAAGCAGGTACTGGTATTCAGCCGTACCAAACACGGTGCCAACAAACTGTCCCGTTTCCTTAATGAGGAAGGCATTACTGCCGCGCCCATCCACGGCAACAAAAGTCAGGGAGCACGTACCAAAGCACTGGCTGATTTCAAATCTGGTGAAGTAAGAGTACTGGTTGCCACCGATATTGCCGCCCGTGGTATTGATATACCTCAGTTGCCACAAGTCGTGAACTTTGACTTACCAAACGTTTCAGAAGATTACGTTCACCGTATTGGCCGTACCGGCCGTGCCGGAGAAGTCGGTAAAGCCATTTCACTGGTGTGTGCTGATGAAGCCGCTGATTTGTTCGGTATTGAGCGTTTAATCCAACAAGTGCTTGATCGCGTCGAACTGGAAGGTTTTAAACCGACAAATACCCTGCCCGTTTCCAAGCTGGATACTCGTCCGATCAAACCGAAAAAGCCAAAGAAACCGAAAAAAGCAAGCTCAGGCGTCACACAGCAAAGCTCCAACAACAGTGAATCCAGTACTCCTCGTCGTCGAAGAAAACCTGCACCTGCTAAGGCGGCAACAGCGTCAAACCGGGGTAATAGAAGTCAGACAGAAAGTCGTGGCAATGAAGTTGATTCGCGCAGTGGAAATAGCCGTCGACAAGGTTCAAAAGCTAACACTGCCAATCGCCAAAATAGCGGTGAATCACAACAAAGAACGCGTAAACCAAAACCAACATCAAACGGTTCACAAGCCGCAAAGCCTCGCTCAAACCGTAACCGTAAAGCGGCGGGTGAAAAGGTCAACGTTAACTGGAACAGCTACTGATTTTTAATTGCTTTTAACCGGACAACAACTACCCGTTCTCTGGCGGTTCTTTTGCCGTCGGAATGATGAAAAGGCAGCCATCGCGGCTGCCTTTTTTCGCGCACATTACCCTGATTTAAAACCATTTAAATACCAGCACTCACCGAGCCTCATTAGGCTGAGATAAATAGGTTACAAGGCTATTATGCTGAAAAAAAGCCTCCCCGAAGGAAGGCTTACAATGAGCGATATCATCAGAGAATTGACTATATTTCGCTGGCAGCTTCCAGTGCTTCGGCGATTTCAGGGGTATCTTTTAATTCCCCAAATCCTCTTAAACCGACCACATGAACATGCTCCCTGTCATTAAATATCTTACGTACCAACTTATAGGTGGTTCCCTGCTCTGGGCTGATATTTTCCGGTGCAGCAATCAACAATTGCATATCGAGACGATGACAGAGCTCAAACAGGGTTGAGATTGATTTGGCATCCAGTCGGGCTGCCTCATCAAGGAACAACAGACGACACGGCACCACATCTTTACCACGCAGACGTCTGGATTCTTCTTCCCAGCTTTGAACAACCATCAGCAGAATCGCCTGACCAGTACCAATCGCCTCACCCGTAGACAACGCGCCAGACTCTGCACGTAACCAGCCATCGGTGCCGCGGTTAACTTCAATACCCAGCTCAAGGTAGTTACGGTAATCCAGCAGTTCTTCACCCATGGTTTGTGGCGAGCGTTGCCCCATATCAATATGCATGTTGAGTCGCTGGAACAGTTTTGCCATCGCTTCTGAGAAGGTCAGACGGTTGTTGCCAAACAAATCCTGATGCTGATCAGCCTGTTCTGCCAGACCGCTAAGCAGCTTGGCATGACTTTCACGGATAGTGACATTGAGGCGGACGCCTTTCACCTGACCGAACGAAATGTTCTGCAAACCCTGGTTGAGCATACGGATCCGGTTTTGCTCGCGCTGAATGGTCTTGCGGATAATATTCGCCACTGACTCAGAGCTAATCGCCAGTCGCTTCTCACGCTGCGCCAGTTCTTCGGTCAAACGGGCAAGCTCTACTTCCATTTCTTCAATCGCTTCAACCGGATCATCGGTGCGAATGATATCGTGGCGAATACGCTCACGCAGATGGGTGTAGACAGCGACATAAAACAACACTTTACGCTCTGGATGCGCGGTATCTTCGGACGCTCGCAGTGCATCACGCAGTGTTTCATTATCCGCTACCGCAAGACGCAATGCGCCCAGTGATTTATCGGATAATGAACGCAGTTCCTCTGCAGACATATACGCCATTTCACGACGGTTTAGCTGCTTTTCAACCTCACTGTCACGGGCAATTTTCAGTACCTCAACCCAGCCTGCTTTGGCATTAACAACAAATTTACGCACTTCCGCATATTCTTTGCCTGCCTTTTTGAGGCTTTTCACCAGAGACTTCATTTCAAGTTCCAGCGAGGTCAGTCCCTTTTCCAGTTCACTCTTGCGCTGCGCGACTGCTGCAGTTGCATCATGAGCTCATCACGACGCAGGCGTGCCCGTTCTTCAGCATCGGCATCCGCACGTACACCAAGCTCTGCCAACTCACGTTTAAATTCAGTGATGGTTTCCTGTTTGGCCTGATGTGATGTTTTCAGAGTGATCAACAACTGATTGTATTGATTGGTTTGCTGTCTGACCTGCTTCACATCATCACGGGCGCGGGTACGCACACGTTCCGCATCCTCAAGCTTTTTCTTGAGCTGCTCACTGAGTTCACTGCTCTGATTGAGCAGCTCAACCGCATCGGCATAAGCGAAGTGATTAAGACGCTCAACCAAGTCAGCCAGCGCAAACACCTGCTTCTTCAACCCTTGCAGCTTGCTGTCGGCGTGTTGATAGTCAGCTTTCAACGCATCAAACTGCTCCGGATCTCTATCCAGCGTGGAAACCAGTCCTTCCAATGCGGTGAGTGCTTTACCATGTTCGCGGACAAAATGACGCGCGTCATCTGCCTGAGCCAGACGCGCAGTGACTTCTTCGAGACGATCAGACAGAGTGTCATCTTCCAGTAAGCCCACCATTGGCTGCAGCTTATGAAGCTGGCTAATGCCCTCTTTCACTGACCTCAGTTGGCTTTCGAGTTGTTTACGCTCTTCGGTGGTTTTAGTCAGTTCACGTTGCAGCTGACTGCGTTTTTCGTGTGCTTTTTTCAGCGCCGCCTCTGGATCTGGCTCAAACGCCACATGCAGATGGGTTGAGACAAATGCGTTAAAGCTATGCGTCAAACGATGTAGCTTTTGTGCATCAAACGATGCCTTGGCATAGCTCTCAACCAGCTCTTCACGCTTTTCGCGTAAACTGTCGAGACGATGTTCACGGGCAGCTCGACCAAACAATGGCACTTTGGGGAAGCGGGAATAACGAAGCTGGCGATCATTCAAATGAACACAAACCGCTCCCTCCAGCTCGTCAGAATCAAACACGCTGTCATCAAAACCGTCAGCCTCACCTTCAATGACGTAAAGATCATCGGGGCAATCGTCGATATCAACCAGTTTTTCTTTGATCCCTTTCAGATCAGGCACCACAATCGCGTGGCGAGCTGGGCCGTAAAGCGCACTGAAGTAAGGCGCGTCATCAAGCGTGATATCGTCATAAATTTCAGATAACAGGGTGCCACCCAGCGTATCAGCAAGAGATTTGAGGCGCGCATCGTCGCTGCCTCCCGGCTGACCAAGACGCTCAATCTCAGCTTCCAGTGCCGACTTTTCTGCTGAAAGACGGTCCCGTTCGACCGTTACTTCACGCTCCTGAGCACTCACAGACTGCATGGTATCCAGTACCGAACGGCTGTCATAGAGCTCAGTCTCTGTCTGCTCACTCAGTTTTTCCAGTGCCTCGTTTGCATGGATCCACGCAGGAGCCCGGCTCTCCAATGCCTGAATATTAGCCACAATGTCTTTCTCATTGCGTTGCAATTCACGGCTTTTATCTTGTTTACCAGATAGGGTTTCTTCTATTTGCTCGAGACGCGCGTCGAGGTTTTCTTGTTCAGCTTCAATATCCGCTTCACTGCGAACATCCACCGCATGGCTGCGCTTAAAGCTGTCAGCAAGTTCCTGAGCCTGTTTAAGGCTTCTTACCTGACGTTCAAGATCGCGATGTTGAGCTTTGAGCTGTTCGGCATTTGACGCCAGCATGGTAAATTCACGATGAGTTGCCACCAATTCACGGGCCTTACTGCCCGCTTCCTCACGTGACACTTCCCCGGCCACTCGGCGAACCAGAGCCAATCCTTTATCAAACTGCTCAACGGCAGCAGAGGATAAATCGAGGCGATGTTTCAGGCTCAGGACAGATGAAGTCAGGGATTCTTCTTCAGCCTTTGTTTCCTGCAATTGCGCAGCAGCATTGTCCTGACTGAGCGCGCTGTTGTTGGTCAACGCACGGGCTTTTTCCAGTGCCTGCACAGCTTGCTGATACTGAAGCGCACGGGTTTGCTGAACATCTAACGCCTGTTGGTAATCGGCCAGCTGAGTTTTGAGGCTATCCACCTCCTCTTCAGCGTGAGTGACCTGCTCTTCCGCAACAGTCAATTGCTCGGTGGCTTCTTCTACCACCATCATCTGCTCTTCGAGGCGTTCGGCCAGTTCTTCAAGGTCGTCCTGGTAGCGTTCGACTTTCTCCTGTTGCCTCACCGCCGTCTGCACCAGCTGCAGGTGATCTGAAGCCGCCTGATGATCTTGCTCAAGGTGCGACTGGTTGTCGGTCAAACCTTCAAGTTCGTCGGCCATCACACCCGCTGAGTGCCGTTTATCATCGAGTTGAAGACGAGAGCCCATGACTTCGCCACGGTATTTAAGGGCAAGTTCGAGTTTCTTGCGGCGCTCGTTAGCATGACGCATATAATCAGAAGCAACATAATTCGTTGCTTCGCTGATCAGGTGCTTAAACAGGTCGCGGTCGCGTTGGGTCAGTTTGATGGCTTCCATGGTCATGCGGTTTTCACGCAATGCCACTTCCATATCCTGAAACGCTTTTTTCACCCCGCCATTTTGTGGCAGCAGGTAGTCACGCAATGACTTGGTGATCGCACTGGAGATCCCGCCATAAAGCGAGGCTTCAATCAAGCGGTAGAACTTTGAGCGATCGCTTTGCGAACGCAGTTTTTTCGGCAGTGCACCCAAATCGAACATTTGGGCGTGGTACTCAGTGACCGAGTTAAACGCTTTGAAGTGAGCCGTGTCGTATTGTGTCACCGCTTCTTTCACTTCGTTGATTTGACGGATCCTGACCTGTGAATCTGAAATATTCTCAATCAGTACATCAGTCGGTTTAACATGGCTAGGTAAACCTTGAATAATGAAGGGTTTGATATCTACTTTTTTATCACGGCCCGCCACTTGTTGGAGCCGAACAGCAAACAGCAGACGCTGATTACGTGAATTAATCACTTCCAATGCCGCATAACAGGCACCGGGTTTCAGCTTACCGTGTAAACCCTTATCTGCAGACGAGCTTGAACTGCCCGCCTCTGTGGTATTCCGGAAGTGAAGCAACGTCTGGTCAGGGATGAGAGACGTGATAAACGCCGCCATTGTGGTGGATTTACCCGCGCCATTACCGCCGGAAAGTGTCGTGACCAGGCTGTCGATATCAAAGGTTCGGGCAAAAAAGCCGTTCCAGTTAACCATGGTCAACGATTGGTATTTACCGCGTTGTATCATGCCTCATCTCCCACGTGTTCTTCTTGTTCTGCATTATCAAGCAGGCTGCCCTGAGCGTGTTCCTGTGAATGGACCACAGCTTCACCGTCTCGGATCAGACGAAGCTGCGCTTCTTTGGCATCGTCACCGACTCTGACATCTGCGCCAAACCGGAATGTGGCTTCGCTGACTCGGAATTTACCGTTATCGCCCACTGGAATAATCATCCCGATACGGCGAAGGCGACGCAGTGAGGTTTTCACTTTGTCGTATAACTTGCCGCGATCCAGATCTGAGCCTATCGCCCGATTTGTCACCAGCTTCATCAGTTTTTTCTCATCAGCAAGTGTCAGCAGTTCATCAAACAACTCCTGCGTGGAAAAGATGCCTTCCTGTGCCAACCGCTCTGGGCTGAGGTAGAGAAAGCACAAGACTTTTCCCACTAACATGTCCAATTCTGATAACACGCTGCGACCAATCAATGCCGTTGAACGAGGCCTGAGGTAAAAAAACCCTTCCGGGGCGCGCACCAGTTCGGTGTTATATCTTTGGTAAAATCGTGCAAGCGCGGTTTCAAATTCGACTAAATAGGCATGGTTATCCATGTCCTCACTGGCAATATGGCGGCCAGCGCGCAACACACTGTCAAGTGCCGGGAATAATGGGTTGGCAAGAGCTTTCGCCAATTCTTCCGGCAGGTGTTCTTCAATATTTATCAATGACATTTGCTTGTACCCTGGCTCCGTATTCGTTGATTTCTTTCCAGTCAGGCTGAATAGCGTTCAGATCTGATTGCGAATATCCCATTCGCACTGCCTGATTAATCACAATTCTCGCCAAGTCAAAATGGCGGGCCTGTGGATGCTGAGCCAAATAGTTTTTCAATAAGGTGCCCAAATCAATCACTCCACCGTTTGCACGGTGACGTGAGAGCATCTCGGCGATCTGATCGCTCAATTGGTCGTTGACCAGACTTAATTCTTCGAATTCCACCTCTGCAGGCATTTCACCGGTCACTTCATCATCTCTGAGCACCAGTGCCTCATCACGCATGTCGAGAAGACGTTCGGCATCGGCATACGTCAGCAACCATGGATTGTCGAAATAATCTGTGACGGACTGTCGCAGACGCTGGCTGAACGCACGGTTCTTATCCATATCAATGGCATTACGGATGAACTTATGCACGTGCCGGTCGTAACCAATCCAGAGATCGATGGCTTGTTGACCCCAGTTTATGATGCGATCCAGCTTGGATTGCAGGCTATGGATCATGGCGTCTACAAAATCGAGGTCGTCCCGTGGATAGGTATATTCCTGAATGTTGAGAAGCTGGCTCTGAAGTTGATCGCCCGCCGACTGCAGCGTGTCCTGTAATTCGCGCAACGTGCTTGAGGTTTCATTCAGCAGCTGTTCACAGTTAGCGATCGCCGCTTGCCAATCCTGATTAAGCAGTTCGGCAATATCCTCTTTCACTTTCTGTTGCTGCTCGTCCATCACTCGCTGATTGAGGTCGATACGATCAAATATCTCGGCAACCGAAAATTTCAGCACGCTGTAGACATTGCGGTACCAGAAATCGGCATCGCCGTCCTCACTGGCCGCATCCAGCGCTTTGTTGATCTCACCAGCCACCATAGATAGCTGCACAGACAACTTGAGTGAGCTGTATTCGCGGTGACGGGAATAGTAATCGCTGATCCCCAGTGCAAGCGGTGTAAGACGATAAATGCTCGCGCCTTCAGTCATTTCACTGGTAAAACGACTCAAGAGGCGGCTGCGAACCATATCATTGATTGTGTTGTTTGCCCTGAAGGCGATTGTTTCTTTGCTTTGGCCAAAGTGGTCGCTGACAATGCGAAATGCATCTACCAGCTCCCCCTCGCCCAACTCCTCATCAAATTTGTCACCACTGAGGGCAGCAATAGCGAGAAGAAAAGCCAGCCGTTCCGGCGGCAGGTTGAGGGAAAAATCATGCTGTTTTACCCAACCAACCAACTCAGGAACGGTCTGAGAGTATTCACTCATCCGTTTACCTTGTTGTAATACTTATAATATGTTGCTGTCAGCTCTTGGGTTTTTGTGCCCAGACATGGATATATCGCCCCAGAGAGACAAAAGGTTCCTGACGGCAGAGCTTTTGCTCCATTGCCAGTACCTGTTCAAAAGTGAAGTCGCCCGTCCGGGTATCACGCATGTAGTCGTGAAAGGTCCGAACGCCGCTCTTACCCAAAATGTTAAAACCAGCCTGCTCTATCCACTGATAGACCTCCTCGGGATTTAATCCCTGCTGAGGCTGCAATTTAAAACGCTTGCGATGCGGCATACCCTCTTCAACATGTTTCAGATTTCCACATATCAGGTTTTTGAACAGTAATCCGTTCTGGTTATAAAACATGACCGAGGCAACACCACCGGGGGCTACCTGATCCAACAAAATCTCCAGCGCCGATTTGGGATCGCTGAGCCATTCCATTACAGCGTGGAACAACACCAGCTCAGCAGGCTGAGCAATGTGCTGTTTTATGTCCTGAACCGCACAATGTACGAGACGATACTGATCCATCAAGCCATTTTCTGTGATCTGAGTTCTAGCAAGCTCAAGCATCTCTGTCGAAAGGTCGCATAATGTGACCTTGTGCCCTTCTTTTGCGATTAACTGAGATAACTGACCGACGCCGCCACCAGCATCAAGCACATTCAAGGGCTTGCTGTCGTCTAAAACATCAAGAATTTGTTCAATATCCTGCCAAACAACAGCTTGTCGAATCTCACCTTTGCCCGATCCGTAAATGTTTTTGACAAATTTGTGGGCGATGTCGTCGAAATTTCTATCCTCAGTCACAATGGCTTCGTTATCATTATCAGGAAAGGGACTTCTATTTTCTCACAAGCCAGCCGTTAATAAAGGTTTGATGCAGCAAATGCCCTCCGTTTGACTACATTTCGGCCACATTGCATGTTTGAAATAAAAAAACTTATTAGTACACTGCTCATGCCGCTACCCGCCTTGCTTATTATTGGCTTTTTGGGACTTTTTCTTTGTTGGTTTACCAACCGACGTGGTGCGGGCACATTTCTGGTTTTCCTCTCACTGGCAGGGATTGCACTGGCATCTTTTCAGCCATTGACCTCTTCATTATTACTGCCACAGGAGAGAAAATACTCAGGTTTCCTACCCACAGATACTCCGGTTGATTTCGTGATGGTACTTGGACACAGCCATGTGGTTGATGATTCGATACCTCCAACGTCTGAGCTGTCTCGTACTGCCCTGATGCGCCTTGCTGAGGGTATACGTATTCATCGTATGTACCCGAATTCAGAGATGATTCTCTCCGGTTATGACGGCGGCTATGAAGTCAGTCATGCCCGGGCACTTGCGCGGGTTGCCATAGCTTTAGGCGTCAATAAAAACAAAATCATGCTGCTTGAAACAGCCAAAGATACCTGGGAGGAAGCCATGCAGGCCGCCTCGGTAGTTGGCGACAGTAACCTGGTGCTTGTCACGTCTGCCAATCATATGGAGCGCGCTATGTATGATTTTCGAAGTGCAGGCCTGAACCCAATTCCGGCGCCAACTAATTTTCTGGCTCAGAAGGAAATCAAACAGCCGTGGATAAAATATTCACCGCGTGCACAGTATCTGGAGCAGTTTGAGAAATACTGGCATGAGAAGTTGGGGCAACTTTGGCAAAGACTGAGGAATTACATCACCACTATCGAAGAGACGCCAGAGACTATCCCGACCAAGGTGTCTGTTAATTAGGTTGTGCTTTTCATGGTAGGCTTGAGTGGCTTCGGAAGTTTTCGATTGTCTTAACCTCAGAAAATTTGAGTGACACGAAAAAAGGAAGCCTCAGCTTCCTTTTTTATTTGGCTTAAAAACTCCAGCCCACTTCTCTTTTGAGAGAAGGAATCAAGCTAATAGCTGACGTACGTTTTCAAGATCTTCTGGCGTATCAACACCAGGTGGTGGAACCTCGATGGCCACATCGACGTGGATTTTTTCTCCATACCAGAGAACACGCAGTTGCTCTAAGCTCTCAATGCGTTCAATTGGGCTTGGCTCCCAACCGATGTACTTGCCAATAAACCCAGCGCGATAGCCATAAATACCAATATGACGCTTAAGATCATTGTGTACTTCGATCGGATCTTTGGAGAAGTTATTGCGATCCCAAGGGATGGTGGCACGGCTGAAGTAAATCGCATAACCCTCTTTGTCTGTCACTACCTTGACGACATTCGGGTTAAACACCTCATCTTTGTGGTCGATGTTGATAGCCAGCGTCGCCATTGGCGCTTTACTTTGACTGAGATTCTCTGCCACCTGACGAATTACAGCAGGCGGAATCAAGGGCTCATCACCCTGCACATTGATAATCAATTCATCGTCTGCCAACTGAAAAACCTCAATGACTTCAGCCAGTCGCTCTGTGCCAGACTGATGGTCTGCACTTGTCATGCAGGCCTCTCCACCAAAAGCCTCCACGGCATCAACGATTCTCTGGTCGTCAGTGGCAACAATCACCCGCGTTGCGCCAGATTTTACAGACTGTTCGTAAACCCATTGCACCATTGGCTTTCCGCCAATATCCGCCAGTGCTTGCCGGGCAAGCGACTCGAATCATAACGGGCTGGGATCACGACGGTAAAATTCATTTTTCTACCTCTTCTGACGTCATCTCTCTGGCTTCTTCAGAGAGTAGTACCGGAATACCATCACGGACTGGATAAGCGAGACGGTCAAACTTACAAATCAGCTCTTTAGTTTCCTTGTTATACTTCAACTTACCCTTACAAATTGGGCAAGCCAGTATCTCATGCAGTCGGTGATCCATATTTTTCCTTCACTCTCAATACTTTGTTTATGATGGTCTCTGCCATCTGATCGGGTAGCTCTGCATCGACGGGTAAATACCACCAATGCGCTATATTGTTTTCTCTGGCGTATGACTGGCATTTTACCGCATCTTTCTCAGTCATAATAAGCTGCTGATTGCCTATGGTCAGCGTACACAGCGCACTCATATCAAACGCCTTGTGGTCGGTAAAGCCATGCACACTATCGAGCTGACTGCCTAACTTTCGTAAGGTGTTGAAGAATCGCTCAGGGTGCCCGATTCCCGCCATGGCAACCTGCTGGCTAAGTTCGGCCACTGATTTGGTCTCAGCGGTAGCGAGATTAACAGCGAGTGATGGCTTCAACGTCATCGCTATTTCGTTGTCACCTGCGACACCGCCGTTGCAGATAACAAAATCAACCTCGGACAAACGTGAGACAGGCTCGCGCAATGGACCCATCGGCATTATCTGTTCATTGCCAAAACGTCGGTTGCCGTCAACCACGGCCAATTCAATATCTCTGTCTAACCGATAGTGTTGTAACCCATCATCGGTAACAATCACATCGACGCCCTTAGGCAGCAAAGCTTTAACAGCATCGCCTCTCACAGGAGAAACAGCAACAGGTACACCTGTTCTTCTGGCGATGAGGACAGGTTCATCGCCCGCCTCTTCCGCCGTTGAAGATTGCTCAAGGACATACGGATAATGCGGCGCTTTACCTCCATATCCTCGGGACACTACGCCCGGTTTCAGTCCCTTTGCTTTCAGTTGTTCCACCAGCCAGACCACAACAGGCGTCTTACCATTGCCGCCGACAGTAATATTACCGACCACCACCACGGGTACTGGCGCATGATAACAATCTGAATCACCACGGAGAAAATCTTGTCTCCGTTTGTTGGCAACAAGTGAGAATACTTTACTCAGTGGCCAAAGCATGGGGGATAGCAGCCAGCCAAGTGGATGGTTATCAAACCAGATTTTTTCAACCAATCCCGCCAACGCGTTTACTCTCCAAATTGAATGCGGTGCAGTTGGGCGTATGCTCCATCAAGTGCAATCAGAGATGCGTGATCACCACGTTCAACAATCTCGCCTTCTTCAACCACCAGAATTTGATCGGCATTTTCAATGGTAGACAGCCTGTGAGCGATAACCAGAACCGTCTTATCTTTTTGAAGTTCATCTAGGGCTGCTTGGATAGCGCGTTCAGATTCAGTATCCAGTGCGGAGGTAGCCTCATCAAGAATAAGCACTGGCGCATTTCTAAGTAACGCACGGGCTATCGCCAGTCGTTGCCTTTGACCACCTGATAAACTGACGCCATTTTCACCGATCACGGTGTCGAATCCATGCTCCATTTTATTAATGAAGTCTTTGGCGTAAGCAAGATCGGCAGCATGCTCTATCTGCTCACGGGTAAATTTACCCTCGCAGCGTAGGCAATGTTATTGGCGATGGTGTCATTAAAAAGGTGAACATTTTGAGAAACAATTGCCACGTGCTCTCGGAGATTTTTTAGCGTGTACTGCTCAATATTCACACCGTCGAGCTGTATATCGCCACTGGAAATATCGTAAAAACGGGTCAGCAGATTAGCAATGGTGCTCTTTCCTGATCCTGATCGTCCCACTAACGCCAAGGTTTGTCCTGCAGGTAAGTCGAAGCTGACATTCTTGAGTGCTGGTGTATCTTTCGTCGGATAGGTGAAAACAACATTTTTCACTGCGACTTCACCGCGCACTGAGTCGACTGAGTGCGTGCCCTTGTCTTTTTCTGTTTCCATGTCCATCAGTTCAAACAGGCTGTTGCACGCTGCCATGCCCCGCTGAAAGAGAGACGTTACTTCAGTCAACGCTTTTAGCGGTCGCATTAAACCAAACATGGCACCGAATACCACCGCGAAACTACCCGGGGTCAGTGATCCCTGAAGTGATTCACTACCAGCCATAACAAGTACAACAACCAGAGCCATTGAGGCGATTAACTGGATCACCGGGTTGGCAATTGCCTGCGTTGATACCAGCTTCATCGTTTGTTGCCGCATTTGGTTGCTGACTTTGTCGAACCGAGCTTTCTCAACAACCTGTCCACCAAAGCTAAGAACGACTTTATGTCCCTTCAGCATTTGTTCCGCAGAGGAGGTCACTGAGCCCATTGCTTCTTGCATATTCGATGAAATACGACGGAAACGTTTAGACACAACGCCTATAGCCACCGCAACGATAGGTGCAATAACTAAAAGAATGGCGGATAGCTGCCAGCTGGTCCAGAACATGAGGGTCATCAAAAAGATGATGTTCGCCCCTTCACGGACGAGGTTGATCAATGCATTACTGGTTGCCGCTGATACTTGCTCAGAGTCGTAAGTAATTCTCGACAGTAACTCTCCCGAAGACTCTTTGTCGAAAAAGCCAACAGGCATTTTCATAAAATGATTGAACAATCGGCGTCGCATGACCATGACGACCTTACCCGAAACCCACGACAGACAATAGGTTGAAGCAAAGCTTGAAAATCCGCGTAAGACAATAAGGACAACAATAAAGGTGGCGATATCTGTCAACGATGCCTGGGTAAATATACCGCTCAGGTTGAAATCACTTAGCCCACCAACATTAGGTAAGGAGGAACTGGCTTGATTGGCAGATGCTTCTACAGCTGCGGTTTTACCCCCCTGAATAAACCCATTATCCAACAGGGGCTGTAACATCGCAGTCATCATGACATCACAGGCCGCATTTAGTATCAGCGCAATTACTGCAACAATCAGACCTGCTTTGTAGTTAGCAACCGTTGGCCAGAGTTGCTTAAAGGTATCCCACGTCGATCTATCTTGGTATTTTGTCATTCGTTTCAGTTAGGTTAGTGCGAGTGCAAGTGCGGGCATTCTACTCTTTATAGTGCAACCTTACCAAACATCTTCATTGATCCTGACTTATCAAGAAATATTTGCTGAAATTTCACTCCAGAAGTGCAGAGAAAACAAACAAATTTTTAGTGTTTTGATATGAGCATTTTCCTCCTTTTCAGTTACCCGACGGTTATTTCAACATCTAATGTATCGAAATAAGTCATCTAAAAAGGAAACACATTAATTTAGACACCATGTCAATAATGTTCATTGTCCATTCTTTTCGTTTTCCCAGAAAATTACTCGAGCTTTTATCACTTTTGAATCGCCAAGTTGCTCTGAGCAATATTCCAAAGTTTGTGAGATGCCGACTCAGTGACGAGCAACATAATAACAACAGAAAGTTCTTTTCCATTGGGTTGTGTTAATGAACACCCTCAATGCTGAATATTTTTTAATTAGCCAACACCACACGTTGCAACATACCCTTAACCTCGTGTTATCGAGCCTTTACTTCAATAAATTCTCATAGCCGATACAACGGAATGTGTTCATTGATTGCTCAATCAAATTTTTCCATATAGTCTTTAGTGGTATGACCAGCAAAGAGTTAATGAAAAATATTAGAAGTAATGGGCAAATTTCATAGAGAAATTGGGTATTTCCAGTGAGAAAGAGAAATTTTGGATTTTATCCAACATTTTCAGCTGAGGTTAGACCACATTACTCTTCATGTGAACATACTTCGCATTCTTAATGTTAATGACTTACTCATTGCCTAGGTGGCGCTAGACCGCTGGTTTAACAGATTAACAACATACTCAAGCTTCCTGTTAATAGCGGGTGAGCTCAGAGTGCTTTTCTTACGTGAATTTCGCCACGTTTCTGAAATGGACTGACGGTATACAAGGAGAAAAAAAGCCATGGCAAAAAATACCGACGTGCTCAGTATTTTTGACATACTAAAGCGTGTTCCCTCGATTATCCCCGATGCACCCAAATTGATCGAGGCACTATTAAGGCTAAGGCTGACACCGAGTGATAAGGAATTTAATTACACTCAGTTGTTCGTTAAACAAGTTAAAAAACAAAAGTCCCGTCCATTTATCAGCGATGAATATAGCAAACACAGCTATCAGGATTTTAATAATTGGGTAAACCGTCTGGCTCATCAATTTCAGGCGCGTGGAATTAAGAAAGGCGACAAAGTCGTTCTTATGCTGGAAAACAGCACGGAACAAATGGCAATGTCGTACGCATTGAGCAAGATTGGTGCAATAAGCGCACTTATTAACACCTCATTAAGGAAAGACTCTCTTGCGCATTGTGTTGGCCTTGCTCAGCCACACATCATTATTGCCCATCACCACTTCATCGAGGCAATCTCAGACGTTCAACACAAGCTGCAAGATGTCCCACAAGAATACATTGAGTACCGTGGCGAACGCGATAACGCGCCTTCTATTGAACAACAAGGCAAAACAGCCTTTGATTTGCTGTGTTCAGATAACCCTGAAAGCGAGCCTGTTATTAGTGACCCCACCGTCGCCAAAGACGCATGCTTTTACATCTACACGTCTGGCACCACGGGTATGCCAAAAGCATCGGTGATTTCTCATGGCCGTTGGCTTAAAGCCTACTGTGCGTTTGGCTTGAGTGGCCTCAGATTGAAAAAGGATGACAGTCTCTACATCGTGCTACCGATTTATCACGCGACAGCCATGGTTGTTTGCATGACATCCGTTATCGCAGGTGGTGCACAGGCAGTGATAAGACGAAAATTCAGCCTTTCACGTTTTTGGCCTGATGTGAAAGAAAACAATATCACCGCTTTTGGATATGTCGGTGAGATTTGCCGGTTTCTTCTTAACGCGGAACCTCATAGCGGCGAAAAAGACCATAAGATGACCAAAATGATCGGAAACGGTTTACGGCGGGATATATGGATGGAATTTAAGGACCGCTTCGGTGTTGAGCAAATCTGTGAATTTTATGCGTCCAGTGAAGGAAATGCGGCCTTTTTCAATGCATTAAACTTGGATGGTACGATCGGCTTATCCGTTAACCCCTTTGCTGTTGTTAAATATGATACGGATGAAGACGCTCCTGTTCGCGATTCAAAAGGCCGGATGATCAAACAGAAGCCCGGTGATAAAGGCCTGCTACTCGCCGAAATCACAAAGCTACACCCTTTTGACGGCTACACAGAAAAAACGCAGACCAACAAGGCTATTTATCGTGATGTATTTAAGGACGGCGATGCCTATTTTAATACCGGGGATATGGTTCACCTGATGGGCTTTCGACATATCTTCTTTGAGGACAGAATGGGCGACA
The DNA here is from genome assembly GCF_001707825.1 of Veronia pacifica. Taxonomy (GTDB): domain Bacteria; phylum Pseudomonadota; class Gammaproteobacteria; order Enterobacterales; family Vibrionaceae; genus Veronia; species Veronia pacifica. Next base: position 5,613 of record NZ_LYBM01000035.1, on the reverse strand, counting down.
CCTTTAGGTGGCGAGCAGAAAATGTCTGCACCGTTGAAGTTGAAAGTAGCATTATGGAATTCAATCGATGCGAACAGTCAATTGAGCATGCCATTGTTTATGGCGTAAAGGTTCCAGATTGTGATGGCAGAGCGGGAATGGCAGCGATAAAGCTCAGTGAGGATACTCCCGCAGAACGCTTTGACCTTGATAAGTTCCACCGTCACATAGCATCATTAATGCCAGCCTATGCAGTACCTGTATTTGTCAGATTTATTAATGAAGTTCAATTAACCAGTACATTTAAATATCAGAAGTCTGGTTTAAAAAATGATGGATTTGATGTTAGGAAAGTGAATGATCCTATTTATTTCCTCAGCCCGAATAACAATAAATATATAAAGCTCACGCCAGACCTCGTGTCGCAAAAAGAACTCTGGCAACAGCTCTAACTTTATCACTTGCAAAAAGAGGAGCAGATTAACTTTGTTCCTCTTTTTATTTACCCTTTAATGCCCAATTTCTGTAACTCGACATCGAAAGTAATGCCTCACGATACCAAAAGGGCCTTTTGATTTCGCAACGTTGTGACTTGCCAGCCTGAGGTCGAATAGTAAATATCGATTTGACCTGATTGAGATGTATCCAGCCAACTTATTCCCTGACTATTATATCGATCAATGATAAGTGGTGAAGGAATTCGCCAAGGCGAATATCTTGCTGAGGAGTTTATCGCTAACTCTGGCTCAATATGATTCAAAAACGCAATTGACGATGATGTTTTACTACCATGATGTGGAACAGTAATAATATCTGATTGAATGTTGTTGTATTTTTCGATTATTTTCTTCTCGCCTGAAATAGTGACATCTCCAGTTAACAGTATTGAGGAGATCCCATCTGATACTTTAATAACACATGAATCCTTGTTACCTGCCCTTGATGATACATTCGGTGGCCAGATGACCTTAAAGGTTAAAGATTGCCAATGCCATTCTTCACCCTCAATGCAAGGAAGATAATCCCTCTTTCTGCTACTGCTGCGCTTCCATTTCGGTGCGAACCGCTGCTCAATCCAGTCTGCCCCACCAGCATGGTCACTATCCGCATGACTCAAAATCAAACCGTCCAGCGAATCAATTCCTCTCCCCTCCAACACTGGCCCTATGATGGATTCCGCTACACTGCCCTGACGCCACCGGTTACCCGTGTCATAAAGTATCGCTTTTTTATTTTTCTCAATAATGATGGCCAGGCCATGACCAACATCTAACATGGTTAACCGCCATTGTCCCTTATCCGGACTTTTTTCACGCCAACCGATCAGGGTCACCGTCATAACTAAAATAACAATCAGCCAGTTTCGGACAGGAAGAAATAAGAGCGTACTGACCAATAATACCAACAACAGTAACCAAGACGCCTCTATGTTGGGTGCTTCCAACCAATTTCCCCTGGCGAGACTCGCAAGATCCCATACCGGTTTGAGTGAGATATCTGCCAGTTGCCATAAAAACTCACTGAGAGGCGGAAACGGCAGTGTGATCAGAGCAAGCAAGGTCAGCGGGACTGTCAATAAGCTTACCAGAGGAACCACGACAAGGTTTATAGGCAAAGAATAGAGTGAAATACCTTGAAAAAAGTACACAACAATAGGAGCCATGCCCACAGTGAGCAAGACTTGCATACGAAACAGCGCCGCTAACTTGCCACTATAGATACTCGCTAAATTTTTCGGGCTTTTAGAGTCAGATTGATTTGGACAGTATGCGGTCAGACACAGCACAAATACTGCACCAAACGATAGCCAAAAACTCATAGAGTAAACAGATAAAGGATCCATCAACAGGCATGCAGCGAGAATGAAAATGAAGGTGGATACCGGTGAGAGATTAACACTCATCCGACGCAGAAGAACAAAGCACACAACGGCAGTCAGCGCTCTGACAGCAGGAATAGAAAAACCGGACAGCCAAGTATACGTTGCTGCTACGATGACGCCAGCCCAGAGAGGAAACCAAATTAACCGTGGTTTTTCTCCAGCCGTTCCTTGAACTATCTTACCCAACAGTGTTCCAAACCAGTATGCCAGCCCAATATGTAGCCCTGATATAGCAATAAGATGTGCAATACCGCTGTCCCGAAGAACATTCCACTCATTTTGGGTGATTAAGTCCCGATTGCCGAAAGCCATGGCAGTCAGTAATGATTGATGCTGCATGGTCGATAATATTGGGTAGGACTTATCATAGGTAGACTGTCTTAAACTGACTGTATCATCAATCTTCTCAGCCTCGACAATCGACCCTTTTGCATGGATATGATTAGCAAGAAAGTAAAGCTCTGTATCAAATCCAGCCTCATTAAGGCGACCAAAAGGCTCCCGAAGTTTGACCGTTAATTGCCATTTTTCTCCTTGCTTAAATTGAAAGGGTAAGTCAGTAAACAATCGGACCGTCGGACCATTGACAGCGTTAAAAACCTTATCATTAATCTGATTTACAACAAAAATCTTATTTACTGAGAAGTTTTCCGCTGTAAAAAGACTGCCAACTTTAGCGACTATGGTAGTATGCTTGCGCTCGTCAGTGCTGGTGCGGATTTTTTCGACGTGGTTGCCTACTATATAAGCAGTGACCACAGAACCAATTATCAAGCCTGCGATAAATTTTGAGAATTTGCCCGGCAGATATAAACATATCACAATGACGACTAAGGAGAGCGCAGTGCCATCAGGGACATATGGCCAATACCGATGAGCAAAAACAGCCGTAATGACTCCTACGGCGATCCAAAGCATCTTTTCAGCCTTGTAGAGACAAAATTTAAGTTATGCCAAAAAATATGATAAAGCGCTTTCTCCCGAAACACGATGTGATAAGGGAGCAAAAAGCACTCAAGATATTTGGAAACCTGCTTTATGACCCAAATCTCTGGTGCCTCAATCGACGCTCTGCGTCGGGCGCTTTTGCGGTAGGCCTTTTTATGGCTTTCGTTCCTCTCCCAACACAGATGATCATGGCCGCCGGCGCCGCTATTATGTTTGGTGTTAATCTGCCACTCTCCGTTGCATTGGTTTGGATCAGTAACCCAGTGACAATGCCAGTCATGTTTTATCTCGTATATCTGCTTGGGGCGTGGATCCTGAATACGCCGGAATATCCATTCCACTTTGAGTTGACCTGGGAGTTTTTGTTTAACCAAATGGGACATATTGGCCCTCCCTTCTTACTGGGTTGCTTAATTTGTAGCGTCTTTTTCGGTCTTGCTGGTTACTTTGGTATTCAGGCACTCTGGAGATACTCGGTTGTAAGAAGTTGGAAAAAGCGTCGCCGCCGATCCGAAAACGCGAGCTAGAGTTCATAGGTTCTGATGCGTCAGGAGTTAGGATTCCAAAATTGAGTGTTAACTCCTGGCAAAACTAAACATTTTTATGCCACCTATGTGCCCGTTGATAAAAGGCGATAATACTCAGCGCGTAATAATATTCTCTTTAAAAATAATACGTATATTGCTACTAATAAGATATGTTAGTCATATCCCAGAGACTGTTAATAACAGATAAGATAATTACAAGAAACTGTTATGGTAAATAAACCTCTATCATTGGATGCTATTTTTAATTTGATAAAGAAGAGACATCATCTCATTGATAATATAAAGAATAAATATAGTGTCAGCGATAAGTTCTAGCAAATAGAATAATATGTTTCCCCCCAGTGTTTTCAAATAAGGGATAAATAAATGACGATTTCTCATCTATTAAATCTTCTTAAACCATCCCGAAAGATATTTATAGTAGCATTCTGGTAATATATTCCCACTATCGAAGCTAATATGTTTTTTATTCTCGGTATCAAACATTTCGAATGACGCTTTATTTTCTGATACTGTCGCATACTCATCATCATTAGCTGTAACGAACCATAGTTTTTCATCCTTCACTACGTTTGCTATCCTTTAAAGCTGTCATCCCACCATAGATTTCTACTTCGGCTCATCCCGTGAACACCAATAAGAATTGGTAGCTTAATTTGGTCACTACTTTATATAAAAATTAATATATTTTATTCGACTAATAACTGTTTCTCCATCAAAGCTGGTAAAGATAAAATAAAAATCGTTCTCTGATATTTTATCCATTTACATATTTGTATCAATGATTTGATAACTATATCTATTAGTAATAACTTCTGGTGTCACTTGATACGGCTCTAGTCCCCAAATGTTATACCAGATAATGTCCAATATGATTAAAGCGACGGTTATAGATACTATAAATTTCTTCTAGTACATTTTTATATAACCCATATTATTATTCATTCTCAAAGCCAATCATTATTTTTAAAACAATTAAGGTAATCTTCAATATTACGGTCACAGAATTGATAAAAATGATGTTATAGATAACTAGACGTATCTTGATAACAGTTAATTTCACCTTGCTTGACCGCAAAAGAAAGTACTAAGTAATCTATCAAACGGCTTGTGAACTAAATGTGAAGAAGAAAAGGTGATGAGAAAATAGTCATTAAACACCACAAGTGCTCCTAACAGAGTAATGTGACTTCCTAGAATATGTAATTTTGATAGAGCAACAGAGCTAAGCTGTGGATCCGATATTGAGGGACGTGAATAGAAAGGTTTCGCCAAGCCTCGACTGAGGCTCAAACTTAAAGAAAAAAGAGACCAGTGACAGCGGAATACCGAACTGCGCCCATCGCCGCCCTTTCACTCCGCTAACGTTAGTCTCTTTATCTATCAGTACGTATTTCTGCTTTCAGCACTGCTTGTGTTTCGATCAGTATTCAACTCACATCTAGACTTTCAATGCGGAAACTATCCCGTCGAGATAAAAAGCGACCGAATACCAACTTCAGTCACGCGTTCCCCTGAACAAAAACATTAGGTATTCACGCCAGTCTATTTAGCACTTAACACCGACGCAGGATGCAACTGGCACGCTCTGCTTGACGGATACCAGGTCGCAATCAAGCTCAGGCTGATAGCCGTCATTGACACCACCAATAGATCCATCGCATGTAACTCAGTGGGGAGAAAATTAATAAAGTAGATATCCCCAGAAAGGAATTTATGACCTATTAGATTTTCCAGCGCACTGACGGCAGAAGTCAGATTTAGCGCAAGAAACGCACCCAATCCACAGCCGATAAGGCTGCCAGCAATACCCGATAATGCCCCATGCCAGACAAATATAGAGCGAATGAGCTTGTCTTCTGCACCCATGGTTCGGAGGATGGCTATTTCTGACGATCTGTCTTTTACCGACATCATGAGAGTCGATACGATATTAAAACTGGCAACACCGATCACTAATACCATTACCAGATACATAATGGTTCTGACCATCTGGATATCGCGATATAAAGTACCAAAGCCCTGAATCCAGCTTTTCAGATACACATATTGGGTAAGCCGTGAGCGAAAATCACGCATCACTTGCTGAGCCTTCAACGGATCTTTCATTCTGAGCGCCACGCCTGACACTGCATTTCCGAAACCCATATGTTTCTGTGCACTGAAAATGGGGATTAAAGCAAGGCTGTGATCAAGCTGCCCACCGAGAGATAGTATCCCAGCAACCTTCATCTTAATTCGCTTCGGCGCTTTAAG
>NZ_LYBM01000034.1 GCF_001707825.1 Veronia pacifica | reverse complement strand
ACGGACTCAAAGTAGAACATTGAATGTGTAAGAGAACACCAGACAGCTTTCCAAGATTATGGATTTATCCGGCTAGCGCAGAAACAGCGCAGGGATAAAAAGCGATAGCAAGGCGGTTTGTGAGTCGAGCGAAGGCGTGTACATCTGTACATAACTGAACGAGAGAGCAAACAAACGCAGCGAGCGGTTTTTATAGCCAGCGGGATAAAGCCTCAGAATTTGCTTGGCGACCATAGCGTTGTGGACCCACCTGACTCCATGCCGAACTCAGTAGTGAAACGCAACAGCGCCGATGGTAGTGTGGGGTCTCCCCATGTGAGAGTAGGACATCGCCAGGCTTAAACATCGTTTTCATCTTTTTGAGAAAAAGATGAAGGCAAAAACAAGTAAAGCAGCGACGATAAGACTTTATTTGTTACTCAGTATTGAGTGGAGCGGTAGTTCAGTTGGTTAGAATACCGGCCTGTCACGCCGGGGGTCGCGGGTTCGAGTCCCGTCCGCTCCGCCACTTATAAAAAAGCCTCGCTAGACATAGCGGGGCTTTTTTTCGTCTGTGTAATGTGTAAAGCACTTTAATGAGTCTTCGGTGTATACCCCGGTCGAAGGTGCAAGTTAACTCAGGCGTGTCAGAAAAAAATAGCAAAATCTCTATCATTTATTTGTAAAGATTAAGTCAATCGAGCTTCAGACATATTCGGGTATGTGGGAGCCTCCCTAAATTTCTGGTCACGCGATATTTATCCCTATCTACTGCGTTTTAGCCTCACTACACGCTTTGTCTGCATATTTCGATACTGCTTTACCTCCTAAAGCCCATACCAACACCCCTCCCCACAAGATGAAAGATAGACCCGCAGGGATACAAGCTAGCAGAATGTATTTGAACTGTTTTCGGTTAAATACGAGCGCAATTAAAGCCGGGAGGAACCAAAAAATAATTACTGCAATAATCACAAACGCGATCAAACCATAGTTTTCACTCATCAATATCTTATCTATAAATTCCAAAACCTCTCCTTGTTATAATTTTCGGCCCAATTTTTTTTCAACTAGCTTTCTTTCCCAATTGGGAGAAAAGAAATAAATTTTTTCAAATGCAATAAGCCCTTGAACGATTAGACCCATACCAAGACCAGCAAAAATAATATAAACAACTGGCTCATCGTGCATGACAATTAGAAATATTGCCGCCATGAACACATATGTAATTAAATACTCATAAAATTCCTTCAGTCGCTTTGCATATATAAGAGCATACTGTTCGTCTGCCCTCAATTCAGTTTCGTTTTGCATTTGAATGTCCTCTAACTCTAATGTTGATAGATCTATCTCAAATACTGCAGCAAGAGCCTTGCGCGTTTCCATACTCGGCTTATTACCTTGTTCGACCCGTTGAATTGTTCGGGTAGTGACACCAGCCATTTCAGCCAACTGGCTCTGAGACCATCCCCGTTTTAATCGAAGTTTTCTTATAATCATCAAATACATCCTTGCTTTGAGGTGAGTTGAGTTTTGCAATTATTCGCTCAAAATTGAACGACATAAACACGAAACCAAAACGAAATTCATATGACACCAAAAAAATCAGTTAGTTAAATACTTCTTGTTCTAAGGTGTAACGTCGTCTGAATAGGTAGGAATTGACAACGAAGGGCTCGACATCGTCATTTGTCCTCTTGATTTAATGACGTTAATGAAAGAGACCACTTCGCTGTTTGCGAATATAAAAATATCGTATCTTGATTCGAAGTATTGATCTGTAAATAAATAGTTATCTACAAAAAATCTATATATTTCAAAAATGATGAATAAAAAAAGCCCCACAATAGTGGAGCTTCAATCGAGATCTATTACTCTGGTAATTTACCGCTGCCCTTTATACCCAATATTTCAAGGTGGGAGGTATGAGCGCTGACTCGGGGAAGGAAATTATCCCAGTCTTTATTTTTTTCCTGAGTCCAGGCGACCTCAGAAAGGGCAAATAAGCGAGGATAGTTGAGATAATCCAGAGTTGTTTTATCTTTGACAAACTCTGTCCAGACCAATGCTTGCGTCCCGCGTATTTTGTCAGCATTTTGTTCAAGGCCAAAGGTAGGCTCAAAACTATATACTTTTTTTAGACTGACTGGGTTCGCCCATAAAACACCTGTTTCATTGATATTGTTATTGGTTGCCATATCAAAGTAGGTGAACTGCGCTGGGCAGGCAATAACAGGATAATCCCCAGATAGTGCCTGAGCAATTTTCTCTGGGCTTGACCATGTGTAGATCAAAGCTTGCTCATCAACTTTATGCCCGTCTATTGCTTCTTCCCAACAACCACAGTTTTTACCTTTGTTCCGTAAATAGTTTTGTAAATGACGGAAAAGATGTCTGCCAAGATCTCTGACATCTTCGAGTCCAAGCTCTTGCTGTTTTATCTTACATGCAGGCGATTTTTCCCATACATGACTCGGTACTTCGTCACCGCCAAGGTGAATAAGAGTTGAAGGGAAAAGCTCGCAGACTTCATCCAGAATATTTTCCAGTACCTCGTAGGTCGCTGATAGACCCGGGTTGAGGACATTGTCATTGTATTGCTGGATGGATACGTATTCTGACGCATCTTCCTGTTCAATCAGTAGATGGGGCAGGGATTTGATAAGTGCTCTTGCATGGCCGGGAATGTCAATTTCCGGTACTACTGTAATTGAGCGTTTTTCTGCAAATTCAATAACATCACGTATCTGGTCTTTGGTAAAGAAACCACCATATCTTTTGATACCTGAGCCAAATTGGGGTTTCAATGCCTCGGTATCCCCACGCCAAGCTCCTGTTTGAGTCAGCTCTGGATAAGCATCTATTTCTATTCGCCATCCTTCATCATCGGTCAAGTGCCAGTGAAAATGGTTGAACTTGAGCCATGCCATTTGCTCAATGATTGATTTGACCGTCTCTACACTGTGGAATGAGCGTGAGCAGTCGAGAAATTGTCCGCGGTAGTCATAACGTGGAGAGTCATCAATCTCACAACACTGTGCTTTTCTCTCTCCCGTTATTAGTAGCTGCGCTAATGTGACAGCGGCATAAAAGAAACCCGCTGCTGTGGAGGCATGAATAACAATTTTTTCGGCGTCAACGTTTAATTGATACGCTTCTCCACTGATCTCTCTTTCGTCCACCAGCACAAAACTCAACACCGCATCAGAAGCGCTGGCCTCAATGATTTGAACCTCTAGCTTTTCTGCCAGCCATTCTCTTGCATTCAGTGCGAGATCGGCGGCATTAACCGTCAGAGTATTTCGCAGAGTAAAAAAGCCTGTTTTTTCAGAAATGGCGTTTGGTTGTGGAATAATGCCCGGCTTTCCATCAGGCAAGAGGAGTTTTTCATCATTGAGGTCTGCTGGTTGCGCCATGTCGATCCCTCCGATTGGAACCTCAAAGACATCGCCAGCTGCGCGTAGGTATGCTCCCCTTGGGCATTCCGCAATATTTTTCAGTGCGGGACCATGACTTTTGATGCGAAATGACCAACTTTCGCCCGGTTTCAGATGAAGCTCGCTCGGCGCAATGAGCTCAATATGAGAGCCTTCCTGTCGCAAAAGACTGACGTTTTCCAGTGATTCAGCTGCCAGCAACCGAGGCATATCAAAACATAGTGAGAAGTTGCTGATAGGGCTGTCAGACTGGTTTGTCAGCACTAATGATATAGCCAACGGCTCATCGAATTTGTTTTCTATTTTTATGTCTAATTTACTGCAATACATCACACTGTCCTTGTTCGCGAGCCACTGTTCGTTTAAAACACATTACTGATGCATAAATGAGAATCAACACGTGCTATTCAAATAAGAGACTGGCTTAATAGTTTCTGAATTGCGATCAGAATATCAGGTACTATTACGTTGATTGTTAATAACCACTCAAGACGACGTTAGGTGATTTAACCCGACCTATCAAAAACCGAAAATGCACAGATAGTAATGCAAGGAGCGAGTATTGAGAGGCTTGATTATTAGTACATTGTTTCTCACTTTTTTTGTCCATGCGAATCCTTGGCAGGCGGTAAAAAGCCCTTCACTCGGTAAAACATTTACAGTGGGTGGTTATGCTAATGGTTGTTTATTTGGTGGTCAGGCGTTGCCATTGTCAGGAGTTGGGTATCAGGTTATCCGTCCTTCTCGTGTAAGGTATTACGGACACTCAGACCTCATTGCATTTATTACTGATTTAGGTAAGGGGATGCACCGTAGTGGAAGTGAAGACTTTCTGGTTGCTGATTTAGCCATGCCAAGAGGAGGACATTTTTCGTCCGGTCATCGAAGTCACCAGACGGGGCTGGATGCCGATATCTGGTTTTCTTTTGCTTCTCAAAGACTCTCCTCCTCTGAAAGAGAGTCCCCACAGGCACTGAGTCTTGTTGACCTTAAGCAGTTTAAGGTTGATACATCGCGATGGGAACAATCCCACTTTAACCTACTACGCCTCGCTGCCTCTGATTCTCGGACTGCGCGGATCTTCGTCCATCCGGCAATAAAGAAGCAACTCTGTGCTGAAGAAGAGGGCGATCGGGAGTGGCTGAGAAAAGTCAGGCCTTGGTTTGGGCATCATTATCATATGCATGTCCGCCTTAAATGTCCTTCCGGCGACAAGTACTGTATTTCTCAGTCGCCACCTCCCATAGGGGATGGCTGCGGAGATGAGCTTCTCAGTTGGTGGCCAAAGCCTGATGACTATGTGATTAAGCCTAAGGGAAAAAGACCTAAAAAAATAGGAAAACCCCAGTTATGCCAGAGCCTTATTGAAGGTTAATTTACTTCTGTTTGGTTGAGTAGCGGAAGCCGCTTCACACATACTTTGTTCGAGCATAGTGATCAGGCGAGCTTACTGGATATGAGTCTTCACTGCATCAATGTCTTAAAAATGGTGTTCTTCTTTTTTGTCATGACTGCCTAATATTTTAATGCTCAAAGGTAATACATAAGACGTAGTCACATAATGAGCATAATTATTCGTTCCTCTTGTATAATATCGTTCAGATATATTGTGAACCCTGTATATCTGGCGAATTACCGAGATGGAATTTTCTCCTATATTGGACTTTTATCGTAATGAAAATCATCGTTACTAGCCTTATTGGCTTATTTTTCTCTGTATTTTCTATAGCAGGCACGCTTGAGAGGGCGAGTGAGATTGAGGGCCAGACATTACAGTCGTCAGCACAGGTACAACAACGCATTGATCGACGCGCTGAAAACATTTTAAAAATGAAGTCAGAAATAGAACAGCTTGATCGCGAGACGGAAAACCTAACCATATATCAATCACATTTGGTCAAGCTGATTGAGAACCAGGAACATGAAAAAGCAGAACTCAGAAACAAAATATCTGAGCTTGCAGATACCCGGATGGGGATTGTTCCGCTGATGTATAGGATGATAGATAGCCTCGAACCTTGGGTGGCACAGGATATACCGATTAAAAAGCAACAAAGGCTGACTCGGGTCGCGCAACTGAGGTCATTGATGACTCGTGCCGATGTTTCCGTCAGTGAGAAATTTCGCCGGGTTTTGGAGGCGTATCGAATTGAGATGGAATATGGACAGAAGCTTGGAATATTCAAAGGACAGATTGCTCAGCAGGGGCTGGTCCGCGATGTTGATATGCTTCATTTTGGCCGTGTAAGTCTGGTTGCGAGAAGCCCGGATAAGAAAAGTTATTGGTTATACAGTCGTAAGCTTGGCGAATGGGAGCTCTCCTCAGGTAAGGTGAAGCCTGAGATTGACGATGCTTTTGCTCTTGCAGAGCAAAGCGGCGCCCCCCGTTTGATTAACCTACCTTTGTCAGTCGGTCGGTTACCAAAGGACGGGGGAGTTGAGTAATGTGGCGATATTTAACATCTGTCTCTTTTTTTCTAATAGTTATCGCGTTTCCAGCTCAGGCAAACCTGGTAGATAAATCACTTAACGCGCAGCAGAAAAGTGCTGAACACGATAAAGCCCGTGAACTGGCATTTATCAGTGAAGAACGTGAGTTGAGTGCGAAGCTTGATGCCATGAGAGCAAAGAAAGTAGCGTTAACTGGAGACGTTGACCAGTTGAATAGCAAGTTTAGCTCGAATGAGGCAGCCATTACTCGCCTTGAAGAACGTCTTCGTATCGAGTCCGGCAGTTTGGGCGAGATCAACGGCACTATTAGGGATGCAGCTACCTTTGTCTTGGGAAAAACAAATGACTCTCCGGCATCTATAGGCATCGGCAGCGCTGGCAAAAATCTCAACGATGTTGCCAAAAGCAGTGAGTTGCCAAACCTTCCTCAATTAGCCCAGCTGTGGCAGGGAATGATCAATCATCTACAGGCGAGTGCAGTCTCAGCATATTATCTTTGCCTTTGCTCAATGGTGATGGCGTTGTTCAACCCGCTAATGTTATTCGTATTGGCGATGTTGCTATTGCAGGAGAGTATGGATTTATTCACTGGGAACCGGAACGTGGCCTTGGCGAATATTATGCATTTCAGCCCGAAAATAGCGCCACTACGGAAAGCTTGAAAACTGCTCAGCCGGGTCAGCTTTTCAGCTTTGATCCAAGTGGAGGTGATGTACTTTCACTGCTTGGCTCTGCTCCGAGTATCGATGACCGTGTTCGGCAAGGCGGTGCCGTTGGCGCACTTATCCTCGTACTCCTCTGTGTTGGCCTTCTGATTGCGTTGGTACGCGGCGTATCCTTAACAAGAATGCGTATAGCAATATCACAGCAAATTAAAAACCCGACCATACCGGGAGATAATCCATTGGGGAGAGTGCTCAAGGTCTATCATGACGAACCTGACAGAAGGCTTGAATCACTTGAATTACGCTTGCTTGAAGTGATCGTCGATGAACAGCAGTTTTGCGAACGTGGTTTATCCATGCTGAAGTTATTGGCTGCTCTGGCACCTATGCTTGGGCTTCTCGGCACAGTGATCGGTATGATCGAAACGTTTCAAATCATCACTGAAGTGGGAAATGGTGATCCCAAGGTGATGGCGGGAGGGATTTCAGTTGCGCTTATCACGACGGTTCTGGGACTTGTCGCAGCGATGCCCCTGCTGCTTGCCCACAATGTGTTGAGCTCACAGGCGGATGCTATTCGTGGGACTTTGGAGAAAGTGGGTATCGGTCTGGTTGCAGAACAGTCTGAACTACAGAATGTCGCCGCTCCGGACATCAAACTGGCATGAAGATGGATGTCGCACAAATATTCAGTAACTTCATCGACCATTGGTTTCACACCACTGAGAGTTTTATGGATGCCGGAGGGCCTGTTCTGTGGTGGCTGGCATCCGTCGCGGCCATCATGTGGTGCTTGATGATTGAACGTTTTCTGTACGTGAATATTACTTTTCCAAAAGAACGCCAGCGTTGGGTAGCCGCATGGCGTCACCGCAGTCACTGCTGTTCATGGTCGTCTATCGCAATTCGTGACGGATGGCTTTTTCAGGCCCAACTGAAGCTAAATCAACGTTTAATGTTGATTAAAGGGCTAATAACAATTTGCCCTATGTTGGGTCTGCTTGGCACAGTGACAGGCATGATTGCAGTTTTTGACGTAATGGCGAACCAAGGAAACAGCGACGTTCGCTCTATGGCTGGAGGTATTGCAATGGCGACCTTTCCCACACTTGGTGGCATGGTCATTGCCCTTACAGGGCTATTTGCACATTCCCGGCTTGTTAAGGCATGTCTGCGTCGAGAGTTATCGTTGGAAAAAGAACTGAGGACAATGAGATGAGATTGACCCGGGTACGCAAAGCCAGAGAAGAGGCACAGATCGATCTTACCTCCATGATGGATATCGTTTTCATTATGTTGATTTTTTTCATTGTCTCGAGCTCATTTGTCTCTGAAACCGGTGTTGACATTAATCGCCCGACTGCCAGCCAGGCTACTGCGCAGCAGGCGAAAGGAATAGCGGTAGCCATCACGTCAGATAATGAAATTTATATCGATAACCAGTTCGTGGATGTGGAACGTCTGGAAGAGAAGCTCGCTTTTTTACTGATGGATAAACCTGAAGCGGGCCTACTGATTCAGGCGGATAAAAGGGCGTTTAACGGTACTGTTGTCAATGTCATGGATATTGCCAGGCGTGTTGGTATTCAGAAAATTGCTCTGTCTGCGGAGAAAAGATGATACTCCGTTGGTTACTTTCCATATCCGCCTCTTTTTTTATCGTATTAATATTATTAGTTATTATGGCGTCGCTGGTTCATCATAAAGACTATCTACCGCAGACCTCAAATACCAAACTGACACTGGACTTTTTTGTTACTGAGCCAGACTCTCAGACGATAAGAAAAGTTCGGCAGTCACTGTCTACAAAGCCTCCGATACCACCGGATCAACCTGCTGGTTTTGGTAAACCAGAGGCCATTGAGGCACCGATTTCCGCTAATTTACCCCTGCTTACACCGACTCTTTCAGACAGGGATGCTATTACCATCCCCGGAGTGAGTCAACAGGGTATGGAGCTTGGTGAAATCGATATCGATGACAACATGTTTCTACAGCATGCTGAAAGCCGCCCTGATTTTTCACCATCGCTCCGTATTGAGCCCTCATATCCTCTGCATGCCAGAATGCGGGGTATTGAGGGTTTCGTTGTGTTGGCGTTGAGTGTGGATGAGAATGGGAAGCCATATAATGTCGAGGTGAAAGAGGCTAATCCCAGACGAGTGTTCGAACGCGAAGCGATCAGAGCTGTCAGACAATGGAGATATCCCGCTACTGGTGCTCAAACTACTCTCACCGTCAGGCTTGAGTTTACATTGAGCCAACAAGAAGGGATGTAAAAACAATGAAGGCATTTCTGCTGGCTCTGTTACTGCTCATTGCTTTGCCTGTCTCAGCTAACCATCTTGCAACAAGGGTTGCGATTGATGTGAATCGGGCGATTGAAACGGGTGAAAATACTCCGCAGCAAGCTATTGAGATCCTAAAAAATACGCCCATTAAAACGCCCTATGAGAGGGCTATCGTTAACCGTGTAATGGGTGTTTTTTATTATCAGATAGGAGATATCAGACAGGCTATCTCAACGCTCTCAGATGCTGCTGACAGCGGTGAGCTGAAAAAAGAACAATGGAGAAAAGTCCAGCGGACTATTGCCGATCTATTGCTGTCGACAGGCCAATATGCCGAAGCTCTTCAGCGTTATTATCCATTGGTATCTGGCGATGTAAGCTCGATAGAGGTTGACGAGGTTTGGTATCGAATTGGTCAGAGTCATTATCAGCTCTCTGAATGGGACAAATCGCTTAATGCTCTGGCCCGTATTCAACAAGAAGATAAAAAGCAATCGAAGCCTGTGTTATCACTAAAGCTCGGCGCTCAGCTTGAACTTAAACACTGGCGTCAGACAATTCCCTTGCTTGATAAGCTTATTTCAGTTGAGCCCGATAACAGTGTGTGGTGGCGACATTTAACAAGTGTCTATCAACGGCTGGGTAAACGGAAAGACTTGCTGAAAACTCTGGTGTTGATGGAAAGGCAAGGTACTGTCTTGTCGGCTCAAGAATGGCGTGTGATGAGTCAGTTATATGCTGAAAATGGGTTGCCCGATAAAGCCGCGACAGCACTAAAAAAACTGACAAATAAACAGCTTATTATCAGGGATATCGCTGCCAGGGCGGTATTTCTACAAGAGGCGAAAGAGTGGAAAAAAGCCATTGCTCAGTGGAAACTGGCAGCAGAAAAAGATAGCCAATACTACTGGCCATTGGCTCAGTTGCAGATTCAGCAGACGGATTACCGAAGCGCTATCAATAGCCTGAAGAAAGTTGAAAAGCCCGTACGTCAGGGGGAAATTGAAATGGCGATGATGATGGCGTATGAACGACTCGGTGAGCTTGATGCCGCTTATCAACACGCCTCAATCGCTCATGACATCGCGCCCAGCGATCAGACGGCTAAATGGTTAACTTATTTGAATCGAAGACGTCAGACTATTCAGCCGTGAGATAGGCGAAAAAGATGGAGAGCCCGTTTAGATGTCTATTCTCTGATATTCGGAAAGCCATTCATAGGACTGGCCTTAACCAGGCTGGAAGTTGTTATGCGAGGCCCTGAAGTTTGACGAATTTCTCCAATAAGAGATCCTCTGACTCCACATTGTCTGGGTCGATAATAATGCAGTGAGTGATAGGACATACTGACTGGCAAGTTGGCTTGTCGTAGTGGCCAACACATTCCGTGCACTTATCCGGATCAATTTCGTATATTTCCTCGCCGAATGTAATGGCCTCATTCGGACACTCAGGATCACACATGTCGCAATTGATGCATTTTTCAGTGATTAATAACGCCATAATCAGTATTTACGCCTGTAATCTCAGTATATACAAGGCTTTAGGCGTCTTTTTACTTATTTGAATTAACGGAAATAAGATACGAAAAAACGGAAAAAAGCCTTTAAAAAAGTTTGAATCCCTTGGTTTAGTAACACAAAATAGTAACACATAGACAATTTTGACCCTCTAAAAACTCTCATGTGTGAGCTTTAGTTTTTAGAGCTTATGAGTCCTAGTAAAACCAAGGAATCGGTAATGCCACGCACTGTAACACAACAGGCAAAAAAGCCCAAAATCGAAGATTATGAGATCGCCGTCACTAAGTGGGAGGGGTGTAAACCTCCCTACACAAGCTCACACATACAATCTTGTGTTACTGCGGCAAAAACCATCCTTTCGTATACAGATAAACCCCGCCGATCCAAGTACGAAAAAGACAGCTACTTGAGGATAGATTTTAGTAAAGCTGGCAAGGTGACATTCTATGCCAAATTCCCCAACAAAATGGGACTGGCTGGCAAGCGCCTTGGTGAATGGCCTGAAATGCACATAGATATTGCGCGTGAGCGAGCTGCTCAAATGGCTGCGGGTAGTTTAAAAGGTGAGTCTGTGCATTACGCCCTTAAAGCATATGACGAAGATCTACAGGCTAAGGTACAGCGCCATAAACTGAGTGAGGCGAGCTATTACACGTATTCTTGCAGAATTAAACAGCTATACCTTGCCTTTGGTGAACGTGAAGTATTCTCAAACGTTACTTATGAAAGACTGATCAAAGCTATTGATGAGTGGATAGAGACCAAAACCAACAATCACGCTCTTGAGTTATTTGCTGAGCTGCGCAGGTTCTGGAAGTTCTCAGCGCCCACGTTATGCAATGGGCGAAACATTGCAGCAAGCATGCCTGATGATTACGTTTCATCCCGTGTACAGCGTCCCGCACCGACAAGGCTATATACAGACATAGATGCTATTGCTGAGCTTTGGCTGAATGTATCGGCCTGCACCTCAGTACATCAAAAGAATGCGATTCGATACATGATACTCACAGGCGTTAGGCCAATTAACGTGTGCAACCTGCAATGGAGCTGGGTAAAGGAAGACCTCAGCGAAATTATTTACCCGGCCACGGTGATCGGTATGCGCGGAGCTATGAAAACAGAAAAAGAGTTTCGCATACCAACAACCCCAGCTATGCAGCAATTGCTCAAAGAGCAAAAGGATTGGCGAGACGCGGCCTTGCCCAACTGCAATGCCGATTTCGTTTTTCTACAACCACGGAACCCAATGCAGGCATTTGCAAAACGCTCTCTTGATAAGTTGATCAAAACTCACAGCCCAGCAGATGCCGTTAAAGGCATAACGCATAAGGGAACAGTCAAAGGCTCAGCCGGGGCGTTTAACACCATGTGTAGAAAGTTTCTGAAGAGTAATATCATTGTTCAGATGAGACAAAAGGGATACTCACGCTCAGACACCCGAGAAATAAGCCAATTGTGCCTGCACCACAGCGATAAACACGCTGACCCAATGGCAGAGCACTATGACTTTAGTGATGAGATTACGCAAGAAGAATTAGCGCTGAAAAAAGTTGCATTTACAGCGCATGAAGAAAGTATTTTAAGTAAAGTTCATTTTAAAAGGTTAAATTTTAAAAATAATTAGTATGTTAATTTCTATGAGATCCTATTTTACAATGTGAATAATTATTTAATTTTCACTTTAAAATCTACATCTATAATATGTCAGAGTGGTTATTGATAAAAAATGAAACAGACAGAAGAAATTATTCAAATATTTAGTGATGAGTCTTTTCCACAAGTAGTTTTGCTAGACGGCTCTTGGGGTAGTGGCAAAACATATTTTATAAAAAATGAATTAATAGATAAGTTACATAATCATTTTAAGCAAAAAGTACACTTTTTTTCATTATATGGAGTGTCGAGTATTGATGACTTTAGAGATAAAATTATCTCATTATCAATTACGGACAGTGAAAAAACACCAACTCTGTTGACAAACGCAGCAAAGATTTTTGAAGGTATAACTACAAATGTGGGAGAGAAAGGCCTTGGAGCAGTTTTAGGTGGAGCTGCTGGTGCTCTTAAATATAAATTATATGAGAAACTAGATAATTGTATATTGATTCTTGACGACTTAGAAAGAGTTAATAACGATAAAGTAATTAAGAATATATTAGGCGAGTGTTTAAACTTAGCTGAGTCTAAAAATATTAAGCTATTATTGATAGCAAATGAAGAAAAGCTACATTGTAAAGATGACATAGAAAAAGTATTTGCAGATAAATACAATTTTAGTTTTAGTCATGAAGAAGTAGTTGATATCTTAAAGAGTGAGTACGAATTTCTTGATGATAGGTTATCTAGAGAACTTTTACTATGTATCACATCTGTTGACTCAAAAAATATAAGGGTATTAAAACGAGCTATAACAAAGTTTAATAGGTTAAAAAAAGAAATTGAAAAAATAGAAGGTGTAGATATTGATCAAGCTTTAACTTTACTTTTAAATAATATAATTCAACTTTGTTGTGCGAAGTATGAATTTGGGTTTTCGACAAAACAAATTTTTGAAGCGGGAGAAACTAGGCTTCTTCGTAAAATTACGAAAGATAAGGATGAATCATTTAAAGATGAGTTGCAGAAGTTAGATAAAATATTTGGTGATGGATTATATGTTAAGCCAAAAAAACTAGTAGATTTTTGCTGTGATGGAATTTATAGTTTTAAAAATATTGTAGAGGAGCTTGATTTACCTTTAAAGAAAGATTTGTTTGACCAAATGAAATCAATATGGGCTCAAAATAAATTAAGTGACGCTGATTTTGAAAAAGGAGTAAAGGAGTTAGAGGAGTATATATCTAAACATTGTGGAAAAGATATTAGCGAATGGTTTAATATTTGTGATGTTTATCTATATATGATAGATAAAAAAATAATAAATAGTATTGTTCATACTCCGGTCTCAATTTTAGAAGTTTGTAAAAATGTAGATTTTAATGTTTTTTCGATATCTGATGATAGGGATTATGATTACTCCAGTGGGAACATGTACGATCAAAAAATTATAGAAATTGCTAATAAAAAGAGACAGAAGCTCGTAGAGAATATAAAGGTGAATACAGATATTGAACTATCTGAAAGATTTAAAAATTCATGGTCTGAAGTTGCCCCATATATATATGATAAATATATGCACAAGCCAATGTATAATGAGTTTAATGTCGATACTTTAAGAGAGGCATTCATGAGTTGGTCTACCTTTGAAGTATTCGAATTTACTAGATTTAATAAGAAAAGATATAGTTTTGATAATATAGAAGATTTTTTCATACCTGAAATGGATAGCTTAAAAGGTATATCTGAAATGATAGAGAATTTATGTATTGATTTAGGATACGGGCGGAAAGTAGCTAGTTTAAATGCTCTTCGCGAAGAGTTATTAGCTGTTTACGAAAGACTAAAAAACTAGTTAGTGTTAATGGGCGTGATTAAACGCCCATCCCATTAATAACATTACAACGCCGCCTCACACTTTTCTAAAAATGCCAAAACATTTGATTTACGAAACCTGATCACTCTTGCTGATATTCTTATCGCACCAAGTACTTTACGATGTTTGTGGTGCACGGCCCAGTCATTAATAGTTTTTGACGACACCTTGGCAATTCTTGCCGCCTCTTTGGGGGTAAGAAGCACTTCATCATGGTCCTTATCGTTCATAACTATGTTTCCTTTGTAAACAACCAGCATTTCACTGTTTTGGGTTGGCTATAACTTTCGCCGCGTGTCTCTATGGCCGAGTTAACTGGCTTTATCGATTGAAACTTACGGCTCTTCGATGTCTTAAGGTATTTCTTTAGATCGGTAAGTAAGGGGATCTGTTGCTTGAATTCGTTGGCTACTCGCACAAAGTGATTCAGGTTAACGGCAATGAGTTCTCTGTTGCGAGAGTGGTTTAGAACAGGTTCGTCCTCATCGTTATTTATATATTCGTAGGTTTCCCAGAATTGTTGAACAACCGGGTGATCAGCGACAATGGCTCGTTGGCGGCTTATTGCTAAATCCTGTATGCAGTCGATGACTTCGTCGCGTTGGTTATCTGGCAAGCCCAACACCTCACTCATCGCATCGGTTAACGACATCAACTGGGCATGGTTTTTAGCTATTCGCACTGAGTGGATGTCTTTAAGTGAGAGAAGGTGGTCTTCATAGATAGGTGTATTGGTGGCAACAAAGTCCATCACTCTTGCCTCGGCCATGGTGACTTGTCTGAGAAAGTAACTGAGGTTTTTAACGGGTAAGACGTTCATTTCGTCTGTGGCGCTTTTACTTTCTCGACTGTGTCGCCCTTTATCGAAATAGAGTTGGGTAATGCGCTGTAATATTGCTTCGGAAGCACTCACTTCGGCGTTCTGGGTTATGACGATGGCGCCTCTGAAAGGTGGTTCGTAGGTTTCATTACCGCTGTTTTTCATACCTCGAGCCCGGCTTGCCCTCCCGTTGTAGGCAGTTTTGAGTTCATCCCAATCAAACTTCTTAGCCTTGGCGGTATCTTCTTCCCGATCAGCCTCTATTAAAACAACAGGCAAATTACTGACTTGAGAAAACTTGCGGGATACAGCCGCCGCAGTCGCTTTACTTGGGTCGAAGCCCTCCTCGTCGGCCTTACCAAGTAGCTTCCACATAAATTCGACTAGTGTTGTTTTCCCTGCACCGGGTTCGCCGACAATTTCCAAAAATGGGTAGCTTTTATGAATAGCTCGGATCTGCTCTGAAAATAGCGAGCCAAGCCAGAAGCTGATTGCGACCAGTCCCTTTGGGCCAAACGCTTGATAAACCAGTTGAGGCCAGTCTTTCTTGTATTCTGAATGATTGCCAATTTGCAGTTGGAAACCTTTGTTGAGGCTTTTTACTGCCAGTTTGCCGACTTCAAAAAAGTCTTCGTCGTTAATGGGGTAGGCTTTGCCCTGACTAATTGCCAAATCGTTAAACACATAGGCGTGGTGCTCTTTGCTATAACCGACAAAGTCGATGGTATCGACCACTTTAATATTGTGAATGTGGTGCTTTACCAGCCAGTCGAGTTGCTTAGAGGTACCTGTAAACAAACCGCCGGGTGCAATCGATAGAAGGCGCTTTTTAAACTCAGATGCTGCCGCTACCTGACCACCAGTAAACGTATTTTTGATTGTTCGGCCACCGTGGGGAAATTCGACCCGGCAGTAATACCAGCTTTCATCGGTAATGGTGTTTGATTGGTAATAGAGAAACGTCGGCTTGCAGTTAGCAATTTCAGTGAGTGCGCCTGACTGTTCAGCGGCATGAGTTTTTATCTGTTCTTCCGTTAGCCCTTCGTCACTGCTTCTTAGCTCCTCTGCTGCCTTGGTAAACTTTTCTATATCGAGGCTGAACCAATACATGCGGTTGTCGAAATCAAAACAAAAACCGTTTCGTCCTTTTCGTTGCCAAATTTTGAGGGCTTTATCGAGAGGGCTTTTGGCGATCAGTAAACTGCCTTGATACAAGTAGTTATCAAGGTCGTTTGTATTTAACCGCTGATTGATATGGCAGTCGTTCCAGTCTGTTTTTCGGTTGTCGTGTTGTGGAATAAGCGCTGCTGAAATTGTATGGCCTTCTTTTTGGCTGCGTTCGGCCCAACGCTTGATATATCGACGGCCAGCTTTGTCGTTGTCTAAGGCCCATACCCAGTTAATGCGCTTTCCTTTGAATTCGGCCAGTTTTGTCTCTGGGTAATTAACGCAGGAGAGAGTGGCAATGGCTTTTTCGCCATTAAGGTTAAGCGCGATTGCATCTAAACAACCTTCTACCAACCAGACTCTATCGTTCTCTTCTATCATCACTCCTGGTGGTTGCCACCAGAGGCCACGATGTGAGCCATTGAAGTGTGCTTTTCGGCAGTCCTGATCGCCGCTTTCCTCGGTAATTGTCACCTCTTCGATAAGCCGTTCCATGTAAATGTCATGGCTTCTATCGATATCAAACCTGACAGTGGCTGTTCCCTTATTCCCATTGGGATGCCAAAAGTTTCCCTGTCGGTACCAGCCTTTTACCCGTAGTGGATCTATGCCTCGTGCATAACGTAAGTAGGCATCCGCTGTTGCTGTTGGGTTTTCATGAGTGGCGACAAAACGTTGATTGAAGTTTTCAAAGGCATCCGGATAAAGCTCTTTAACGTGGCCCTCCCATCCGCATTTGTTTTCGCGTCCACATTTGACTAACCATGGGCTTTCAGTGCGGGTGAAAAGTTCCTTCTTGCCGCATGAAGGGCAGGTTCCTTGCTGAAGCCAATCACCATTTTCCTTCATGGCATAGTCGGAGATCAGCCGTTTAACGATGTCCTGTTGTATGTCGTATCGCATCTGTGGCTCCTTTCACTTGGGATCAGCCAAGCGCCTGAGCACAGTCGTAACAGTGCACAGATAAAAGTACATCAGGTAGTTTTCACAAAAAGGCGGGCAGGAATTCAGCGGTGTTTGAAAGTGTTTTCTCAAGTGTATCTAAATTGATTGCCCGCCAGATTGTCGATTTTGTTAGGCTTCAAATACGCTAACTCTTCTCTTCGGTGGCAAGAAGGTCAGCAAGGCTTATCGCCTTTAGCTGTCCGTGATGCCTTATGAATATACAGGTTGATGTTGAGTTATCGATGTCGATATAGGCATCTAACCCTTGGGCCTCAATATTGGCCACGGCCTTGGCAGCAAAAAGACCTGCCTTTCTGGCGGTGCATTCGTATTGCTGCTGCAGGTGAGAGGTGGTTTGCTTCACCATTTCGTCGCGAATTAATGTGCTGTTGTAAGGGTGGTTAAGGACAAAACGTTCAGCAGGTTCGAGTAGATTGATATCTTGCATGACTGACTCCTAATCATTCGCTGAGTGCCTTCACGAGGGCACGTCTGTCGATATGGGTTGAGATTGGAATATTGACGTCCGGGTCGGGTATTGAAGAGGGGCTAAGAGTCCGGACGGGAGAAACGCTGGCGACAAACACATGACCACAGTCTGTGTTATTGCAGCTGAGAGTCACTTCTCGATAGGTACTGGAAACCTGCGTAGTCTTCCTGATGGTGCAGGGGCCGTTGCAGTGTGGGCAGCGGGTTCTCATTGGTTTACCTCCGTGGGAAGGTTATCCGGCGTTGGAAAGATATCGGGTCTGAGGTCGTGAGCTGTCACCAGTCCATCTGTTGCTTTTTCGATGGCTTTGCAGTGTTTGGGTGGGACTCCGCGACGAACCCAGTGGCTGACAAGAGACGGTGAACTGACACCTGCGGCCTGAGCGATATGCTCTCTTCCGAAGACAAAAATTGCTTTTTTCAAAGGTGTCATATCAGGTGACTCCTTGCGTTTGCATTAATTTTTGTGCAGACAAGATTAGTGTCGATATGTACTATTTTCAAGTACAAAAAGTTACCTTTTCGTGAGGAATAGCTGGCATGGACATTAAAGAAGAACGAATCGCGTTCTCGACACGCTTGAACGCAATATTAGACACCCGAGGCTTCGCGCCGAAGCAACGGGGAAGACAAACCAAACTGGCTGAAAAGTTTAATCTTACACAGAAAGGTGTTCGTCGCTGGCTGGAGGGCGAGAGTATTCCTCGTATTGACAGTCTTAGAACCTTGTCTGAAGAATTCGACGTGAATATTGAGTGGCTCCACTATGGCAATGGCCCGATCAGCGCTTTGCACAAAGAGGTTGGTGGCAGGGTAAAACAAGCCAGAGATGCCAAGGGTTGGACGGAAGCCGAGCTTGCTTCGCACTTACAGAATCGGACAGGCGATACAGAAGTCATTAAGGTAGCTGGAGTCAGGGCTATAGAATCTGGTCGAAGGATGGAGTTTGCACCGGATTTGGCTGTTTATGCTGATGTGCTTGAAGTCAGTCTTTCTTGGTTGGAAACCGGATTGAATCTCGTCGTAGATGCTTCAGCAGAAGAGATTGAATCTGATGAAGGCGCCATGGTATCAGTGCCAAAACTGTCTGCACTGGCCTCAATGGGGCAGGGCATTCCGATTGAATTAGAACACGACCGTCTAATTTCTACTGTCAGTATCAGTAAGCAGTGGATTAACGAGCATCTTCCCAAAGTCTCCAGCATCGACAATCTCGCAATGATCACTGGCTACGGCGATTCAATGGAGGGCACATTCAATCACGGCGACATGCTCTTCGTCGATACGGGCGTAGATGAATTCATCATGGATGCAGTGTATGTGCTCGACTTAAATGGGCAGCTATATATCAAGCGGCTTCAAATGCGGCCTGATGGTGTATTGCTGATGATCTCAGACAATCCCAAGTATCGACCCTATGAGATTAACCCAGAAGAAAAAACGACCCTGCGCGTTCTTGGCAGAGTCGTTGGATGTTGGAGTTTTAGGGGGATGTGAGTTGGTAAATGTGTAATAATACTATCTCAGTTATTTAAGTGGAAAAGACCAGCCGAAGGGCTGGTCCATTATTTTAAAGGCAGTCTTTTTCAGAATCAGTTGTTAATTGATTTGATACCAAAATAGCTATCTTGGAGTAAGTAAGGTGAACAAATAGCTGGTGGTAATTTCGGTTGATTCATTGACTGAAAATTAATCACGCGACTATTGATATTATCCCTTGGTGACTTACTAATCGGAATGTTTCCAGCTTGCTTATTGTCATCAAAAAGATTGTGGTAAATATTCACATATGTGCTTTTATCATCATACTCATAAGAGAAAAATGAATCTTCTTTTGAGCGAGAAAAAGAAATATTATCCAAATTCAACCCGTTAACATGTGTATTTCTAACATCGCCTAGAGCAAGGTCTAAGCGTCCATTATTACCCGTAGGTTGGCCTAGAATAGAAATATTATAAAGTTTAATGTTGGTCAAATAAGAGTCTTCAGATCGTTCACTTATTAGTGCAGTCATCCAATCAGATTTACGTGTTAATGTTGCATTTTCTAGGGTGAAATTTGTCACTCGAGCATGAAAAATTTTGTCAAAAACTAGTGTTTTGACCTCTTCCAATTTGACACCGGCAATATCAAGCAACACATCACTTAATTCGAAGCCATTTATATTAGTCCAGAACAGCATTTTGAAAGGCTTTCCAGTGGAGCTCAAGTTATTAAATTTAACATTATTCCAGCGCGCTTTGATCGAAAATAAAGCCCACTCTTCTGTGTTATGGACTGTTGCATTATCAAAAACAATATCTGTTAGATTTGCAGAAATAAATGTTTTATAACGACTACTTGAGTCTCCTTTGAATCTCAAATTGCTGATTGTATGACCATTTCCATTGATACTCTCCCGTAAGCCATGCTCTAAAGTTGGTGAGGAAGTACAGTCAATATCATTAGTGATACTCACATAAGAGCTACTGATACTTCCATTAAAAAAAGAAACGAGCTCATCGCATGTTTGAATATTTATGTAGTCTGCCATGGCATTTGATGAAAATGATGATATTAACAACCCAAATGCGGTGATTAATTTTTGCACTCTTAATGAGTCCTTATTGTATGAATTTATTTATAACATTGTATATTTATCTGGTCTTTTTTTCAATAGAATACTTTTTTATGAATATCGTAAGGTTAAGGAGTAGGCAGTTATTCTTATTTATAAATAATTCAAATTAATTAATATTATATTTTAGTTTATGATATGTTTCATAATAACGAATAGATTAGGGTATAGGTTTTTTAATCTATTTTATCTCTTAGCTTTCATTTTTTTAAGTAAAAGAGATAAAAGTAATCCTGATTTAGTTACTGAGATATTTTTTTCTACAACGTGCCAATGCACAGTATTTATACGTTTGTTCCAACCTTGAATTAATATCGTACAATCACCAATAACACTCGACTGCACTTTTGCCAGATTTAATTCCAGTTTTTTTCGTTTGAGCGCTAATTGTTTTAAAGCCTTATGTGCGGCATTTTCCGCAACACCCATATCACTAAATATTGTTCGTAATGTCTTTTGGCAACCCTCCCTTCCGACAATAACGCACTTCCTCTTTGCCTCTTTCTTGTCATACCAATAAGCCCTCACCCCGGTATATCTTCCTTGTCTGTCGGCCTCGATATACCTGTGAGTATCTCCGTCTTGCCGTGTAATGATGACGGGCTCCAAATCAATACCTGATACTGACTTCGACTCACCGTTCTTTAACATCAGCAAGCAGCCATTTTTAACCGTTAATATAGCGTCGTATGTTTCGGCTAGACGGGTGAGTAGATTGGCATCTGATTCGTTGGTTTGGTCGATATGCTGGATGGGGGTATTTCGAAGTGATTCGGAGAGCTTTCCTTCAAGATGCTGTTCGCTGGCGATGGTGTCGAGGATTTCTCCCAATGTTGTTTCATGCCATGAGCGTTCTTTCTGGGCTTTAAATCCCTCCCGAAAATCTGCGCTTCTGCCGCGAATAGTGAGCTTATCGGGTGGGCCACTATGCTCTATTTCGTCAACAGTGTAAGTACCTTTGTCTACCAGAGGTTCGCCTTTCCAGCCGATGAAACATCGAACTTTCACACCCCTTCGAGGCATAGCAACCTTGCCATCGTGGTCGCTGATCACCAGTTCCATTTCATCGGCTTCGAGACCGCTTTTGTCAGTGATGGTCAGTTCAATCAGTCGGTGTCTGATTTTCTCAGTGATATCTTGGTCATCGACTTCAATGAGAAAGTTAGGAGTTTTTGTCATACCGTTGCCTTCAACGATTGGTTGAGAAGTGTGCTGACGTAAGGTGACAGGTCGCCAAGTTGATCGACACTGTTGTCATCGGTGCGTTTGAGTTGGAGATTGAATTCGATTTTGCGGGGGCTGCCGTTTCGCAGGAATACAGATTGTGTCTCAGAGACCTGATCGATAAACCAAAGACCCAATGTATCGCCGTTGCCGCTTATCAGCGCGAAGGCACTTCCAGTTGAAGCCATCTCGCGCAGCATCGAGAGGTCAAAGAGGCCGCCAGTGTATTCTGGGTAAAGGGTACCATTTAGGGTGATAGTTTCTTCACCCGGCCCCAAGTATTGGTAGGCAGGTCTTCTGCCGACCCGCTTGTTAGATGCCCAGCTCTGGCTGAACACATGTTGTAGTTGTTGATAAGCAGCGGTGTTGATTTCAAAAACGAATAGGCCAAGTGACAGCATCATGGTTTATTCCTCATCATAAAGACGCGACCGTATTCGGGCTGCGGCCTGAGACTCTCTCCGGTCCAGCTCCTGCGAGATTAACGTCACCAATTCACGAGGGTTATCAGCATGGCTTTCAATGGTGATTTCGCCATAGGTAATCGAGACTTGCACAGGCGCTTGCTTTGGTTGCGATGCTGGTCGAGTGGCAGGTCTGAACTGCATCCTATCCCGGTGGATAATTTCACTGGCGGTAGCGACAGTCATATTGATATCGGATGACATCGATTGCGTCAGTTGTTGGCCTAACTCGCTTATTGCCAGAATCGCATGCTTCGCCTTTGCGCTAATGCCTTTGCCCACGCCCTGACTGATAAAGCCACCCATTTCAGCAAATACGCGAGAAGGCGAGTGAATATCCAGTGTTTCTTTAAACCAATCGACAATTGACGAGGCGGTATCGGTTATTGCTTCTTTTGCTGTTGAAAGCTTATCGGTGATTCCTGACACCATGCCATCAATCAGGTTGCCGCCCATTTCATTGAATGAGGTGGGTAGAGTAATACCGAACCAGTCGAGCACTGATGAAAACGCGTGACTGAAATCTTCGAGTGGTGACCAATTAGCTACAGAAGATTTAACCAACTCGACGCCGATTGAAAATGCAGACCGGATGCTTTGCCACAGCTCGTTGAAAAAGGCTTTAACAGGCGCCCAGTATTGATAGAGAAGGTATGCGGATCCGGCGATGGCACTAATAACCAGCCCGATAGGGTTCATCAAAAATAGCCGCCCCAGCCAGACAAAGGCCTTACCCAAAAAGGGGACTGCTGTTTTGGCGATAGTGAGTAATCCCGTACCTAGACTTTTAATCCCTGACAGCAGCCCGAGTGATTTGATACCGACAACACTTAAGGCGTATTTCATTACAGCAAATGGACCGACGATGCTGGCAATGGTTATAGCTAGTCCGCCAAAGCCAAGAACCAGAGCACCCGCGATAGCAACGAACTTAACCATCTGCGCCGCAAGGACCGGGTTTTGATTAGTCCACTCGGTGACACGATTAATTAGTCCGGTCACAGACTGAACCAATTCCCGGATCGGCGCACTGTTGGATGTCGACAGGGTGATTTGTAATGCACTCCAAGCTGATTCCATGGCTTTGATATCACCAGCCATATTGTCACTCATCTGGGCGGATATTTTGGCCACTTCACCGCCAGACTGCTTGAGTAAATTGGCAAACTCTTCAATGCGGCCTGAGCCACTGCGCTCTATCAACTCAGCAAAACCAGTACCTGCCTCCTGTCCGGCGATATCAATAAATAGTTCCAGCTGTTTAGCATTACTGAGGTTCTCCGTCTTCTTAGCAATATCAGCGAGGATTTCAGGAAGTGGACGCATTTTCCCTGCGATGTCCATGGTTTGAACGCTAAGCTGACGCAGAGCATCTTTGGCAGCTTTGGGCGGCGCGGCCAGTCGTGTGTGCAATGAACGTAAAACGGTACCCGCCATACTGGCCTGAATACCAACATCACCAAGTAAACCTGCCATGGCACTGGCTTCTTCGAGGCTGGTTCCTATTTTCTGGGCGGCAGGGGCGACATACTTCATGGTCTCGCCCAGCATATCTAGGGTGACATTACTGCGGGTGATGGTTGCGGCCAGCACATCGCCGACTCGGTTCATATCAGTAGCTTCAAGCTTAAAGCCTGAAAGGATGTTCGAGGCGATATCGGCTGTTGCTGCCAACTCATTGCCGGAGGCTTTGGCAAGGCTCAATACACCCGGCATCGCAGCATAAATCTCGTTGACCTCAAACCCTGCCATGGCGAGAAATTGCATACCCGCCGCAGCTTCTGAGGCAGAAAATGAGGTAGAGGCACCCAGCTGCATGGCTTGTTGCCAGAGAGTTTGAAATTCCTGAGAGTCTTTGTTCATTCGTGTTAGAGCAGACACCTTAGACATCTGGCTTTCAAACTCGATACCGGGCTGGATCATGCTCTTTACAGATTGCAGTACCGTTGTTCCCGTCGCGTAGCCAGCGGTTCCGACCACACTGAGGTATGCTTGTTTTTCGAGTGTTCGGTTGTAACTGTTTTTTGCTTTGGTCAGCAGACGCTGTTTGTGACGAACTTTATCCAACTGTTCGCCATGCTGATTCATTTTGTTGTTAACGCTGTCGATACGCTTGGCGAGTTTCGACTCCTCAGAGGATAGGCGTCTTACATCAATACTGGATTGTCGGAGTGCGTTGGCGGATGCGAGCAGCGCAGTTCTTTGCTCCTGGTGCGCATCTTTTAGTGTGTTGAGTTGGCGTTTGGCCTTATCAAATTGTGCAAGCTGACGCTTGGTCGGTTTTTCAGTATGGGCAATGGTACGGCCCATTTCAGCCAGCGAACGTCTGGTGTTGTCGATGCTTGATGCGGTTCCACCCAGTTGGCTTTGGAGTTTTTTATAACCGCTGATACTCTTCTGTAGCCCTCTGAGTTCACGGAGCTCAGTCGCATTTTCAGTTAATTGGCTGTTGAGCGTTTTGGCTGTTTTAATGACACCTTTCAGCGGGCGGGTAACTTTGTCTACCGCCCGTAGCATGATTTGAAGTTTGAGGTCCTGTGCCATCAGGTGCTCCCATGAGATTACCGATGCTGGTTTTTGTTTCTCTCGATGGCGATGTCATGCCAGTTAAGGAATTCGTCAATCGGCATGCTGTCCATCTGTGAGGGAGGCCAGCCACCACCAAAAACCAGATTGATATCTGCCCATGCTTCCATCATGTCGACGGGGAGTCGGACGCTACGAAAAAACTCTGTACCCCTGACATCAACTGAATGAGGTCTGCCGGATCAAGAGTGACAATCTGTTGCTCAGTCAAAGCCGGTGTTGAGATACGGGGTAGTAAGGGAAGATAGGCACTAACATCCATCTGCATAATATCCAGCAGTTTGATGCCGCGAAGCTCGCCTGCCATGGGTTTACGAAGCTCAATCTCTTTGATGTGTTTATCGCCCTGTTTAATCGGAGTACTTAGCGATATTTTGGTGTTGTCTGTCATGGTCCATTCCTCAGCTATTCATTGACAGGGCTTTGCGTTGACCTTCAAGGCGGTCGATACCATTGACCTTTTCAATCATGTTGGCGTGGTCTATCTCAATCACGGCATCACCATTGATGAGGTATTTGTAATAGCTGACAGCGACCATCACTTTCATTGTTCCCATTTCGCCTGACTTGGCCGAGTCAAAGTCCAGCTCACGCCAGCGACCCCGAACCACCACCTCGATGGTGCCTGTTTCACAGGTACTGTCATCGCGCACAGCGGCTCCGAGCATACGAAGGCCGACCCCGGCTAAATCACAGACTCCCCAGTGTTCTAGCACTTCTCGGCTGTATTCGCGCAGGGTGAACTCCATTTCTAACTTCTCCATGCCGAGGTCAATTTCCACCTCGCCATTCATACCGCCGCCTCGGTATTCTTCTGTTTTGCGACTTAGCTTTGGTAGTGTCAGTTCTTCAACTACGCCAGCGTATCCCTGACCTTCGATAAACAAATTAAAGTTCTTGAGCGTTTTGGGCAGCATAGTGAGATTCCTCAGGCAGCACTAATTTGACTGGCAAAGTCGACCAGATAGTTGTCGGTGATCCGCTGTCTCAGCATCAGGTTTTCAAGCGGTGGGACGGGAGTGTAGTCATACTCAATCGCCAGTTTGCCGGACTTGAGCGTTTCCTTTGTATTTACCCTTGGGTCGAACCATGCGCTGCCACCAATCAGATAACCGTTGGCGACCATTTCGCGCAGTTTGGCATTAATGCCTTCGACAATGTCTCGGCCCAGTGTGGGGTGCAGGGGTTTGTCCACTGCCCAGAAATGTGCGTCGGCCATGGTGTCAGCTAATACCTGAGCAGTGCGGGTATAGTTTTCAAAGGCGAACAGGGGGTCGGCGCTACAGGTGCGTGAACCCCAGAATCGAAAGCCTTTTTGATTAATCAGCGTGGTAACTTCATTGCTGTTCAGGTAACCCGCGTCGGTGGCCGGGCTTTGCAGATCCCAACTGATATCTCTCGATACCCCGGAGACGCCTGCGATAGGCATGTTTGACAGAGTTTTATGCCAGCCGATGTCCTCATCAAGCTTTGCTCGCATCCCTAGTGCTCTTGCCGTCGCCCAAGCCTGACGCTCGGTATTTTTGACCGTATCCCAGTTTATAAAATCTGGCCAGAGCACCATCAATTCACGGTGACCGAAGTTGTTGCGGTAAAGCACTGCGTCTTCTTTGGTTTCGCATCCCCAAGCTGAGACGTAAGCAAATGCTCTTATTTGTGCCGCTATACCTGCCAGTTCGGCAGCGACATTGGCATTATCCAGACCAGGAGCACCGAGTATTCTGGGTGTTACGCCGAGTTTTGACTTGGCAGCCATCAAGGCTTGAAGACCTTTACGCTGACCATTCTCAATACCGCCTATGACATTAGAGGTGGTCTCGCTTTCGTCTTTTCCCTCGGGAACCCTGACGACGACAGTTAGTGGGTTACATTGGTCTTTAATGGCATCAAGCACATAGGGCAGGGTGCCTTTGGTGCCAGCCTTATCGATGCCATCTAATACATCCGTTAAAAGTACCGGGCGATTTTCAGGGAAGAAGTTTGCGTCTGCGTTTGGTCCTGTAGCAATTAAGCCAATAACTGCTGTTTGTACTGTGCGGATAGGTCGGGTGCCCTGATTGATTTCAATGACCCTGACACCATGGTGATAATCACTTGCCATCTGTTATTCCCCGCTGCTGTTTTCAAGCACTACCGCCACGGCGGTCGCTCTTTTTTCGATGTCTTCAACCACAGAGCTCAGCCCCTTTATCTGGAATGGCAGCTTGACCTCGCCAGACGAGACCTTGTTTTGAAATCCCTCGGCCAACTCAGAAAAAGGTGCAGCGGCCTCGCGTACCTCGGCTAGTGAGTTTGCTGTATGGAGCTTTGCGATAAGCCCGGTAAAGCCATAAAGGAGAAGCTGAACGGCGTCTGCGGTGGTGCCGAGAAGGGTTTCTGGGTCGCCGACAGAATCTGAGATTTTACCTCTGATATCTTTTCGAGTGATGATTTGCTGAACGTGGTCTGCTAGCTCGATATCAGGCTCGCCGAACTCGTCCATAAATTCAGGTGTATAAAATGAACTTATGAAATCTTGGAGGGTTGAGGCTGAGTATGCCCCATGGAGTGATTCTCCAGATTTCTTTTCGGTTGCAAGTAACATTTAAGAACCTCCCATTGAAAGACCGCTTGGAGTGGGATGCAGAAATGCCCAAATGGTTGGCATTGCAATGTAGGCTTCTATTGTCTCGGTACTTTTGAAGCCAACCGATAGGCTGTTCCCAAAACCTCCAGTTGTAGCAGATACTCCCACTACACCATCTATCAAAAACCAGCCTTGGGGAGAGTTTTGAGACTGCTCACGGGTGACAGTTAGGCCTCTTGGGGCCGTTGTTCTATACCCACTATGATCACCAATTCCCATGATGCTGCCTTTCACTAACTTGACCCACATACGGACACCGTAGTGACTTGAGTAAAGGGATCTGGCTTTAGGAAGAAAGACCTGACGGCTTTCTTCATTCTCTCCTGGTGTACCCGTAATCTTTAGAATGTGACCGTTTGAAATACACCCCCAACCCGTTGCAAGGCCGCCACCCCATCTGGGAAAGCGAGGACCTTTTGTATATCGATTGAAAAAGTAAGGAGTATCCTTTGTCGCTTTATCCGGATCATTGGTAGCGTTTGATGGGCGTTCGGGAACATAAGGAGCTTCAAAAGCAGATGTATAAGGGTGAGCAGCTTCGATGGTTAAGCCTCTACTAGAGAAGCCGTTTGGTATGCCGTTTACTACATCTTGCATCAATGAATTACTAACGAGATTCACTGGGAGTGGGTATTCCCCTTTGGCTTTTGCAACGTAAATATCTATTTTCTGTCGAGCACTGCCAAGCTCCCTATGTATGTCTGAGATTTGCGTATTTACCGCTTCGGTCAGCTTGTTCGTCGCCCGCACCAAATCAGTAATATCTTTTTCAAAGGACATGTTGGCTCCTTATTGCAGTTTGTCTGTCAGGTATCGCCGCATGCTGTCTATCTGAATCGTCGCTATCTGCGCGAGTTGTTGGGTGTGCTGCTTTGCTTGTTCATCAAGGTGAGCTTTCAGCGTTAAATAGCGGTTCATCATGGTGATTTGGGCGGTGGCCATCTTGGCTAGCTCTGGCGCGATGAGAATATTCAGCTCCGCACCCTTATCGATAATGGTCAGTGAATCTGCAGGTATGCCTGAGAGAGCAAGTTCAAAGGCCAGCAGTAAATCTACTTCTGGCGACTTGTAGGCGAGCGCTTTATTGGGTTCTGAATACACGGCAAACAACGTACCGTCATCAAGGAAAAAACCGACTTCTCTGACCCAGAACGACTTATCTGAGTTATCGAGTACGCTCATATGAATTTGTGTTGGTGTAACTGTTTTTCCTCTGGCGATAGGAAAACGGCTACGTTCTTTATCTAATGCTCGGCGGTTTTCATTCGGTTTATAAGCCGCTTCGCCCAATGCCACATGGGTGACTTTTGCTTGAAAGCCATTGCTGGTGGCATTAAATATGGCGTTTAGTCCGGCCCGGGTGATGACAGGTTTCAGGAGTGTTGTCATGCTGCCTCCCGGTCTGCGTTGCAGTAAAAGCGTGCCACAGCATATCGACGCTTATTGAGATGGATAGTCAGCGATAGCTCAGTGTGGGTAGGCTTGGGTTGAACGGACTCCGTTCGCATTTGGGTTTTTCTTGATTGCACCCAGCAAGATGAGGCACATGCAGCCGTAATTGTGTTATCAAGCCTAGCTCCAACTAAAAATTCGAAGGAACAACGCGCAGGTTTAGTCTGTTCAACGGTCCGTTTCACCGACTGGTAAAGGTCTGGGCTGAGGAACACTTTATCGTTGTGTGTAAGGTTTTGATTGGCCCATGCAATGAAACCAAAGCTGTACGGTGCGAGGTCATTTAAAAGAGAAAGATGAGTGTGTTTCGATACGTTTGACCATTCATAGAATTCAATGCTGATCCCAAGTGAATTCAGTGCGTTACCGACAGCATGTAGGGTGCCTTTGTGACGATGTATGTCGATACTTGCTTCGATAACATCGCGCTTCACGTGTTCTGGCCATTTGGGATCCCAATCATCAACGCTGACAGCCCACGCCAACCAGCCCAGTAAATTTGCAGGGCAGCGTTGCGGATGCCATTGGTCGAATATTCGTGATACCGGAATGGCTTCGATATGTTTTGCAGCACACAGGTCAAAGGCTCGTTCTGCGTCGCTGGCTGAAGGCGGCATGAGTGATTTATTCATACTGCCGTTCCTCTATTGATAAGTTCAATCGATAGGCAGTTACTGGCTTCTTGCTGGGATATATCCAAATCTGATGATGGCTCGACAAGTTCAACCCGCTGAACTCCAGGGACATGAATGGCTGCATGTAGTCCTGACAAGGTGACATCATGCCCGATGAGTTGTCGCTCTTCGGTGTAGTGCTCTGTCTTACGCTGGGCTTCGGCGATAGTGATAGCAGCATCAGGTCCCGGATAGAACCAGACATAAGCCCGAACTCTGTAATTGACGATAGTTGCAGGGCGAAGCCTTGGCCTGTCTGTCAGTGGTCGAATCGCATTATCGTTCAATCGTAAGCTAACTGCTTTCATCACCTCGCTGGTGGGTTTGCCATTGCCTTTCCGGCTCAACACAGTAATCGCAACATCACCCGGGGTGGGGTTCGTCAGTCCCGCGTCATAGTCAGTTGTTAGCAAAAGCGTATGCGAGGGCAGGGTAGCAGCAACTGCTGCTGGTACTTTGTAGCGGGAGAACGTTGGAGCATCAATAGCGATGTCTTTTACATCCTGATGAGCGGCAAGCCCGTGATAGATGTAGGCGCCAATTGGACCAGCTGTTGAATAGCCTTCAAGTGCGAGCTGTAATCTTGCTCTGAATTCGGTGTCGTTCTCATATTCCGCAGGCAATGGTGGGTTCTGACTTTTATCCTCTTCGCGGAGTACCTTACGAGATGTTTGGATAAAGGGCAGGCTACCTAAATGATCGAGCTGTGGCCCCATAGCTTTTGCCAGCATCAAAGCCAGAGCCTGACTATTTGCAAGGTGACGTTCATGCATCACTCTATATGCGATGGCTTGAGCAATTTTACTGGCAGGCTCAGACTCCAGCTCCATGGCATCTTTGAGTTCTGGTGCAAAGCGGAGTATGTCTTGCTTAACCTCACTCAATAGGCTTTCAAAATCAGGTGATTCAATCACAGTCGGGTCGGGTAACGACTGCAGTGCGCTGGAGGCAAGTAATGTCATGATGTGCCCCCATATGCCACCGAAAAATGTTGAGGGGTATCGTCGGCCAGCTTGCCTCTTACCTCAATACATACACGTCCATCACTTTCAGCGGAAACTTGAATGTTGCTGAGAGCTAATCTTGGCTCCCAACGCAGCAGTGCTTCAGCACTGGCGGCAATAACTCGCATCCGGCCTGAATCGTTTGCTGCTTGGTCGATGAGTTCGAATAGGTGCGAGCCATAATTCCGTCTCATGACTCGCGAGCCAATGGGAGTAAAAAGTACATCGGCGACTGATTGCTGTAAGTGATTTAAATCAGCAGTCTTATAGCCAGTTAACGTATTCATCCCAACGGTGGTAGGAATCATTGCGGCGTCTCCGTTGGTGATTTGCTCTCTGGTGAAATATGGGTGTGTTGCTGAACGCTGATTCCGTCAGAGGTGATATCGCCATTCTGCTGAGTTACAGGACCGTTGATGTGAATCTTGGGTGAGGTGATTTCAAAGCTGCTTGTACCTTTTATTTTGATATGTCGGGCACTAAGGGATATTTGCTTGATGCTGGTGACATCTAGCAACCCTGATTCGATGTTGTAGCTGAGGTGTGTCCCATCATCGAATTGAATCACATCAACCTCTTCATCGGTTGAAGGTGTGTCGAGCTGGTTTGAGTAAAGGATAGAGACAATCAAAGCCTGAGCAGGGTCACCTGAAGGGCAGACAAACACAACCTGAGTACCCAAACGAAGCGGACGCCAACGAATGTAATTACGGCCCATTTCTGCTGGCCAATCTAACCAGTCAGTGAGCAGTTCACCGCTTTGAATGCGAAGTTGCTTTGTCTTATGCTCAACAGCCGCGATGGTTCCGATACGAACCAGATTCTCAAATCGGCGGAAGAGTTCGGAAGTATTTAGGCTCATGAGAGCATGTTGATTGAGCGTTTGGATGGAGTCGAGTGTTGGTTGGTTGATCTTAGCTGTATCAACTAGGCCATAATTCAAGTAACTCAAGGGCTTCAGCACGGACTTTGAGTCGTCGTGTATACGTCGAGATTATAAGAAGTTGTGTTGGTCATGTGTCCTGTGGGACTGATACACTTCTCAGTCACTTTTCTAGCACTATCCGATCACTATGCCTGATATCAAGCTATTCAAAATCAACTCAGTTAATGGAGATGTATCTGAGTTAACCAGTCGTTCAGCAGCAAAGGAAAAAGAGCTGCAGACGCTTTGCGAGCTAAACCTTGAAACATTATTGGGTATTAGGTTTTTGGCTACTGAATTTGTCACCAGCCATCGCGGACGGATTGATTCGCTTGGTCTTGATGAGAATGGTTGCCCGGTGATCATTGAATATAAGCGCCACGCCAATGAGAACGTCATTAATCAAGGACTTTTCTATCTCAACTGGTTACTGGACCATAAAGCGGACTTTCATTTTCTCGTTGAAGACAAATTGGGTCGTGACGAAGTAGAGAACATCGAATGGTCCGGTGCTCGTTTGATTTGCATAGCGACTGACTTCACCCGCTATGATGAGCACGCTATTGCCCTGATCGACCGTAATATCGAACTGATGCGATATAAGTATTTTGGTGATGATTTGTTCCTGCTTGAGTTGGTCGAAGCGCAACAGACTCAGCATCAATCACCAAAACGACTCGTCGAAAAAGAATCAGCAGTAGCTACCCCGTCTCAAATATTTAAGGTAGAAATAAAAGAGAGTGAGGAGCGTAAAGATACTCACTCAGCTAGAAAAGAGCAGGCGAGTGAAGAATTATTGGCGATGTATGAATCTATTTGTGACTTCGCCAATTCTCTAGGTGACGATGTTCAACGTAAAGAGCTGAAGTTCTATACCGCGTTTAAACGAATCAAAAACTTTTTTTGCGTTCAAGTTTGGGCAACTCAACGTAACCCTTCTCTTCGTCTTTACCTCAATCTAAACCCAGATGATATTGAGTTAATCGATGATGTAGTTTCTGATGTACGTGATAAAGGGCATTGGGGAACAGGCGATGTCGAGGTGATTGTTCGTTCTGTTGAGGATGTTGAGAGAGCCAACCGACTTGTTTTAAAAAGTTACAAGCTTGGATGAGGCTATTTTTTGGCATTCATAATAAGATATTTTGGAAGCATTATCCCGTGTAGGATAACTGCTTCCTACACGGGATTTGATTTCTATAAAAGTTTTAGTCCAAATTAGCTCTTGAATAGTCTGTTTTTTTGAAAAGGGTATTTCTTTTATTTGTGTCTACATTAAAGTATGAGATTGCAATGCCAAATGGAAATTTCTTATTCTTGTTTTCATACTTTACAAATCGAGGGTTGTTTTCATATCGTGACCATCCATCGCTGGTATATGCACTACTAACATACTTTGTTTTTTCCGATTGTGGCGGAACAGACATATTTAAGTTGTCTAAGGTTGATACATTTTTACCCCAATACATACTAAATGAATCAATTTCTATATAATTATTTGTTAAGTTGACTATTTTTAATTTGCCGTTACTCCAAGATGCATTAATACTATTGTCACTTGTGGAATAAAATTTCGGCTTCATATCATAGTAAGCAGAACTAACCGATATATCTAACGATGGTGACTCATCATGTTGAATGGATGTTTTTGATAAGCTATATTTAATACCTTTTATTCTACCTGAATAATTTAATGGTTTTATTACCTTAATATAAGGTTTTCCCCATATATTTGTTTCCATATTATATTTTCTTGGTACGACTTCAAATCTAGTGTCTCTTTTTATGTGTGATTCAAGATCGGCAGATATTTTATCTTTTGAACTAACCTTAATATCAATCGTTTTATTCTGTACATGATTAATCAATGTAGTATATGCGTCGATATTATTGTTGTACTCTCTAACAGAGAAATTGACTAATTCATCTATATATTTATTAAACCCATGATCAGAGCATAAAGAGCAATCTCTTCGGAGAGCAGGCTTTCCATGCCATGCCTGATTCAGTGTTTCTTTTGTAATATTGTTATCTTTATTTATTTTGAAAATATAATAATAATCCATTGATGTGTAGTGGTACTTCCGGTTTCTGCCTCCACTATACATTATTCCACCTTCGGTCCAGACTGACATCGATGTCCTATCACCTCTCTCATAGCTTGTTGTTGCAAACTCAAAACGATATCTTTCATGCGCCTGATATAATATCGTTTCAAAGAATAAGTTTTTTTGACTAAGTGTGAGGCTGGTAGGTTTTAACTCATAGTCGAGAATATCAATAATAGGCCCAACAACTTCAGGTTCTTCAGAAGTCGATTGGCAGCCTATAACAGAAATTGAAAGTACTAATATTAAGAGTAGTTTTTTCATCTCATTATTATCTCTATATCATTAATGAATTTGATTTATTGACAGAAAGAGTATTCTAAGAGATATGATTTTATTTTTTTAAAACCTTTTCAATAACAAATTTATGATGGTTGATTGAAGTGCTAAATGATGTTTTTAATTGTGTGTATTCTCACAATGTTTTTTTTGTTAATTACATGTTTTCATCTTTAATATGTTGCTATTTGTCTGTTTTTAATAATTTCAGGAATAAAATGATATAATCATTATTATTGTCAATAATCCGTCTAGTTTGGTATTTGATTGAATGAAGCCTCGGTGCCTTATCCCTTAAACCAAAGTGATGTACCTTTGCAATCCTTGCATCGCGCCCTTCATAGCCAACAGCTAAGCCATCTGGTGTCGACTGGGCCTTCAATCGTTTCGCCTTGCGTAGGCCCATCATCATTTTCTTTTTACGCTGAACGCGACCATGTCTATCTCGTCGTTCTTTTCTGGGCGCCCACTTTTTCCCGTCAGGGTCTTCTTGAGCCTTCATCCGTTCTTGTTGGTTTCTTCTAATCTCCAGTGCCATTTCACGGAACAGTTTTTTGCGTTGCTTCGGCGCTATCGAGCGCAAGATGGATTCGGCCCAAGGCTCAATATCATTGAAGTTATTCATTCGCGGCTTGTTCCTGGTTTGGAATTAGGATTTCAGTGAGATCTGGGCCAACACAGGATTTAAGGTGAATACCATCTGCTTTGATATCCACTTTGACAACTTCTGAGAGCTTTAGCCTTAGAGATAAGTCGACGGCTGATTGGCTGAGAATATCCACCTCAAATTCGAGTGCTTCCTGATCGTAAGTGGGTTGATTGAGCTTCATCCATTCGAGGGTCAGATAAGCAACTTCTTCAGCCCGGCCAGCAAAGTCAGTGATGATGATGTTGGCAAGGTAGCTCAACTCAAAATGGTTGTTTTGCTCTCCTCGGTAACTGATTACCTGACCTTGCTCTGCGAACGTCAGTAAATCATCCGGTTCGATACTAAGAGGCGATGACAATAAATACTCCCGGAGCGACTCAAGCTTTTTCATGGAGCCTCCTAGTTCTGTTTGTCCCTGAGCTGACGCTCGATTAAGCGGTCGAGCTTGCCACCTATATTTCGGAGGTCCTGACGTATCTCATCCCTTGTGGCTTCGACCCTTTCTTCTATGCGTTTTTCGTTGTCATACAGAAACTGAATATGCTGAGCGTTTTGCTCGACGCGTTTATCAACGGCAAGTGCCCATGAGAGTAATGAGAAGCCTATGATGATGGTACTTAGGATATGGCCGATACTTATGGTTTTATCGAGGTGCCACTGGCTACGTTCGTTATCTGGCTTCATTTTTCTTACCTCGTCTGTTCATCGTGTTGACTGAGTCGATAAGTGCCTGATGCTTTCGACGACAATCGCCATACATGGTGATCACTAACTTCGAAAAATGTAGTCGCGTGACCATGCCACCATTGCCGAGCAGAGGGAGCTTTGCGCAAGGTCGGAGCAGAGAGCGGTCAATGCTGAGCGAGGTCGCCGTTGGCTGCATCGATAAGTTTGTTGATGAGCTGCAGGCCATCGTCATCAAGGCTACAGTCATCATCAATGTATTGATTTGCATAGCTTACGACCTCTTTTTCAATTTCCTGAACCTGTTGTTTTGCCTGTTCTTGTTTAGCATGGAATACGTCGGCTATAACGTTGCGCTCATCGGCTGTATTTCTTTCCTGTTCAAGAGTACGAGTGACAGCCAGTTCCTTCTCCGCCAAGCAGTTTTCACCCGCATTAAGATTGCCGTCCAACCAGCCTTTTCCATACCCAAGGGCTAAAGCCAACGGCAGTGCTGCGGCAGGCCAGAAACGAAGAAGAGAAGTAAAACTCAAAATCGTCATACTATTTGCTCCTGCTTCTGAAACTGTCATCCCATGTTGCACCGAATACATAGGTGCCAATCACCGAACCCGCTAGCAAATAGGCGCCATTCACCAATGATTGATTAAGAGGGTTACTTTCGCCTTTGAGCATCAAATAAACGATGACAACACCACAAAGTAGCAGTGTAAAAATGACGATCCTTCTTCGGATATACCATTGATCTGAGCCGTTCATAATGGGTATGCCTGCCAACTGAGCTGAAAGTGAGGGCCATCAGGAAAGGTGGTCCAGTCGCCGCCCCAGACAATATCGATACCGAGTTCATTCGCTGCCTGCTTCATGGCCGCTG
Organism: Veronia pacifica; assembly: GCF_001707825.1. Lineage (GTDB taxonomy): Bacteria > Pseudomonadota > Gammaproteobacteria > Enterobacterales > Vibrionaceae > Veronia > Veronia pacifica. The sequence goes on along the minus strand of NZ_LYBM01000034.1, from coordinate 25,974 downwards.
CGATTTTGTGATAAAGCGGCCAGCTCCAATCAACGCAGCCATCAACATAGGCTCCAAGGTCAACCGCATGACCTGTAAGGTGGCGACTTCTCAGGGTGCTTGATGCACCGCTGGCGACCAGCTTTTTCTGGCGCTCAATCGTTCTCACGCCTTCCAATACGGTAAAGTCGGTGCAAGTGATATCGATGGCCCGTTCAACTATCCGGCGTAAATCAAGGTGAATGCCTTCCATTTTTTGGTACGAACGATGACTGAGAGTGAATTGGCTCATGGCTAGTCCCAAAGATGAATAGTGGGTTTAATAGGTGCATGGTATTGAGGGAGTTCTACTGCCGTTCCATGTGGGATAAAAGGGGTGTTTTGATCGATATGTGGGTTAAGGCTAAGCACTTCTTCAGTGATCCCAGCTGTTGTGTTGAAATACCGCCAGCAAACTAGGTCGAGGGTGTCGCCCTGTTGGGTGAGTACTTTCATCAGATTAACTCCACAGTGACTTTCGATATACCAAGTAGCAGGCGGATGGCTTCGCGGGATAGACGAAGGTGGTCGTCGATTCTGGCTTTCATCTCGTCAGCTTTTTCATGGCCTGATTTGGTGCTGTCAAAGTCCCGGTAATTCTCTAAAAGAGCACTTTTCGTTTTGTTAAAAAGGGCTGCGCGATAAAGAAATTCGACACGAGAGTGAGTGCCATAAGATTCAGATATCACCTCAGCGAGCGTGTTCTTTTGTTGACTGTGTTGCCAGTCCGCCAGTTCCTGGTTCACAGCAGTCATAGCAAGGGTCAGATTATGTTTGAGGTTGGCAGTGTGGATAGTTTGATCGACCCGCATTGTTGCTCTGAAATCACTGATATCGACATCAGGAAAAAAGCCATTATTTTTGACGTTATCCGAGACTTCGTTGGGATTGTTGGTCGCGATAAATCCGCTCATCATGCACCTCCCGCACAGTTAGGACTGAGGAGGCAGCGGGCACCAGTATGATTATCTGTCACGAGGACGAAAATACACTGAGCCGCTGCGGGTGGGGGGACCCGGTTATTAACTCTCGGAGCTAATCTCCCGTTGGAGTTTCTCCATGGTTTTCTTCACACCGGCTCTAGGGTTAAGTGCCAGTGATTGTTTTAAGTGAACAATAGCGTTCGCTTTGTCGTCCTCGGAGAGAGCTAGCCCCAACGCTTTGTGAAGCCGGGAGCGAACCTCATCAGGCATATCATGGTCTTTGGTTAGCTCGACAGTTTGAGCTAGAGGGACTTTGGCATCGATGTTGTGATTAAGAAATGCATCGGCTATCTCTTCAGCAATTAAGGTTGCAGTGTCTCGCTTAAACCTCTCAGGCATCGCCAGATTGAACTGAATGGCATACTCTGCAATTGCCATCGCTCCCTCTAAATCTCCTGCGTCAATTCGCCAGACCATGACGGTCATTAACACATCATCTTGATGGCCTGCACCAGCCGAAAGAACACCCTCTACATAGGCGTCATAGTCTGAGAGGATCTCTGACTTAACCGTCGCTCTCCGAGATAAGCTTTGAATTTTAGAGAGTTGCCTTTGGTGCGTTTTTAATTGAGCCAGCATCAATTCATACTGGCTAGCGTTCATCTGAAGGCCTTGCTCAGAACGGCTTTGTGACTCCTTTTCCGCCAGTGTTTTTTGTCTATGATGTCTGGCGATACTCATTAGGCCCAGCCCCCTGAACCATCAGGAACCAGAATGTTTTCAACCAGACAGACGAGGTTGTAGTCCTCAACCACATAGGCCTCATTGACTGATTGATAGTCTTCTATCCTGTCACGTCTTGGGTTATCCATGATGTGTCGGCGACGACTGCCTTCCTGATAGTAAATACTGAGATTATTCAGGCGAGTAATGGCAAATGAACGTGAGGGGAAATAGGGCACTCGGACTGTTTTAAGTCCACCGATTTGTTTGTTACTGATAATAATATCAAGCGCGTTACGCTCGGTCGGTGCGTCATGTTCATTGATCAATGCGAGGTATTTATCTGCCAATAATTCACGACCCATGATCACCACGAGTTCTGGATCATCGCGGTACCACTCGGCTATCAACTCATTGGTGGCATCGTAAACGGCGGCATCAATATTCTGGTAGTCTCCGCCGTTGCCGACTTTGATATCTGAAATCACACTCTCTTGGCTGTTTTGTCTCAGGTGCTCCAGCCAGCCGACATTGACGTCTTGCAACAGCGGGTTGGCGGCACGATCAGAGGTTGCTGAACGACTTAGACCGTTGAAGCCAATCATTAATCGGTCTCTGGCAATCTGTTGAGTCACGACGTTACGAAGGCGGGTTTGAAAACCTGGAAACTTCGCCCACGCATCGAGCTTTGCGTATTTCACATGGGTATCGAAGTTGGTTTGTTGACAGCGATAGCGGTCTTTATCGAGCGAAGTTGGGTCGGCGGTTTCGCGTTCTTTCAGGTCTGTATCTGTAGTGCTGGCGATTGTTGAGCCAACATCCAGACCAAGTTTTTCGCCTTCCTGCTCTCTGACACCATGAATGTTGATGCGTTGCAGAAAACCGGATGATTCGCGGATGCGCTCTTCCAATGATTGCTCGACGGTGGGTTCGACACTGAACTGCTGTGTACCATCTTCTATACCGTTCAGTTCGGCTTGTCGGCGCACATAAGCGTTGTAGTGTTGTCGTGTTTCGTTGCGCATAAGTTATGTGCTCCTCAACAGTCAGTCAGCGCAGCTTCGGTGCCTGTCGCTGAAGGTCTGGCAGAATGGTGGGTGTCAGCGTCCTTGCTGAGCTGGTTGGTGAGCGAATCGAGTCGGGTGGATAATTCGGAAAGTTTGTTTTCAAGGTCATCGAATTTCGTGTGGTTTGACGATTGTTCTTTTAGATCACCTTGAATTTTCTGCTGAGTTTCAGCCAAAGCCAGCAGGCTTGATTCAATGTCTTCCAATTGCTGATCTTGGTTGCGTTGCTGCCCGCTTAACAATTCGCGGATACGAGAGAGGAGGGAAGGTTTGTCGTCCTCTTCGCTGTCTTCGTCAAATTCGAGTTCATCGACCTCGACAGATTCAGAAAAAACCGTATTGGGAATATCTGTGCCTTGTGAAAACTGATCGCGATTCTTCTGGCTAAACTGCAACATTTCTGTACCCAAACTTGCGGGACTGTCAGTGACAGCAAGGCCGACCATATAAGCTTGTTTGGTATCGCTAAAGCTGGGATCCATTTCAATGGAGGTGAAGACCTTTTGCTTGCGTTTGTTAAGTTCCAGCAACTCAGACGTGGGAGAGAGCTTGGCTAATAGAATTCGTTTACCTTCCTGGTCATCGTCTGCCTTTAGGGCTGTGACATCACCAAATGCTGGAAACACGCCATCAGGCAAAAGGCTGCGGAAGTGTTCCAGCCAAATTCTCGCGCCGTAGATGTCCGGGTTGTAGTTGGACGCCATTTCATCAATTTGTTGCCGCGTAATTTTTCGGCCGTCTGTCGTGGCTCCCTCCCGGCAGACCCGGACAAATTTAGATATCAGTTTGCTCATGTCTTCTGGTTCGTCAGTCACTGTGTTTAAAGGCATAGTTGGCTAAGTTTTTACTGATAACAACCTGCTGACGGTTGATACCACTGATATCAACTAACAAGTCCTGCTGTCGATGTTCATAGCCCGTTAGTCTTAGCGCATGAGCACGAAGACCGTTGATTTCAACATCCGCAATCAGGCCCGTCAGAAGTATTGGCAGGGCTATCCTGTCGCTGAGATTAGCAGGCAGCTAGAGGTACCGTACGCGACCATCGACTCGTGGAAACGACGGGAGAAGTGGGACGATGCTCCGGTCGCATTGAAGGTCGAGAGCGCGATTGATATAAGGCTGTGCCAGCTAATCAACAAAACTGAGAAGACTGAAAGGGATTTCAATGAGATTGAATTGCTGACTAAATCGCTTGAGCGGACAGCAAGGATACGACGTTATGAAGCAGGCGGAACTGAAGCTGATTTAAACCCCAAGATCAAAAAACGAAACCAGAGGAAACAGCAAAAGACAGGTAAAAATTTCCTACCAGAACAGGCCGTCAAAGAGCTGAAAAAAGCGTTTAAATCTTCATTATTTCCGTATCAGCGAGTATGGCTTAAAGCCAGAGATAACAACCGGATCCGTAACATCCTCAAGAGCAGACAAATTGGCGCTACGTGGTACTTTGCCCGTGAGGCAGTGATGGATGCCATTGCCAACGGTACGAATCAAATTTTCCTCTCTGCATCGAAAGCGCAGGCACATGTCTTCCGTCAGTACATTTTGCAATTCGTTAAAGATGTTACCGGAATCGAACTGAGAGGCGACCCGATAACACTTTGGAATGGCGCCAATCTGTATTTTCTCGGTACCAACTCCCGCACTGCCCAGAGCTACCATGGCAATTTATACATTGATGAGTATTTCTGGATTTATCGTTTTCAGGAGCTGCGCAAAGTGGCATCCGGGATGGCGATGCACAAGCAGTGGAAGCAGACCTATTTCTCTACACCCTCAACTTTAAACCATGACGCTTATCCATTCTGGGACGGACAACTTTTTAACCGTGGTAGGAAGAAAGCCCAAAAGGTTGAAATAGATATTAGTCACCAAGCCCTAGCGGCAGGGCAAACCTGCGATGACGGTCAGTGGCGTCAAATTGTTACGGTTGAGGATGCCGTCGCTGCAGGCTGTGATCTATTCGACCTTGAGCAGCTAAAGCTCGAATACAACGAGCAGGAATACAACAACCTGCTGATGTGCCAGTTTGTCGATGATGCAGCCAGTATCTTCACTCTTTCAGAGCTGCAGGCCTGCATGGTCGATAGCTGGACGGTGTGGGATGACTTCTATCCACTAACCAGTAAACCACTCAGTAACCGTCCTGTTTGGATTGGCTACGACCCATCACGAACCCGTGATGATGCAAGTTGTGTGGTGGTCTCTCCACCTATGGTCTCAGGCGGTAAATTTAGGGTGTTGGAGAAACATAGCTGGAATAACCTCGACTTTGACAGTCAGGCCAACCGGATAAAAAGCCTGACAAGACAATATAACGTCCAGCACATTGCTATCGATACCAGTGGGATTGGTTATGGCGTATACGAGCTGGTGCGTAAATTCTTCCCGGCCACTACCAAAATCACCTATTCCGTTGAGGTGAAAAACCGACTGGTACTCAAGGCTAAACAGCTGATTAGCCATCGCCGTCTGGAGTTCGATTCTGGTTGGAATGATATGGCATTGGCCTTTCTCACTATCCACAAAACATCGACCACCTCGGGTAAGCAGGTGACCTATCAAGCAAGCCGAACCAATGAAACCGGACACGCCGATTTAGCGTGGGCGCTCATGCATGCCCTCGACCGTGAACCGCTAATGAGTATTGATGAGTCTGGCGGCGGCTCGCGGACTGTGATGGAGATTTTCTGATGAGCAAAAATATCGAGGTATTTTCATTTGGCGATCCAGTCCCTGTACTTGAAGGGCGGGAAATCACCGAATACCGAGAATGCTGGCTACATGGCGATTACTACGAGCCTCCGGTCAGCCTGCAGGGGTTAGCTAAGTCACTCAACGCCAGTGTTCATCATCATTCTGCACTCTCCGTTAAACGTAATATTTTGGTCTCCAGCTATCACACTCATCCCCTGTTATCGAAACAAGATTTCAGCAGAGTAGCACTCGATTATCTGGTGTTTGGCAATGCCTATTTTGAACGGGTTATTACTCGATTGGGAAAGACAATAAAACTCAAACCCAGCCCTGCGAAATATACCCGTCGGATGCCTGAAGACGATTACCTTTTTTTAACGGACAAGGGACACAAACATTACTTCAAACACGGCACCATTTTTCACCTGCTGGAGCCTGATATCAATCAGGAAATCTATGGTGTGCCTGAATACCTCGCGGCCCTCAACAGTGCATGGCTCAATGAGTCTGCCACCTTGTTTAGGCGCAAGTATTACCTTAATGGCAGCCATGCCGGATTTATTCTCTATATCACTGATACCGTTCACGAAGAGCAGGACATCAACAACCTGCGAAAGGCCCTGAAAGAGTCAAAAGGGCCGGGTAACTTCCGCAATCTATTCATGTATGCGCCGGACGGAAAAAAAGACGGGTTGCAGGTCATCCCTATCGCTGACGTCTCAGCCAAAGATGAGTTTTACAACATCAAAAATGTCACCCGAGATGACGTGCTAGCGGCTCATCGAGTGCCACCGCAGATCATGGGGATCATCCCTCAGAATACTGGCGGTTTTGGCTCGGCAGAGGCGGCGACCAAAGTCTTTGCCCGCAATGAGCTGATGCCGTTGCAGGAGAGATTCAGAGAACTTAATGACTGGATAGGAGAGGAGGTGATCAACTTCACTCCTTATCTGGTCGACATTGAAGAAATAGATTCAACGAAAGAGGAGCGATGATCAGGGTGCAGCAACACCCCAATCATCACCGGACGCGGTGACAGTACCACCGTGGCCAGCCGAGGCTCCCCGCCGTGTGCACACAGCACGGAGGAGCTTAGCATAATCAACAAAAAGAGGCTGCTACCGTGTCCAGACCTATCATCCCTTGGATGGGAGGCAAGCGCAGACTTGCCAAACACATTTTGCCATACGTCAATGGCCAGCGTACCTACGTCGAACCATTCGCCGGAGGTGCGGCAATATTCTTTATGAAAGAACCTTCGTCAGTCGAGGTGATCAACGACCTCAATGGCGAGCTGGTGAACTTGTACCGTATCGTCAAATACCACTTGGACGAGTTTGTCCGTCATTTCCGCTGGGCATTAGTTAGCCGGGAAGAGTTCTTGATTGCAAGGGATATCAACCCAAAAACACTGACTGATGTTCAACGGGCTGCGAGGTTTTATTACCTGCAGAAATTAGCGTTTGGAGGTAAGGCGGTCGGGCAGACCTTTGGGACATCGAAGACCACGCCGCTGCGTTTAAACCTGCTGCGAATTGAGGAGGACCTTAGTCAGGCCCACCTCCGCCTTGCCCGGACAACCATTGAACACTTGCCATGGCAAGATTGCATCGCCAGATACGACAGCCCGGAGACTGTGTTTTACCTCGACCCGCCATACTGGGGGACGACTGGCTATGGGGAAGCATTTAGCTTTGATAATTATGTTCGTATGGCAGAGTTGGCTAAGACCAGCAAAGGGAAGTTTGTTATTTCCATCAACGACCACCATGAGATAAGAGAAGTGTTCGAGGGCTTAACCTGTCACAAGGTTGCTATTACCTACACTGTCGGTGGTTGTCACAACGCAGCCAAGCGCGACGAACTGATCTTCACTTCCAAGTAAACACAAATATTCTAAACAACTCAGCAGGCGGCCACCCATTCCACCTGCTGCTTAACTCGCGCTGCGCGGTTATCCCCCGCCACGCCTGCGGTCTAAATAGGCCGAAATTTTTATCACTGCAGAGAGGTTGAATATGGCGGTATGACTGGCGTTACCGATGAGTTGTTCCATAAGCATTTCTTTGCAAATTTCATGGATCAGAGCGCGCGATCCATCTGGCTGAGGGTTAGAAAAACGATGCTGGAAACGCAGTAAATCCGATGGCTTATCGGAAAGAGGTAATTTAAGTAATTGCATTTCGAAATAAGATTTAACTTATTGTTTTTATTTAACTTTAAAATTACTTTTGGAAAGTGATCGGAGGTGATATGAAAGGTGATTTTTTGTAATTTATTGACTTTAAACACTTAAAAAACAATTAAATGTAACTATCAAAAGGGTGATTGGATTACCTTATGATGACATTAAAATTACTTTTTTAATTTGATATTTTAAATTAAAAATCAACAGCTTTAATTATTTTTCTCTAAAAATTACCTTTGTTACTATTTTCCACGCACTTAACAAATTCTGACACTAAAGAAATCAACAAAGAGTGGAAAGCTACCGATACTTCTCTATTTGTCATGCATGTCTAACTCAAGTGTATGTATAAAGTCGGTGGTTACTCATACTGCGCTCTCTGAACTACTTTGATTTCCTTAGACTCTGTGCTCACCGGCTTTTTGATGGAATTTTTTAGTTCAAAATAGAGTGTGTATACACGAGAAAAAATGAGATAATTCAACCAATCATAAAAATTAAAGTAAGGCTAATGTGTGTCGGTAAATAGAGACAAAGTTGATATCTGGAAAACTGATGTAGCAAAGTCAGTTGACTACTACAATGATTGGTTCATGTCTTTTGCACCAAAGGCATTCAGAGATACGCGAATTAAAACAACCAAAGAAGTGGAACAAGCACTTAAACGAACGAACAATCTGACAAATATTAGCGCAGAAAATCTTGAGCTCTACCCTTCCGTGCTTCCTATGTTACGTATGACTACATGCCCGCCAATTGCCCGTGATCGTCTAATTGGTCTAGCAGGTGTGTCATCGAACATAGTATTAAACATGGAAAAGCAGGGGCGTGTCCCACCTAAGATGAAACATGCTGAGCTTATCGAACAATTGGGTATGATTGGCAGCATCATTGAAGAAATGGCTGACCCAGATATTTTCGTTTGGAAGAATCGTGGGGATTGTGGAACCAAAGATGAGGTTCATCGTGCTTCAATAATTGTAGCTGATCGCCTTTGCGGTTCAGTAGCTGATCCCATAATCCGAAACGCTCAGGAAAAACGCCAACTCGATGCAATGAAAGAATGGCTCGAAGCGCGAGGATACCGAGAACTAGAGGCAGGTGAGGTCGATGACTGGCTCTCTATGCCTAATGGTACATTTTCGTTTCGTTTCAACGTGCCTGTTCAATTAGAAAATAGTAAAAAAATTAACATTCCTGTTGACGCTGTGATAATGCGAAAAAATGCTAAAGAGGGGGATTTTCCAGCATTATTTGAAGCTAAATCAGCTGGTGATTTTACTAATACAAATAAAAGGAGAAAGGAAGAAGCTGTTAAAATGCAGCAACTTAGGAGAACCTACGGAGAGGGAATTAGTTTTGACCTATTTTTATGCGGTTATTTTGACTCGGGGTATCTTGGCTATGAAGCGGCAGAAGGTATCGATTGGGTTTGGGAACATCGTATTGATGACTTAGAGCAATTTGGATTCTGATAATGAACTTTGATGAACTTGAGTGTGAGCGTAAGCTTCTTCAAGCTGAGCTTGATAGTAAAAAGACACAAGAAGAACGTAATATCATGGGGCAGTTTTCAACGCCTGATACTCTCGCTAGAGATGTCTTAACACATGCAAAGAATATCTTTCCTAAAGACAACAAAGTTTTGTTTCTTGATCCTGCATTTGGTACCGGGTCTTTCTACAGTGCATTAAACTCCGTTTTCCCCCATGAAAGTATCGAAATCGCAACAGGTTTTGAAATTGACGAACACTACGGAAAGCCTGCTAAAAAGCTGTGGACAAGAACTGATCTAAACTATCATATTGCAGATTTTACAAATCAAATTCCGCCAACTGAAGAGAATAAATATAATTTAGTGATCTGTAATCCGCCATATGTTCGTCATCATCATATAAAAGAACTAAAGGAGCAGCTCAAAGAAAAAGCACTCGAAGCTGCAAATATGAAAGTTTCTGGATTAGCTGGGCTATATTGCTATTTTATGGCTATTACACATCCATGGATGAAAAAAGATGGTATTGCTGGTTGGTTAATTCCAAGTGAATTTATGGATGTAAACTACGGCAAGGCTGTTAAAGAATACTTATTGAATGAGGTGACCCTTCTTCAAATTCATCGCTTTGATCCCAGCGATGTGCAGTTTGATGATGCGCTAGTTTCTTCGGCAGTAGTATGGTTTAAAAACAAAGAACCAGAAGATAATTCAACGGTTAAATTTACCTATGGTGGAACTATAGATAATCCAGAAAATGAAAAAAATGTCAGCGTTTCTATACTAAAAAAAGAGAAGAAATGGTCACGTTTTCCACTATCTGAAGAACGAGAAGAAAGTAATGAACCAAAATTAAGTGATTATTTTACAATTAAACGTGGGATTGCGACAGGTGATAATAAATTTTTTATTTTAACAAGGAATCAGATAGAAGAACGAGCTCTACCATTAGAACAATTTCGGCCCATATTACCAAGCCCAAGGTATCTTGATACTACTGAGTTAAAGTCAGACGATAATGGCTATCCTGTCATGGAACAACAGTTATTTGTTCTGGATTGTAAACTACCACTTGACGAAGTTAAGCGTATTTACCCAAATTTATATAACTACCTCGAGGAAGGTATTCGTTCTGGTGTTTCTGATAGATATCTGTGCAAAAATAGGAAAATTTGGTACGCACAGGAAAATAGGTCTGAAAGCCTTTTTTATTGCACGTACATAGGACGTTCAGATCAAGAAGGAAAAAAACCATTCCGTTTCATACTAAATAATTCAAAGGCGATCGTTAGTAACTCGTACTTGATACTTTACCCCAACTCAAAGCTAGAAAAAGAGATGAATAAAAAACCTCAGCTTAAAGAGTTGCTGCTTAAAGCGCTCAATCAAATAACAGGAAAGGCTATGCTTGATGAAGGCCGTGTTTATGGTGGAGGAATGCACAAATTAGAGCCTAAAGAGTTGGCAAATGTTCCAGCTACGTTGATAACTAGCCTTATTTCAGATTGATAGTCCTAATATTTGTGGGTGAAAAAATGCTTAAAGATAACTTGGAAGAACTTCAGAAAAAAGCTAAAGAGAGAACAGTTAAGACTCAGACGATAGAATATGATTTAGAAACAATAGTAAAGAAAATAAAAAGGGATGTGATTAAGCTAAATCCAGATTATCAAAGAAATTACAGGTGGAGCAATGAATTTTCTTCCCGTTTAATTGAAAGTTTAATTTTAAATATCCCAATACCTTTTATATATATATCTCAAGATATAGATGTAGATGACGATACAGAAGATGATATTTCACGTTACTCTGTTATCGACGGCCAACAGCGACTTACTGCTATATATAGTTTCTTTAATAATAGCTATCCTTTAGAAAAGTTAGATGTTCTATCTCAACTTAATGGATGTTTCTATAAGGATTTACCCCCGTTTCTCATTCGCCGTTTAGAAGAGAGAAGTATTCGATGTTTACGAATTGATTCGACAGCAGATAATCAAGTTAAATATGATATTTTTGAAAGGCTAAACTCAGGATCAGTTAAGCTGGAGCCACAAGAGTTAAGAAATGCAACATGCCGTGGGCCATTCAGAGATCTAATTAAAAAGCTTTCTAAAAATAAAAACTTTATTAACCTTATTAATTTTAAGGAAGATAGTGCTCGGTCAGTAAAAATGGAAGACCAAGAGTTAGTTTTAAGGTACTTTGCATTAACATATAATGATGGATATAAAAATTATAAAGGTGACTTTAAAAAATTCTTAACCCAGAGAATGATCAGTCTCAATGAACTAAGTACTGTTGACTTTTCAAATATGGAAAAAAACTTTTTAGATACTATGAAGTTCTTAATTGAATCTGGTGTTGAATATCCTTTTTCTAAATATAAACATGAAAATGATAAAGGGAGTTTCACCCGTATTTCAAAATTTAACGCAGCTGTTTTCGATGCGATTTGTTTCCTAGCTATTAACTTTATGGAATCGGGAAGAAAAATTGATATTAATACCATTGAAAGTCTCTTTTCTGATACTTCTTTTTATGATGCATGTGATGTAAGTACTAGTCATGTTAAAAAAGTAAATATACGCATAAATAAAGTGTTGGAATTGTAAGTGTCTACATTTGTTTTTGAATATGTTAGCGCTTTAGACTCTCAATGGTCAGAAGTGGAAATATTGCTTGATCAAGCTAAATTGGTTAAAGAAAATAATGATTCTCTTTATCATGCATTGTGTAGATCAGCATCGATTTTGATGGTTGCTCATTTAGAAGGTTTTACTAAAGATCTTAGTAAAAATATTATTTATGATCTAAATTCGAACTGTAATTTTTATCAGCTCCCTATGTCAATTAAAAGAACGGCATGTAAAAAGTATCTTGGTTTTGATAAGTCCGCTATTCCAGACTACGATAATAAAATTAAGGATATGATAGAGGACTTATCTAAATTCGATGGGTTTGATATCTGTCATACTGCATTTTTATTTGAGAAAAATAAAAATCCTAAACCGGATATCTTAATGGAGATTTGTGGTAGATTTGGAGCTTCTGACATATTCAAAAATCTTAATGAATCAATTTTTGAAAGTGCATTCACATCAAATAAAAGGTTGGATAGAATTTTAAAAAGAACAAAAAAAATTATATCTATGTCGGTAAATAACTTTCCATATCACTGTAAAGTATCGAAATTTAAAAAATTTAAGCTGGAATCAAAAAAATATAATGGTAGAACGATTTGGCAAACTTTTTTAGATGACTTAAATTATAATCGTCATAATATTGCCCATGGTAATACGTTTGGAAATACCGCAGAACATCATGAGCTAGTAGAGAAGATGAATAAAATAAGATTGATTCAGTATATTATTGTGTATATTTCCTGCTCCGAGGCTGTTAAGGGAATATAATTTTTTGTCTATATCTATCATATCTGCGATCGGTCTTCACTGATCGCTTTTAGGACTAAGCTAAAGAATATTTCAATGATTTAATTTTCTATCATTTTTAATTGCTGCTTTTATTAACTTATGAAGAGAGAAAAAAGTTCCGATAGAAGGGTTTAGTTTGTGTCACTACTATCAGGAAGAAAATCTTTTTTGGTACAAATCAGTAACACTAAAAATAACACAAGATCTTATCTTATTGATTTTATTTAACTAATTATCTGAAATCACACATGTCGCAATTGATGCATTTTTCGGTGATTAACAACGCCATAGTTTCTGTATAAGCCTATTTAATATTTAGTTTCAATTAGTTAAATGAAGGTCTTCTGATTTGAATTATTCGAAATTCAATACCAAAAATCAGAAAAAATCCCCTTAATAGAGATTTAATCCCCCCAGTTTGGCAAGACAAAATAGTATTACAACGCTATGTTAGACCCTCTAAAAGCCCTATGTGTGAGGTTATTTTTTAGAGCGCCTCAGCCCAGTAAAACCAAGGGAGTCGATAATTCCACGCACTGTAACACAACAGGCAAAAAAGCCCAAAACCTAGGGATATGCGATCTAGATCACTAGAGGGGGAGGTGTAAACCTATAGACCCACTTACATAAGCTCATCCATATCGCCCTGAGCGACTGCAGTAAAAAATATCCCTGTATAGGAGTCTGTCGTGAATTTTTTGGTGAGGGTAAGACACCACGAATATTTCCCTTTCTACATTCAGTCACAATCGCGAAGAGGCTGCTGTAAAAACTCTTCTGCATTTAAGAGTCGCTCAAATTGTTGTATCTAATAGAGTGGATTTTGATGGAAGCCAAAGCAAGCACGCTGCCTTCGAGAAATTTAGGACAATGATATCGAGGAGGTACATCTGCCGTTATTCTCTTTCATTACGGCAGATCCATTTTTATATGAATAAGGTCTATCCGTTTGTTTGGCCCGAAGTGCATAAATTGAATTCAGCGTAAACTTTCTGGTGTACGGCATTAATCTTATCTACCGGTACCTTACAAACCTCGCGATCATAGGTGAGTAGACCATTAATTTCCGATTCAATATCGGTTGTCTGGGTGTAAACAGCTGCGGCTAAACCCTCTTTAAGCAATGGTATGAGCTGATCTTCAAAGAGTGCACTGTAGCGTTGATATAAATGTTCTGGTGACTTGCTGTTGTTGTAGGACCAGGAATTTGTCACGGCCATGTGCTCTTTCAAACGATAACCAAAACCACCAAGCTCACCGATAACCAATGCCCGGTTTTGCTCGCGCTCGCCAACAAATAATCGGCGACCATAGATATGGTAATCATGCATATCACCCTGTCCTCTATCGACCCAGCCACTTGGACCGTCAACTAGGCGCGACGGGTCAAGCTTTTTAACTTTTTGCAAAACCTCATTGGTATTAAATTGGCCCCACCCCTCATTAAAAGGCACCCAACAAACAATACACTGGAAAAAAGCCAGTTGCCCTATCATGGCCTCCAGTTCGCGGTGAAATATAGCCGCTGATTCCCCACTGCGTTTAATGTCTTTTTGCCGGGGCAAGATACTTCTATCGCCCGTTGGCATATCTTGCCAAACTAAGATGCCAATTTTATCGCAGTGAAAATACCATCTGGCCGGTTCTACTTTGACGTGTTTGCGGATCATATTGAAACCCATTGCTTTGGTCATCTCGATATCGTATTTGAGCGCCTCATCACTTGGCGCAGTATACAGACCATCTGGCCACCATCCCTGATCAAGCAAGCCCATTTGAAAGACGGCTTGACCATTGAGAAACAAACGATTGATGCACTTGCTGTCTTTTTTCTTCTCTATGCGTCTGAGTGCAAAATAGCTGGTGGCAGAATCAATTTTCTTATCATTTCTGTTGATGGAAATATGTAGTTGATAAAGCTGTGGGGTGTCTGGTGACCACAAGGTCACCTCATCATGGGGCAGAGCGAGTTTTATCAGGCCATCTGATGTCTTGCCTGAAGCCAAAACCAGATTGTCCTTCAGCGCTTTTATTTCAATCTCATCACCACTGAGCGGGCTTTCTGTGTCGATACTGACAGTGACAGTTTTTGCGTCGATATCGCTCTCGATATTGACCTTTTTTATATAAGTTGATGACAAGGGCTCTAACCAAACCGTTTGCCAAATACCCGTTACTGGCGTGTAGTAGATATTGCCAGGTCGATTGATTTGCTTGCCGCGCGGCTGTGGGCCCTTATTAGAGGGGTCCCAGACGCTGATTAAAATCTCTTGTTCACTATTACCAGAATCATTCGTCGGGTTAAGAAAAGGCGCAATATCAAAATAAAAGGCATCATGCCCACCCTGATGTTTGCCGACATACTGGCTATTTACCCAGACCTCAGTTTCCCAATCGACGCCCCCGAAATGCAGTAATAAGGTATCAAAATCTTGCTGTTCTAATCTAAATCGACGACGGTACCAAAGTTTTTGTTTAGGGCTGATCCTCACTTTTTCTCCCTTTCCTGCACCGGAAAGTAAGGACTCTATGGGAAAAGGGACCAGCACTTTATTGGCAAAATTATCTGGCTTTTGGGTCAATGATGTTACTTCGTAATGCCACTCACCGTTGAGATTTATCCAGTGCTCTCTTTCTAGCTGCGGTCTTGGGTATTCCTTATGCACATTGGTATGGTCAAGTGTATTCGACCAGCGGGTTTTTAATAATCGATAAGCGTTCGCTCTAAGCGGCGTGTTGGCAAACAACAGCAAATATGCCCCTGTCGATGCAACACCTGCACTGGCAGTGAGGCTAACTGGATTGATACCAAAATACCAAAGTATTAACAGCACCAGCGTGCTAAAAAATACGCTAACAATAACAACCAATCGAGCAATTAAATCCATAAACTAATGAACCTCTAAAATCTCTGAACGATGGGAAAGATGCGGGTTGTCCCTTTTGAGCTGATGGACTTGGCAGGAAACCAGATCTCAACAAAAGTGATTGCTAATTTATTATGTTTTAATGCTACAACATGCTGTAACCAAGCAATGTCCCACTATTTATAATGAATGGTTTTAACCCCAATTCACCATCGTCAGTGGGATATAAAAATAATGTTTAATAACAATGGTTTAATTTTATTGTTAATGATTAATTTGGGCTTGGATGATTACTTGGGGCTCCTTATACGCTTCGTTATAGGCTCACAGACAAGCTAGTAGGGGATAAAAGTCAGGTATAGGGGAAAAGGCAAGGAGAAGATACAAGTCAAGCAGAAGATAAAAGGTGAGTTTACGTCACTGGTGTCAGGGAAGAGATAACCTTGAGTGGAAATCAGTAACACAAAGCGCAATATGTCTATTTATGCTACTGATTTTATCTAGTTAATTATGGGTGCTCACACCTGTCGTCATTGATGCACTTTTCGGTGATCAACAACGCTAGGATCAGGCACTCACTGTCTGTGCAATATGCGGATTGCGAGTATTCTGGCCCTGATTTAGGTTTCGCATCAGCAGACCAAACTCTAAGTCCATGTCTTCCGGCATTGGAATGAAGACGAAATGACCATTGCCTTTCGCGTCATCAATAACCTGAGACTTACGGTTTTCCATTTGCTCCAGAGTGAAGGTGACATTGCCTTGCGGTGTCATCAATTCCATGGAGTCACCGACAACAAACTTATTTTTCACTTCGACTTCAGCCAAGTTACCACGGCGTTTACCTGTGAATTCGCCGACGAACTGCTGGCTGTCCGACACTGAATAACCATAGTCATAATTCTGATATTCGCTGTGCGTATGGCGGCGGAGGAAGCCCTCAGTGTAACCACGGTGTGCCAGACTCTCCAAGGTGCCCATCAGGCTCTCGTCAAATGGACGGCCCGCGACAGCATCGTCAATCGCTTTGCGGTAAACCTGAGCAGTACGTGCGCAGTAATAGAAAGACTTGGTGCGGCCTTCAATTTTCAGCGAGTGCACGCCCATTTTTGTCAGGCGCTCAACGTGCTGTATGGCACGCAGGTCTTTAGAGTTCATGATATAAGTACCATGCTCGTCTTCGTAAGCTGCCATCAGCTCTCCGGGACGACGACCTTCTTCAAGCAGTACAACATCATCAGTAGGTTCGCCTTCGCCAAGGGTCGGTTGCACTTCCTGAACCTGCACTACCTGACCGGCGTCATCTTCTTTCGCTTCGTGGACTTTATAATCCCAGCGGCATGCATTGGTGCAAGTACCCTGATTAGGGTCACGCTTGTTGATGTAGCCAGACAGCAGGCATCGACCAGAGTATGCCATGCAAAGTGCGCCATGAACGAAGATCTCTAGCTCCATCTCCGGACATTGCTTACCAATCTCTTCAATTTCTTCCAGAGACAGCTCACGGGACAAAATTACGCGCTCAATACCTTGAGTAGACCAGAATTTTACCGTCGCCCAGTTTACGGCATTTGCCTGGACCGAGAGGTGAATCGCCATATCTGGAAACGCTTCACGGACCATCATAATGAGGCCTGGGTCAGACATGATCAGTGCATCTGGACCCATTTCAACGATTGGTTTGAGATCCCGGATGAAGGTTTTCAACTTAGAGTTGTGAGGCTGAATGTTACAAACCACATAGAACTTCTTGCCCAGTGCATGGGCCTCATCGATCCCTATCTTTAGGTTCTCGTGATTAAATTCGTTGTTCCGCACTCGCAAACTGTAGCGAGGCTGGCCTGCGTATACGGCATCAGCACCATATGCAAATGCATAACGCATGTTTTTTAGGCTGCCAGCGGGTGATAGTAGTTCAGGTTTAAACATATTTTGAAATTCTTCTGTCTGAGTATAAGTCAGCCCATACCCGAGCTGTGGTATGGTGATGGCGCGATTTTACTGTGATCTGGTTAACATAGCCAGTTCCATTCTCGGTCAGAATAGACCAGAATAGCCCCCTTTTTTCTGACTGATGCTGAAAAGTGTCTGTTTCAACGATAATGAACGGTTTTTATTCCGGTTTGTTGGTTATCCGTTCATTAATATTCATCTGAAAGCTCTGCGACTTAGTGTGGCAGGCTGTGTTGAGATCTGAGAAGTTGAGATCTGAGTAGTCATGCAACCTGTTAATTTACTGACATCGGGCCGTTGGCGGCGTTATTGTCTTTTTCTCCTGTTTACCTTGGTCTGTGTATCTGCTGGTACCCGCTGGGAAAAGCCTGTCTGGCAACCCATTCAACAGACGCTGGATTTAGGCTTAAAAAGCATTGCCTTTGTTCCGAAAACCGATCAAGACAACGCGGAAGCAGATTTGCCATCTGCCGAGTATGTGGTATTCCCTGGCGATAAAATAGATGACATTTTTCATCGTATGGGGCTGGCAGAAGATGATTTGCAGCAGGTTCTGGAAAGCGACCTCAATCATCTGAGATTTGATGTTATGTCACCGGGTAGTGTGCTTAGATTCTGGTTTACGGAAGACTCGAATTATCTCGAAAAACTGGAACTAGAGCTTAATGTGGCTCAGAGGGTCATTTATCAACGTGGTGAAAACGGCGGCTTCGATGTTCAGGAAGTCGAGATCCCAGGTGAATGGCGTTCGTCAGTGATTAAAGGATTGGTTGGTCAAAGTTTCCGCCAGTCCGCTATTGGGACAGGACTGACAGAGAGTGATGTATCTTTTGTCACCAACTTACTCCGTGAAAAGATAGATCTGGACAAGGATCTGGATGCTGAAGATCGGTTTGAGATAGTCAGGGCTTCACAGTTTGTTGATGACATTGCCAGCGGTCAGAGCGAGATCCGTGCGGTTAAGTTTGATCGTCACGGGACGATTATTAGTGCGTATCTGCATGACGATGGTAACTTTTATGATGCCGATGGAGAAAGTCTCCAGCGTGGATTTTTGCCAGTGCCGACCAATGCTCAATACTGGATAAGTTCACGTTTTAACCCGCGAAGAATTCACCCGGTTACTCACAGAAGAAAGCCACATAACGGGGCGGATTTTGCGGTAGAAGTGGGATCCCCCGTTTTAGCAACGGGGGATGGCGTGGTGGTGCAGGTCGCCAATCATCCCTATGCAGGTAAATATGTGGTGATTCAGCATGGCCGTAAGTATCGGACTCGCTATCTGCACAACAGTAAAATTCTGGTGAAAAAAGGTCAGTGGGTATCCCGAGGGCAGGAAATTGCCAAGTCTGGCCAGAGTGGCCGGGTCACGGGGCCTCACATTCACTATGAATTTCATATATGGGGTAGGCCTGTGAATCCATTGTCAAAGAAAGTCCCTTTGATAAAAGGGCTGCAGCCGTCTGAGCAGCAGAACTTTCTGACGACTGTTGAGCAGATTGATGCCATGTTGCATGACGAACCTACGGGCTAAAAACAAAGAAAAGCACCGATAAGGTGCTTTTCTTTTGGTGGGATTTGAGCGTTAATTTATTGATTAAATTTGAAAATAAACCGTGTTTTTTTGTTTCTAGTCAGAAACCAATTACAAGGTCTTATTCGCCCTTATCTACTCCGCCCAGCTCTTCAAAGAGGTTAGGCAGGAAAGCACCCAGCTCACCGCACATCAGTGAAAGATCGGCATCAAGACGCTGTGCAATGTCTTCACGGTCAATATCTTCGTTCTGATCTCTCAGTTCGTCAGAGAACTTCACGCGTTTGACTGACATATCATCGCCCAGTACAAACTCAAGTCTGTCCTGCCAGTTAAGCGACAGCTTGGTGACCAGTTTATCGGCCTCGATGTGTGCCATGATCTCATCACTCGACAGATCCTGTTGTTTACAACGGATCACTCCACCTTGCTCTAGGATCGCTTTCAGTTCAGCTTCCTCACCAATAGTGAAGCCTTTTGGTGCATGACCCGAACGAACCCATTCAGTCATTGCCAGTTCGGCCGGTTTTTGGGTTTCAACAGGCACAACCGGTAAGCTACCAATAGATTTACGCAGCAGACCAAGAATTTCCTCTGCCTTTTTGATGCTGCCAGCGTCAACCAGCACCAGTCCCTCTTTGGGCATAATAAGCGCGAAAGTCTGGCTATTGCGGCTAAATGCACGAGGGAGGAGATCAATAACAATCTCATCTTTCAGGCTATCTTTCTCTTTCTTCTTGAGCGGACGTCCCTGCTCTTTTTCCATCATCTCTACTTTGGCGCCCAGTGATTCTTTGATCACCGATGCTGGCAGCATTTTTTCTTCCTTACGTGCGCAAACCAAAATATTGTCACCAGAAACATGCGTCATCATGTCGCCATGCTTACCCAGTGCAGTAACCCAGCCGAATTTTTGCATATCTTGACTGCCACATGGAGTAAACCGGAACTCGCTTAACTGTTGCTCAAGCTGTTCAGGGTTAAGGTCAATCGTGCGCGAAAAGCGGTAAGTGAAAAAGTTTTTAAACCAAATCATGGCAGGGAATTTCCATCCAGTTCTGACAAAGGGCACATGGTATTGCATTCAGGCAGGATTGTCGCCGAAATTAGCGGTACAATTCGAGCTAGACGCGAAACAACGGAAACACAACTCAGTGCTCAAAATCATCCACACTTCTGACTGGCATCTCGGCCATCAGCTTCACGGATTCGACCGGATTCATGAACATCAGGCATTTCTAAACTGGCTCAAAGACTTGTTGATCACCGAACAGGCAGACGCCCTGATCGTAGCTGGTGATATTTTTGATACGGCAAATCCCCCGGCCAGCGCCTGGCAGATGTTATATCGTTTTCTGGCGGAGGTTTACCGCAGTATCCCTGATTTTAATTTGGTATTTACCGGGGGGAATCATGACTCGCCGAGCAAATTAGATGCGCCGCACGAATTATTGAAAGCGTTTGATTTGCATATGATTGGCGGCGTCAGTCGCGATGCCGATGGCAAACTTGATACTGAGCGTCTTTTGGTTCCCCTTACGGACAAGCGAGGCAATACCGCTGCTTGGGTAATGGCTGTGCCATTTCTACGTAGTGCAGATCTTCGTACCCAGCATCTCGATGAGGTTGAGGACAGACTGATTGCGGGCGTGAGACACTGTATCAGGAGGTGTATGCCGTTGCCACTGAACGGCGAGAACCACAACAGGCACTGATAGCAACAGGGCACGTTTATATGGCGTCAGGACAGTTGTCAGAAATGTCTGAACGCCGGGTTCTGGGCGGTAACCAGCATGCCCTGCCTGCGTCAATTTTTGCAGAGGATATCGATTATGTCGCTCTAGGTCACCTTCATCTGGCACAAAAAGTGGCAGGGCAGGCGCGTATTCGTTATTGCGGGTCACCCATCCCTCTTTCCCTCTCTGAGCGCAACTACCAACATCAGGTATTAAGCGTCGAGTTTGAGGACGGCAAGCAGCAAAAGATAACCTCACATATTGTGCCACGCAGTGTTGATTTACTGAGGGTGCCGGAGAAGGCGCTGCCGCTTGATTCAGTTATCAAAGAGCTTGAGCAGTGGTGCCCCGAGACGTTGCCCATCGAGCAACAGCCTTTACTTGAAGTACCAGTGCTCATGGATGCACCACAGCCCCTGTTGCGCGAGAAAATCCGTGCTGCACTTGAGGGTAAGTCTGTCAGGTTAGCCAAGATCACGCCAACCTACAGTCAGCAAGCATCGCAGTCACCCCTAGACCACAAACGCCTTGATGAGGTGACGCCAGAGCAGGTATTTGATTTTGGCTGGCAGCAGAAATTCGAGGGTGAGCCTTCATCAGCTATTAAGAGCGCATTTACCCAACTGCTGGATCAACGGGATAACGAGGAGTGCTGAAATGAAAATTCTAGCATTACGCGGGGAGAATCTGGCCAGTATCCAGCACCCGTTCGATATTGATTTTGTAAACAGTGCACTCGGTGAAAGTGGCCTGTTTGCCATCACAGGGAAAACAGGCGCGGGCAAATCGACCCTGCTCGACGCGATTTGTCTTGCGCTCTACGATCGTATGCCACGCTTGCAGGCGAATAAAAAAAATGACGCTGAAATTGGGTTGGGTGAAGACGCGACCCGCCTTAAGGCGAATGACGTGCGAAGTGTGTTGTCACGTGGCAAAGCGGAAGGGTTTGCTGAGGTTGATTTTACCAGCAAAGATGGCGGGGCATGGCGGGCTCACTGGCATGTTAGACGAGCAAGAGGTAAAGCGGATGGCCGGGTTCAGCCTTCCGAGCAGTGGCTAGAGAATTTAGCCACGGGCCAGCGTTTTGCGGGCAAGAAACAAGAAGTCATGGCTGAGATCGAAAGGCTGGTGGGCCTTAGTTACGAGCAATTCCGCCGTGCTGTGATGCTGCCTCAGGGCGATTTTGCTGCTTTTCTCAAAGCGGGAGCCGATGAACGCGCCGCATTGCTTGAGCGCATGACAGGTGGTGAGATTTATAGCCGTATCTCCATGGCTGCCCACGAGCGGGCAAGAGACGAAAAAGACAAGCTGGCGCAGCTTCAGCGTCAGATTGGTGATATTCGGATCCTAAGTGGAGAAGAAAAGCAGGTTTTTGCTGAGCAGCTCGCCGCGGGCAGTGAGACGGTCACTGATATTGAGTCACTCATAAAACAATTTGACCATCATAGACAGACGGTGCAGCGACATAACGAGCTGTCAGTTACCCTGGAGGACGCCCAAAAAGGTAGAGATGAAGCCCTGTTTGCGCTGGAAGAAGCTGCCGTGCGCCGCGATGATCTGGGCTTGCTCGATAAGGTGCAGCCAGCCAGAGGAGATTTCATCCAGTTGCAGCAAATCGAGCTTGCACTCAGTCAGGTTAAAAAGCAGCTTGCGGAGCGCGAAGGTGCGGTGACTGAAATCGATCATGCGCTGCAACAGTCTACCGACGCCCTGCAAGACGCAGAACAGGCGGTACAGGATAGTGAATTGCGCTGGGCAGAAAGTGAGCCCAAAATCCGAAAGGCTGCTGCACTGGATACAGAACGTCAGGCATTGTCATCTCAACTGTCACAGGTCATGGCTCAGGCACAAAGCCTTGATGCTGGTTACCGGGAGGTAACAGCAGCATTTGAGGCAAAGCAAAAACAGCAGCATCAGTTGACGTCTGAACAGGCACAAGTTCGCCATGAACTTGCCCAGTATGGGGACTTTGCGCAGGTTGCTGATCAGTATCAGCCACTGTTTGATAATCTTGAGCAGTACCTGTCCGCGACTCAGTCGCTGCAAAGTGCGGAAAAAGAGGCGATACGCCTTCAAGCTATGCGCCAGACCATTGCCGGCCAGTTGGCCGAAGCCGACACCCATCAGGCAGCCGTTGATAAACAAAAGCAGGAAGCAGAAGCGCGACTGGCAGAGCTTTCCCCCGAGGGGATGGAGGAACAGCATGAGTCGGATTTAACCTTATTTAACCGCTTGCAGCGGGAGCTGGAGCAGCGACGCCAGTTGCAGGTCTCAGGTCAGAAATGGCAGTCAGTCCGAGCCGATATTGACCGACTGAATGAGGAGAAAAAACGCCTGTTTCAAGTGATAGATGAAACAGGAATTGGCCTGACTGATATAGAGCCGCGCTTTACGCAAAAAGTGGTGCAGTTTGAAGAAGCGGAGCGCGCGTATAATCAGAGCCTGAGTGTGGTTAATCTTAGCGAGTTCCGTGCCCAGTTGCAGGACGGTGAGCCTTGTCCACTGTGTGGTTCTGAGGAACATCCCTACGCTGAGAATCATCCGGTTGTAGAGGGTGTATTACAAAGCCAACGCCATCGTATTCAGGTACTTCAGGAGGAGCTTCGCCAGCTCGACAGTAACAAACGATATCTGGAACAGCAGGGCGTGATGCCCGTCAGCGTCTCCAGCATATCGAACAACCAATGGCAGAGCTGAATTATCTGGAACAACAGCTCAAAGAGAACCTAGCGCCGCTAATGGCGGCTTTTGATTGTCAGCAAATATTGTCAGACGATATTACAGCAGATGCGCTGTCCGTCTGGCTGTCCGACATGCAGCGACAGGGTGTTGAGCACGCCGAAAAAACGGAGAGGCTGTATCAGTCTATTGAGGCACGTGAAGCCAGTTTCCGTAAGATTCGACAACACAGAGAGAATCTTGAGACGCTGTACCGTTTTGAACAGCAGTTGCAGCGTGAACGTCACGAGGTTGAGCAATCAGACACTCAGTGTCGCGAGAGGCTGGACGGCCTCAAGGCGCAAATAGAGACGGCCCGCGAACAAATAGTTTCTCGACATTCGGCGCTAAATGAGTTGTTGGGTGATGAGAGCTGGCAGGCGATGCTGAATCAGTATGGTGCGGAACAGTATATTGTCACCATGAAGCAAAGGATAAGCCATTATCGCAAGCTTGCCGAACAGGAGGCAGAGTTTAGCCATACCCTTACTGCGCTCCAACCAGAATTAGCCTCCCTGTCGCAACAGGTCAGTTCTTTGGGTGAACAGGCTTCAGCCCTTACTGGGCAGCGTCAGGCACTTCAGACTCAGCTTGACAGTAAAACGGCTGAACGCCAGCACTGGATACCTGATGATGACCTTGATGCTGTTGAGAAGGCGCTGCGTTTGACGGTAGAGGAGTCGGTCAAGCAGCATGTTGCGATAACAAAACAGCGAGCTGAACTGACTGAGAAACGCGCTGCGGAAGCCGCCGCGCTGGAGTCATTATCAGAACAGCACAAGCAACAAAGCCAAGAGCACCGAGAAACGGTTCATCGTTGGTTGAAGTGGCAACAATCGTTTGAGCTGACAGAATCAGCACTGATGCAATTACTGAGTAAAACAACCGAGTGGGTTGAAGGTGAACGGCAGGCTCTGGCAACACTGGATCAGAATGCGCATTCGGCCTCTGCGCTGGTGGACGAACGGCAGCAGCAGCTTGAAAAACTGCAGGGGGCCTTCCAGCAATCTGTTGATTGGCTCGACAGTCAGGGACAACTGCAAACCGAACAAAATGCAGATGACAAACTGACCCAGTGGAGCAAGCGAAAACACGAGGCAGAGGAGCAGGTATTTACTGCCCGTCAGGCTCTGTCAAATGCGGAAGAAGCGGAGAAAAAAGCCGGTGCATTACTTGAATCACTCGAGCAGCAACAGGAACAGACAGAACTCTGGCTTCAGCTTTCAGATTTAATTGGTTCTGCCAGCGGCAATAAATTCAGGAATCTCGCTCAGTCGCTGACGCTACAGCAACTGGTGATGTCAGCAAACGTGCATTTACAGGGGCTTGCACCGAGATATGCGTTGCAGACTGTACCAAATAGTCCGCTTGCCCTTCAGGTCGTTGACCACGATATGGGAGATGAGGTGCGAAGTGTCGAATCTCTGTCCGGCGGTGAGAGCTTCCTCGCATCTTTGGCATTAGCTTTGGCACTGGCTTCTTTGGCTGCAGACACTCGTTTATTGGGCTCTCTATTCATTGATGAGGGCTTTGGTACGCTTGATCCTGACAGCCTTGAAATGGCCCTTTCCTGTCTAGATACTTTACAGGCTGATGGCCGTCAAATAGGCGTCATCTCTCACGTTGGTACCTTGGTAGAGAGGATTGGTACGCAAGTTGCCGTTGAATCTATGGGAGCGGGAATTTCACGTGTGAGCATCCGACGGGTATAAAAATCTTGGCATTGACTTACCGTACATTGACGTAAAAATCCCATGATACTTATGGTTAAAAGTCACAAAAGTGTCATAATTGAATCACATAATGTCGCCCCAGATATGTTTGGCTTGTTGGATGAAAAAGAATGGCTAGAAGGATACTTGTCGTAGAAGACGAAGCACCCATTCGTGAGATGCTTTGTTTTGTTCTGGAGCAAAAAGGATATCAGGCGGTAGAGGCTGATGATTACAATAGCGCACTAGATAAAATTTGTGAGCCATACCCTGATCTGATTCTGATTGACTGGATGCTGCCTGGTGGTTCCGGCATCAATTTAATCAAGCATCTCAAGCGGGATGAGTTCACGAGACAAATCCCATTGGTCATGTTGACTGCCCGCGGAGAAGAAGAAGACAAAGTACGCGGCCTTGAGGTGGGTGCGGATGATTACATCACCAAACCATTTTCACCAAAGGAGCTGATGGCCCGTTTGAAGGCTGTTATGCGTCGTGTATCACCCACTTCACTGGATGACGTCATTGATGTTCAGGGGCTAAAGCTTGATCCTGTTTCTCATCGGGTTACAGCGAATGAAAAGCCGCTGGATATGGGGCCGACAGAATTTAAGATGCTGCACTTTTTTATGACACACCAAGAGCGTGTTTATAGCCGGGAGCAGCTGCTTAACAATGTATGGGGAACCAATGTTTACGTTGAAGATCGTACGGTTGATGTGCATATTCGACGCCTCAGAAAAGCATTAGAAAGCGAAGGTCATGACAAGCTGGTTCAGACGGTGCGTGGCGCAGGTTATCGTTTTTCAACCCGGGTATAGTCATCCGCTCAGCGTGTTTTGCTGTGCGTGATGTGGCGCAGCATATGGAGTAATGCATGGTCGAACGTCTGACATGGAGAAAGCT
>NZ_LYBM01000033.1 GCF_001707825.1 Veronia pacifica | reverse complement strand
CTTCAACCCCGTCGTCAGCCTCTAGGCTGATGCGCGCATGCGTATCGTCCGGTTGAGGCGTGGTTAACAGCGCACTGGCGGGTGCTCCCGACACATAATGCGGTGAAAATGTCAGCGGCTTGCGGCCAAGACTTGGCTGGTAGCGGGGTAAAATCGTCTCGGCTTGCGCCTGCTCACAGTTCACTTCTTCACAGGATGCCCCCTTTGTGTTCGCGTTGGCCTGTTGTACCTCCTCTAACCCTTTTCCCGGTGCCCAGCTCAAGGTCGGCTGCGGCACATCAGGTAATTTCTCGCCAGACAGGGTCTGACCGTGGTCGACCAGCACCATATTTCCTCGCGCCACAGAGACAGGCGCAATAAAACGTCGTCCTTCTGCCAGCGAGGTTTCTGAAGATAAGCAAAGTGGAAACGCCAGCGCATCGGCGTCGTGCCAGATAATCTCGGTGATCTCGGCCGCTGTCACCGGGTCACGCAAAGGCTGACCGCTGCCATCAAAAGCCTGCACCTGAGTCAGCAACACCACCTGCCGCTGCGACAGAGATTTGTCAGCACTGCTGCCACTGCGAGCGCCTTTTATTTCCTCAAAAGCCAGATACATGCCTGCAGTGAGATTGGGATAATGACCATCTAGCGTGGCACGAACTGCACCTTGTGCCAGATAACAGCGTGCGTCACTCCAAGTGTAAAAGGTCATTTCGTTATGGGCAGCAAACAGGGCACTGACCTCATGGCAGGTTTCATAAACTGCCGCGCTTTGTGCTAACAGGGCATCGTCTCGGCTGAAAGTGCGTGGCTGGTCATTCAGTCGGGTACACACCGCGCTGCCCTCTGGAATAACATGGGTCTCGGGGGCGACAGGTAAAACGTCAGTTGAGACGGCGAGATGGCAGAAACAGCGGGCGTTGCAGCCCTCATCGACGGCATAGTCCACCAGCCGGGTCATCCGCTTGAGGGATATCCGTGAACGCGCCTTGTTCAAATACGCTTCCGTGGTTGCCGCATCTTGCTGATAGGCCAATTGATCGGCGGTGTAGGCCAGCACCTCAACCAGTGCGGTGGACAGATCCGCAGGGTGCCCGGTAGCCGCCTCAGGCAAGGTGATCGACAGCCGATCTAGCATCATACGGCGGAAGGAATAATAATCCCGGGCGGTATAATCAATGTCAGCTTCGATGCTTGGTGCTTCCGGACATTCACACTGGCTTTGACAGTCAAAGGGGGTTGGACACTCCACCTTGAATGAAAAGCTGATTGATGCCAGTGCAGGATCGATTTCCGGGGGTGGCAAGGGATTAAGCGGACTGGTAACCAGATTCAGCATATACGATGAATGATCACCGGGCTGCGCCACTTCAATGACCAGCACATTGGTCTGGCCGCCCAGTCCCATGGTAACCGCTACGACCTCAATACCCGTGGCTCCCTCAATACGGATATTGTCAGCGCTGTACAGCGACGCGCCGGGCTCGTTCACCAGATACAGGTGCAGAAAACGTTGTCGATCAGCTTGTGTGAGCGCTTCGCTGTCCACCACTTCAATAAAATCAATGCCATTGAGGGCTGATCCGCGCACCACCTGACGGCGTTTTTGATCGCAGCAGAAATAAATCATACTGCCACCTCGCGTTCAAACATGGCCTGTTGAGGCTCCCCGGTCGACAGCAATCGATAGGACAAGGTGATCAACAATGCGCCGTTATCAAACCTGACGTCCAGCTCTGACAGCTCAATCTCATCCTGCATCCAGGTTTGCAATGACGTCGCGACCAGGGTACGGGTGTTTTCCACCAGCGCATCGCTCATACCCGCGAATAACAGCCGTTGCAGGCCACAACCAAACGTTGGCATCATCACCCGCTCACCGGGCTCGGTGAACAAGAGTTGTTCAATGCGGTCGCGCATGACATCTGCCCGCGAAGTCACTGCGGTCCGGCCCTGCGTGTCTATGTGATAAGGAAAATCCGGATAGGCCATAATCCATTCATCCTCAAGTCGCCATCACGCGCGGCTGCACCACGCTGATCATCAGTGGTGTGCCCGTGGGCGCGCAGATCGACTGGCTGGTCTGAATCACAAAGGGTTGCCCCATCGATAACACCCTGACAGAGCCCGTCAACCACTGCGCAGTGACACAGGGGCCATTCCCCGCGTTGGGCGGCGGCATGGCGCAACCTGCCACTGTGTAAGGTCCGGTTTGCAACACCGTGGGTTGTCCGGACACCATGACTCTCGGATTCGGCACGGTCGGTGTTGCCTGACCACCATGTGCACACATCACAGTGGCACCAACATGTAAAATTGCACCGGGCATTGTCCACTCCTTCTGTCTGCAATCAGGTGATCGTCAAGGCACCATTGTTGATATCCACCGTGGGCCCCACCATGGAGATCTGCGCGCCTTTGCCGTTGTTGATAAAAATCCCTGCATCGGTAACAGACAGGGTCGCACCCGTTGCCGTTTGCAAAGTGACACCGCCAAGCCCCATAGGACCGCCGATATCACAGATCACCAGTCCGTTCTTCGCCATAGTTTGTAAGGTGATCGATGAAATTGGGGCAATGGCGGTCTTTGCCATCGCGGGGACATCGGTGGCGACTCCGGCGTAACAGCCTGTCCAAATCGGATAGTCAATGTCGCCTTGCTCGAATTCGATCCACACCCCTGCACCAATGGGCGGCACCGCAAAGATGCCCGAATTGAGGCCCAGCATCGGCAAACACGGTAAACACCAACTGCCGGGCACCATGCCAGACACGTCGGGGACGGTAGCGAGGATCCTGCCCTGCTGCATCGGGTCGATATTGTTGACAACCGTGCCACGAAACTTGCCGTAAAACTTCTCACTCATACCGGAACCCTTCTCACGGTTGACAGCAATCCATCTCTTGTCAGCTCAAAACTCTGGCTCAGTGTGCCCTCACTCAAGGTGGTAGTGACAGACTCCACATAATGCAGCCCGTTGAACGCAGCCCCCGCACCACGGACAGACACCAGCCTTCTTGCCTGTAGCAGTGACCCATAGGCCAGCACATCAAGTGTGCCGTTCGTTTTCACTGCCCGGGCCGCCGTTTTCGCCGCTTTAGCAAGGCCAATTAACGCTGCCTGCACCGGAGAATATTTAGCGGTACCTTCGATAGGCGCCAAACCGACGGGCAGCGGCCGGACAATACCAAGTGGCGGATTGAGTGGATTCACATCCGGGATGGGAATACTGAGCGGGATTTTGGTCTGCGGATTGACGATAGTCACGATTGGGATTTTGCTGCTCTGGGTATCGACACTGCCAGTCAATGACGAGACATTCCGATGCGCATCGAGATCGTCATTCAAGGGTCGTTGCACTTTGCCAATTCGAACATCCGGTCCCCAGTAGGCTTTAGAGACCCCCACCTTGTCGGTCGGCTCGATGTAAAACACATAACCAACCCGGTTTGCCAGAGACTGGATATAGCTGAGGTCTGTACCTTGCTGACTGGGGATCCGCTCTGTCGGAATCGGCACATCAATCAATACCGAAGGGATCACCATGGGAATCAACCCCAGCCAGGCATATTTAGCCAACACCAGATTGATACGAGCAAAATCGGGCATGGCGGGATAACGCATAAAACTGAAGTCGATATAGTCCAGCACCCGCGACAAATCCTCACCGGTAATGGTCAAACGGGATACACCGGGAGCACTGCCGGGATTCACGCTGTGATTGGTGATCACGCCGTCTATCAACACGGACTGACGGCCAACCATTTCAACCGCCACCACGGTACGCACCAAGGGAATAGGGTTGCCCGCCGAAAGCAGAAACACCGTATGCAAGGGTGAGTCGTTATCTATTTCAAACACCAGTTGAAACACTGACGGCCCCTGTGTATTGGCGTCACCTCGCAGGAAATAAAGGCATTGATCACCGCTTTGCTGACGGGCACCGGGGCGACGGGTCCGATGTAGAGACTCATGACCACCTCTGACATCAAACGTCCTCCCGGCCAGTTGACAACGCAATGTGACGACCCGGCTCAGCGACCAAATCACCGGGATAATGGACCAGATTGGCATCGGCAATCCGCCACCATTGCGACGGATCGGCATAGTAGGCCGCGCCCAATAAATCGAGCCGATCTCCCTCTCTGACCATCAACACTGGTACTTCCCCCGCTGACGCAGGCTGAGGTAAAAATCGACGACGCACAAACACCTGTTCACGCCCGGTATTATCAGTGATCACGTTTAGCGCGGCACCCGCATATCGACTGGTGGCCGGAAAGTCTGCGGTTTCCTCGGTGTTACTGAGCAAAAAGCGGGTGAGGTCTGTCATTATTACTCCATGTTATCTGTCCGTTGCAGGTTGAATCACTTTTTGAGCCTGTTTTTCCAAGCCATCTAAGTAGTCAAGGAAAAGCGATGACGCCGGATGGTCAAAGCCCAAATCGTCGACCGTCAGTACCTGCAGTGACAAGCTGGCTTTGGCGCGCAAGGGATTCAGCTGGGCGCTGAAAAACTCTTCGGTTATCGATAGACTGCTGACCACCACGGGCACCCGCCGACGGGCACCCCAACTAAATACCGGCAAGGGTTGCACCATGGGAATAATGGTCAGCCGTCCCTCTTTTGCCCGAGTGTCGTTGGTCAGCAACTGGCGTTTGGTTGGTGATATCAAACTGCGCAACGCCGCGATGTAGTGACCAATACCATGGCTAATGGCATCCTTGTCGCCGCGTTCAAGCGCATCGGTTGCATCCAGCATGGCATCAAAGGTAATGGTCTCGGTTGGCGGGCCGTTTAAGCGCAACGGTTCGGTCCGGGTTTCTGATGCGGTGGGCGATTTGATGCTGAATTGGGTGCTCAGTGATTCAGGATTGATCAGCATCGGAATCGCATTGGTGGGCTCGCCACTGGAAGGATCAAGCAGCACAATACCCGCTTTGACATAGTTAGGTTGCGACGACAACATTTATCGCGCCCTCCCCGTCTGACGTAACGCTAACACCTTCTTGGCCGATGTAGCCGCCGCCTGTTGCTGCGCCAATGCCTGTTTATCTGGCGACACAGCGTGCATCACTGGCCAGTGTTCTTGAATCGCCTGATACATAGCACGATACACCTCGCCATAGGTCGCTTTTTCGGTCAGTTCGAGTTGTTCAACATGAATGTTTATCTTCATCTGACTCTCCTAAGGCACCGCAAGATTGGCCGGAATGGTTGGCCAAAATGGAGGGAGTAGCGACGGTAACATTCTGAATCCCCGGTAGATAAGATATCCGACGCCGACAGTCGCTGCCGCGCCCACTACCACTTTAGGATTAACACTCGGTGTTCGGATTCGTGGCGTCACGGGCTGAGTGACAGGCGGTACCACAGGGACCGGAACAGGGACAGTGATCGGAGTAGGTGGACGTGGACGCTTGGGCTTACTAGTGCATCGATAGTAATAAACACCGTTGGATACAGAACCACCAATTGCCGGCCAGACTGAAAGGTTCTGCTGCGGATTGGCTACAAACGGTGTTGTCGGGAAAACATAAGAGTACATGGTAGTTGCCGGACCAACGAGTGTTTGATAGCTGATAAGGTCACGATTTAACTGTGCTTGTGCCGTCGCCTGCAGATTGTTGTGAGGATTGAGCCATGAAGCGGGCTTAATTTCCCCCAATTCATCCAACAGTATCTGATGCTGAATAACCATATCTGGACGTGTTGCTCCGCCCGGGATGAAGAATCCTGGATGACCACCACCAAGACAGCTAGAGCTGGGAAGTGCTGCATGCAAAAGACCGCACGCCCCTCCGATCTGCATATGTGCCGCTACACCAATCTGGCTTGCTGTCATGGATGGAACATTACAACCTGCCACCTGTGCTCTCTGGATAATCGGGTAATCAATGGGCTGACTTGATTTGGCAGTGGTCAATGCCTTGCTTTGGGCAATATTCGTAGAGGTTGCCGGAGCAGAAGCTGCCCCAACACGTTCAATAGCCGATTCGGGAATCAACACCAACTTTTGATTGGCATTTTCCAACGACCGCAAGCTGTCCATGGTCGCATTCAATTCATCCTGATCGGCCATCTCGCCGAGAAAGTCCAAGTCATAAGGCGGATCTTCGGTACCAACCAGCGCCGCTGACTCCCCCGCGCCCATCCGCTGCGGAAAACGCCCGATGTTGCCCTGCGGCGTGGAGACACTAAAGCGCTTTCCGGCAGCAAAGGCCTCACCGCCGCGGTCAGCCTCCTGCTCATACGCATCCGCCGATCCTCGCAGGCTGGCCCTCGCCAGTCCACGGCGCTGCTGAACCACATGGGTCAACTCATGACCAATCAGCTGCATGCCCTCCCGGGTATCCGGTCGATAAAAGCCGCTGCCAAAATAGATGTCATTACCAGTGGTAAACGCCTTCGCCTGCAATTGGCTGGCATAGCTCTGGGCTTTGCCGTCGGTATGAAAATTCACGTTAGGCAACGCACTGCCAAAGGTTGCTTCTGCCCGTTGTCGAAGCGGCTTGGGCATTGGTGCTGATGACATAGACGTCGCTGGCAGTTCCACCAAAGCAGCATGGTCGGACTGGCGGGAAAGGTTCGGTCTGTCGAGAATCGGGCTTTTCGCTGCCGATTTGGCGGCACATGCCGAGCATTCACGCTTCTGAGTCACAGGCGTTGGAGATACTGCGCCACAACGACACTTTCTCTGAATCGTGAAGCTACGGCCAGCTGTGGAAGTCTCTGTACCGCCCGTTTTTTCAGCTTGTAGCGGTTTATAATCAACCATAATCGAGGTCTCCCGCTTTCACTGGCCGCTCCAGTTTTTGTAGTTCAGCAGCTGCGGCGTCCATCAGCCAACGCATAGAGACAGGCTGATCGTGCTGCGCGGCGAGAAAGGCACCATTTAACGCCACATTCTGAATATTGCCGCCAGTGAGATTGAGTTTGGCAAGGTGAGCCGGATTAAAGTCGGCGGCCAATGGTGTGTGAGGTGGAAACACTGACTGCCAGATTCGCTCACGCTCTACGGGGCCGGGAAACGGAAAATCAATCACAAACCGCAGGCGGCGCAGAAAGGCTTTATCAACTGCTGACTTTAGATTGGTGGCAAGGATCGCCAGCCCGCTGTAGCTTTCAATCCGCTGCAACAGGTCGTCAATGCCGATATTGGCAAAGCGATCATTGCTGTTTTTGACTTCACCACGCTTGCCAAACAAGGCATCCGCCTCATCGAAAAACAATATCGCGCCACTTTGTTCAGCTGCCTCAAACAGCGCCCGCATCTGCTTCTCGGTCTCGCCAATATATTTGCTGATCACACTCGCCAGATCGATGCGGTACAATTCCAAGTTAAGGGCGTTAGCGATCACTTCTGCCGCCATGGTTTTCCCCGTCCCGCTCTCACCGCTGAACATCACACTGATCCCCATCCCACGGCTCATTCGGTCACGGAACCCCCATTGCTGGTATACCCGGCCCCGCATTGCCACTTGTGACACCAACTGGCTCAGTAACCGGGTTTGAGGCTCGGGTAACACCAAATTGTCCCAGCAGGCTTTGCCATCGATTTTGGTCGCCAGCTTGGCTAGGTCGGTCGAAGCACTTTGCTGACAAATCTGCCACACCCGGGTTTCCAGTTTTTTACTGTGCCGACTGCTCGCCTCTGCCATCTCGTCATTGGTGGCCGCGATGCTGCCGCACTCAGCCATAGCCACCGATGCCAGTCGCCGGATCTCCGACTCACCGAGGTAAAATTGCTCAGCCAACCGGGAGCAAAGTTGGCTGTCGATCTGATCGCCCAAAT
Source organism: Veronia pacifica (assembly GCF_001707825.1). Taxonomy (GTDB): domain Bacteria; phylum Pseudomonadota; class Gammaproteobacteria; order Enterobacterales; family Vibrionaceae; genus Veronia; species Veronia pacifica. The sequence continues at coordinate 54,632 of NZ_LYBM01000033.1, read as the reverse complement.
ACTGCTGCCATAACAACTCTCTCTCACCGGCTGTCGGCCGTACGACCTTGAGCGGGAACGCATGTTCGACCGTGTTGGCGGGCGTACGCCCGGTATTGAGCAGTACCAATCCGCTCAACCGGCCAATAAATTGGGTCAGTTGCCGTGTCGAGGTATCGGTAATATCGACCATGAGTAACATGGGATAGAGTCTGGCCTCACGCAGCCAGAGCCGTGACAAGGCATCGAGGTCAATAGCTGATGTCGGCAGACTGGCACCGTTGAGCCGCAGCAACTCTTTTTCCATCATCGCAGCGATCGCTTGGGCCACTGACACCCGAACAGACAAATCGTCGCCATACAATTCAATCACTGCCGGGCTTTGCTGCTGACTGGCAACGACATGCTGCTGACTCAAAAATGACAGGGCAACGTCGACCTGTTGCTGTTGTGAGGGCATGAGTCGGAACGAACTGTTGGTCGATAAAGGCTCAAGCAATATCAACAGGCGTTCGTCGATATAATTGAGACCGCGGATAAAGTTCACTATCCGCTCATCAGCATTCAGCTCGCCGTTGCCAGATCCTAATGGCTGCCAATCGATCAACAGCCAATACCGCAGCGGCGAATGCGGCGAGAAGCTGCTCCAGTCGCACTCTGGTATGGTGGCGATACAGAAGCCAGCAGTCGGACGCTCTCTCCCCATCTGACTGACAGCGATACAACGGCTGATATCCGAATCCAGTGCTGCGGCGGTCACCAAGGCCAGCACCGCCTGATCACTCTCATTTAATCCAAACTGATCAATCAGCACATTCACTGCGCTGTCCGCACTATCTTCTGGGCTTTCGTCGATAAGGCTCTCATCAATACTTGGTTGCTTGACAGCAGGACAGCGATAACGGGCATGCAAAACGTGAGCAGGTTCTTGGGCTCTGCTGTCAGCCGCATCAGACTCAAAACCAGCGAGAACCTGTCGACTCCAGTCAACAATAGCCCGAAGATGCGCTTCATTTCGGGCATGCCACTGTTCAAATTGAGACACAGGCGCGCACGTATCCGAGCCATGTTCTTCCGTCGTGCGATCATTGGTATTTTGACTGGTGTTAGAAAGCGAGTCTGTCATGATGGCACCACCACGACTTGCGTCGGATCATACACTGGCGCTCTGGAAGTAAAACCAGGTGCTACAGGCGGTCTGTCGCGTAAGATAAACCAGCTGTCGACACCATCAATCCGCATTCTGGCGGGATAAGAACCTGCGGCCAATGGACCGAAAATAAACACCAGAGTATTGCTGGCTGTCGGGACCGATTCTGCTATTGCGCCCTCAGCCCCCAACCACATCATGGCCTGCTGGCCCGGGTACACATGCGGCGTGACTTGCACTGTCACCACCACGGTCTGATCATTTCGCACCACACTGTTTGGCGGCAACGTCATAACAGGGGCGAACGGGATTGAAAGCTTGTTGGAATGTACCGGATCGCCGCTGACATCGACCGAAAACATCACTGAATAAATGCCTGCCGCCCAGTCAGACGACAGCGTAGGAATAGCGACCGATTGCGCCCGAGCGTTACCGCCTGCCTGTGCATTAACGGTGTGATTTATCGCCTGTGACAGATGAGAAAAAGTGAACCGGGGGTTTGCGCCATCCAGCCCAATCCCCTCAACATCCAGCGTATCTCCCAGCCTGACACTGGCTTGTAACGCTGGCAGTATGGCGCGAGCAAGCGTCGGAAATGGTGACATCACGCTTGGCTGGACGGCAGGACCGTCATTGTCAGCACCCAGAGTGAGAACGGGTAATACATTCCGCACCGGATACTGTGCCTGAATCAATACGGTGGATACCCGATAAATCGCCGAGGGTCGGTATTGGCTTTGTAAGGCGCTCCACAAGGCAGATTTTTCTGCCACTGGCATTTGATGCGGCGCAATGCGAATCGCTTCTGCCTGTTCGGCAAGGCCAGTATCGGCCAGTGCCTGCAACAGAGGCGGCAGCCCTGCCGCAATAGCTGGTGACGGGTTCAGTGCCGTCTGAATTTCCGCCCGGGTGAATCCCGGATGCTCATGCAGAATCTGCATGGCATAACCCAGCAAAACATCATTGTGTAAATCGGCCGAACCATATGCACTAACGATGTAAAATAAATCCAGCGGCAGAGGGGTGTTATTCACTCTGTCACCCTGCTGGTTGCGGGTAGGCAGAATTTGATTGGCCAAACCGCCGTTAACTTCGGTGTGATAAAGGAACACATTCAGCGCCGGACCGTTATTGTCTTCCTCCGCCAGCATGCGATCCGGTGGCAACGCATGAACAGGCACATTGGTATTCACCACACACGCGACATCGTTATCGACCAGCCCATCATTGAGCAAATCGCGCAATAATTGAGTGACGCCTGCAATCGCCAGTGCCGTACTCATCGTTTACCCTCTTTACGTTCACGTAGGTAATCACTGAGACTGATAGGCGGTTTCCAACTTGCCTTTTTGGGCGATGGTTCGGTTTGGCTGGGCATGACTGAGACATGACCGATGGTGACTGAGACCTCAAGGTTGTCAGAGCCAGCTTCTTGCTTCGAGGGTAACTCAGCATAAGGCCGCTCTGGTCCGCTATCGCCGGATAAAATCGCTGCCGCCACTTGTTGGGTAAAATCTCGACGAGCATGGGAGTGAGCGTTATTTGAAGACGCCGAAGGCGCAGAATCATTGCTCTTTTGCTCCGTCGAATGAATAGGCGGATTCAGTACCGCGCTAATATCATGCTCTGATCGTTGAGCTGATGTCGAATCTGATGCCTTGTTGCTCTTTTCATCCAAGGAACCAGCTTTATCGGAGAAGCGAGCTTCATCAAAAGACCGGGGGTTTCGTCTATCCATCCGCGCTTCTGGCGGTCTTTTTTCCTTCTGGTCCCGTTGAGGTGGTTGACTCGGACTTGGCTTTGACGGTTCAACTATCGCCGACTCTTTCGCTTTGGCAGACGCTGGAAAAGATGCTTGATATTTCGGCGAGCGCTGGCTATCGCCTGGATCTGGGTGATTTGCTGACGATGTTCTCGGTGCTGACGATACGACTGTCTTTGATTCGCCCGGTATATCTTGCTGAATCCCAGTCGAGCTACTGACAGAACTCTCTCTGCTCATTGTTTTTGATGCCGGGGGTCTCAATGGATCCGAAAGCCTTGGCTGCACCTGCGACGACGCGGTGGGAGGGGGCGAATCTTGTCCGATATTTGGGGGCTGAGAAACTGGTGACTCTGTGGAAGTGGGTGAGGAAAACGTAGGTTCTGAATCTTGAGCCCGTCTTTGCTGAGACACAGCAAGTTCACTATCTTGTCTGCCGTGTGCTTGAGCTGACTCTGGCTTGTGCAAACCTGTCAATACTGATCCCGCTTGCTCAGCTCCAAGACCTGAATAATAGGATTGAACGATCGGTTTCAATGATTGCTCACCGACAAGTTGGCGGCGAAGATACTGACTGAGAACCCGACTCATGATTTCACCTCCGCGTCACTCCATATTCCCTATCATCAGACTCATTCGATGATCATCGCGATATGTCGGCGTCGTCTGGCCGGGCTCATCGATAAAATATCCTGACTGGACCAGCCATACTTAGAGGCCAACAGGTGAACATCCCAAAGCTGCCTTTCGACATCAGCGGACAATTGCGCCCAGAACTGACTGGCAATATCAAACTGGTGCGAGGTAATGGTCCCGCACTCGTTACACGATGCTTCGATGGAAATCACCGACAAAGGCTCAGAGGCTAAGATACCCGCCTCCAACGATTCGAACAGCGACATCCACGCCAGCTCTGAATCCGCCCGTTCAGCGAAAGCCTGCCGCAGCTGACGGAAATTATCAGGCTCAACCACCTGCTCAGCAAAACGAAACAGATGGTGACTGTCAGAATCAGCGGCGGTAAAGCGATCATCACCCATTGCCGATACATCACCAACAGTGGGTAGCCGGAACTGACAGGCCATACCCTCAATGTTGATCTCGGTAAAGCGAGACACATAAGCCCCGGTGTTCAGCGTCTGGCTTCTATGATCCCATGCAGCAGATAACTCTGGCGAAGCCATGGCAAGAAGCTGAGAAGCGCCAAAATTGAGCTGGTTTTTGCTATTGCAATGACAACATCGGGACTCAACGCTGATGGCGTCACCAAACTGATGTTGGTAGGCCAGCAACAACAGGTGGTCGCGTCCGGCCAGCGTCCAATGTGCCAGCGATGATACCCGGCCATCGGGTAAATAGGCCGCAGCCAGAATGTTGGCCCGCTGCCACGAGGGAGCCGACGAGGCCGCTTCCCACACCTCGACCTGAAGGTTATCGCTCAACGCCTGCAACACCAGTGACATCAATGGCTACTCACTGTTCAGGGTGAACAAAACTGGGCTCTTCCGGCAAGGTCACTGCCATGCGTTCCCAGCCCTCGTTTTCCAGCTTGATTGTCTGAATCATAAAAGCCGAGCTTGACGCATCCAGTGCCGGGATGGCTTTGTATTCTGATACCCAGCAGTTATAAATGCTGTAACTCAGTACTTTCTGCCCTGCTTCGTTGAGCACTTCCAGAATCAGATTTTTTCTAAAGTCGGCCAGCGAGACTTCACCACCAAGATCGGTGCCGATCCGCCAGCTCTTATTGGCCCACTGTTCAAACTGCAGGTTCTCAGTCACCCCACGCTCCAGCGTGATGGCCTCAAACTTGGCCTGACCAGGTGACTTCCTGGTGTGTGACGGGTCGCCACCAGCGCGATATTCAATCACTTCTACCGTGCGGCTGAGGCCAGATACTTTTTGCACAGCGGCCAACACCTCGCCACCCGCCTCTTTGATAATAAATTTGTACCCCGGATAGGGCACGACACGTTGACCATTCACGTTGAGCTGAGACATATCGGCCCTCGCTATGTTAAACAGTTAATAGACAGGTTCAGCTTCTAATGGACAGGTTCAGCTTCCGCTGTTATTCATCAATTGCAGACTGACGACAACAAATTCTGCTGGCTTCAAGGGCGCAAAGCCAACCAGCACGTTTACGATGCCCGCATCAATGTCAGCCTGAGTGGTCGTTTCTGCATCGCATTTAACCAAAAATGCCTGTTCGGGTAAGCTCCCCTGAAACGCACCCTGCCTGAACAGCCCTTGCATAAAGCTGGTGACCGCAATGCGGATCTCAGACCATAACGGCTCGTCGTTAGGCATAAACAAGGACCACTGCAAGCCTCTGAATAGCGACTCTTCGATAAAAAGGGCCGTGCGCCGAACCGGAACATAGGTCCATTCGGACGCCAGTTCATTGGCACCGCGCAGCGTTCTGGCTCCCCAGACAATGTTGCCGCTGATGCCGCCATTGCGCAGACAGTTGAGACCGACCGGATTAAGCAGGCCGATTTCATTGTTGGTCAGGTTGTGATTGAAACTGATCACGTTACGTAGACTGGCCGTGATGCCCGCTGCCGCTGTCCAGATCCCGGCTTCGCCGTCGCGACGGGCGTAAACACCAGCCACACTGCCACTGGGGGCGATGGTCCGCAGACGGTTTTCATTGTTTGGATCAGGCACCTGAACACGCGGATAATAGGCCGCCGTATTTCGGTGACGCAGCCCGGCGCCCGCGACTTCATCGAGCCAGTCAGCGGCTTCACTGACGCTGTTCACATTTCCGGGTGGATCAATCAGTAGGAAAGCTCTTTGCTCTTCGCAGTAGGCAATCGCCGGACTCATCACACTCGACATAGCGGCTACCGTGCCGAGATCTGACGCTTCAGGAATCAGCAACAGATTAAACAGATCAACATCTTCCAGCGCATAAATACCCGTTCTGAGATTGCGATTACCCCGTAACTGGGCCGCCGTTGGAGCAGCGCCGTCAGCCCCTGCTGTTGCGGCAGTTTGGAAACCTGTTGGAGATGCTGTGTTCATTGCATACTGTTGGACATTGGCGTCTGCATCCGCAGCAAGCAGCCCCATGGCAGTTGCAAAATCACCAACAGATTCGGCAATGGATATTAGGTGTCCCGCGCGGTATTCAGGGCTGTTCCGGCCACTAAATATCGCCAGTCTGTTGCCACGAACTACCACCTGACACTGCGCCCACAGTGGATCTGCTGGACGGGTATCGCGTATCGCGTTTTGTAGCATCAGCGCCGCGCCTGCCATGGTGGTAGGTGGCACAGAAGCGTCCACAACCACATCATAGGGGCCAGTCCCCAAATCAACCTGCAAAGTATTGGCGGCTGCGACACCCGCATAGGTCGTCGTATCCTGCATCGCTGAGTAAAAACCGGTCGGCGCTGGCCTGTCTATTCCCGCCGTCGCTGTGAGCTGCACTAAAACCGAGTCATCATTGACCACATTCAGCACATAGCGAGGATGGGCCGCAACCATAGAGACATTACGGTAGGTCTCGTTTCTGGCTGGCAATTCAAGACCGTCGACATGTCGGATCTCGGTGACAGAGAGATTGAACAGTGAGGCGGGGTCAGAGGTTTGGTAGTCAATATCGACCCGAATATGATTGTTCCAATTGCCGGGATCTTGCACTGACTGTCCCTGAAACTGACGGCCAGCAGCCAGAGTAAGCGAGGTGCTCCCGTTCCAGCTTTGTGCAGTCACACTGCCGTTAGTACCGCCACCAACCCTTACGGCGACCGCTTCGCCGCCGCCGTTGCTGTAAAACTGGGAAATGGCATAGCTGGTCTCACTGTTGTTGCTCACTCCGCCCATATGGGAATCGAAATCTCCGGCATGAAATAACCGGACTGGCGTATCGAGGGGGCCACGAGAGAAGCTACCGACAAAAGCAGCTATTGATGTTGCGACACCGCTGATAGAACGACTGCCGCTGGGTAACTCCTGAATGTAAACTCCGGGATAAGTCAATGCTACTGGCATGGGTGCTCTCCTCTGCCACGTCTAAAATCTGGCTTTCATAAAAATGAAAGAGTTCTTGTAAGCCCATTTGTGACCAAAAAAAAATACTATGTGTATTCTTATATTAATACACTGTAAAAAATTGTGGGCAAAAAATCTGTGCAATTATGTCCCAAAGATTAGATTCATAAAAAAACACTAAGGAGTAAGAATAAAAGACACCCCTAACTAATTAGGTAATGTCAAATATATCTCCTCAGAAATAGATAGAAAAAATATCACCATATATAGTTAATGTGGTAATTAAAAAATAATCGATATTCTTTCCTAAAGAACATACTCTGTGGCATACACTTTTTTCGCCAATCATCTTCAAATTTAAAGGAACCACCTTTTAATTTATAGAGTAAAAATTCTAACGAGATTCACAATTCTTTATTACTAAATAATAATTTTGAGAAGTACTGTGTTACAAAAGTGAGAGTTTACACCTTTCTTCAGGAAAATGATAAAATATGGAAATTAGTATAATAAATCTAAACGAGAGTCACGCAAGATCGATAAGTAAATTAATATCTCCGTTAGTAGAAAAGTATATTTTTCCAACTATTGATATCTCCATGAGGCACATTTTATTAGATTCTATGTCTACAGAAAATATTGAAAAATATTTAGCCTCTGACTATCAATATATCGGTGCGTTCAACGAAAAGAGTGAAATAGTTGGCGTCGCAGCGATACGGGGCGGTACCCACCTTTATCATCTTTTCGTCAGAGATGACTATCAGGGTAATGGGTTATCACGTCAGTTGTGGCAGCAAATTAAATATGAAGTGATAGATGAAAAACATCCTGGCCGATTCACTGTCAACTCATCGGTTAATGCTGAAAGCGTGTACTTAAAACTTGGCTTCCAACGTATGGACGGGATCCGAAACAGGAATGGGATGGTTGATATACCAATGGTATTGGAGCCAGCATAGCCAGCTCACTAACGCTGTTAATGAAGCATATATACCCTTCGCCAATGTGGAGGGACTACATGCATTAAAAATGTATTTCTTCACATGAGGCCAGAGCATACGGCCTCACCTTTTTTGCAAGATACAAAACCTGTATTAACATCAAGCAGGCGAAATGACTGCTTCGATTATATTGTAGAAATTGTTGTCATGAGAGGAATGAAAACCTATTCAGGGTAAATGTATGCCATAAGGCTATCATAGCTTAAAAGAGCAAATGACATAATAATAACCACAGTCACTTAGCTTGCTGTTAGCAGAGTATCTATACGAATAGTCATTTTTAGTTACTACTATTTATATTTAAAATATTAGTAATGTAGATAATAATTTTTTATATTTATCACACAGGAATAAGTGAGTAATATTTCGATATCTGAGAATCTTAATTCGTAAAACACCCTTAATTTTTATTATCATTTTCTTCAATGACATTTTAAGATCATTAATATTACAAGTGATATACAGGATCGATATATTCTTAACCCATTATTTATCTAATAGATGGAAAAACCTTAGAGAAAACGTAGTATTAACCTATTCACTTTCATATAAACTCATTGATTCATTGTAAAATATTGAAAAATTACCATCCTAAAATTAAAGGTGTTTTTTGAGAGAAAGGAAAAATAAAGTATATAAGAACCTATTGAAACTAATATTTAAACTCCATATTTAAATCAATAAACCCCACATAATAACCTTTATATTATCAATAATTAAATTATGATATATTGAAAAGTATGCATGCCTAACAAATCAGTCTTAAATATTTATTGTGATACTCGTAATACTCCATAACTCATGCTGTTAAAAGACGGCAGCTCCATGACCAAAGGGGCCATGACGACTATTTCCAGTGCACATTTGCTGAAGAGCGTGTTTGATCTTGAAGAGAAGGTCACTAAAGGTCCGGTTGGCTTCACACCCGCTCGTTTTGCCCTCGACTAACCATACCTACTCCAACTTTGCTTTGTTCGATCTTGACCAAAGGCTATAATCCTCCCCACTGTTATTTTTCACTGATTCAGACTAAAGCTGATGTCGTTAAGCCAAGAAATTGAAACTCTGCTCACCCCAGTCCGTGCTTTTTTGCACTGTGACACCCCGCAAAGCTGGATTGACGAGGCAGTCAAACCAGAAAATGAAACCATACTGCTTCGCGATCATGCCAACTGCGAGTTAAAAGCCAGTCAGACTGCCATGTGGTTGATTCGAAAATATGCAATTGATGAAGAGTCAGGCCACCTTCTGCTTGAATGGGCAAAGCCTTATGAGGACTTTGTTTACCGTGGGGAACACAGCGGTATTTTTCATGCAAAGAAAAATGGATTAAGTGCCCCACTGAAACCTAAAGCGGGATTTGAACACGGACAAGAACTGATCGACAAAATGGTCAGGCTGATCAAGGAAGAGTTCCACCATTTTGAGCAGGTTATTGAGATAATGGAAAAGCGTGACATGGCTTATTCTCCGCTCAATGCTGGCCGCTACGCGCGTGGACTGATGTCAGCGGTGCGAACTCATGAACCAGCAACCCTGATTGATAAACTCATAATCGGTGCTTATATCGAAGCCAGATCCTGCGAACGCTTTGCGAAAATTGCTCCTTATCTGGATGCTGACCTGCAGAAATTTTATATTTCCCTGCTTCGATCAGAGGCCCGTCACTATCAAGATTATTTAACTCTGGCAGAAGCAATTGCCGGTGGTGATATCAGTGATCGGATCAAAGTAATAGGACAGAAGGAAGCTGAACTGATTAAGAGTCCTGACGATCTGTTCCGCTTTCACAGCGGTACACCGATTGCAGCCTGAGCAGTTTATTCATTCAATACAAATCCGCCCCTAAACGGGATGAAAGGAAGTTGATCAACGCTCGTATGCGGGCGTTTTTCCAGCTATCACGATGACACACCAGCCACACATCCAACGATGGGATAGCGACTTCATCCCAGATCTGCACAAGCTCTTTATCTTTTTCAGCGAGATTTTTGTGCATTATGCCGATACCTCCTCCTGCTCTCAGCAATGCAATTTGGGTTTCCAAGCTGTCAGTTCGCCACTGAAAATCGTCCACAGTCAAATTAATCCCAAGTTGAGCAGCATGGCGAATAAAGGTGTCATCTTTGTCGAAGCCAATCATTGGCAACTCCCCAAAGGGGTTTTCGGCATCCGTTAAAGGCTTAACCTCATCAGTCAGCGACCGATGACAATAAAACCCAAGATCAACGCTGCCAATTCGACGGCACTTCAATTCAAGCTGTTGAGGTCGAAACATTCGAATCGCAACATCTGCCTCACGGCGACTGATATTTGCCTGTTGATTTGATACCACGAGCTCAACCGATATGGCAGGGTGCTCACGACGAAATGCCACCAAATGATCTGCGATGTAATGATGCGCCATCAATTCGTTGGCACTTAATCTGATCTCACCTTCTACGCTATCGTCATTACCTTGCAGTGCGCGTGAGAATGCATCGTACGCCTCTCTCATTGGCATGGCGCTCACCAATAATGCCTCACCCTCAGGAGTGAGCGATACGCCCTGGGTTGTGCGATGGAAAAGCAATACACCCGTGTGTTTTTCGAGTGCGTTCAGATGTCTGCTTAAGGTGGGTTGTGACACAGTGAGGGTTTCCGCTGCTTTGTTGAGGCTTCCCTGTTCTGCAACCGTCACAAACGCGCGCAGCCATTCCCAGTTTATATCCCTACCCTCGTTATTCATAATTGAATAGTCTGCTTGAAGTTCTGTCGATTCCTTATACATCAATGACTTGTCATTATCTTCCAATCACTTAATGAAGCAGGAAGCACATCATGAAAAAAGCATTGGTTTTAGGCGCATCTGGCGGTTTTGGTCATTATATGGCAGAGGCTCTTTTAGAGGCAGGCTGGTATGTTGTGACATTGTGTCGCAGCGGTAAGGCCTCTCTGGCACCAGAATTACAGGGAAAAGTTGAATACATTGGTGGGGACGCACAAGACAAAGCTGCAGTCAGTAAAGCCGCTTTAGGTTGTAGTATTCTCGTTTACGGTGTTAATCCCCCTTATCATAAGTGGCGCAAAGAGAGTCTTTCTCTCCTTTCTGTCTCAGTCGATGTGTGCAGGGAGCAAAGCCTGAAAATGGTTTTCCCGGGTAATGTGTATAACTTCGATCCAACGAAAACACCTCACATAGACGAGAACACGACAGTTAACCCCCGAACTGAAAAAGGCCGGATACGCGTTGAGATGGAATCACATATTCGTGAAGCAGTGAACGCAAGCAACATGACGGCGCTTATCATCCGCTGTGGTGACTATATCGGAAAACGTGCACCCAGCACCTGGTTGAGTGAGTTGCTGTCAAAGCGAGGGGGAAATATCCAGATTCAGAACCCGGACAAAAAAGACACCAAACACAGTTTTGCTTATCTGCCAGATGTCGCTTCCAGCGCCGTCGCACTTTTGGATGCAGAGCTTGCCGATTTCGAGACTTTTCATTTCGCAGGCTATGAGTTCTCTATGAGTGAACTGGCGATAGAAATAGAAAATAAAACAGGGAAACGAGTTACCATAAAAAACTTTCCTTGGCTCGCTATCCGGCTGCTTTCCCTATTGATGCCAAAACTCAAGGGCGTTATTGAAATGCGCTATCTTTGGCAACAACCGATGAGCCTATCGAGCAAAAAACTTGAACGTTACCTAGGTGCAAACGCCAAGAAGCAAACACCTATCTTTGACGCTCTTACAGAGAGTGAGCTGATATAAGAGGTCATTCAATACCCGGGTAATTAGATAAGAAAAAGGACAGCTAATGCTGTCCTTTCAAATTTAGAGCAATGACTGGCTTGCGTTATTTCTGTTTCCGCTTGTCAGTGATTTCCTTCACTGCGAGATCCCGCAAAGCTGGATTGAAGAGGCAGTCAAACCAGAAAATGACTATCGATTTCATGAGGGGCTTATACCAAATATTAACTATTTCAGCAGTCGCAGTTTGACTGTTTTAGTGACAGGAATGCTATCACTCAGTTTATTTTTGAGACCACACCGACCTCATGCCATAGCAATCTGCCCGTGAAAACTGAGCAACGCTGCGTTATTCAGCGTATTAACAAAACGGGCTATATGGCTTTCGGTCAGTGAGACCTGATATTGGCTGATTCCTGCAGAATAAAAGCTTATATGTTTACTACTGCGGTACCAAGTTAGAAGCACTTTTTCGATAAACCAAAACAGATATCCCCTATCATGGTGAACTGGTCTCAATTAATCATTGCTATCTTAAGCTTCTTATATCATCAATTTTGTTAAGCTTGTCTCCATGCTTTATAAAAGAAACAGCACAGTATTTGGTAAGGGATATAATTAATCTAAACAGCCATAAATAGTAATTCATTAAATATTAAGGCTGAATAAAAAACACATATGATCAATGTCAAAATAGCAAAGTGAGCGTAATGGAACAGTTTCAATATATTCTTCAACGCTTTGATCCCGGTGTGATCTGGCTTGATGCGAAAAATAACATTGTTGCCATGAATAATGTTGCCCTTGAGGTACTTGAGTGTCCTGATGGCAAACCATTAGGGCAGGAAATCGTAAAATTCCATCCACCCAACATCCGCGATAAAGTAGCCCGATTGATGGACTTTTCTAAGTGTCCAATCTCATCTCCTCCCCCTATCTCCATGGTGATCACCGCGATTAATAAACTGTTACTTCTAAAGATAAGTAAGACAGTTGGCAGATCTGGTATCTATGGTACTAATGTCATTTTTTATGACCTTACAGGAATAGCGACTGAACTCGAAAAAGATAAAATAAAAATCAGGAAGTACCCGGTATATAAAAATAAGAAAATGTACTTAATAGATATAGATGAAATACTCTACTTTAAAGCTGAAGGCCACTACACTATGATACATACCGCCGAAGACAGCTTCTTATGTAATTTGGCTATTGGTGAGATTGAACAAAAGTCACCAGAGGGATATTTCGTTAAAACTCACCGGAGTTTTTTAGTCAACTTGGAAAAAGTAAAACACATTGAAAAACTGAATCGTTCTTTACTGTTGCACTTTAATACCGCGAAAGACTTTACTGCGCCTGTCAGTAAGCTTCATACCGTTGAAGTGAAAAGATTACTCAATGTTTCTTAGCGGCTCATACGTTTTGCCGTTCTTGTATTTTTAATCAGCCAGCTCCTGAGTCTGCTTTACAAACTCAGACAAGGCTTCCCATGCTAATAAGGCACATTTCTGACGTGACTTTATTGTCGTTGCGGTAATAACGGTCAACATCTCTTCATCAGTGGCAACACTGCCTTGTTCAAACGCGCGATGCAGCATCTGAAATAAACCATTAAAGTTTTCAACAGACTGATTTTCACAGAGTGTTGTCATGATCGACGCTGATGCCACACATATCGAGCATGCTCTGCTCTGAAACTGAATATTGTGGATTCGGCCGCCATCAATCGCTGCATGCAATGAAATTCTGTCTCCACACAAAGGATTGACTCCAGAAACAGACTCTTCAGAGTTAACTTCACCCTGCCCTTTGGGAGCGCGATAATGCTCCATTAGCGCCTGTCGGTGTTGATCTGATTTATCCATGTTTCATCCAAATTGGTTGATCGCTTTTTTGACTGCCGTTGTCAGCGAAGACATGGCTTTATCGCTGTTATATGCAGCAAAACTGATTCGGGTAAGTGCTGACATTTGGTAACGGTTCATCAATAAGTGCGCGCAATGAGATCCTGTCCTGAGTGAAATACCTGCGGATTCCCATATTACGTCGGCAAGATCATGAGGATGAACGCCCTTAACAGAGAAAGACAAAAGACAGGAACCTTGAGCCGCTCCGCCCCTCGGTAACACTGATACTTCAGGAAGAGCCTGAAGTTGAGTTCGTGCTTGTGATTCCAAAGAAAAAAGATGAGATTTGATGTTGTCGATTCCGAGATATTGCACGCTATCAATTGCAGCGACTAACCCAGCCATTCCCGCCGCGTGTGGACTACCGCTTTCGAATCGTTCAACGCTGTTCAGCCATTTGATGTTTCCATCTGTACTAATATCACTGACAATCCCTCCGCCAAGTAGTAATGGAGACATTTGCTGTTGTCTGGCCGAATGGCAATACAGGATGCCGATGCCCTCAGGGCCATACATTTTATGCGCCGAGAAAACCAGAAAATCGCATCCTATGTCTCGTATATCCAGCGACTGATGACCAACCGACTGTGCCGCATCCACCAGCACGGCTATTCCTTTCCCTGATGCGCGTTGGCAAATCTCTTTAACCGGAAACTCGCCACCAATAACATTCGAGCAATGGGATACTGCGATCAGTACCGTGTCCTCACCCCAGATATCCGGCTCGTCAAGATCAAGACTGCCATCATCGTTCACGGCAATTCGTCTCAGTGTGGCCCCTGTCTGATCGCATACTCTCTGCCATGGCAGGTAATTGGCATTGTGCTCAAGGTCGGTGATCCAAATCTGTTTACCCGACTTGAGCCTTGGCAGTGCCCAGCCATATGCGACCTGATTAATTCCTTCTGTCGCGGATTTAGTCACAATGACTTCGTTTGCAGCGGCACCGATAAAGTCAGCCACCTTTTGTCTTCCCGCTTCATATGCTTCGGTCGCATCGTAACCTCGGGGATAGGCCGAGCGATGGATTGGCGCACAGTGAAACCGGTAATAATCTGATATCGCCCTGAGCACCGGCTCAGCTTTGAGCGTGGTTGCGGCGTTGTCTAAGTACAAAGTGTCCTGCTCACTCATAAACGGAAACAGATCTGAGAATTGAGGGTGGCTCGTTTCATCTTGAAGCCGGAGAGACACGGGCTGATGTCTGTCAGGAGATACCATTGCCATCACTCATCTCCCGCAGGATTGTTGTCTGCGCGACGGGCTGCATTGTCCAGCGCCTCAGAAGTCTCTTCGAATGACAATTTCTTGTGGTGAATCATGCCTCCTGAGCCACCTCGGCGTGTCATGACCACTTCAGCCATTACGCTGAGCGCGATCTCTTCGGGCGAATGGGCAGCAATATCAAGACCTGCCGGCGTACTAATGAGGGTGTCACACCCCGACAACGCTTCTTGATCAAGAAACTCCAGCACCAGTTTGGCTCTTTTCTGACTGGCAATCAGCGCAATGTAACCCGCACCTGACTCAATAGCCTGCTTCATTGATAAGTGGTCGCCTTTATGCTGCGTTGCGATGATCACGTAATCATCACCAGTGGGCGTCAGCTGAGCGTAATCGATATCATCATTAATCAGTGTGGACGCCTCTGGGTAGTCTTTGTGCTCGGCAATCGGATCATCAATCATCACCTCAAATCCCATCATATGTCCGAGTGAACATAGGGTCTGAACAACACGGCCATGACCAATAAGCCAGAGCCGTGGCTGGGGAATAAAGGGGTCGACAAACACTTTCATTGCACCTCCACAAGGCATACCCACACCCAGCATCTCGTCATCAAGGTCAATATCGAAGACCCTTGTTTTTTGTTCAGTGATCGCTTCAACTGCCTGATAACAGGTTTCAGACTCTGCACATCCGCCGCCAATCCAGCCACTGACAATATGACCGTTTTCATCTATCAAGGCTTTTGAGCCAGACTTTGCCGAAACTGAGCCCCAGTGATCAACCACGGTTGCCACAGCAAAACGTTTTCCCTCCTGCTGGTACTGTGCAATCAAAGTTTGAATGTTTTGCTGCATATTATTGTCTCCCTGCTGACAGGCGATCCCAGTCCTGCGGCCTGTCGATATCGAGGTAAAAACCCTCGCTGTCTACATCAAATCTGTGCACCCATTCGGGGTGTTTATCAATTAACTTGCGACACCCCAGGCTGACCTTTCCTCCCGCGACATCTCGCAGACATGCCATGGTCATCATCACGGGATTGCCGCGCCCATGCTCGTTGTAGGGCACAGTGATCAATTCAGGCTCATTCATCCCTTCTTGCGCCGCTCTATGGCGGCATTCCATAAAATGCGCTGAAGCCAGCGTCAACACATCCTCAACACTCAAACTCGGCTGATCCGCCAACGCGACGATCACATGACGGCACTCTGACGACACAGCGTTGAGGCCAACCAATACCGATGACTGCTGTCCATCCTCAAAATCCGGATTGTGAACAGCCCTGACTGACATGCCCGCCAAGGCCTCTGTAACATGTTCAACCTCAAACCCTGTCACGCAGACCAGATCACCTGCTCCGGTTTCAGAGAACATCTTCGCCATTCGAGCTACCATCGGCTGTCCGTCAATATCAAGCAGTAACTTATTCACCTCACCCATACGCCTTGATAACCCGGCGGCGAGTAAAACCACACCAACAGTTTTCATTGCTGAGTGCCATTCAGTTGCCATGACAACATGCCTTTTTACTGGTTTTCTTTTCCTTTGATACACCAGCAGTTGTCGGTTTCTCCGGTACTTCATCGCCATCGGATTGAGCCGTATCGCCAGAGTGGTCAACGTCAGTGCGATGAAGCTTAACCAACTGCGCGACCACAGAAATCGCGATTTCCTGCTGGGTGACTGCAGCCAATTCCAAGCCCGCGGGTGATATAATTCGGGACAGCGATGCCTCTGATATTCCCTCGTCAGCAAGCGAACCCATCATAGAGGCGGCCTTTTTCCGACTGGCGACCAGAAGAATGTGGCTGCTATCGGTATTCAGGGCGGCCTTGAGTGCCCGCATATCACCCTGTCCCTGTGTTGCAACAACAGAGAAAATATGGACACCGCCAGTGCTTGGCATGGCCTCATCAGAGAGGTCAGCGAAGTCGTGTTTCATCACTGAATCAGGGATAGAGGGCCAGACCTCTGTCTTGGCAAACATCCTGACCTGATACGACAGTGAGAGAGCAAAATGCGCGATATGAGCGGCAGTGGGGGTTGAACCAAACACCAGTAATGTGGGAGCACAATTGTAAGGTTGAATGAAAATATCCAATATCCCCTCACTGGCGCAGTGAGAGGGTAGAAAAGTCAGGTCGCCCGCGTTGGCTCTTTCACCCTCTGGACCGACACGAATTAACAGGGGCTTTCCCTCATCGAGCGCCCAACGGGCCGCCTTTTTCACTGCTGGTTGCGCACAGCCACCACCAATCCATCCTTTTATCTCGCCATTGACCACCAATGCAGAGTCGCCTTTGTTACCGGATGATGAGCCCTGAACTCTCACCACCGTTGCCGTAACAAAACCGGCACCCTGCTCAACCAGACGCTGTACTTCATTGAGAAACGTTGCTTCTGTGTACATACCTGTCATTCTGTTGTTACCTTCTTTGATTCTGTGATGAACATGTGTACGTCGGTGAACTAGGTTAAGCGTTTAATGCTGAAGTCAGCTCGGCGAAGCTATCAATGCTGTTTGCTGGCATCATATGGTCGATGCAATCCATCACACCTGCAAACGACTGGGTGTCGATGTCGTAGCCCTTGACCAGCATCAGCGGATTAAGCCATATCAACTTCCGGCAACAGCGCCTTAACCCGCGAATCGCTGTTTCAAACCGTTCTCTGGGATCAGTATCCAGACCATCGCTGAGTACAAGGACATAATGATTGCGACGCGCAGGCTTATTGGCGGTCGATAGCCACTGGTCAAAGCAGGAAGCAATTTTGGTCCCTCCTCCCCAGCACATCTGCTGCAGCAGGATTTTTTCTCTTACTTTCTGATATTGCTGGCGATTAAGGGTGTCGGTAACTTCCGACAACTGAGTATTAAACACATACACACGGCTGTCCCTGACCTGACGCACCATGGCCATGGCAAAAAGCAGAAACAGTGAAGTGTGTTTCTCCATAGATCGGCTGACGTCAATAAAAATGCTCACCTTGGGCGCTTCCGTCCGCGTTGCCCGCCACTGCAGCTCTAGCAGTAAGCCGCCATGTTGGAGATTTGATCGAACGGTTTGTCTGATATCGAGCGACTGATTCAGTCTTGATGAGGCAGAAGAAGACTGACGACATCTGAGCCACTGACGGACCATTGCTTCGCAGGCCGCTGAGAGCCGATTCAGCATAGCGGGATCGAGATTAGAAAAATCAATCCGCTCTACGCTATCGGCGCTTGACGCTCGATATCTCCTCAGTGTTTCTTCATCAATGTCGTCTGATACCGCACCAGCACGAGGCGCAGTTGACTCTCCGGTCTGTTGCTCAAAAGGTTCACCGGATTGCTCAGATTGATTCTGATGGCGATTTTCTGCCCGGTGCAGGCCGCGTGTTTTTACCTTACCGCCCAATACAGGCTTTACCGACCAGTACTGGTTGAATAACGGCTCGAACTGCAGCCAGCGAACCCGGCTGTCACACATAAGCGGCTTCAGGGTCAACGCCATTCCCTGCCTGTCAAAAAAGTCATGCTCGGCGAGCAGTGACAGCGCCAGTTGCTCGGTCTCGGTATCAACCAGAAAGCCGCGTTGCTTCATGTCTCGCATAAAGGCAATCATCTTGCGTTCGGTCTCTATCACAGGAAAGGGCATGTGAATATTCATCGCGCTATCACCACCAGCTTGTCCAACGCTGTCCGGTCAATCTGATAACGATCGTCTTTGTGTTTGAGAAGACAAACCAGACTCTGGTAGAGCCCATCCAAATCGTCATCTAAGGTTTTGTATTCCAGTCCAATGAGTGCCTCGGCGAAATCAAGTGTCTCCGCAATACCGGGAACCTTTTTCAGCTCCTTGCGGCGCAGCGCCTGCACAAAGCGACAAATCTGTTCACCAAGTCGGAAATCAATATCCGGTAATCTAGCTCGGACAATGGCTAACTCCTCCTCCGCACTGGGGTAGTTGATGTAATGGTAAAGACACCGACGACGAAGAGCCTCGCTGAGGGTTCGGCTGGCGTTGGATGTCAGGATAACGATCGGCTTATGTTTGGCGGTGACTGTGCCTATCTCGGGGATAGTGATTTGAAATTCACCCAGTAATTCCAGCAAAAATGCCTCAAACTCTTCATCGGCCCGATCGATTTCATCAATCAGCAACACAGCAGGCTGATCAGCGCGAATAGCTTTTAATAACGGACGCTCTAACAGATATTTCTCGCTGTAAATCTCTGTTTCGATGGCGTTGATATCGGCCGACTGATCTTCAAGCAACTTGATGCTCAGTAACTGACGCTGATAATTCCATTCATAGAGTGTCTGACTGGCATTTAGTCCCTCGTAACATTGCAGACGAATAAGAGGGAGTCCTGTCGAATCTGAGATGGCTTTTGCCGCTGAGGTTTTACCTACCCCCGCTTCGCCTTCAAGCAATAACGGACGCTGTAAACGCATCATTAATGAAAGACTGAAAGCAAGGCTCTTGTCGCAGACATAATGTCTTTGACTCAGTTGCTCCCGAATGTCTGATGGGCTTAGCCTCACCCCGACGTCTGTCCTTTTGTCTTGAAGATAGTCAGACAAACATGTCCTCCTTGTTGTGACAGTGCCCCTTCAGTGTCTCCGATAGCCCGGAGACACTGATGAGCTTTCCACCTATTTGCCGCCAAACAGGCGCTTAATTGACGTCCAGATAAAGCCAAACAAAAAGCCAAATCCGCTTGCTGAATCAGCACTGTCGGCGAGGCGTTGGCGAGCTTGTTCAGAGTCCTCCCCACCTGCTGCGGCAATCACATTGTCATTGAATGTCTGGCCAAACTGGTCGAGTATCTGATCAGCAACCTGACCAATCATCCGGCCGCCATAGGTTGCCAATTTACCCCGCACCTTGATCTTGGCATTGCCGTTGAGCACAAACCCATCCGGTGTCTGGTCCATTTTTGCTACCAGCTTCATTTCGGCCGAAGAACTGCCCTTTGAGTCTTTACCTTCGCCAAGCAACACCATGGTCTTTGACATCTCGGACTGCTCCAGAATGGTGATCTTGCCGTTGAACAACATAGATACCGGGCCAAGTGACACACTTACCTGTCCCTTGTAATTCGTATCATCGAGTTGTTCGACAATAGATGCGCCGGGGATGCAAGACGTCACCGTCGGGATATCAGTTAACACCTTCCAGCCAATATCTGGATCAGCATTGACGGGGAAAGCTTTGACAATGGTCAGGCCATCCTTGTCGTCAGTATCCTTGTGGGTGGGGGTATCGATAGGAGTTACGGTGGCAGTCTTGGCGGTTTCTGCCGTCACGGAAGAGGCATTGGCCTCAGCGACTAACGCAGACACACTTTCACTGACAGCCTGCTCAGTCAGGCCGAGTTTCTTCATTTCCTGCCAGGTGCGATACGCCGTGTGTGGCATGTCCATGTGCGTGACACCATGATGGGCAAACGCATTAACCACCGCAGAGGTGAAACAGGGAATACTGCCGACATGAGGTGACTCAGCCACGCCTTTTGCTCCCAACGGATGATGCGGAGACGGCGTTACTGTGTAGTCTGTTTCCCACTTCGGCGTTTCCACTGCGGTAGGAATAAAGTAATCCATCAAGGTATTACCCAGAATATTGCCATCTTTGTCGAACGGTAGTTCCTGCCCGAACGCGACAGCGAATCCTTCTGTGAGACCGCCATGCACCTGACCCTCAATGATCATTGGATTAATGCGGGTTCCGCAATCGTCCAGTGCGTAGAAACGACGGACCTTGGCTTCTCCTGTGCCTTTATCAATATCAACAACACAAAGGTAAGCGCCAAAGGGATAGGTAAAGTTGGGTGGATCGTAGTAATGGACAGCCTCAAGTCCGGGTTCAAGTCCAGAAGGCATCTGTCCGTATGACGCACCGGCAATTTCCTTCATGGTTTTTTCCATGCCCGGTACACCTTTTACGGTAAATCTGTCTTCTTCCCACTCCAGACTGTCTTCCGACACTTCCATCATGGCCGCAGCCAGCTTTTTCGCCTTTTCTCTGATCTCACGTGCCGCTTTTGCCACAGCAGCGGCCGCGACCGGTGTTGAGCGGGAGCCGTAAGTTCCCAGACCATAAGGCGCGGTGTCCGTATCACCTTCTTCAATCGTGATGTTGTCAGACTCAATTCCCAGTTCGGAGGCGATGATCTGCGCATAGGTGGTTGCGTGTCCCTGCCCCTGCGATATGGTTCCCATTCTGGCAATGATACTGCCATCTGGGTGCATTCTTATCTCAGCACTGTCGAACATTCCAATCCCCAGAATGTCGCAGTTTCGG
The DNA here is from genome assembly GCF_001707825.1 of Veronia pacifica. Taxonomy (GTDB): domain Bacteria; phylum Pseudomonadota; class Gammaproteobacteria; order Enterobacterales; family Vibrionaceae; genus Veronia; species Veronia pacifica. Next base: position 33,573 of record NZ_LYBM01000033.1, on the reverse strand, counting down.
GTCGGGCCGGCACCAACAATCTCGGTGAACGTGGCAATACCGATACCCATTAGCTCGCCCTGTTGACGTTTTTCCTCCTGCTCTTTCAACAGTTCGGGGTAATCAACAGCATCCAGCACTTTCTGCAAAGCATTTTGATAGTTACCACTGTCAATTTGCCAACCCAATGCGGTGTCATAAGGAAATTGCTCGGGCTTAACAAAGTTACGCATCCGGATCTCGGCCAGTGAGTACCCTGTTTTCTGTGCCAGCACATCCATCATACGTTCAATGAGATATACCGCCTCTGTCACCCTAAAGGAGCAACGATACGCCACACCGCCCGGCGCTTTATTGGTGTAAACACCCACCACATTGAGGTATGCCACGGGAATATCGTACGAACCCGTACAAATATTCATAAAGCCGGCTGGCCACTTGGTAGGCTGTGCCTGAGAGTTAAAGGCACCATGATCACCCAAGACATTGACCCTGAGAGCCTGTATGCGGCCGTGTTCATCGGCTGCGATTTCTCCTGTCATGTAGTAATCGCGCGCCCATGCCGTTGTCGAAAGATGTTCGGTACGGTTTTCGACAAACTTCACTGGCCTGCCCAGTACGATGGAGGCCACAATAGCCACCACATAGCCGGGGTAGATACCTACTTTGTTGCCAAATCCACCGCCGATATCCGGTGATATCACTCTCACTTTACTCTCAGGAATACCTGACAGCATGGAGACAACGGTTCTGACCACATGCGGTGCCTGAGACGTGATATGAATGGTTAAGGTTCCCTTCACAGGGTCAAACGAGCCGACACAGCCACAGGTTTCCAGCGGGGATGGGTGAACTCTGGGGTAATACATGTGCTGAGAGACAGTAACAGGCGCTTTCTCGAATATCTCATCCGTGCCATCCTTATCGCCGACGTCCCACTCGAAGATTTTATTTGGATGGGACTGTTCGCAGTTACCCTCTTCATCCAGCAAATCATCGCGGATATGAGGTGCTCCGTCCTCCATCGCTGTTTTAGGGTCGACAAGCGGCTCCAGTATTTCGTACTCGACCTCAACCAGCTCGATGGCATCGGCAGCAATGTATCTGTCATCAGCCACTACCGCAGCCACTTCCTGATACTGAAAGTGAACTTTCTCGTCTGCCAGCACCGCCTGCTTGTCCGCTGCCAGCGTTGGCATCCAGTGTAAGTTGAGAGGTTTGAGATCATCTGCAGTCAACACGGCGTGCACACCGGGTAAAGCCAACGCCTTTTCTTTGTTGATAGAAATGATTCTGGCATGGGCATAAGGGCTTCTGACCATGTCTACAAATACCATGCCTGTCAGTTGCACGTCATCGACGTACTGGCCTTTTCCCTGAACAAATTTCGGATCTTCTTTGCGCTTGCGGGAGCAACCAATGCCCTGCACTCGCTGTGTCACTTCAGATAATTCTTCCGCAGCAAGCTTTGCTGCGTAATCTGGGTTCACTTTCTCATCCATAAAAACCTTCCCGTTTGACGCTCTGGGTCAAGTTATGTAACAAGCAACGTTATTTGACAGTAGACACGGCTTTGAGATTCTCACTGGCCGTCATCACCGCTTTCACAATGTTCTGATAACCGGTGCAACGGCAAAGGTTACCGGATAATCCCCATCGGACTTCTTCTTCCGTCGGGCAGGGATTTTCTTGCAAAAATCGATAAGTGCGCATCAACATGCCCGGTGTGCAGAAGCCGCATTGCAAGCCGTGCTCCTCGATAAAAGCGGCCTGAACAGCATGAAGTCCCTCAGCATCAGCTAATCCTTCCACTGTGGTGATGTCTTTGCCCTGAGCCTGAACGGCAAGCAGTGTGCAGGATTTCACTGACTCGCCGTCAAGATCGACAGTGCACACACCGCAATGGGAGGTTTCACAGCCAATGTGGGTTCCTGTCAGTGAAAGTGACTCACGCAGGGCGTGGACCAGAAGAGTCCGCGAGTCGACGCTTACCTCAACCGGCTCGCCATTTAGTCGAAACGATACAGTTTGCTTTGACATAAAAAGCTCCTAATTCATTGCCTGTTGTAGTGCACGGCGAAGCATTTCCCCGGCCATGGCTGTTTTGTATTCTTCATTGCCTCGCTGATCGGCAGCAGGGTCTGTCTCCGCCATTGCCAATTGAACCGCTGCCTCAATTCTGTCGTCAGTCGGTGGATGTCCTTCTAAAATCCACTCGGCTTTGACAGGACGAAAAGATTTGGGTCCAAGATTGGTCAACGCAATCCGTACTTGGTCGCATTTGCCATCAACCATTCTCATCGTCACAGCGCTGGCCGCAGTCGCATAGTCACCCGTTTTCCGCTTGAGTTTCTGAAAGCCCCACCCTTTCGACCCGTGAGCACGCGGGATGATAATGCGGGTCAGTAATTCATTCGGCTGAATTGCCGTGGTATAGGTGCCGAGGAAGAAGTCAGCCGCAGCAACCAGACGCGGGCCTTCAACACCTGTAATTTCAAGCGTGGCGTCCAGTGCAAGCATGATGGACGGCTGGTCGTTAGCCGGGTCGCCATGAGCGATGTCACCACCAATCGTGCCCCGGTTTCGCACCTGTGGGTCAGCAATCAGCTTCGTCGCCTCGAACAAAAGCGGACAGGCCGTCTCTAGACGATCATCTCTCAGAATGTCGTTCTCGGGCGTCATGGCACCAATGATGATGTTTTCCTCATCAATATCGATACCTTTGATTTCATTCAGGCCATTGATGTCAATGAGGTTCACTGGCTCGGCAAAACGCATTTTCATCATGGGAAGTAGGCTGTGCCCTCCTGCAAGGAGTTTGGCATCGCCACCGAACTCGGCCAGCAGTGCGATTGCATCCGCAACGGTATCCGGTGAGTAGTAATTAAAATCCTTCGCTATCATTGTGTGTCTCCGTCATTACGAGGTAAGCCCGCGGACGTGGTCGGTGAGGTAAGACTGGAATGACTGCATCAGGTCTTAACGGTAGACATGAAGGGACCACACCCTCTCAGGCATTTACACTTAATTGATGTATGGATATTGAGGATTAGCAATTACATTTGTCATCAGTGGGACATATTTGTGCACGAACGGACAACAAGTAGGAATAATAGGTAGGCATTTTGTATAAAGAGATAAGAACACTTCTGAGCAGTCATTCTTAACCTTATGTTAATTCACATAAATAATGAAAATCACTGTAATAGAGAAATCTAGACAGCTCAGTTTAAGCAAAAAAAAGACAGCTAAGCTGCCTTTATCTCAAATCACTTTTAATGCTTGGCTAAATAGCCAGTAAGGCTACTTTTTTTTACGCTTATCAGTGATTTCCCACTTGCCGTCGATAAACAAGCCAGTCCAACCTGATGGCTTGCCATCTTGTTCGGTACGTATGTAATTTTCCTTTGTCTTACGACTAAAGCGAACCACAGCTTTGCGACCGTCAGGGTCTTCCTGAGGAGCATCGGCAAGGTATTTAAACTTGTCTGCAAGACGGTCCTTAAATCGTGACAGTTCCTCGACCAATGGCGCACGGGTTTCACGGGATTTAGGAAAGTTACTGGCTGCCATAAACAGACCCGAAGCACCGTCTCTAAGCACAAAGTACGCATCCGAGTTTTCACACGGTAATTCAGGGAAGTGCACAGGGTCTTCCTTCGGTGGTGCAACTTCGCCATTCTTTAGGATCTTACGGGTGTTCTTACACTCGTCATTGGTACAGTCCATGTATTTTCCGAAGCGGCCATTTTTCAGCACCATATCAGAACTACATTTATCGCACTCGACAACCGGGCCATCGTAACCCTTCAGCTGGAACTGACCTTTCTCCACCTCATAGCCGTCACAGCTTGGGTTATTACCACAAACATGCAGTTTACGGTCCTGATCAATCAGGTAGGCATCCATCGCTGTTTCACACTTGGGGCAACGGCGCTTGGCACGAAGTGCCTCGGTTTCAACGTCCTCTTCAAGGACATTGATGATCCCTTCTTCATCCATCAGATTGATGGTGGTTTTGCAGCGCTCTTTTGGCGGCAATGCATAGCCGGAACAACCGAGGAACACACCAGTAGACGCTGTGCGGATACCCATCTCGCGGCCACAGGTAGGGCACTCGATATCGGTCAGCACAATGTTGTTGGGCTTCATACCGCCCGCGTCTTCTTCCTGCTCAGCAGTACCAAGTACATCGGTAAAGTCATCGAAGAAGGCATTCAGCACTTCTTTCCAGTTCTTGTGACCGATAGCAATTTGGTCGAGACGCTCTTCCATCCGAGCAGTAAAGTCGTAGTCCATCAGGTCAGCAAAGCTGTGATCAAGACGGTCTGTAACAATTTCACCCATTTTTTCAGCGTAGAAACGACGCTGCTCAACCCTGACATACCCTCGATCCTGAATAGTCGAGATAATAGATGCATAGGTCGATGGACGGCCAATTCCACGTTTTTCCAGTTCTTTTACCAGTGCCGCCTCGGTGAAACGAGCAGGCGGTTTGGTAAAGTGCTGCTTGGGATCAACTTTCTCAAGTGTCAGCATCTCACCAACATCAACGTGTGGTAGCGTGGTGTCTTCGTTTTTACCCATTGGTCGCTGTACGCGTGTCCAACCGTCAAACCTCAGTGTGCGGCCTTTGGCTTTCAGGGTAAACTCACCCGCTTCTACCGAAATGGTGCTGGAGTCATACTTCGCGGGAACCATCTGACAAGCAACAAACTGACGCCAGATCAGGTCGTAAAGGCGATGTGCGTCCGGATCCATACCGGTCAGCTGATCAGCACTAACATCAACACTGGAAGGACGAATCGCTTCGTGCGCTTCCTGAGCATTGCTCTTCGCACCATAAACAACCGGGTTTCCCGGTAGGTAGTTATCACCATACTCACTGCTGATAAATCCACGAGCCGCTTCTACAGCTTCTTTACTCAGGTTCGTGGAGTCTGTACGCATGTAAGTGATATACCCGGCCTCGTACAGACGCTGAGCCAGCATCATGGTCTTTTTCACACCAAAGCCCATTCGGGTGCTCGCTGCCTGTTGCAACGTTGACGTGATATAAGGTGCTGATGGCTTGCTGCTTGTCGGTCGGTCTTCGCGATCAACAACTTTATAACTCGCAGCCTGAAGCGCACGAGTGGCCTCCATCGCTGACGATTCATTAAGCGGTTTGAAAGATCCTTTACCCTGTTGAGCAACAACAAGGCGGAGTGCGTTCTGACTTGCCGTCTGAGTATCAGCGTGAATGTCCCAATATTCCTGCGGGACAAACGCTTTGATTTCATGCTCTCGCTCGACCAGAAGCTTCACCGCTACCGATTGAACACGACCTGCAGACAAACCACGCGCTACTTTTTTCCAAAGCAGCGGTGACACCATGAAGCCTACAACGCGGTCGAGAAAACGACGTGCCTGCTGGGCATTCACGCCATCAATATTTAATTCGCCCGGGGTCTCAAACGCCTGCGTAATGGCATTTTTGGTGATCTCATTGAAAACAACACGTTTGAAGCGGTCTTCTTCACCGCCGATAATTTCCCGCAAGTGCCAGGCTATCGCCTCACCCTCACGGTCTAAATCGGTTGCGAGATAAACATGGTCAGCTTTTTCAGCAAGAGATTTAAGCTCGGCAACGACTTTCTCCTTGCCGGGCAAAATTTGATAGTTGGCTTTCCAGTCATCATATGGGTCAACACCCATTTTGTTGATCAGCGCTTTCTTATCTTTTTCCTTTTTGATTCGCGCTTTTTCTTCAGGGCTTAGCCCTTTGGTAGACACCGGCGCAGCTTTTTTGCCGCCCTGAGAGGCGCCTGTCGGAAGATCACGGACGTGGCCGACACTCGACTTAACGATAAAATCTTTACCGAGATATTTGTTTATCGTTTTCGCCTTCGCTGGTGACTCCACGATAACGAGAGATTTACCCATAATGAACCAATTACGCCCTCGTGTTTAAAAAATCTATTGATCAGGTTGGATGCTAGCCCAATGAGACACCCTAACGCTTTTTAATATTGAGCGTGTAGATCTGAATATCAACCTGTTTCTTTTGAAAAGCCACTGATTGGTCGCGGCTTCTTCGTTTATTGAAAAAAAAATGAACAGATATTGAATAACTGTCCAAGGTCATTGGCAAGCAACGTACTCATGGGCGCTAATCATTACCATTGCTGCTCGTATGAAGGCTATCGACATGCACAAATTTCTGGCCTGCGTCACACTAAAATATCAATCAACCTGACAATTAAAGCCAACAAATAGTGCCAACATGCATAGGCCAGCTCATTAATTGTACCGAGATATCAGTGACGTTATCACTAATCCAGACATTGCAGAACGGCTAAAGTATATACGCCATTTTCACAAGCCGAGTAAAAAGCCACGATGAATATCGTGGCTTCCTTGCCTTATTAACCCTATTAGCCCTCAAAAATGGCTTCGTCTTTGCGATCGCCGCCTTCTCTTGGAGGTTGACCTCCTCGGCCTTTAGGATCAGGGCCATAACGGTTGGGACCCGGTGTTCCATCCAAAATACCAAGCTCAACCAATTGGAATAAAATGCCAACGACAGGCATGAATGTCAGCAAAATCCACCACGGGCTTTTATTTCTATCCCGTAATCGTTTCACGTTCATTGCTGCTGATGCCCACACACCGACTAAAAACACCAATCTCGCAAGCACACTGATCATATCCCCGTTACCATTTTGTAGCACAGTCGGTAACACAGGAATAAGGATCATTGCCAGCACCAGATTCCACAACCAGTAATCCCGGCGCCGCATTCTTCCATTAAATGAAAAGAAAGCCCAGGTTGGATTCATTATTACTCCTAAACGATCGGTCGCTGACGCGCGCGACCCACTTCAATAACAAGCGGTCAACTGCCTCAGAGGATGAATCAAATACTTTGTTCACCAGTTTTTTACGGGCAGTATACTGAACTTTGAGAATATCTCTCTCTTCTTTGCAGGCAGCCATCAAAAAATCATCGCTGGTGCCCACTTCATCAATCAGCCCCAGAGGCAGTGCCTGATTACCAAACCAGTGCTCACCTGTGGCGACTTTTTGTAGCTCAAGATCAGGTCTATGGTCCGCAATGAAGTCTTTGAACAATACGTGTGTCTGCTCCAGTTCTTCCTGAAATTTCTCGCGCGCCTTGTCGGTATTTTCACCAAACATGGTCAACGTTCGCTTGAATTCACCTGCGGTAAGTTGCTCATAATCAATATCATTTTTTTTCAATAATTTATTGAAGTTCGGCAATTGAGCGATCACACCGATTGAGCCGACAACAGCAAAAGGCGCAGCAATGATTTTATCAGCGACACAAGCCATCATATATCCACCGCTGGCCGCTACTTTATCGACAGATATTGTCAGTGTTACGCCTGCTTTTTTAATTCGGTCCAACTGAGATGAAGCAAGGCCATAAGCGTGAACCATGCCTCCCCCGCTTTCCAGTCTGACAAGCACTTCATCATCAGCTTTGGCGACAGATAATATCGCAGTGACTTCCTCGCGCATTGCGGCAACTTCACGGGCATCAATGCTGCCCTTAAAATCGATAACAAATAACTGAGGTTTCCGGATTGATTCGAGATCACCGCTTTCAGCCAGCTCTTTCGCTTTGTTCTTTTCTTCTTTTGCTCGGGCTTTGTCTGCTTTTTTCTCTTCTTTGGCACGAAGTTTCATTGCAGCATCATCGAACAAGTGAGACTCCATGGTCGACACATTGTCTTTAAACGCTTCCGTCAGATTTGTTACTTTTAGTTCTCCCGGCTGCTCTTCCCCTTTGCCGCCGCTACGGATAATGGCCAAAATAGCAAAAACAACCACCACAATTGTGGCCGCCTTCAGCAAAAAAAGTCCGTATTCAAAAAGAAACTCCACTATGCATTTCCTCTTTATCTTTGTCGTTTTGGAATTCTACTACTAATTCATAAAAATTATTACGGCCCAGAGTACATGTAATTGCAACGAATTTTTACTGCTTTAAGCGAATAGATTGGTTGTTTCCCGAGATAATGACCCTTTAGAATGGCCTTTCATTACAATATTTAGGAATGCTATTGTGGATTATCATGTCTCATCTGACGCACTGAAAGGTAAAGTGATTCTGGTAACAGGCGCGGGCGATGGTATTGGTCGTCAGGCTGCTCTGAGCTATGCCGCACACGGTGCGACTGTTATTTTGCTTGGCCGCACTGTGTCCAAGCTGGAAGCCGTATTTGACGAAATAGAAGCCGCTGGCGGGCCAACACCCGCGATTATACCGCTGGACCTGATGGGCGCAACCAAACAAAACTACCTCGATATGGTAGATACCATAGAAGGTCAGTTTGGTCACTTGGATGGAGTGCTTCACAATGCCAGCCTACTGGGTGTGCTGTGCCCGTTCGAGCAGATTGATGAGAAAACCTTTGATGACGTGATGCAAGTGAATGTCAAAGGTGCTTTCCTCATGACTCAGGCGATGGTCCCGCTACTCAGAAAATCAGATGACGCCAGATTGGTTTTCACCTCCTCTACTGTCGGACACATGGGCCGCGCCTTCTGGGGCACCTATGCTATTTCCAAGTTTGCGACAGAAGGTATGATGCAGGTTCTGGCAGACGAATTGTCTGACACCAGGGTGCGCGTCAATGCGATCAATCCGGGCGCACGCGCACAAAAATGCGTGCATCGGCCTTTCCGGCTGAGGATGGCAATTTACTGAAGACACCTGCTGATATTATGCCGCTTTATGTTTACCTGATGGCACCAGAGGGGAAAGACGTTCATGGCCAGTGTATTTATGCTCAACCCAAGCTAGCGCCCGGAGAGCAGACTGCATCGAAGGACGAAGGCTGAATCACTTTTTAGTCCTTAAATGCAAAAAGGCCAGCATTTGCTGGCCTTCAATTTTAAAACGTTTTGCCTGACAGACTTAGCGCTTAGGTCCACCCTGTCGTTGACGGGTAGATGGCTGACCCGGACGCTGCTGACGGTTACCAGAGCGGCCGCCATTGCCTTTGCCTTGACCGGACGGTTTATTACGGCCGGGTTTAGCAGTGGGGTTACCACGCTTTGACTGGCGCACTTTGCGGGTATCAGAGGAGTCTACACGCTCTTCGTGGCGACGAACCGCACGACGGATCTTCTGGGAGCGCGCTTTGCGCTTTTCGGCTTCTGGCGTAACAAAGGTCTCTTTCTCAGGGCGCATTTCTACCATTTCTCGCAGGTAGTTTACTTCCTTCAGATCAAGTTCCATCCAGCCGCCACGAGGCAGCTCTTTGCTCAGGTATAAGTCACCATAACGAACACGCTTGAGTCGGCTTACCGTTACTCCCTGAGTTTCCCAGAGACGACGCACTTCGCGGTTACGGCCCTCAGTGATCACAACGTAGAACGTGTGATTCATACCTTCGCCACCAGCGTACTGAACATCTTCGAATCGCGCCTGTCCGTCTTCAAGCTCTACGCCGTTGACGAGGTTGCGAATCATCTGTTCATTTACCTCGCCGAATACACGTACCATGTATTCACGCTGTACCTGACGGCTCGGGTGCATCAGTCGGTTGGCCAGTTCACCGTCAGTAGTGAAAAGCATTAAACCCGATGTGTTGGCATCAAGACGACCAACAGCGACCCAGCGGGCACTGTTCAAACGTGGCAGTCGGTCGAAAACAGTACGACGGCCTTCAGGGTCACTTCGGGTACAAAGCTCACCCTCAGGTTTGTTGTATGCCAGAACACGACAGACAACTTCAGAAGACGCTGAAATTTTCACGCTATGGCCGTCAAGGCGGACATGTGCATTGAGATCATCAAGACGATCTCCCAGCTTGGCGACAATGCCATTGACGCTGATGCGGCCTGACTGAATAAGACTTTCAATTTCCCTGCGGGAACCCAGGCCAGCGCGAGCCAGCACCTTCTGTAATTTTTCGCTCATTAACTTTTACCTTACTGTCGCCTTCACAGGCGTCGATGTCGGAAATTAGGGGTGTTTTAGAGGCCGTATGTAAAACGACGGCGCATTATGCCAAAGTGTACAAGAATACACCATGTGTTTTGTGATCTAGGCGATGAAAAAACTATTATTCAAACGGCGTTGGATCACCGGCTCCATGTCGCATTATTTCTGGGCTATCTTCACTGAAATCAATCACGGTTGTCGGGTGCTCACCAAGGTAGCCGCCATGTAAAATGACATCAACCGCATGCTCAAGGTTATCGCGAATAGCCTCGGGATCGGATTCGGTGTAATCGTTACCTGGCAGAATCAATGACGTCGACATCATGGGCTCGCCCAGAGCCTCAAGAAGATCCAATGCGATTTGGTTATCAGGAACACGAATACCAATTGTTTTTCGCTTCGGATTCATCAAACGGCGCGGCACTTCCTTTGTTGCTTTAAAGATGAATGTATACGCACCCGGAGTGTTATTTCGAATAAGACGAAACGCTGTATTATCAACACGAGCGTAAAGCGACAACTCAGAAAGATCCCGACACAACAGGGTAAAGTTATGACTATCATCAAGGCGACGAATACGACAAATGCGCTCCAACGCCTGCTTGTTTTCCAATTGACATCCCAGTGCATAACCAGAGTCTGTTGGATAGACTATCACCCCACCATTTCTCACAATGGCGACGGCCTGATTGATCAGGCGTGCCTGAGGGTTTTCAGGGTGAACATAAAAAAATTGGCTCATTGTTTCTCCTCGAGCATGTGGCTGCTTTCAGCCAATCCGTTCACCGGCAGGTTCCAGTTTTCCCAAACAGGTTGACACCCTTTGGGCAAATAAAGATTTCTCCCCAACTCCGACCACGGAGAGGGGTAGTGAAAATCTGAACCTTGAGAAGCCAGTAATCCATAATGAATAGCATAGTCGGCGAGTAGCCGCCTCTCATTGGGCGACTGTTGTGGCTGAGCAACTTCCATCGCATCACCACCAGCCTCAGTAAACGCCTGAAGCAGGCGCTTTAACCATTTGGCGGTGAGTTTATAGCGACCGGGATGAGCAAGTACAGCCTGCCCACCCGCTTTGTGAATTGTGTCAATAGCCTCTTCAATCGTGCACCAGTTGGGCGGCACGTATCCGGGATTTCCGCGGGTCATGTATTTTTTAAAAACAGTCTGCATGTTTTTGACATGGCCCTGCTCAACCATCCAGCGAGCGAAATGTGCCCGGGTAAGTGGAACGTCACCAGCGAGGGCTCTGGCCCCTTCAAGTGCGCCCGGCATACGGTTTTTTTCCAGTCGCTCAGCAATTTGCTTCGATCTTTCATCACGCCTTGCCGCTTGCGCCGATACCAGTTCAGTCAATTCAGGTGCATCAGGATTTACATTTAAACCAACCACATGGATATCAAAATTACTCCATGCAGTTGATATTTCAATGCCATTAATCAAGGTTATCGGATGCTTAGACGCTTCAATAGCTGACCTCGCATCGTCGAGACCTGCAAGCGTGTCGTGGTCAGTAATAGCAAGAATGTCCACATTGAATTTGGCGGCACGTTCAACCAGCTCCTCTGGACTGAGGTGGCCATCAGACGCTGTGGTGTGACAGTGTAAATCGAATAGCATGTTTTATCTCTGCGCGAACTAACCGGCGCCATGATGCGTGAGCCAGACGCTGATTGCAAATAGATAAATCAATCAAATAGTACTGCCACTTTGCTTTGTCAGAGCACCGTCAATAACAACTTTTTTATCCGCAGTGATTTTCATTAGCTAGTCTGCCGAATTTAAAGTAGGCGGAGATAACAACAATATTTTTGGATTCTGGCGGACGAATAGATGCACTTATCGCATGTGTTTTTTTGAGAAGGCAGTGACGCGTTACTTTAGATAAGTTTGAGCCTGAAAAGAAAAAGACCCGCACCTGCAATGTTCAGGGGGGTCGTTTGGTTTGACCTAATATAACTGGGTCTACAGCGATGTACTTGTATACGTAATTTTACCCTGTGTCACAACAAGATTTAAAAATCCTAACACTCTAGTGTATATGATTAACCTCTAAATCATGTTGGGTACATTATGCACTTTGTTTCTACTTCTCACTATGGGTTGAACTGCCAAAAAATCGTCAAATAAAGACAGCTTTGATTGACGATTTGGCAAAAGATGTCGCTATTTGGAAATGTCGGCAGCTTTGAAGAGTTTATTCATACCCGTTTCACTGTCTGATGTCGTTGGGATTTATTCTAGTGTGATCAATGAGCGAGCTGAGTAAAGATGCGCTTGCACCTCAGGAAGAAAAAAGGCCCATACCTGCAATGTTCAGGAGGGCCGTTTGGTTTGACCTAATGCGACTTGGGTCAACAGCGATGTACTTGTATACGTAATTTTTACAATGAGTAGCAACAAGATTTAAAAAATCCTAACACTCTAATGTATATAAATATCTTCTAAATCAAGTTGTACTGATATTGCACTATCGTCTGCATACTGACTATGGGTTGAACTGCCAAGAAATCGTCAAATCACGACAACTTGAGCAGATAATATGGCTGTAGATGTCACCATTGTACTAGGGCGTTAGTGCAATATTAAGGTGGAGTTTGGTCTAGCCCGGTGAAGTCAGGTCTATGGCGGTGTTCTCAAATACTCAGGCTATGGAAGATAAAACAATATGATTCGATACTCATACACCTTACGGTGCATCATTATATTTAAATTGTCAGAAAAGCTTTCATCAGATGCAGAGCAATGACGATGAACTGAACTGCAAACATCTTGTCAATTAGCGACAACTTAGAGCAGCGACATTGGCACAACTCTGAATTCAATGCCAAATTTATACATAGTATCGTCATTTTGTGACACGCAGCGCTCAAATAAAAATGTAATCTGTTCAGAACAGTAAAATAGAAAATACAGTAATGACAAATCAAACATCGCGACTAGATACAGAGAGATTGAGACCTGCTCTTCATGCGGCTTATGCACGCATCATGTGTGCGTTTTTCGTCAAGGAGGGTATGACGGTTGAAAGCTTTTTAGAGAATACGAATATCGAGTGGGAAGAGTTACTCAACGACAAAGAATTCATTACTTTCGAGCAATTTTCCCGTTTGAAAGCTCGGACAGTAGAGGTATCTGGTCGGCCCTGGGTTGCATTCGATATTGCTAAAACTATTCTGACATCTCATCACAGCAGCTTTGGATTTGGTATCGCTGTCTGCCAGACGCTAGGGAAAGCTGTTAGCTTTATCACCAACTTCATGTGTATTAGGCAGAAAATTTTCTCTTCATACTCTGTGGAGGAACCCGGCGGTCTTAAGATTGTTTTTACACCAACTATCGAGCTCGGGGAGGATGAGGAATACGCAAGCATCGCAGTGTTGACCTTATTCTACCAATCAGTCGCAAGTATTATTGGTGATAAGGTAGAAAACTGGGTATTTACCCTCTCCTATCCGCAACCGGAGTGGCATCAAGAATATGAAAAGGCAATGCCAGATAATCATTTTCTTTTCGGCCAGTCAGATGTATCTATTTTCATACCTAATGACTATCTCAATATCTCATCGTTAACCTACGAGCCGGACGCCTATCATATTGCTACATCACAATGTGAAAGAATAAAGAAACAACAGGAGACCAAACAGGACATCGTTTTACGGGTCAGATGCGTACTTCTTAGCTCTGACAATTTGTTCATTTCTCTCGACGATGTTGCATCGACGCTGAATATGTCAACGCGCACGCTGATACGGAAACTCAAGGCAGAGGGCAGTACCTACCAATTGATCCTCGATAACATCCGCAAGGAGTTCGCTATCTGGTATCTCACCAAGTCAAATATGCCTATTGAAAAAATATCAGACACACTTGGATATCAAGAGGCATCTAACTTTTCCCGTACTTTCAAACGCTGGATGAACAAAACACCGAGTGAGTTCCGACTTGATGCCGCAAAAAAGAAAGAGTAGTTGGGTGATCCAGTAATATTTTTCAGGCTCGGATAATCAACAATACCGATTGTGCTTAATGCTGCCCTGGTATCGAAATAGCGCCCAGAATTAACTCGTTGCAAAGCGAAATATCTATCGCAACTTTAACCAGAACACTTGACTTGTCGCCTTTGAACTAGTTTACTAGTACAAAAGTGCTTAGCAAGTACTGAAATATCTCGATAAGGAACCCGGCAATGCTGCTGACTCAAAACACAACAGATAACAAAAAAGTTAACGGATGGTGGCATTACCCGCTTCGGTAAGCCGCTATTCGCATACAGCATTTACCGGAGCCCGCGAAACAAAGCGGGCTTTTTGTTGGGTCGAGAATAACATGGACGAAAGATGCAAGGCGCATCAGCATTTTTAGGGAAGAGCAATGATCATCGTATTAAAAGCAAAATCAACTGAGCAAGACGCCAAACACATTCTTGAAAAAATTGAACAAGCAGGTTTAAAACCGCTGTATATGCCCGGTGTTGAGCGAACGGTACTCGGTGCGCTCGGTGACGAAAGAGTATTGCAGAAATTGCATCTTGAGAGCCTGCCTGCTGTCGACGAGATCAAACCTATCTTAACCAAATATAAAATGGTTTCCCGCGATGTTCAGGCTCATAACTCCGTTGTGCGTATTGGCGACGTGCCTGTTGGCGGTAATCGTTTCGCTGTAATTGCAGGGCCTTGCTCAGTAGAGTCAGAGCAGCAATTGCTATCCGTCTCCGAGGTGGTTGCCCGTGAAGGTGCAATGGCTATTCGTGGCGGCGCATTCAAACCACGCACAAGCCCTTATGACTTTCAGGGACTGGGAGAAGAAGGCCTGAAGCTGATGAGCCTTGCCAGAGAGATGACAGGTTTACCGATAGTGTCAGAAGTGATGGAAACCAGTCAGGTCGACATGATGGTCAACTATGTTGATTGCCTGCAAATCGGCGCACGGAACATGCAAAACTACGGATTATTAAAGGCCGTCGGCGAAACAGACAAACCAGTCTTGTTAAAACGTGGACTTTCAGCCACTATCGAGGAGTTGTTGCTGGCTGCAGAATACATCTATGATGCTGGCAACCCGAACATTATCCTGTGTGAGCGCGGTATTCGAACGTTTGAGACCGCCACCCGCAATACATTGGATTTAAACGCTGTCGCTGTGATCAAACAAAAAAGTCACTTGCCCGTGCTGGTTGACCCTAGCCACGGGACAGGTGTGCGTGAGTTGGTGATCCCACTTTCACGTGCGGCAGCTGCCGTCGGTGCGGATGGCATCATTGTTGAGAGCCATCTGAAGCCAAGCGAGGCTTTATCAGATGGCCATCAGGCGCTTACCGGAGAAATGTTCGCCCAATTAATGCAGGAACTTAAACCTTTTGTAGAGGCAGCAGGGAGAACGCTGTGAACAACCACGCTGTAAAAACAGGTGAACTGGAAGTATTGAGTCTGGACGTGCCTTATGTGGCCGATCCAACCGAACTCTACAGTGCCGTATGTCAGAATCGGCCAAATAGCCTGTTACTGGAATCGGCAGAGATCGACTCAAAACAAGATATTAAAAGCTTTATGTTGATTGATGCCGCCGTGCGCATTGTCTGCTATGGTCGTCATGTTAAGCTTGAGGCAAAAACCGGAAATGGCCGTAATCTGTTAGCCGCTGTCGAGCACCGCATTGAAAGCCAGCGCCTTTCCATTGAAACAACACTTACCCCAGACACACTGGAGATGCATTTTCCGCGAACAACATCAGCACTCGATGAAGATGCACGCCTGAGGGAGCATTCTCAGTTTGACGCATTAAGACTGGTTCAGGAATCATGCGAACTGGCAGGCCACCCTGATGACGCCATTATGATTGGCGGCTTATTTGCCTATGATTTGGTCGCGGAGTTTGAACCGTTACCCGTTGCAAATGCCACCAATAACTGTCCTGACTATGTGTTCTACGTCGCCGAGACTCTGTTGGTTATTGACCACCAACGCCGGAAAGGGCGACTTCAGGGCACATTGTTTGGCGGTGATGACACCGCAGAGAGCTATTTCGATCTTAGCCGACGTTTGCAGGCGATCAAAGAATCTTGCCTTAACCCGGTTCAATTGCCAGCAGCAGTAATACTGGAGCAATGCGAGCCTCAGGTATCGGTATCGGATACTGACTTCTGTGCAGCAGTTGAAACCATGCGCGATTATGTGGTGAAAGGAGACGTCTTTCAGGTCGTGCCGAGCCGACGCTTTACCCTGCCCTGCCCGTCTCCGCTTAATGCTTACCGCAAGTTAAAGCAGGGTAACCCAAGTCCTTACATGTTCTACATGCATGACGAAGTGTTTACCCTCTTTGGAGCCTCACCAGAGAGCGCTCTGAAATACAGTAAAGAATCCAACCAAGTTGAGATTTATCCCATTGCGGGTACGCGTCCCCGGGGGAAAAACGGCGATGGGTCAATCAACCTTGACCTTGATGGCCGGATTGAACTGGAGCTGCGCAACGATACCAAAGAAAAAGCAGAACATATGATGCTGGTAGATTTGGCGCGAAACGATGTTGCCAGGATCAGTGAGCCAGGGTCGAGATATGTCGCCGACCTTCTGAAAGTTGACCGTTACAGCCACGTCATGCATTTGGTGTCACGAGTGGTTGGTCAGCTGAGAAGCGACCTTGATGCTCTGCACGCCTATCAAGCTTGCATGAACATGGGAACACTGACGGGCGCACCTAAGATTCGTGCGATGCAACTCATCAGAGACTTCGAAAAACAAAAACGTGGCAGCTATGGCGGCGCAGTAGGCTATCTCAATGGGCATGGTGATATGGACACCTGTATTGTCATTCGTTCTGCGTACGTCGAAAACGACATAGCGCAAGTACAAGCTGGTGCAGGTGTTGTTTTTGACTCAGTGCCCCAGGCTGAAGCTGATGAGACCCGTGGTAAAGCACAAGCAGTGATCACTGCTATACAAGCCGCCCACCGGAAGGAGCCAGCATGAGCCAGAATAATACTGAGATCGTTCTGATCGATAACTTTGACTCTTTTACCTATAACCTTGTGGACCAATTTCGCTCTCTGGGTTATCCGGTCACTATTTACCGAAACAGTCTGAAGGCAGAACAGATTGAGCAGGCCATCAACGCTCTTGATAATCCGGTGGTGGTGCTGTCTCCCGGACCGGGCGCCCCTGCCGACGCAGGCTGTATGCCAGAATTAATCCTACGTCTAAAAGGTAAAGTGCCAATGATTGGGATTTGCCTTGGTGAGCAGGCCATCGTAGAAGCGTATGGCGGTAAAGTAGAGGGCGCGGGAGAAATAGTGCATGGCAAAGCCTCAGCGTTACAGTGTGGCAGTCATCCCGTCTTTGATGACCTACCGCAAACATTGACCATTGCACGTTACCACTCGCTGGTTGCTACTGAGGTGCCAGATTCACTGGCGGTGATTGCAGACGTCAATGGTTTGGTGATGGCTGTGGCTAACGATAACGATAAAGTAGTCGGTTACCAGTTTCACCCGGAGTCAATTCTGACAACTACTGGTGCCGACCTGCTCACTAACACTATTAGCTGGGCGACAGACGCCTGACAGCTGCTGGCTGATTGTAAGGAGAAGAATCTATGGATGAGATAATTAATAAACTCTATCAACAGGAATCACTGACAAAGTCAGAAAGTCACCAGTTGTTCGATACCATCATCAAGGGCGAACTTGACCCAATCTTACTGGCGGCTGTACTGACAGCGCTCAAGATTAAGGGGGAGACCCCCGAGGAAATAGCAGGTGCGGCCTCAGCGCTCACAGAAAACGCAAACCCGTTTCCCTCACCAGACTATGATTTTGCTGACATTGTCGGAACAGGTGGTGATGGGGCAAATACCATCAATATTTCGACCACTGCCGCTTTTGTTGCCGCAGCCTGCGGTGCCAAAGTGTCGAAACATGGAAACCGGGGCGTTTCCAGCAAATCAGGATCATCCGATTTACTGGCAGCTTTCGGTATTGATTTAACAATGTCGCCGGAAACTGCACGAGCAGCGCTAGATGATTTGGGAGTCTGTTTCCTTTTTGCTCCCCAATACCATAGCGGTGTCCGCCACGCGATGCCCGTTCGGCAAACCATGAAAACCCGGACCATCTTTAATGTGCTGGGACCTCTCATCAACCCGTCCAAGCCTCCGCGTGAGTTAATGGGTGTGTATGACGAATCACTCGTTGCTCCCATTGCCGAAACGATGCGCTCGCTGGGCATGGACCATGCATTTGTCGTTCATGGCAGTGGTCTTGATGAAGTCGCTATTCACGGTGAAACTACAGTAGCTGAGATCAAAAATGGTGAGATCGAGCACTATACACTGACACCTGAAGACTTTGGTGTAGAGGCCTATCCACTTGAGGCGATTAAGGGTGGCACACCAGAAGAAAACCGAGAAGTAACCAGTCTGATTCTTCAGGGTAAGGCTACGGACGCTCAGCAAAGTGCGGTAGCCATCAATGTTGCTCTATTTTTACGTCTTTTTGGTCATCAAGACTTAAAAGCCAATACTCAGAAAGCACTGGATGTCATGAAAAGTGGTAAGCCTTACCAACTGGTACAACAGTTGGCCGCACGGAGTGAATAATGGAAACCGTTTTAGCAAAAATTGTTGCCGACAAAAGGGTATGGGTTGAAGAAAGAAAACGCAGCCAGCCACTTGAATCCTTTATCGGTGAAGTGGTACCAAGTGACAGAAGTTTCTATCAAGCACTGTCAGGTCGTCCGGCAAAATTTATTCTTGAATGCAAGAAAGCCTCGCCATCAAAAGGGCTGATCCGCGATGATTTTGACCTGGACTATATTGCTGGCGTCTACGGCAATCATGCCTCAGCTATTTCAGTACTGACGGATGAAAAGTATTTTCAGGGCAATTTTGACTTCTTACCACAGGTTCGTGGACAGGTAACTGTTCCTGTGCTGTGTAAAGACTTTATGGTCGACCCTTATCAGGTCTATCTCGCGCGTTACTATCAGGCAGATGCCATATTGCTGATGTTGTCCGTCCTCAATGATCAGGATTACAAACAACTCGCCGACCTCGCCCATGAGCTGGATTTGGGCATATTGACTGAGGTGAGCAACGAAGAAGAGTTGGAACGCGCTATTGCACTTGAGGCACGCGTTATTGGTATCAACAACCGCAACCTGCGGGATATGAGTATTGATCTCAACCGGACAAAAGAATTGGCATCAAAGATCCCTGAGGGTACTGTGGTGATCTCTGAATCAGGTATCTATACCCATCAACAGATTCGTGAACTGGCTCAGTATGCTAATGGCTTTTTGATCGGCAGCTCCCTGATGGAAGAACAAGATTTGGAGATGGCTGCCCGTAAAGTCATCTATGGTGAAAATAAGGTGTGTGGTTTAACCCGCCCCGAAGATGCAAAGCCGCGTATGACAATAATGCGGTATATGGCGGATTGATTTTTGTTGAAAAGTCTCCCCGTTATATCACTGCGTCGCAGGCTGAAAAGGTGATCACACAGGCACCTCTAAAGTACGTCGGCGTGTTTTTGAACCACAGCGCACATCATGTTGCGGAAATCGCGACAGCGCTGTGCCTGCACGCTGTCCAACTTCATGGCAACGAAGATGCAGCCTACATTGATTCCGTCAAAGCCCTTTTACCGGAGGGCTGCCAGGTATGGAAAGCATTGGGCGTCGAGGATTCACTGCCTGAACCTGTTGCTGGTGCTGACCGTCACCTGCTGGATACCAAAGTGGGTGAGCAAAGCGGCGGTACAGGAAAGGTCTTTGACTGGGAACTTATCGCTGAAGCAGACAAGAACACTATTATGATTGCTGGCGGTTTGTCTGCAGACAACGCTGAACTGGCCAGCCAATTAGGAACATTGGGGCTCGATTTCAACTCAGGTGTTGAATCAGCTCCGGGAGTTAAGGACCATCAAAAACTGGCCGCGGCTTTTGCGGCAGTCAGACGTTATTAAGGACTGTTATGACAAAATTAAACGCCTATTTTGGTGAGTTTGGTGGTCAATATGTACCGCAAATTCTTGTACCAGCACTGGACCAGCTGGAACAGGCATTCATTGATGCGCAGAGCGATCCCGAGTTCCAGCGCGAATTTATCGACTTATTACAAGAATATGCTGGTCGACCAACCGCGCTGACTCTTTGCAAAAACTTGACCAAAGGAACCAAAACTAAGCTGTATCTGAAGCGTGAAGATCTTCTTCATGGCGGTGCACATAAAACTAATCAGGTACTGGGTCAGGCACTGCTTGCCAAACGTATGGGTAAGAACGAGATCATTGCTGAAACGGGTGCTGGGCAGCACGGTGTGGCGACTGCTCTTGCCTGCGCATTGCTCGATCTGAAATGCCGTGTGTACATGGGAGCAAAAGACGTTGAACGTCAAAGCCCCAATGTATTCCGGATGCGCCTGATGGGTGCTGAAGTCATCCCTGTACACTCAGGTTCATCGACGCTGAAAGATGCCTGTAACGAAGCATTACGCGACTGGTCAGCAAGCTACGACAAAGCTCACTATTTGTTGGGGACTGCTGCAGGTCCCCATCCCTTCCCGACAATCGTCCGTGAATTTCAGAAAATGATTGGGGAAGAGTCTAAGCAACAGATTCTGGAAAAAGAAGGTCGCCTGCCTGACTCCATCATCGCCTGTGTGGGTGGCGGTTCAAACGCCATTGGTATGTTCTCTGATTTTATCGATGACGAAGAGGTTGAGCTAATTGGTGTTGAACCCGCGGGTTAGGTATCGATACCGACCAACACGGTGCGCCGCTGAAACACGGCAAGCTGGGTATCTTCTTTGGCATGAAATCGCCGCTGATGCAGGATCCAAACGGTCAGGTTGAGGAATCTTATTCCGTGTCAGCGGGTTTAGATTTTCCTTCAGTCGGTCCGCAGCATGCCCACCTCAATGCGACTGGGCGAGCAAAATATGTTGCCGTCACTGATGATGAAGCGCTGGAATCATTTCAAGAGCTGGCCAGACATGAGGGAATCATTCCTGCCTTAGAATCGGCTCATGCTCTGGCACATGCCGTCAAAATGGCTAAAGATAACCCAGATAAAGAACAACTCTTAGTGGTGAATCTATCTGGTCGCGGTGATAAGGATATTTTCACTGTGTACGATATTCTTGAAGAAAAAGGAGCGCTTTAATGGCTGACACTCTGTCACATCGCTACCAAGCGATGTTTGAAAAATTAGATGCAAAAAATCAGGGTGCATTTGTTCCTTTTGTCACCATCGGAGACCCAAATCCGGAACAATCCCTCAAAGTGATTGAGGCTTTGGTAGAAAGTGGCGCTGACGCTCTTGAGCTGGGGATCCCTTTTTCGGACCCGCTAGCAGATGGCCCTACCATTCAGGGCGCGGCCATTCGCGCCCTCGATTCGGGTACGACTCCAGATAACTGCTTTGGGATCCTGAAACAGATTCGTGCAAATCATCCAGATATCCCGATGGGACTGCTGATGTATGCCAATCTGGTTTTTGCCAATGGTATTGACAGTTTCTATGCAAAATGCGCCGAAGCGGGTGTGGATTCGGTACTTATCGCAGATGTGCCTGCCAACGAATCACGGGAATTTCGGGAATCTGCAGTGAAACATGGCGTTCATCCTATTTTTATTGCACCACCGAATGCTGACGATTCAACGCTGAAAACCATCTCCGAACTTGGTGGCGGTTATACCTACCTACTTTCTCGTGCTGGGGTTACTGGCACAGAAACAAAAGCAGGAAAACCTATTAACCACCTACTCGAAAAATTGGCAGAGTTTGATGCGCCTCGTCCACTGCTGGGCTTCGGAATCTCTACTCCTGATCAGGTCAAAGAAGCAATACACGCTGGAGCGGCTGGTGCAATATCGGGCTCAGCTGTCGTCAAAATTATCGAAGATAACGTTGATAACGATGAGAAAATGCTTTTGGCACTCGGCGAGTTTGTCAGCACAATGAAAGCAGCAACGGCTAAGTAGCCCGAGTTCAGGTAAACGCCGTAAAGGTTTTAACGGGTCTGTCCTTTCAAAGGGGGCAGACCCTTTTTAACGCGGTGTGGCAAGTGAAGCAAAACGACAATTAAACTCCAAAAAAAAGCTCAACATGTTCAAACGTATTTTTTTGTAACGTTTTGTCTCCACCAATCATTAAATACATGTTCTAAAGCGAGTTATCCTCCTAGAGACAATCTCAATGGATATTTATCGCAAGTCTTCTTTACTGAGTATTAGCAACACCAGCTCGCTGAATTCAAACAAGTAAATTCAATAGTTAGACCTGTGGATGTTATGTTTCATTTTTGCTTTCGGTGTCTGTAAAACCCGTGGATTTTATCTCGACTTGGTTTCCGGTAAACTAGTGAATCGAAAATAAACTAATGAACGGACTTTACAGGTAACTGGATGAAGCAACTTCTCGATTTTATTCCACTGATCATTTTCTTTGCGCTGTACAAAATGTACGACATTTATACAGCGACAGGAGCACTGATTGTCGCCACACTGGTTCAGGTTGTCGTGACCTGGTTCCTTTACCGTAAAGTAGAAAAAATGCAGTTGGTGACAGCAGCACTTGTCGCCGCCTTTGGTGGAATGACCTTGTTCTTCCATGATGACAACTTCATCAAATGGAAAGTGACCATAGTGTACGTCCTATTTGCGGTAGGTTTAATTGTCACTCAAATAATCGGCAAACCGCTCATTAAAGGTATGTTGGGCAAAGAAATTAGCCTTCCTGACAGAGCATGGCGCACGATCAACACGGCATGGGTCGCTTTTTTTGCTGTGCTGGCGGTCGTCAACATATACGTTGCCTACAAACTGCCGCTCGATGTATGGGTTAACTTCAAAGTGTTCGGACTCATGGCGCTCACGCTGATTTATACACTGGCAACGGGTTTTTATATATATCGTCAGATGCCAAAAGAAGAAAAAACTGACTGACGTTATTGTTATTAATAACATATTTATAAACAGGGGCTTCTCGCCCCTGTCTTCGTTCTTACTGTCGACAACTGGAAAAAATCTATGTCTGAAAATTCTCACTGCCCACGCGGTCAACTGTTACTAAGAACACTCGCGATGCCAGCAGACACCAATGCTAATGGAGATATTTTCGGCGGCTGGATCATGTCTCAACTTGATCTTGCAGGCGCCATTCTCGCCAAGGAAATTTGTGGCGGAAAAGTGGTCACCGTTTCTGTGAATGAGATTGTTTTTAAAGCGCCGGTAGGCGTCGGAGACGTGGTGTGTTGCTATGGTGAATGCTCAAATATCGGTCGAACCTCAATGAGCATAGATCTCGAAGTCTGGGTCAAACCTGTGGCGACAGATGGTATTGGGGAGCGCTACAAAGTCTGCGAGGCGGTATTCAACTATGTCGCGATCAATGCAGATGGTCGACCACGCCCTGTCAGTAAAGACTGATTCGTCGAGGTCGGTCACCGATTTAACGTTGCAGGTTTTATTGTGACTTTATTCGGCATACACTGAAGGAAATCAATTATTTTGGAGTTAGGTTTAGGATGTGGTACGTCATTTTTTCTCAGGATGTTGAAAACAGTCTTCCATTGCGAATGCAGGTTCGTGAGCAGCATCTCGCGCGGTTAAAAACGTTGGAAGCAGAAGGACGACTCTTGGTGGCGGGGCCAAATCCAGCTGTTGACTCTGAGGAGCCGGGTGAAGCAGGTTTCACAGGCTCTACTGTAATTGCAAAGTTTGACAGCCTAGACGCTGCAAAAAGCTGGGCAGAACAAGACCCATACATTGAAGCTGGCGTATACAAGGATGTGATTGTGAAGCCTTTCAAAAAGGTTCTTCCAGCGTAAGAAATAAAAAAGACAACAGATAAGGACAAGGTACATGCATCGCAAATTGGGGTTAAATCGCCTACTTTTGACAGGCCTGATCACACTGCTGGTATCAGCCTGTTCATCTACGCCTACTGAGCAGGAGTTGGCTAACTCCTTTGCTGATCAGCGTGCAGATATGTTATCAAGAGTCGTTCCAATAGATATGGACGGTTACAGGCTGATAAAAGCCAAAGCCAATGAGAGCAATATTGAGCTGACAATGCTGTTTGGCGGTGAACAAGGTAAGCGCCAACCCGATGAACTGTATCAGGGGATGACAAAACGCTATTGCAGAGATACAGAGATACTGTCTTTGATGGAAAATGGCGTCACTTATACCCTTTTGGTTCGTGACCAACGCGGCCGCAAGCTTTTTGAACGCCCGATATCACTTTCGAACTGTTCTGGTGTGGTCGGCGAGAAAAGCTAAAGATCATTGTTACTGAGATGAACAGATATAAAAGGCAACCGAAGGTTGCCTTTTTACATGGCTGCACGTGATTAGGATTCTAAAAACGCGCATACCCAAATAAATTGCACGAAAAAACGGATAATTAACAACGGCAGACCTGTGTTAGCTTCATGCTAACCTTCACTCTCAGCATGGTGTCTAAAGTGCATCACTTTCAACGCACTGTCGGGGCTGATATCTTCAAACTCAGTGGGATTTTCGAGACGTTTTTCAAACTTAAACGCTGGAGCACTCTCTGACATCTGTTCTAGAATAAAGGACTCTCCAATGTCTGGTGCATTCACACAGGCCAGCACTTCTCCTCCATCACTGACCAGCTCAGGCAGACGACGTAATATCTTGGCATAGTCTTTATCCAGCACAAAACTCCCTTTCTGGAACGAGGGTGGGTCAATCACCACTAGGTCGTAAGGACCCAGTTTTCTCAATTTACCCCAGGATTTGAAAACATCATGACCAAGAAAACTGACTTTGGACAGGTCGTGGTTATTAAGTCTATGGTTGTCACGCCCGCGTGATAGCGACGACCTTGCCATATCAAGATTAACGACGCTCTCAGCCCCTCCTTGCATGGCTGCCATAGAAAAGCCGCAAGTGTAAGCAAACAGATTGAGTACTGACTTACCTTGAGTACTGTCCATCACCCACTTGCGGCCAAGGCGCATATCCAGAAAAAGACCATTGTTCTGGCGTTTTCCCATATCAAGCAGGAAGCGCAGCCCATTTTCTTTAATTTCGATTTGCTCCGGGATCTCACCTACAATGAACTGTGTCGGTGAGTCAGGTCGGTCCCTGTGTTGCAACAAAATATGCTGTCCTCCAGAGCGTTGCCACACATCAGTCTTCGCAAAGTCCGTCATCTACTCATTAAGCACATGAAAAAAAGCGTCTTCCTGTTCCTTGAAGACCGAAACAAGTAGAACAGGTTCAAGCCAGTCAACGGTTAACTGCTCCAATCCCTCATAACAACGGCCACGGCCGTGAAAAAGCCGTCGTGCTTCACCGGGGGCGCAGTCCAGTCGATCGCCAAGGATCTGCACCAGCTGCTTTAGCATCTTTTCATTCATTGCTTATCCTTACTACCTACTCCGCTGATAGAAGCTTCTGGCCACGTCAGAGCCCAGGGAGCCTGCCAATTATCAGGAATACTTGGCCATGCCTCTCCAATCTCGGGAGGGCAGGTAAATGTATGTTGTTCGCCGTCTAGTGTGAATTTCAGGCAATACGCATGGAGATAACCGCGATCAGCGGGATCGCCGCCATAGATATCGTCACCGAGAATAGCGGAACCGAGGCTTTTTAACGCCACCCGAATCTGATGTGTTTTTCCGGTGCGCGGTTTGCAAAGAAAAAGTCTCTGACCGGGCGCGCCCGCAACAGAGAAAAACTGAGTCATCGCGGGGTTACTTCTGCCTTTGGTCAACTTCCATGCAGAACGGCGACTTTTCACCATATCGCCAATCACAGCACCTTGTTTCTTGGTTGGTTTCTTACCAGATAATGCGAGATAAAATTTCTCAATATTACGATTGGCGAATAAGCCGCTTAAGGTCGCTGCAGCCCTCTGATTTCTGGCTAACAACAGTAAACCTGATGTCATCTTATCCAGCCGATGTACCAGATAAAGCTGTTTATCACCAATATCGGCCGCAACCTTAGCCACTAAAGGTTGTTCGTTGTTGTCTTTATGAACACTGATACCGGGCGACTTGTTGATGACCAAAAAATCGTCACCGCAAAAGATCAGGCTGTACATGCTCTCACCCTCTCAGAAAAATCAGCGCATGAGTGTACTGATTGTCCAGAGGTTAATAAAGCAGATTGCGTTCGGACATCTCATCTTAAAGCGATTGGTGACTAAAAAGCTGTCATTCAAATGCCCAAGTCGACGTAGAGTGAGGAATTAGAAGGGAAAAAACACCTGATCAATACCAATATGCTGAGCAAAAAGGAGGTAAAAAGAAGAGTTAAATAAAATTTAAATCATTGATAAATAAATTACTTTTTTATTAATTGCATTAAATTCTCTTAGTTAAAATGTGGTTTGACCTGTGCTTTCAGCAAAAGAATCTCAAATTCATCAAATTACTATCTGATTTAGATATAGATTTCATTACTTTCATACTTTTAAATCAATAAAGGATTCTGTTCATGGTCAGAAAACTCGGTCTGTTAGCCTGCTTGCTTTACAGTAGCTATGGCATAACACAAACTGTGCCAGCGACCCATTACGCCGTCAACTATGAAGGCAGAAGTGTAAAAGAATACGCCACTGGCTCGGTGCTGTTTAACTTCCCCGGCAGCACAATGAAAACCCAATTCACTGGTACCCACCTTTCAGTCAACCTTATTGGTCGTGGTAATCACTTTGACGTATTAATTGATGGACAATTAACAGACAAAATCGTCACAGCTAATGGCCCTGATATCCAGACATTTGAATTATTTTCCAGTGAAGAAACGGCAACTGTAGAAGTATCATTGGTAAAGAGAACAGAGAACCCGGATGCCATGGTCAAAGTCGTCTCTTTGGATCATGATGGCTTCCTTCAGGGGCTCTGGGAGAATAAGCCACATATTCTCTTTATTGGGGACTCTATCAGTGCAGGGTTCGGCAGCGAGTCAAACAAGCGTGATTGTACCTGGAATGAGATTTATGAAACCTCGAATGCCAGGCTTGCTTTCCCTTATCAGACAGGAGAGATACTCAATACCAGTATCACTCAGGTATCGGTTTCTGGCTTAGGACTTATTAGAAACTGGAGTGGAAATCAGCCGTACCATGACCTGTCATACTACGCTGATAAAGCGGGGGCTGTATTTGGTGGCAAATACCAGTTTAGCTATGAAGATAAACATCCGGATCTGATCGTGATTGAAGTGGGTACCAATGACTTCAGTACAGACCCTCAACCCCATGAGCCTTGGAATAACATTGGGGAAGTCAGAGAAGAGTGGGTTGAGCGCATGGTTGAGTTCACAGAGCAACTCAAGTCCCGTTATGACAATACCAATATTGTTTATATGCCTCGCCCGGCTTATCCCTACGACTATATTATTCCAGCCACTCAGGAAGCGATGGCGACCTTGCATTCAAAAGGCGTCGAAGGTCTTTTCAGCCACACCTTTGTCTCGCCGCTTGAAGGATGCATTTGGCACCCCACCGCAACGGAAAGCCGCGATATTGCAACCAAACTATCAGCATTCATCCAGCAGAATGAGCTGCTTTAAGTTTCTTAGCAAACTTTTCAAATTTTAACAGCTATAAGAAATTATCCCCGCAATTGCGGGGATACGTATATGTGGCAAACTTTACAACATACCTTTAAGCACAGGCCAAAGAAATACCATCCCCATCAGCACTGGACAAACAAATCGGACATAACTCGGCCAGATTTTCCAGAACAGGCTACTTTCCAGCTCTGGATTTCCTTGCTTTAATTCTTCCAACACCTGATTACGATGCCAAATCCAGCCCGCAATCAATGCTGTCATCAAACCGATAATTGGTTGAGCATATTCAGTCGTTACGCTGATCACCAGACCAAATAAGTCTCCAAAGTTGAAAACAATGACAGTAGAGAAAGCGGCTATCAAACCACCAATCAGCCATACAGCCTTGCCACGCTCAATATTTAGTTCTTCTATGGCTGTGGATACAGGCACCTCCAGCATCGCGATTGATGAAGTCAGCGCAGCAATGATCATCAGAGCGAAAAACGCCATACCTATCAGCAGCCCTGCACTACCCATGGTGTCGAACATTGCAGGTAGCACGCTGAATACCAGAGTATCACTGTCTAGCAGTGCACCTGTTTCGCTATAAATCTGAACACCGTTCTTCTGAGCAACAAACATTGCAGGTAAAACAAGCAGGCCAGCAAGAAACGCAACCCCGGTATCCAGAAGGGACACTTGCGCCGCCGTCATCGGAAGGTTGGCATCCTTTCTCAGGTAAGATCCATATGCCATCATGGCGCACACGCCAATAGACAGAGAAAAGAAAGCTTGCCCCATGGCACTAATAACCAGATCCGGTGAAAAATGAGAAGCGTCGGGGACTAGATACATTTTTAAGCCCTCGCCTGCACCGGGTAAGGTCATAATATAGATAGTCATTAGTACGAAGAGTACAAACAAAACTGGCATCAAGCGGCTCGACCAGCGCTCGATTCCACCAGCCACACCTTTCCGAACGACAAAAATAGTGAGTAGCATAAATAAAAGCATTAAGAGCAGGTTACGTTCGTTGCTGAAGGTCTCCAACCAAACGGCAGCGTCATTCAAACCCACTATTTTTAGCATTGGGTTGGCAAAGAAGCCGAGGAGCCAACCTGCAACGATGGCATAGAAACTCAAAATACCACTGGCACCCAGAAGGCCTGCCATGCCAACAATCTTGGCAACTGTTTTTTGTTTTGGTGCAACAGCTAACAGAGAGCGAATTGGGTTTGCGTTGCCATAACGTCCGATTGTTAATTCAGCGACTAAAAGTGGGTAGGCAAGAATGAACACCATGAAAAGATAGGTTAATAAAAAGACTGCACCACCATTGCTGGCGGCCTGAGTTGGAAAACCCCAAATATTACCCAGCCCAACGGCGGATCCCGCGGCTGCTAAGATGAACCCTAATCGGGAAGAAAACTGGGCTCGACTATTTCCTGCCATACACACTCGCTTATATTTTAAACACACTCACATATCCAGTGAAAACATTCAGTCACTGACAAATAGTCAGATGTATTGATTTGTTTACATCCGTAAAAACAGTGTTTTTCACTAATGCGTAGCCAGTAAACCAGTTTGCGCATAGAATTTGAAGCGCCAGCGTTATATTTTTATTTTTTTTCAATATTTGCTTTCTAAATGAGCAAAAAGCGATTAAAAAGCATACTCCCCTCTCACCTACCCTATAAAGCATGCTAATGTCATTGAATAGAATATAGAGTTGTCTCCCTGTTCCTTTGTCCATATAGCGATAATTCATGCAACTTCTTTTCATTCGCACTATATTGTTGAGCTCATTAGTGAAAATGATGTGATATGGAAAAATTTTATCAAATCGTAAGTTGGGCTGGTCTGTTTTTTTATTGGCTCATCGTTGCCTCAGTGACTATTCGTGTGGTGTTTAAACGTCGTGCCCCCGGTGTCACCATCGCTTGGCTAATGGTTATCTATATCCTACCGATACTCGGTGTTTTCCTCTATTTGCTCGTTGGAGAACTTCATCTGGGTAAGAAGCGGGCCGAGCGTGCTCGATCGATGTATTCATCGTTTGAAAGCTGGCTCATATCACTACGTTCATGTTCAGCACACACACCACAGCTACTCAGCCATCACTCGCGACACGTAAATGACCTATGCTTCCACCGCATGGGGATCCCGGCACTGGTTGGTAACAAACTGGAATTGAAACACAACCCTTTCGATATCCTTAGCGCCATTGAGAAAGATATCGCTGCAGCGAAGACAAGTATTAACATGGTCTTCTATATCTGGTCGCCCGGTGGAGATGCAGACAGGGTCGCACAGGCTGTCTGCGATGCAGCTAGTCGCGGTGTGGCGGTTAAGTTGATGTTGGACTCAGCAGGCAGTAAAGAATTTTTCAGAAGCCCTTGGCCGTCAGAAATGAGGAAAGCGGGTGTAGAGTTAATTGAGGCACTTTCCGTCAGCCCGTTGAGAATGTTCCTTCGTCGCTTGGATATCAGGCAACACAGAAAAATCGCAGTCATTGATAACAAGATTGCCTATACAGGCTCGATGAATATGGTTGATCCTCGATTCTTCAAACAGAATGTTGGCATTGGGCAGTGGGTCGATATTATGGTTCGACTGACGGGGCCAGCTGTACCTGTGGTGAATAGTATTTTTTCGTGGGACTGGGAAGTGGAAACAGGCATCCGCGATCTTCCGGCTCTCCCTGAGTGCGATATACCCTCTTCATCTGACGAAGTGCATGCCATTCAGGTGATTCCATCAGGCCCGGGTATGCCAGACGGTGTTATCCATCAGGTATTAATGTTGGCGATTCATCAGGCACATCGATCTATTACTATAACCACCCCTTATCTGGTTCCCAGCGAAAGCTTATTGACTGCTCTTAGAACAACGGCTGAAAGAGGTGTTGAAGTCAACCTCATTATTCCGGCAAAGAACGACAGTATCATGGTCGATTGGGCGAGCCGTTCATTTTTTACCGAGCTCATGTACTCAGGAGTCAATATTTACCGCTTTGATGGCGGTCTTCTGCACACTAAATCTGTCGTGATCGATGATGAGTTTTGCTTCATAGGAACGGTGAACCTTGATATGCGCAGCCTGTGGCTGAATTTTGAGCTTACTCTGGCAGTGGATGACCCAGAATTTTGCTGTCAGCTGGTCAGTCTTCAAAAGCAGTATATCGAGCAATCTGAAATATTAGACTTTGAGAGCTGGCAAAAACGTTCGATGATTAACAAACCTATTGAGCAATTTTTCTATATGTTTGCTCCCCTTCTCTAAGGCTGACTCTCTCAAAGATTCTTTCTAATTGACGGATAGTATGTAGCGATATTCTCCCCGTATTACGGATGCCTTTCGGTTATTGAGGGCCTGAGTATACTCAGGCCAATATTTTCTTTGCGTGATCAGATAACAATTCAAAAAAAGGTATATTTATTCCGTCTCATATTCGATAAAAGCAATTTTTATATATACCAATTGGTTATAAATTAATCGCTCAATTCAGTCGATTTTCCCAGTTTTTAATCATTCGTTTGACTACACTGGATAACACTGACAAAAAACATGGGAGGAGAAAAAGAATGTTATCAAAACACCGGGATTACCTTCTGCAAGATACTAAGCATATGCGTGCCCACTTTCAGGTTAATCCGACCGGTATTGTTGAAGTTGAAATTATCGATAATAAAGAGTATCACTCTGCCGAGTTCGACAAAGTTAAATTTGAACGACGTGGAAAAGTAACTAAGTTAGTTGGTCAGACTGTTTCCGGCAACAAGAAGGTGCAATGGCAGGTGCCACTTGCTATTGAAGACGCCAATGAGCTTGCTCAATTAATTGAGGATGCATCGGAAGAATTAGAAATTTTGATGAGAGACTTGTGATAAAACAAACTCTTTATTTCTCATCAAAAATGCAGCAATTTTAGCTGGCATTTTTGTACGAGGTTCATTAATCAACATCAGCCAACACCGATATTTAAAATGACACTGTCGATTTTCCCTCGCTTAACAAACAATATTCATTACTCATCGCATCTCTTATTTTCATGGCGGTCTTAAAAGGTTCCTCCTCACCGCTTGTCGGTACCTGACAGTACCCAGTAGTCGCTAATAAATAATAAAAAAGATATGGCTTTTAAAAGTAATATACTCGATGTCACATTAGCATGCGTTTTCATTTTATTGAGCGAGTGAAACCATCAGGTTTCATAATAAAGTAGCCTTTGGAGAAAGAGTAACCTGACGATTTGCAGCGCAAGACGCCAGAGGACGGATGTACATTTAGCATCACTTTGTTAAAATTGCGCCGAAATTACTTATGAGAGAACTCTATGGCAATGTACGTAGTGGGACACAAGATCCCAGATTCGGATTCTATTTGTGGTGCAATCGCTCTGGCTTACCTAAAAAACAAAATTGGTGAACCAGCCATTGCATCTCGCTTGGGTGAGCCGTCTCCTGAGACACAATTCATCCTAGATCGCTTTGGTTTTGAAGCACCAGAGCTAAAGATGAGCTATGCGGGCGAAGAGGTTTATATCGTAGACCACTCGGAGGTGACACAAGCACCTGACGATATCGCAGAAGCAACCATCGTTGGTATCGTCGATCACCACAAACTCGGTGACTTGACCACTGCGGCCCCCCTTGAGTGCTGGATTCGTCCTGTCGGCTGCAGCAACACAGTGATCAAAATGATGTACGATTTCCATGGTGTCGAAATTCCAAAAGACATTGCTGGTATCATGCTTTGTGCGATCCTCAGCGACACGGTTATCTTTAAATCGCCAACCTGCACCACAGCAGATATTCGTTGTGTTGAAGATCTGGCTAAAATTGCGGGTATTGAAGACTACAAAGCATTGGGCATGGAAATGTTCAAAGTAAAATCAGCAGTAGACGGCACGCCAGCACGCGATCTGGTTCTGCGTGATTTTAAAGACTTCAACATGAACAACAATCTGGTAGGCATCGGCAGCTGGAAGTGGTTGACTTGTCAGTCTTTGACACTATCAAAGCCGATCTCGAAGCTGACATTGCCAAGCTGAAAGAAGAAGGCCAACGCCATACCGTGATGTTGCTACTGACTGACATCATGAAAGAAGGTTCTGAGCTGTTGGTCGTATCAGACGATGTCACGATCGTTGAGCGTGCATATGGCAAAGAAACTGAAAATAGCCGTGTGTGGCTAGATGGCGTTCTGAGCCGTAAAAAGCAGGTTGTTCCGCCGCTTCAGGAAGCATTTGCTTAACGCAAAACACTGCGATGATATAGAGAAAAAGGGCCATCATGGCCCTTTTTTGTTTGTCACTATGTTGCTATTTGCTATTCACTCTTCCTCTCACAGAGAGGAAACAACTTAGGAGTAAAAATAACAAATAACTGCTACCGCCAGATGAGTCTTGCGGGTCGTCTTGTTTTGTAGTGACGCTTAGTGGCTCTAATTTCAGCACAGCCTTATAGTCAGTAAAACCTCGAACGGTGACCAGCTTTGTATCATTAGTGCTACCGCTAATCTTACAGAGTTCATCATTATCTGGCGTAGCCGAAGAACAAGAACCACTAAAACTATTCGAAGAGTAATTTACATTTTGGATAAATAAGTCCGCATCACCAATGCTATCAATTAAGGTAACCTGGCTTTCCTCATTTGGCACTCTAAGGACAAAGGTAGAGTCTTGCCCTTTAATACCAGATAAAACTACAGGTTCGTTCATTACTAGTTCTTTTAACTCAGGAACCTTCCACTCTATAGTTGCACTTGTACTTAGCAAACTTACCTGTGCTTCAAAATTTTCTTCCGCCAATGAATTTAAATGACAAAGAATTTTGTCATCACAGTTTATTCCAACTTTGCTGGAAGAAGGGGTAACCTTGGACAGATTAATAAGCCCATCACCTGAAGTAAACTCTAGAGTCATACTCGGTATAGCGTCTTCGGTGCTAAACAGAAAAGTCGTATCTTTACTCATAGTTACAGGTTTATTGGGAGTTAAAGTTATCACTTCTGGTTTATGCTGAATAGCTCGATAAGTAATTGTCACATTGTTATAAACAGGGTTACCTGTTACAAAAACGACCAGCCTTTCACC
>NZ_LYBM01000032.1 GCF_001707825.1 Veronia pacifica | reverse complement strand
TCCGGTTGCGCCAAATCGGATACTTCAGGGCTGTCCATGGCAGCCATCGGGATGTCAGATGTATTCAGTCCGACATCGTTTATACCCGGCTGATCGTCTCCCATTTCAGCGGCAGTAAAAGGCTCCAACTCAGCATCAAGAGCTGCGTCTTGTTCTGAATATTCCGGCAAATCGCTGAGATCAAAAGAACCTGCCTCTGAATCACTGCCCCCGGATATAAGCTCGGCGTCAGACATTTCAGTCTCTGACATCTCACCATCAGAAACGGCATCAGCTAACGCCGCGGCTTCATCATATTCTGGTAAATCAGTCAGATCCGGAGGTGATATATTGTTCTCTGCCCCAGCCGCATTATTGTTCGTCGCACCATCATTGAGGAAATCATTCAGATCATTAATGACTTTTGCATCAGACGCATAAGCCTCTTCGGTTTGCGCCTGTGCGATTGGCGATGAAGAGTCAATCTCGTGATGTTGTTCATCGCCTTCAATAGATGTCTCTATAAGAGGTTCTGGTTGGCTATCCGTTAGATCTGCTGTTATGTCATGGTTATTGCCATCTGGAATCAGCTCTGCATTTGAGAGTTCCTCAGCTGAGCCGTTAATTTCAAATTCATTCAGGCTATCCGGCTCACCTGTACTTTCAGTGCTCTGCAATATCTCTTCAGAGTCTGGGTACGATTCAGGTGACTCGAGAGTTACGCTAGGTGAATCTGTCTCAGTGAAACTGTCCTCAACGATTGCCGAGTCCTGATTGTTGAAAGCCGCCTCACCATCAGATTCAATCGAACCTGCATCGGGTATTGTCTCTGATAATGAGTCAGACGCTTGTAAAGTATCGTCCTCAACATATGGAGCTTCAGATACGACGTCAGGTGACTCCTCAATACCAATATCAGCAGATGGCGTGATATCATCAATTGAATACGATGACTCCACCGCAGCACTGTCAGATCCCCACTGAGCAGAGTCTTCTGGTGGCGAAACAGTGTCGTCGAGAGCCATCATAGTCTCTGGCGTCATCCCATCTGCCGAAGCTGATTCAGACTCAGTTATTGCGTTATCTGATGGCGTATCGACAACCGCACTCTCGTCCAGTAATGTGTCAAAATCTAAACCACCCGCATCCGCCATGTCGGCGTCTACAGCATCAGCGGTTATGCTGCTATCTGAGGCCTCAGTATTACCATCGAATGCGGTATCATCAATAGACGTTGAATCTATATCACCCAGCGATGGCGTCGACTCATCGGGCATTTCCGTGAGCGCGCTGTCAAGATCAGTAGGGACGTCGAGATTGGCTTCATCATCAATATCGAGTGTATTGTCGATGTCTAATGCGTTATCAATATCCAATGCACTGTCGATATCTAACGCACTGTCAATATCAAGTGAACTATCGATATCAAGCGAATTGTCTACCGAGTCAGGGTTTACAGAGAGCGAAGGTTCAGCACTAAAATCAGCATCACCTTCCCCCATATCAACCACTGGTGAAGTCGCAAGCGCTTCAAGTTCATCCATGGGGTCGGCTTCAACCGAGGGCTCTGCCAATGGATCAATATCATTGTCTCCGACCAGCTCATCAACAAAGCGTCTGTTTCGCTGAGATCGACACTTTGCTCTGGCTCAGGCACAGTATCGACGACGTCGGTGAGAAGATCATTGGCATCAATACTCTGATCTACCAGTTCTGACTCGTCAAAGTCATTACCGTCAAGCATCTCATCAAGTAAGGCGTCGCCAGCGAGGTTAATATTTTCTTCAGGCAGTGAGAGGTCGCCTGCATCATCAACAGCAGCCATGTCCAGAGGCATGCCATTTTCATCGATATGTTCATTATCGAGTAGTTCGTCCAGAAGCGCATCGCTTTCACCAATACTGGCGTCGGTAGCATCGGCTGAGTCAGTGTCACTGTCGACCGCCGACAGTGACATCTCCGGCTCCGGGGAGGGGGTCTCTCCCATCATTTCATCTATCAGGGCATCACTGGCATCCTGTGATATCGGCATCTCAGGCTCTGGGGCGGCACCTCCACCCATCATTTCATCTATCAGGGCGTCACTGGCATCCTGTGATATTGGCGCCTCTGGTTCAGGAGAGTCTAATGAGAGATCGATGTCTTGCGTCAAATCAACCTCTGGTTCACCCTCCATGACATTATCGAAGAGAGCGTCATTTGTCTCAGCTGCCGGCTCTTCCTGACCGGGAGCTGACTCACCACCCTGAGCACCATCAAGAAGCGCATCAATATCATCGACTGCGTCATCACCTTCTGTAAGCGACTGCTCCCACATTGCAGCAAGCGCCTCATCAGGACTGAGCTCTGCTTCTTCAGCTGGAGCTGCCATTTCATCCAATGACTTCTCCATATCCTCAAGACCAATAGCATCATCGGAGCTTGCCGCCACATTGAGATCAGGGTTCATCGCCAGATCTGGGTCAGCCATCGCCATATCCAGATTGTCAGCAACGTTCATGTCTGGCTGTTGCATGACATCAGGTTGAGCCATTGCGTCAGGCTGCGGGAAGGCATCAGGGGCAGGCATGTTA
This sequence comes from Veronia pacifica, assembly GCF_001707825.1. GTDB lineage: Bacteria > Pseudomonadota > Gammaproteobacteria > Enterobacterales > Vibrionaceae > Veronia > Veronia pacifica. The sequence continues at coordinate 60,498 of NZ_LYBM01000032.1, read as the reverse complement.
TCAAAGCCCTGAGGCTGCGCATTCGGGTCGAACGCCTGCTGGTTGTCAAAACCTTGTTGCTGATTATCAAAGCCCTGCTGATTGTTGAAGGCCTGATCTATCATCGGCTGCTGAGCGACAGCGGCAAGATCGAGCCCATCGTTTTCAAGTACCAGCTCGTCAGTGTCTCCCAACCCAAGATCCGGGTCTGCTGTCATTGCCGGTAATTCAAGATCATCAAATCCATCCGGCTCAGCTACTGGCTCGGCCTCTTTTCTGCTTCGGCGATACAAGATAACGGCAAAAATAGCGATAATGACCAGCGCTGGTAATACGCCCATGGCGATGAGCACTGCAGGATTGTTAGCAAGCCATTCCCATGTGTCTTCCTTGGCTTCCGCTTCTGCGGCCTCACGCAGCTTGCGCTGGGTGGCAAGGAACGACTCGATTTCTGTGGTCAGTTCCTCGTCATAGGTCAGTTTTTCCTTCAAGGCACTCAGTTCACCCTGCACTTCGGCAAGGCGAACTTTCAGAATATGGTTGCTCTCAAGCAATCGACCCACTTCAACATCATTGGTATCTATCTGATTTTTCAATGAGGATAGATCGGGTTTTGGCGGTGTTGTTGTCGATGCTTTGATCTCAGCTTCAGGCTCTGTAGCGGCGTCTGTCGTGACCTTGCTTACTTCTGAGGAGGTGTTCTTATCCTCATTACCGGGGGCGTCATTGGCAGCTGGCGTTTCTGGCTGTGTATTGGGGGTAGGCGCTGTTGCAGTTTGATTACTTGATGAAGGCGAAGCAACTGGCTTTGGTGGCGTGACTGACGAACGAACATTCTGGGTTCTGGGTGTTGTCGATGGCTCAGGTTGAGCAGGCGTCACTGCAGGCGTTGGGTTAGATACGGGAGACCTAAGGGCCTGACGCTCGGCTGCTTTTCGTGCCTCATCAGCATTAAGCCTCAGCACGACGGATTCGGTCTGTTCGCGGCGAATCTCGCTATCAGAAGGCATTCTTAACACAGATCCCGGGATAAGGCTGTGAATATTCTCGTTTTCAAATGCTGTCGGATTCAGCCGAAATATTGCACCCAGTGTCTGATAAATAGTGACTGAGTTGTCAGGACGGTAACGGGTGGCGATAGCCCAAAGCGTGGTGCTGCCATCGGCAGGCACGTTGACAAGCGGACGGTCGGGGTTCGCCGATCTGGTCGGCTGTGTGTTTCGCGCACTGCCAGAAAACGACTCGTTGTTTGGGCCGATGATTCTGATCTCTGCGTGTGCAGTAAAGGCGGTGAGGAGGAAAAGCACTAAAATCGAAGACAACCGCACTTTTTTGCTAGTAAAACCACTTTTTTTCAATGTAAAGGTTCGCTTCATACCAGTATTAAACTCTGCGTCAGACACTGCCAACATCCCGTTTGGCAGAAATTTGGCGTTTTCGTGATATATCTTTAACTATATCGGATGGCAGGATGAAAACTGAAATACAAAAAACGAAAACTGTATTTTTGTGATCGCACAACTGTTCATAAAGCATAACGCATGGAACGGTTGTGCGATGAGAGAGATCACAGATAGTCGCGGATAAGAAGCTCTGCAATCTGTACCGAGTTGGTTGCTGCGCCTTTTCTAACGTTATCAGCAACTACCCAGAGGTTAAGTCCGTTTGGATGGCTGATATCGTTACGAATACGGCCGACCATCACATGGTCTTTACCTGTCGCATCTTTAACCTGAGTTGGGTAATCCTCATTGGCGAACACTTCAACGCCTTCGGTCTGAGATAGCAAAGCCATCGCTTCAGTCGCATCGATAGGTTGTTGGCATTCTACGTGAACTGCCTCTGCATGGCCGTAAAAAACAGGGACACGGACACAGGTAGGGTTTACAGCAACACTGTCATCACCCAATATTTTCTGGGTTTCCCACACCATTTTCATTTCTTCTTTGGTGTAGCCATTGTCCATAAACTGGTCAATGTGTGGCAAACAGTTAAAGGCAATCTGTTTTTTGTAGACATCCGGCTCAGCTTCCTGACTATTCAGCAGTTTTACTGTCTGGCCTGCCAACTCATCCACACCTGCTTTGCCGGAACCGGAAACAGACTGATAGGTCGCCACATTAATACGCTCAATCCCTGCTGCATCATAGATAGGCTTTAATGCCACCAGCATTTGAATTGTCGAGCAGTTCGGATTGGCAATAATGTTTCGGTTGCGGAAGTCTGCAATTGCATCAGGGTTAACTTCAGGCACCACCAGTGGAATGTCATAGTCGTAACGGAAGCGTGACGTGTTATCGATAACAATCACACCCTCATCGGCAGCAACAGGAGCCCAGCGATCTGACGCATCCGAGCCTGCAGAAAACAAGGCAATTTGAACCAGGCTCCAGTCGAAGCTCTCGACGTCCTGCACCCTAACAGACTTACCGTTGAAACGAATGGTTTCACCCGCACTCCGCTCGCTGGCTAGCAAGTGAAGGTTACGAACGGGGAATTTACGCTCTTCCAGTATTTCAACAATGGCACGGCCAACAGCGCCTGTCGCACCTAATACCGCAATATCGAATTCTTGTGTCATGCTTGTTCCTCTACCGTAAAGCCTAACTTTGCGAGCGACTCTACCCCAAACGAGGCCTGACCTGCTACCGTAATTGCACTGTACTCCCGACGATCACGATAATTCTTTCTCAAGCGGTCAAAAGTTGTGCGATGCAAGCAGGGTTCCGCCATCTCTCGCCGAAATTCACTGTCGTCTCGACGAATATCGTACACCATCTGGCATAGCGCCATCAGATCGGGGTTTTCCCACTGTCGGCTCAACGTCAAAGCAGGAAACGGCGCTGTTGGCAGCAAGGAGGAGGGATCGGCGCGCAGGGGGTTATCAATCGATTCACAGAAACTGTTGAAAATCATGGTCGTACCCCGGGCTTTGCCTTCAAGGCCGTAACCAGCAATATGTGGTGTAGCAAAGGCCAACAGGGGCAGCAATGACATATCCACTTCCGGCTCATGCTCAAACACATCAAGCACAGCGGTTAATGCCTGCGTATTGAGTGCATGTTTAAGATCATCATTACTGACAATCGGGCCACGGGCGGCGTTAATCAGTATTGCACCGGGTTTTAACCGAGCTAATCTCTCTTTGTTCATCAGATGATGCGTTTTATGCTCACCCTCTTTGGTCAGTGGAGTATGAATTGTCAATACATCGCACTGCTCTATCAGCGTGTCCAGTGAGTGAAATGGCCTTTGGTCTCCCTGCGACGCCTTTATCGGGTCACACAACAGATATTTAATCCCCAAAGCATCCAGACATCCCGCCAGATAGGAGCCAACTTGTCCGGCACCAACAATGCCGACAACCCGATTGGTGAAGGTAAAGCCCTGCTGTTGCCCCAACACCATGAGAGCGCTCAAGACATACTCTGCCACACCAACCTTGTTACATCCGGGCGCTGCAGTGAACGTAATCCCGCGCTCACTCAGCAGGGCCTGATCGACGTGGTCCATCCCAGCTGTGGCCGTGCCGACAAAAGTCAGTTGATTGGCCTTTGATAGCAAGGCTCTGTTCACCCGAGTCACAGAACGAATCATTAGGGCATCAATACCAACGAGATCGTCGGCCGTCAGATCACGGCCGGGTTTAGCAATAACCTCTCCCAGTTGACCAAATAACGCTTCGGCATACGGCATATTTTCATCAATCAGAATTTTCAAATTTCGCTCCATCACCTTTTGATTCTGTAAGGTATTCTACGTTTTTATCGTCAAGTTAAAACGAAAAAACCCGGCCGAAGCCGGGTAAATCCAGGACCTGAATAGCTTAAAACCAGCTCTCAATGGAGATAAGCCGTGTTTGATTGACTCGCCAGATGGTCTCTGACCTGTCATCCCTGGAAACTGGCGAGGGTTTTTAGCCCTCAGGTCTTACCGCAGTATCAACTGCAGAACAGGCATAATTGCATCCGTGCCCTTATTTAACCTTGATTAACCTTCATATTTTTGGAAGACCAGCGTAGCGTTGGTTCCCCCAAAGCCGAAGCTGTTTGACATCACTGTCTTGAGCGGTTGTTCACGCATTTCGGTAACAATATCCAGCCCGGCTGCAGCTTCATCAGGCGTATCAACGTTCACACTCGGCGCGATGAAACCATTCTCCAGCATCAAGGTCGAATAAATCGCTTCATGAACACCCGCGGCACCCAGTGCATGGCCTGTCATCGCTTTTGTCGCTGAAATTGCCGGGCTGTTGTTACCAAAAATTTCCTGAATGGCACCGAGCTCTTTCACATCTCCGACCGGCGTCGAGGTGCCGTGAGTATTGATGTAATCAACACCTTCAACATTCTGCATCGCCATGTTCATACAACGCACCGCGCCCTCACCAGACGGTGCAACCATGTCAAAGCCATCAGATGTCGCGCCATATCCGACGATCTCGCCATAGATTTTCGCACCACGGGCCAGCGCATGCTCAAGCTCTTCAATGACCATCATGCCGCCACCACCGGAGATCACGAATCCATCACGGTCAGCATCATATGTACGCGAGGCTTTTTCTGGTGTTTCATTATATTTCGTCGACAACGCACCCATGGCATCAAACATCATGGTCAGGGTCCAGTCTAATTCTTCACCGCCACCAGCAAAGACAATATCTTGTTTACCCAACTGAATGAGCTCAAGTGCGTGGCCGATACAATGCGCAGATGTTGCGCAAGCTGAACTCATGGTGTAATTGACACCACGGATTTTAAAAGGCGTCGCCAGACAGGCTGAGACCGTTGACGACATGGTTCTTGGCACCATGTATGGACCAATGCGCTTGACACCTTTTTCACGCAGGGTGTCTACGGCAATGGCCTGATTAACTGAAGATGCACCACCTGAGCCTGCAACCAGGCCAGTACGGTCATTCGATACCTGATGTTCTTCCAGACCTGCATCTTCAATAGCTTGTTCCATTGACAGGTAGGCAAATCCTGCTGCGTCACCCATAAAACGCATTTTTTTTCTGTCGATATGATCGGCAGGATTCAGTTTGAGGTCACCCCAAACATTGCTACGTAGTTTCATGTCTGCGAATTGCTGAGAGAACGAAATCCCTGATTTCCCTGCTTTCAGCGATTCCAGCACTTCCTTCACGTTGTTACCTATGCTGGAAACAATTCCCATACCTGTAATTACGGCTCGTTTCATCATTTTTCCCTACACGTCTAGTTCGCAGTGATAATAGCGGGTTTGCTGTTCTTAAGTGGTCAGCTTTCATCTTTACCGCTACAATTCCCTGCCCCACTTACTGTGATATTTTTGAAGGCTAGCCTGTGACAAACCCTCGCATTGAACACGCCCAGATCCACTGGAATGAAGCTGGAACGCCCGTCTCTAATAATTTTGACGATGTGTACTTCTCAAATGCCAATGGACTGGAAGAAACACGTTATGTGTTCTTGCAACAAAACCACCTACCCGACCGCTGGCGTCATTTTGAGCGTCCCCGCTTCGTCATTGCTGAGACTGGTTTTGGTACTGGCCTGAACTTTCTGGCCGTGTGGCAATGGTTTGAGACGTTCCGCACTCAACATCCCGATGCCGCAGTCCATCAATTGCACTTTATCAGTTTTGAAAAGTACCCAGTCTCTGTCGATGATCTCGTGAAAGCTCATGCCTCATGGCCAGAACTTGCTGAGTACGCAGCAGAGTTACGCAAATTCTACCCTGCAGCAGTGCAGGGCTGTCATCGTCTTGTTCTGGCGGATGGCATGATCACCTTAGACCTTTGGTTTGGTGACATCAAAGACGCATTGCCGCAAGTGTGGACTAGTTCTGACGGTATCATTGATTGTTGGTTCCTTGATGGTTTTGCACCAAGTAAAAACCCAGAAATGTGGAGTAGCTCTCTGTTTGAAGGCATGGCGAGACTTGCAAAAAGGGAGTGTACTGTCGCTACTTTTACCGCGGCTGGATTTGTCCGTAGAGGCCTGATTGATGCAGGTTTTACTATGAAAAAGGCAAAGGGGTTTGGTACAAAAAGGGACATGCTGGTCGGTGAAATGCAGACCAGAATTAACGTAAAGACTCAGGATCCTTGGTATCACAGACAGCCTGCCAGTCATTCAGATGATATTGCAATTATTGGCGGTGGTATCGCCAGTGCAGCTCTCGCGCTCTCGCTAGTAAAACGTGGTAAAACCGTTCATCTATATTGCTCGGATAATGAAGCAGGTCAAGGCGCTTCCGGTAACCGTCAAGGCGCGGTTTATCCATTACTCAACGGCAGTAATGATGCCCTTAGTCGTTTCTTTGCCCCCGCATTTTTATTTGCCCGGCAATTTATTGATCAGGCAGCGGAGAAGGCAGAGTTTCAGCATGACTGGTGCGGCGTCACTCAACTCGGCTGGGATCAAAAGAGTGCCGAAAAGCTGCAAAAAATGCTGAAGGGTGATTTCCCAACTGCACTTCTTACTGAGCTCAGTCACGAACAAGTTCTAGAAACCACAGGCCTTGAGACTGGCCATGCCGGTGTCAGCTATCCGCTGGGAGGATGGCTTTATCCGCAGCAACTGACCCAGCAACTTCTCCGACTGGCGGGAGAGAAAGGACAACTACATTGCCACTACAACAAAAACATTCTGTCGCTGGTAAGGGAAAATGATGGCTGGAATCTTGAGACAGAGAACAAAACGTATTTCCATCGCACAGTAGTGGTTGCTAATGGTCACCGATTTAGTCAATACCCGCAGACCCAGCCTATTCCTGCTTATTCCGTCCGTGGTCAGGTTAGTCATATCGATACAACGGCCTCGTTGAGTAAGCTGAAAACTGTCCTTTGCTACGATGGTTATCTGACGCCAGTTAACCCTCATACCGGCACACACTGCATAGGCGCAACCTACAGCCGAAATGATGAAGATATGTCTTTCAACGATAGTGATCAGGTAGACAACCGTGAACGTCTTATCAATTGCATCAACGCTGACTGGCCAAACGAGATCGACACCGATCATGGTGCTGGAAGGGTGGGAATCCGATGCGCCAGTCGTGACCATCTGCCCTTTGTCGGCGATGTCTGCGACTTTGAGGCCGTGTGTGCGCAATATCAGAATCTAAGAGACACTAGAGAAGATGCAGAGCCTGTACCGGTTTACTCTGGGCTTTACAGTCTATTGGCACTTGGTTCGAGAGGACTCACCTCTGCACCACTTATTGGTGAGTTGCTGGCTTCACAGATCTGTGGCGATCCACTGCCTCTGCCCGTTGACGTCCTCAACGCACTCCATCCGGGAAGGATGTGGGTCAGAAAGTTGCTAAAGGGGAAGCCTGCTGTTTCGTGAATGAATAAGCGTAGATAAGCAAAAAGGCGCTTCTGCGCCTTTTTCATTTGCCTTTAGAGCTCACCTTCGTCAGATAGGTTAACCTCTTTGACAAATTAACCGATAGCATCCTGAAGACGTTGCCAAAGGTTAGCAACAATACTCTGGTCAACCGGGCTCAGCTCACTGGCATTATCTTTCAGGCTTTTTGCCACCCTTATCTTTAACGAGAAGATATCTTCTTCACCGTCCTGTTCGCAGTCCGCAGCTGCCAGAGAAATATGTCCACGCAGATAACCACTGGCGAACAACTCATCATCTGACGCGGTTTCTACCATCTCGTCGATCAACTCGAGGATTTTCTCTTCATATTCTTCGATCATCGGTCTTTAAAGCCTCTTGGACTGTCATTATTCAGATTACAAGCTCAGCGTTTCGCTCAGCTTTCAAACGATTCAGGTGCTAATGGCGCAATATCATAAAACGCTCTCAGTGCATCTGAAAATATTTTTGCTCTGGGTGGCATACCTTCGCTGAGGTATACCAGCACCTGTTCTCTGACTTTGCGAGTAAAACCCGCTCTGTCTGGCTCAATACCGCTGAGATTGTCACAGCTTACCTGAAAACGAAATCCACAGCTTGCCGACAGAATCCATTCAACCGCCTGTGGTTTCACTTCCACTTTCTCAAACTCTGCCTGAGTCTTATCATCACGTCATCCGGATGATACCAGTAACCATAGTCTTCCAGCAGCCGACGCTGCGGGCCTGCAATGCACCAGTGCGCGACTTCATGAAGGGCTGATGCATAAAAACCACGGGCAAAAATTATTCTGTGGTGGCGATGCTCTTCACTGGCAGGAAGATAAATCGGCTCGTCGCCACCAAGCAATAACTCTGTATTGTGAGATGGCATAAATGTCTGATTAAAAACGCTGATCAGGTGGTTATAGTCGTGATTCATCAATGTAATGGATAAGTTAGGATTAACACATGATTTTCAGCCGCGCATTGTACCCTGACAGAGGCATTTTGTCGCCGTTAGAGGCAGATTTCCCCACTCGCCAACATGTTTAATATGCATGAATCAAATTAATGCATAAAGTGTTAACATTTCATTGGATAGCGATATAAATCGCATTTAAACTGCCAACATTGTCTACTAACACCATAACCGAAAAGAATCATTACCATGCTGCTGACCATACTTTACATCATAGGTATCACTGCTGAAGCCATGACAGGCGCATTGGCTGCTGGCCGTAAGCATATGGACTGGTTTGGCGTTATGCTGGTTGCCAGTGCAACAGCGATTGGCGGCGGCACTGTGCGTGATATTCTTCTCGGTCACTACCCACTTGGGTGGGTAGAAAACCCACATTATCTGATGATCACCTGCGTTGCAGGTGTGATCACAACCTGTATGGCTGGCTGGGTAGCAAAAAATCATAAGTTCTTTGTTTCCATGGACGCATTGGGCCTGATTGTATTCAGTATCATTGGCTGTCGTGTCGGCATGGATATGGGGCTCCCTGCTTTCATCTGTGTAGTATCAGGATTGGTCACAGGTGTTTTTGGCGGACTGCTGCGGGACCTTATCTGTCGTCGTCCGCCCATGGTGCTCCACAAAGAGCTCTACGCTTCTGTCTCTTTTTTGGCGGGCTGGATGTACTGGGCGATGATGCACTACGGCATAAATGAGCTTATTGCGACTGTCAGCACCTTGGTGGTCGGTTTTTGCTTCCGTATGGCGGCGGCTAGATTTGGCTGGAGCCTGCCCGTTTTTCGCTTCGATGCAGAGCCTGAAAACAGTCACTGACTATATCGATTAGCTGGCCATATATATCTGCGCATAGCCATCCAGTAAAAAAAGAAAAAGCCGCTTTATGCGGCTTTTTCATTATTAGTAGCCCAAAGAAATAAGCGTGTCAAAACCACTAAATCTTTGGGGTATCAGTTACTACGCCAGCATTTTGTGCCCGGTGACGCAGCAGGTGATCCATAAGAACAATGGCGACCATGGCTTCAGCAATCGGCACAGCTCGGATCCCCACACATGGGTCATGACGACCACGAGTGACGACATCAACCGTCTCACCATCAACATTGATGGTTTCACCCGGTACCGTAATGCTTGAGGTAGGTTTAAGCGCAAGATGAGCGACAATATCCTGTCCGGTAGAAATGCCTCCCAGCACGCCACCTGAGTGGTTAGACTTAAAACCGTTCGGGGTCAGTTCGTCGCGGTGTTCACTGCCACGCTGTTTGACCACATCAAACCCGTCACCGACTTCTACCCCTTTAACCGCATTGATCCCCATCAACGCATAGGCAATATCAGCATCAAGGCGATCAAAAACAGGCTCACCCAGACCGACCGGTACATTTTCAGCAACGACAGTCAGCTTAGCTCCAACTGAATCACCCTCTTTTTTCAGCTTGCGGATCAACTCGTCCAGCGCATCAAGCTTGTTCACATCAGGACAGAAGAATGGGTTTTCCTCCACCTGATCCCAGTCAACCTGATCGATAGTGACATCGCCCATCTGAGAAAGGTAAGCACGCACCTCAATGCCGAATTGCTCTTTGAGGTATTTTTTGGCAATGCCACCAGCAGCAACACGCATTGCTGTTTCACGTGCTGAAGAGCGGCCACCCCCACGATAATCACGAATCCCATACTTCTGGTGATAGGTGTAATCAGCATGACCGGGACGGAACCGATCAGCAATTTTTGAATAGTCTTTCGATCTTTGGTCGGTATTTTCAATCATCAGACCGATGGAAGTACCTGTGGTTTTACCTTCGAAAACACCAGACAGAAATTTTACTTCATCAGCTTCACGGCGCTGAGTAGTGTACTTTGATGTACCAGGGCGGCGGCGGTCGAGGTCGACTTGCAGATCGGCTTCATTGATCTCCAGCCCCGGAGGACAGCCGTCAATGATACAACCCAGCGCCAATCCATGACTCTCACCAAACGTGGTTACCCGAAATACTTGTCCTATTGTATTGCCTGCCATTACTTCCCCTGTTTTAAGCCACTCACAACAGCAAGTAGCTCTGTTCAATCAAAATCTGACTGTTAATGAACCATATCAGGAGAGGATAAGCAAAGTAATTTTGCACAACACTCTGTTAACACCTTGTCATAGCCAAGGATGCGTTCCAAAAGTAGTGAATAACAGGGGGTGATTCGGCACTAGAGCAGTGAGGTGATATTTTCTATAGTTTGCGAGGGCTAAGGGTGAAGCAACAACCGTCACTTGTGTACGATTGTTGCTTTTCTATCTGTTGGCTTCTGGCTCAGTCTTTGTAAAGTTTAAACTGCTCAGATACGCTGATAAGGTCTCGGTAAGTCATCATAAATACGCCATGACCTCCATGTTCAAACTCAAGCCAGGTAATCGGCAAGTCTGGGTATTGTTGCTCAACATGGATCATTGAATTGCCCACTTCACAAATCAGTACGCCCTGCTCAGTCAAATAATCTGGCGCGTTGGCGATGATGCGGCGCATCAGCTTGAGGCCATCACTTCCCGCAGCCAGACCCAGCTCAGGCTCATGACGAAACTCATCCGGCAACGCATCCATATCTTCCTGGTCGACATAAGGAGGATTGCTGACAATCAGATCGTACTTGTCTTTTGGCAGATCGCGGAACAAGTCTGAGCGAAGCGGAATAACCTGTTGCTCCATGCCGTGATCCTGAATATTAATTTCAGTCACTTCAAGCGCATCAGCGGAGATATCTACCGCATCCACTTCCGCTTCAGGGAAGGCGTAGGCACAAGCTATGGCAATACAGCCGCTTCCCGTGCAAAGGTCCATAATGCGTTTAGGTTCAACAGGCAGCATAGGCGCGAACTGATTTTGGATCAGCTCACCAATTGGCGAACGAGGAACCAACACCCTTTCATCAACGAAAAACTCCAGCCCACAGAAGTAAGCCTTGTTAGTGAGGTAGGCTACTGGTGTACGCTCATTGATCCGACGAACAACACGCTCGACAATACGATGACGCTCGCTGGTTGTCAGGCGAGAAAAACGGGTCTCCGCTGGCACGTCGATGGGCAGATACAAGGTAGGGAGTACCAACTGAACGGCTTCATCCCACGCATTATCCGTACCATGACCATAAAATAGGCCTGCGGCATTGAAACGGCTTACCGTCCAGCGCAGCATATCCTGAAGCGTCTGCAGTTCATTGACTACTTCATCGACAAAAATCTTATCCAAGGTGGCCTCCACTAGCCGTAACAATCGCTTTTACCCCATTCAGTATCATTTCACAGCCAAATAGATTCAAACATCACTCTGCGACAGCACAGTTGCCGCAACAGACAGAATTTGAGGTACAATGCCTGTATTGGTCGTTGGAATCCGTTTTATGAGTAAGAAAAACCCAGACTCTGAATTATATGATGACTTCTCACTGTTTCGAGAAGAGGTACAAGGCGTCAAAAAACTGCAGCAGGATACCATAAACCCGCCAAGACGCCAGATTAGCAAACAAACCAGAGAATCCTCTGGTGTTCGTCGCGCAGCGGATCACAGCTTCCACTTCTCCGATGAATTCGAGCCCCTTTTAAAGGAAGAGGGCCCGACGCAGTATGCTCGCAGCGACGTATCTAAATACGAGGTGAAGCGACTGCGACGCGGTGTTTATGTGCCTGATATATTCCTCGACATGCACGGTATGACTCAGCAGGAAGCAAAGCGGGAGCTGGGCGCGATGTTGGCTGAGTGTGTTAAAGAAGGCATTAGTTGTGCCTGTGTCATGCATGGCATAGGCAAACATATCCTCAAGCAGAAAGCACCGCTTTGGTTGGCACAACACCCCGACGTGATGGCTTTTCATCAGGCACCATTGGAATTTGGCGGTGATGGTGCATTATTGGTTCTGGTCGAGGTACAGGAAAAATAACCATACAGTATCTCGTCGCAAAAAAAGCCACCGATAGTCGGTGGCTTTTTCGTCATTAAAAGTCTTTAATTTCGGCACAGGCAAAGCGATATTTTTTATTCGCTTCAACAGCTAATGATGGACGTTTCCTCTTGCCATCACTCTCCCGCTGATAGGAATATGGGTTCGTCAATACCCTGAAATCACCTTTATGTGGATGATTTTCACCATCCTCCCGTATCATCAACACATCATTAGGTTTCGTTTCACGGAGGAAATTTTTTGCGCTGAATAAAAGTTTATACGCCGTATACTTTTTGGATTCTTCTGTACCATAGAGCGCCCCGATAAAGTCTGTGCCTGTCATTAGCCTCATGTTGTTGTTTCGACAGAAACGGGCAGCCACCTCTGGTTTCATCATTACGCCCTTAACGAATTTTGCTAAATATTCATTTGTATCTTCATCTGCATAGCTTATTTCAACTGCATCATAATGATCGTTATCGGCAGCCAAATCCTCTGCCGTAATTGGGCGGTGAATCCGGATCTTCGCTGATTTTTTGTTGGTCTTTAACCATCCTGTTGCAGCATATTCCCAATACCCCAAACGCCCTACACCTCGCTCAGGACTGTCAAGATTGATTCCACCTTTAACACCATGATAAATCGCAAGTTCTGTACAAAAATCTTCTGTTGTTATTTTATTTTCTTGTGTTCTTTCGATACATATATTGACTGGTTTACTTTGCTCATATGAGCGATTCCATCGTCCGCTAACACTCTTCCAGATATTGTGGAATGTCCACTCAAAGTCTCCTGTTCCATCAAAGTTTTCTGTTGAGGCCTGCGAGAATATACCGTCGGCCCTCACACCAATTCGACTAAAACCAGGAAAGTGTCTAAATTTTAGTGTTAACCCCGGGTAGATACTGAAAAACTTATTTATGTCGTCTAACTTTCTCGCTTCTTTCCATGTACCCATAGATGTATTATCCAGACGCCCGCTTACTGCCTCGATATGTGGGATATAGATTTTCTGACTGCTACCGACAAAATCTCCGGTTGAGCCATCTTTGTATCGAATTCGCACACGCATTTTCACTGTGATGGAGGGACCACTGGGATCTATCTCCTTTTGCCAGTTTTTATAAATCCCAGCAATCAATGCTCTGTCCACATTCAGCGCATTATTGTAAAAGCGAGCGTCAGGAATGGACTCCAGCTCGTATGTTTCCCCAACAATATGTGAACCAACGGGTTTCACTATTTCGCTATCAACCGTAATTGTCTGTTTGTCGAAAAAATAACCTTTTGTATGAATGTTATATAATCCAAACGGTCGGGTTTCGTTCTTGACACTGACTTTTTGGCTGCATTCTTTCTTCGATGTTTTCGGCAGGCCCGTTTTCGCTCTAGCTATAAGGCAAACGGATATTGTTTTGCCCTTAAGTTTTTCAGGGACTTCAAATGTGTGAGAGTTTGTTTGCAGGCCATTCCAGAAGATCTTCGTGTCTGCCTTATTTTCACTGTCACCGTCTCTGTCATAGTAGCGGTACGACAATGTGAGTGTCTCCCCCGGCAATACTTCACTGGGAGCCTTGCCATTACGCAAAATCTCAACTGAGGATACCTCAGGCGCTTTTCCTTCAATCCCTAGAAATACTTTCTTATCAGAGCACTGAGTTGCCTTTTTACGCTCGCTGTCCATAAGGCAGACAGATATTGTCTTGCCTTCATAAGACTTTTTAGCAAATAGCACTGTGCTTGTTGCTAGGTGAACAATTTTGCCATCAACGTACCATTGAAGATTTTTATCAGAGTGGATGTAAGGTACGTTTGCTTCGATAAATTCACCGTCAACTTGCCAGGATAATTTATCGGATTGGGTAGTGGGCTCTTTGGTTTTTCCCGTTTCAGGGCTCTCGCTGCCCCCCCCTCCGCCACCGCCACAGCCAATTAAAGAGGCCGCGATGATTGAAATAAGCGAAATCTTGTGAAACATCTTCTGTTACCTATACGACCCGATACTGCCAATTACGCCCTGAACAGCAAAAGGTTTTGATATTTACGCAATTCCTCCATGAATAAAACGCAGTGATATTCAGCTTAAAAAACAGCGTCCACAATATAAAAAACATCGTTCTTTTTATCAAGGTTTTTCGTTGGCTTTTTGAACAGCACAAGGCTTTGCAAGATGAAGGTGACTTAATTCGACTGTCAGTAATTAAATGGTTTTTACGCTGCGTAAATGAAGCGGATGGGTTTGATGAAAAGATATCCGCAAACGACCTGATGATACTCATATTCAGATCGTCTGGACGAAGAGCTTGGTGTGTTGAGCTGCCAGAATGGCAGCGGGTTCATTATGCCTAGTTGGATTACCGAGCGTTATTTAGTTTACCCGGGCTTTGCAACCAGAGGAGCTTACCCTTCTCAGTTTCCGGGTCATAGTCAACACAAGCGACCGCTGACGTTGAAAAAACAGGTGGCTGAATACCTAAGACCAGCTCAGATGTCAGATAGCCTACCAGGGGCAGGTGGGATACCAGAAGAATACTATCCGGCTTTTCAATACTGATCATCGCTCTCAGGTAATCGGCGACATCCTCACCGTCACCGTAAGGCGTGATCCCGTCGTCTGTGATCACTTTTCGTGGGGCAGGAAGATATTTTTCAGATACTTGCCAAGTTTGCTGAGCCCTTAAATATGGGCTTACAAGAACAGTATCGATGCCTTCTTTCAATTGAGAACTCAGCCAGTCTGCAATAATGGCAGTCTGTTCAGCACCATGCTCAGTCAAAGGACGTTGCTCATCGGATGCAGCGAAGGGTGTCGCCTCTCCATGGCGAAGGATATATATTTGCATACGGCAATAATCATCACATTACAACTAACAGGGATATGCTAGCAGTGAAATACATAATCGGGGAAGTGATTGTTTGCCTGTTTGCCAACCTCTCGTCATAATTGTCTGACCATATTTGCCAACCGTTGAAGGTGTCTTGTGCACAAAAGCCCAAATGATCACCGAGAATACCGCATTGTCACTCTGGCAAACGCACTCAAAGTACTGCTGATTCATGATGAACAGTCACCTAGAAGTGCAGCGGCGCTGACTGTCAATGTCGGCCATTTTTGCGACCCCGAAGACAGGGAAGGATTGGCACACTTTCTTGAACATATGTTATTCCTCGGTACAGAGAAATACCCCACCGTCGGTGAGTTTCAGTCATTTATCAGCCGACATGGTGGTAGCAATAACGCCTGGACCGGAACTGAAAACACGACGTTTTTCTTCGATATTCACCACAATTACTATGGCGAAGCACTGGATCGTTTCGGCCAGTTTTTCTCCGCACCTTTATTCAATGCGGAGGCCGTTGAGAAAGAACGTCAGGCCGTTGATTCTGAATACAAGCTCAAAATTCAGGATGATGTCAGGCGTATTTATCAAGTACAGAAAGAAACCATTAACCCAGCCCACCCTTTTGCCAAGTTTTCGGTCGGGAGTATTGATACGTTAGCGGATCGCGATGATAAAACGATTCGCGATGAGTTGATTGAGTTTTATCAGCAGCAATACAGTGCCAACTTAATGACTGCGGCACTGATCAGCCCCCTATCCCTTGATGATCTGGAAAAAGCGGCGACCCATTGCTTCGGTTCTATCCCAGATCACGGGAAAGAGCCGTTCCGATCACCAGAGCCTTATGTGCTTCCCGAGCAAATTGGTCAGATGGTCATTGTTGAGCCTTTGAAGGAGGTTCGTAAGCTCACTCTTGCTTTCTCATTGCCTGAAAACCGGCATCATTACCGCATCAAGCCATTGTCCTACATCGCCCACCTTTTAGGGTATGAGGGTCCCGGAAGCCTGATGTCGATGCTAAAGAACAAGGGATTTATTAATACTCTGTCAGCAGGCGGGGGAATAAGCGGCTCAAATTTCAGAGAGTTTGTCATCAGTATGAGTCTTACCGAGCTGGGTATGAGCCATATCGATGATATCGTCAGTTATGCTTTTCAAACCATCAACCTCATCAAACAACAGGGTCTTGATGAATGGCGATACGCGGAAAAGAAAGCGGTTCAGGAAATGGCTTTTCGCTTTCAGGAACCCTCTCGCCCTATTGATGCAGTGAGTCATCTGGTGATGAATCTGATGCACTATGAGCCTGAGGATGCCATGTATGGCGACTATATGATGGAGGGGTATGATGAGGAGCTAATCAATACCATGCTCTGTCATCTCAGCCCGGATAATCTTAGGCTGACTCTTATTGCTCAGGGATACCAGTACGACAAATTCGCTAAATGGTACAACACGCCTTACGCCGTAAAACCGTTCAGTGACGCTCAAAAGGAAAAATGGCAGTCAGCTCATATCTCTCCGGCTCTGGTGATGCCAGAGAAGAACCCTTTTATATCTTACCAACTCGAACCGCTGCCGCTGGAAGAGCCGGATCAATTGACGCCGCAAATGATTCAGGAATTACCGGGTTTCAGGCTCTGGCACTGTCAGGATAACGAGTTCAGGGTTCCTAAGGGCATGATCTATGTTGCCGTCGACAGCCCCCATTCGGTGTCTTCTGTTGAGAATATCGTCAAAAGCCGGGTCAGCGTTGAGATGCTGCTTGAATCCATCAATGAAGATGCTTATCAGGCAGAGATTGCTGGGCTGAGCTACAACCTTTATGCTCATCAAGGCGGGTTTACGCTGAAACTCAGTGGCTTTAATGAAAAACAACACCTGTTGCTGGCATTGATTCTAGAGAAATTCAAAGGCCGCAGTTTCAAGCCTGAGCGTTTTGATATTATCAAAACCCAGTTACTGCGTGGCTGGCGCAATTCGGCCCAGAACAAGCCTATAAGTCAGCTCTATAATGCGATGACGGGGATACTCCAGCCCAATAATCCTCCCTACTCTGCTTTGATTGAAGCACTGGAATCACTTGAAGTATCTGAGCTACCGCCGTTTATTGAGAAAGTGATGTCGGAGCTGCATGTTGAAATGTTCGTTTACGGCAACTGGCACCGGGAGAATACGCTTTCACTGGCTGAGACCATCAAGGATGCCCTGCGGGTTGATGAGCAGACCTATCAGGAATCGACACGGCCTCTGTTATTACTCCATCAGGCTGGTAGTCGAAGCTTTGAGTTCAACTGTGACCATCAGGACTCTGCTGTCATGGTCTATTTCCAAAGCCATGAGACAGGGCCAGAGAATATAGCCCTTTACACTTTTGCTCATCATCTGATGTCGTCTGTCTTCTTCAATGACCTGCGTACGAAGCAACAACTGGGTTATATGGTTGGGTCGGGTAACATGCCACTTAACCGACACCCTGGACTTATCTTCTATGTCCAGTCGCCATTGGCCGGCCCGAGTGTCCTGATCGATGCGATAGATGACTTCCTCAATGCATTTTTCATGATCCTACTAGAGCTCAGCGATGCTGAATTCCAGCAAAGTAAGCAAGGGCTGATCGCTCAGGTGGAAGAACCCGATGCTAATCTCAGGGCGAGATCTCAGCGCTACTGGATCAGTATTGGTAACAAGGACAATGAATTTTCCCAACGCAGAAAAGTAGCTGATACGCTCAAAAACATGCAGCGTTCAGATATGGTGAGGTTTATTGTCAACAAACTGAAACCAAGAACCTCTGATCGCCTCATCATGCACAGCTGCGGTTCCGCGCATCCAGATCAATGCTTAAATGACCCGAAAGGCAAACTCACTGATGTGCTGGCCTTTCGTGAGTCACGTTTAGAATCAGAATGATGTCTTGAACAATTCACTAAGATGCTAGACATAAAAAAGCCCCGAAGCGTATCTCGGGGCTTTTTTCGTTATGAATCAGAGTAGATTAATAGAATGTCTCTCCAGACTCTGCCATGGCGATGAGCTTCTCGCATGGCGCAAATCGATCACCGTATTTTTTACTGTGGTTTTCAAGCATCTCGACCACTTTCTTGATGCCCAAGGTATCCATATAACGGAAAGGACCGCCAAGGAAAGGAGGGAAACCAATACCGAAAATCGAGCCAATATCGCCGTCACGGGCAGACGCCACAACGCCTTCATCAAGACAACGGGCCGCTTCATTAAGCATCATCAGCGTACAGCGGATAGACAAATCTTTACCATCCATTTTGACCTGAGGAGTGATTTTCAGGATCTTATAGACATCTTTATCAACGGTTTTCTTTTTACCATTGTATAGATAAACCCCTTTACCACTCTTACGGCCCTTGCGTCCTTCCTCGATAAATGCATTGAAGATGTCTGGCGCTTTGAAACGCTCTCCAAGTTCAGCCGTCAGGATAGGGCCAATCTTCGCACCCACATCTATGCCTACTTCGTCGAGCAAGGTAACTGGCCCAACAGGGAAACCAAAGTCTACCAATGCATTATCAATGTGTTCTACCGGTTCACCTTCCAGCAACGTCATCGCCGCTTCGTTCATGTAAGGTGCAAGGATCCTGTTTACATAAAATCCGGCTTTGTCAGCGACAACAATCGGCGTCTTGCCTTGCTTACGTGCAAGTTTCACGACGGTAGAAATCGTCTCAGGTGAGGTCCCTTCATGTGAGATGACCTCAACCAGCGGCATTTTTTCTACCGGGCTGAAATAGTGCAGACCAACAATATTTTCAGGTCGGGCAGCATTCTGAGCGATTTGGTGAATAGGTAGCGATGAAGTATTGGTCGCGAAAATAGTATCTTCGCCCAATTCCTTCTCAATATCCGCGACCATGTTACGTTTGAGTTCCAGATCCTCAAATACCGCTTCAACCACCACGTTATTTCGCTTCATCCCCTGGAATGTGGTTCCAACAGAGATCTTGGACATTTGCTGCTGAACTTCTGACTTGCTGACGATGCGGCGTTTGCGCTTCTTGTCCAGCAGCTTGAAGTTGTACTGGAGTGCATTCAATGCACCATCATTGCTGACATCCTTAACATGAGCAGGTAATTTCGCTTTTGTCACAGAGACATGAGCAATACCCGCCCCCATCAAACCGCCACCAAGCACGTTCACACCAGTCAATGGTTTTGGCTCAGCGTCAGCGCCATTTTCTTTCTTCATCTCTGTCACAGCAAAGAAGATGCTGCGAAGTGCGGCAGATTCAGGCGTTCGAACGAGTTCACCAAAGCGTTTGGCCTCTTGAGCCAGACCTTTTTTCATGCCGTGCTCAAGCCCATGCTTGATCACTTCAAGAATCGCTTCTGTCGCAGGGTAATTACCCCGTGTCTTCTCACGGGTTTTCTTTGCTGCCTGATCAAAGACAAAGTTTCTGCCCAGACTATTTTTCGCCATTGCCCACTCTTTCCAGTCACCGCCTTTACGCTTAGGTTTTGACTTAAGCGCAAGCTCTTCGGCAATGTCGAGTAGCACTGACTTGGGCACACAGTCGTCGGCAACACCGAGTTTCTTGGCCTTCTTGGCGCGAAGTTGTTTCCCTGTAAGGATCATGTCCAGAGCATTAGCTACACCCACCAATCGTGGGAGTCGCTGGGTACCACCAGACCCCGGGAGCAGGCCAAGCTGTACTTCCGGCAGACCCAGTCGGGTTGCATCGTCGTCTGACACTACACGGCTGTGGCATGCCAGCGCCAGCTCAAGGCCACCACCCAGACAAGGGCCGTGAATGGCGGCAACAACGTGTGCAGATAAGGCTTCAAGTCTGGCAAATAATTCCTGACCACGACGGGCTAGCGTCTCCGCTTCTTCTGCGGTCTGACAAGCACTCAGCATTTTCACATCCGCACCAGCAATGAAGTTGTCTGGCTTACCTGAATAAATCACTAATCCCTTCAGGTCTTTTCGCGCTTCTAATGCAGTCAGCGCCTCACTCACCTCAGCATCGAAGGACGCCTGAAGTGTGTTCATCTTTTCACCCGGTACATCAATCGCCAGCCAGGCGACACCGTTATCAGCAAATCTCAGTGTGAAAGCGGATGTGCTTTCGCTTTGTTGTGCTACTTCTGTCATTACTCAGCCTCCAGAATCATTGCGGCACCCAAACCTCCCGCAGCACATGCGGTGTTGAGAGCCAGACCACCGCCACGTCTCTGCAGTTCACGCAGTGTCTGGGTGATCATACGCGCGCCCGTTGCGGCAAATGGGTGTCCGTATGCAATTGAGCCACCCAGCACGTTAAATTTGTCCATGTCTACTTCACCAATGGCACTGCTTCTGTTCAGCTCATCCTTGGCGAATTTATCTGATGCAAACATCTTGAGGTTAGCCAGTGTTTGAGCAGCAAACGCTTCATGCATGTCGATCAGAGTTAAATCAGATAATGTGAGTCCAGCCCGGTCAAGCGCAAGAGGCGTGGCATAAGATGGCCCCATCAGCATATCTTTTTCTACTTGCGTGGCAGTGAATGCAAATGAGCGAATGTATCCAATAGGCTCATAGCCAAGTTCTTTTGCACGACTCTCACGCATCAGCAGAACAGCTGCCGCGCCGTCAGTCAATGGTGTGCTGTTTGCTGCTGTCACTGAACCGTGTTTGCGGTCAAACGCAGGACGGAGTTTTTTGTATCCCTCGAGCGTTGAGTCCAAACGCACGTTGTTGTCTTTATCAAACCATTGTTTGTAGGGTTCAGGAAAAGCAGTCAGTACCTCATCGCGCACCAGACCGTCTTCCCATGCCTTTGCGGCAAGGCTGTGTGAACGGTGTGCGAGCGCATCTTGGTCTTCACGGCTAATACTGTGAGTTTTTGCCATTTGCTCCGCTGTTTGTCCCATAGAAAGGCCGGTTGAATATTCAGCAACCGCAGGAGGAACAGGCGCAAGATCTTTTAGTTTTAAATTGCTGAGCAACTTGAGACGCTTACTCAGGGTTTTTGCTTTTGATAAATCTAATAATGTGGAAGCGAGCTTTTTCGATACACCAATCGGAACAACAGAGGTCGTATCTGCGCCACCTGCCACACCAATATCAATGGTGCCAGCAACGATACTCTCCGCGACATTTGCTACAGACTGGAAGCTGGTCGCACAGGCGCGAGTCACACTGTATGCATCAGTTCCAATGTTCATACCTGTCCCGAGAACAATTTCGCGCGCAATGTTTGGCGCTTCTGGCATTTGAAGCACTTGGCCGAAAACAACCTGATCGATCAACTTGGGATCAATCTCGGTTTTGGTCAACAGTTCGCTGACCGCCATTTTTCCCAGATCAATCGCTGGTACATCCTTATAGGCGGTGCTCTGTCTGGCGAATGGTGTGCGAACGCCAGAGACTACTGCAATTCTCTCTCCCTGGCGGGTGGTCAGATTCTGTCGCTTGGTCATAGCTGCTCCTTAGCTGCTTATAAGAGGTCAGACCACCAAATACTAACCATTTTTTAATAAAAATAAAACATACGTTTGAATACAGTCTTCATTGTGAGACAAGACGCATTCGTTTGTCATATCGATTCATCATTATTATGTTGAATATTAACTATTTTATTATCTTATTTTGCACTGTCTCACATATGAAATCAGTTTATATTGGCTCTTTTTTTCGATACCCATATTGTTTGCAATTTAGTGAATATGTTATTCAGAGTATATTTTTACTTTCATGCGTTTTGTGCATTTTTAAAACAACATTGTTCTCATAATTACAACCCATCCAAAAAGCATGTCGTGTTTAACTACGCTGGGGAAAAGATACTAAACTCACTGGATGAGCTTTGGTTACTAGGGGGATTTATCACCTCTTTTCGGAGCCTTCGAGGAATGAAATGGAATGGCTATAAAAATTTTCGATAACTTGCGTAATAAAAAAGCACGTGAGAAAGTTTCCGAAGCCACTCATAAAGAAAAGCGCTATGAGGCGTTAGTCAGGGTCTGGCACAAGGACTTGTTCAGATACGCCTATTGGCTGACGAAAGATCGTAGTGTGGCTGAGGACTTGGTTCAGGAAACATGCCTGCGAGCTTGGCGCTCAATGGACAGTTTACAGGATGAAAATGCCGCGAAATCTTGGTTGATTACGATTTTACGCCGGGAAAATGCCCGCCGCTTTGAACGTAAACAACTTGAGCTGGTAGATATTGACGATCATCAGGTAGAAGCAGATCAGCTATCTGACGAGACAAAACTCGAGCATCAATGGTTACACAGACAGATCATGCGTCTGGCACCAGAATACAGAGAGCCTCTTGTTTTGCAGGTGCTTGCTGGTTATAGCGGAGAGGAAATTGCTAATATCCTCGACCTGAACAAAAATACCGTGATGACACGACTATTTCGTGCGCGCAGCCAGCTAAAAGATGTCATGGAGCAGCAAGAGACCGAGGCGGGAGGGAAACTGAGTGGACGAACTTGAATTTCGTCGACGTATTCTGGCGGATCCACAGGACAACAGTCCTGAGGTTCTGGAGATGCGCAAGGCTTCTGCATCAAATGAAAAGTTTCAAAAAGAGCTCGAGCAGTTTGATGAAATATTAGACGAAGCACTGCGTGTTGACGTTCCGGAAGACCTCGCAGATAAGATCATGTTTAAACATAAAAGCGAGATCGAGAAAAAACAGCTGAAACCTTCATTCAATATGTCTATCGCAGCGTCAGTTGCCTTTGTATTCGGCGTTGCCATTGGTCAATTTAACTGGTCGGACACTTTCTCCGAACCTTCACAGGATGTTGCGCAAACCAGCAAGAAAAGCCTCGGACAAATGGCGATCTCTCAGTACTACAAAGAGGTTGGCTTCTCAAAAGATAAGAATGAAAAGGCAACTCTTGAGCAGATCAACGCAAAGCTCTCCCCTTTTGGCGAATACTTTGATGCATTTCCGGGCAAAATAACCTTTGTCAATCATTGTAACTTTGGAGGACAGGGGCCCGCTTTGCACCTCGATATCATCACGGACGAAGGCCAAAAGATGACAATATTTATGGTGCCTCCGAGAGGGAATGTTCTGGAAGGCTTTGCTGATGATAAAATGAAAGCAGTGATTAAAGATTCCGCCAAGAACAGAGTGATTATCGTCGGCGATAAGGGAAGCGATATTGAGCCGGTAGCAAACGAGCTGGTTAAGCATATCAGGTCAATATGATGATGTACTTAGACCTGATCAATATTAAAAACGCCAGATGGCGTTTTTTAATATTCGATAAGACATAGCTAACTAGCGATCACTCATCGATTTCATCTAACAAACCCTCAAGGTCTTCATCATTCAGTTCTTCAACTTCCGTATCATTACCTCGCGCTTTGAAGTCTTGATTCTGCAAGTAGGCATCACGAACGAACTTATAAGGATCTGGAGAGCTATCTAACAACGCCTGCTGCTTTGATAACTCTGCCCGGGTTTCAAGACCACCAATCACGAACTTTGCGACGGCCTGAGGAAATGAAAGCAAAGCAAGTGGTGGATAAAGACCATCAACCACTTTACCCGCTGAGGCACGTACCGTTGTTGGTCCATAGCCAGGGATCATAAGGTAAGCACCATGACCAACGTCGTAATGACCAGCAGCATCGCCGAATTCACGATCACTCATTTTCTGTATATTGGCCGCTGAGGCAATATCAATAATGCCGCCAAGCCCGAACAAGGTATTTATCCAGAAACGGTTGAAATGATTCACCGCATCTTTGCCTTCAAGCATAAAAATACTGTTAATCATGCTGGCTGGCTCAGAGAGATTATCAATAAAATTAGACAGGCCTTTCCGGGTCCAGGAAGGTACGTAGCCGACATAAATATCCGACGCAGGCTTAACCAAATAAGGGTCAAGATAGTCGTAATTCACCGCCCACATGGCACGGTTGAACTCCTCTAGAGGATCGTCAGGGTTGGTCCTGACTTCAAGTCCAGCTTGCTCCTGAGGGGTTTGAACACAGCCAGTGACAATGAAAATAAGTCCTATGGCTAATATTAATCGCTTAAAATACAAAACTTTATCCAATTATAGATAACAAAACAGGCTGGCAAAATGCCAGCCCTTCCAAAGCTACCGCTCAATTATAACTGAGTTAGAAGCGTTTATTGATACTAACTTGAGACTTATCTCCCAGCTTTGTCGGTTTACTCTCGCCGTACCAGTCTCCCTTTTTCGTCGTCACATTGCCGTCGTTATCAAGTCGGGCTCTGACTACAATGCCAGACAATGACGACATTTTTCGGGCTTCAAGCATGTTATCGGCATCAGTCAAGGTTACAGTGACTGGGAAAGTAGATGCTTTTATTCGTTTTGCTGCATAGGGCATTGTCGCCCCATCAGCAGAATGCACAGAGACAATTAATGCTGCATTCTGCGGAACTTTCACCTCATCTGACAAAGAAACGGTCACTGTCACCGATGACGTATCGTCTGTTATACCGAGGCGTGCTTTAGCCTGCGCAATACTCATATCAAGCATCTTATGTCGTGAGTCATTTGCGGGTAAAAAGGCTTTCATTGCAGACCATGCATCAATCGCCTCGTCGAACGCTCCTCGGCCAAATGCTTCAAACGCCAGTAAAGAGTATGCTTGAGTATTGGTATGATCCTGACCGATCACTTCACGCAGGATTTTTCGGGACTGCGAGACATAGGTTTCATCGCCCGTGTACAACATTGCCTGTGCGTAACCGAGCTTCATTGTCATATCATTGGGTTTCAGTTTGTAGGCTTTTTCCATTGCACCCAATGCGGTGGTCATATCGCGGTTAGATAACCCTAAACGACCCAACAATAACCAACCTGTCGCGTCGTCAGGTGACTGCTGAAGTTTGGTTCGTAAAGCAAGCGTCAAATCTGTCATTTCCTGATCGCTCAGTGGCTCAGCCTCGCTGTCCATCAGGCGATCTGACAGTTCAGGCAGGTTCTCGGTCACCTGATACCAATGACTGACCTTGTCGCTATGCCCCTCAACAAAATACAAACCGTAGCTCAGACCAACCAGTACAATGATACCGGGCATTAGCATCCAGAGCTTCACACCTTGGCTCTGAACAACGTCTTTATTGGCCGGTATGTCATCGAGAAGGGATTTTTTTAGCTCAACTTCTAACTCAGACTTATCCTCGACCAAACCCTCGCGACTTTCCTCGTCGATTTCAGACATACGCTCGCGATAAAAGGCCTTATTGAGTTGGTCACGACTGGCTGCGACATCCTGATTTTTTCCGCTGAACATGGGCAAGACGAATATCAACACGGACAACAGCACAATTAAAGCAGTTGCCACCCAAAACCAGAGTTCGATCATTACTTCGGATCCTTTTGCTTCTCTTCTTTCTGGCTGTCTTCAAGTAAAGCGGCCAGTCTTTCCTCTTCATCATGGTTCAAAGCGTTATCTGACAACACAACTTTCTCTTTGCGCCGGCTGCGCAATACCAAGACAGAAAACCCCAACACGATGAAGAGAGCGGGACCAGCCCAGAGGATAAATGTAGAGCTGGTAACAGGAGGATTATAAGTGACAAAGTTACCATAGCGGGCAACCATGTAATCGATGATCTCTCTTTCTGATTTCCCTTGTTTGATCATCTGATAAACCTTCATTCGAAGGTCCTGTGCCAAACCGGCGTTGGAATCAGCAATATTGTTGTTTTGACACTTAGGACAGCGCAGCTCTTTTCCCAATGAATGGAAAAGGGCTTCTTGTTCCGGCGTATCAAATTGATAGACATCAACAGCAGCGCAGACTGAGAATGTCAGTATCACAGCGAAAAAACCTGTTAGCAGTCTGGTCATGATGCAGTCTCCGCTAACAGCTTTTCATACATAGGCTTCAGCGTTGAGTTCCAGTTCTGGTCATTAACATCGCCGACATGTCGGTAACGAATTATGCCATTTGCATCAATCATAAAGGTCTCTGGAGCACCATAGACACCCAGATCAAGCCCTAACATGCCGTTACCGTCAAACAAAGTAATAAGGTATGGGTTACCTAGGCTGTTGAGCCAGTTCATGGCTTTCAAGCGCTCATCTTTGTAGTTCAGACCAATAATTTTCACCCCATCAACAGCAAGGGTATTAAGAAAAGTATGCTCGCTGTAACAGGTAGGACACCAGGTTGCCCAAACATTCAGCAGTAATGGCTTACCTTTAAAAATGCTCTGATCGTAAAGCTTACCCGGCTCGGCCAGATCTTCGAGGCGAAATTCTGGAACGGTTTGCCCCACCAAAACAGATTCAAGTTTTGTAGGACCTTCCCCATCTATTATTCGATCGAATTCAAACAAAAATATAACAACCAGCACCATAAACGATATTAGTGGTACGTAGAAAAATGATCGATTCATTCACGGACTTCCTTCAGACGTGTCGGGGCAACCTGTTCTGATGTTTTTACTGCTTTACGGAAACGATAGCGTTTGTCAGACATTGCACAGACACCGCCAATCGCCATAATCAGGGCACCCAGCCAAATCCAACGCACGAACGGCTTGTAATACAGCCGCACTGCCCAAGCGCCATCATCCAATCGCTCGCCCAGTGCAACATAGAGATCACGGGTCAAACCTGCGTCAATGGCGGCCTCAGTCATCATGGAGCGCTGAACAGAATAGAAACGTTTTTCAGCATGTAATTGAGATATTTGCTCACCGTCGGCAAAAATCTTAAACACACCTTCATAACCTTCGTAGTTAGAACCATTTTTATCTCTCAACCCGGCAAAATAAAATTGGTATCCCTGAATTTCAACAGTATCGCCTGGTGCCATGCGGACATCACGTTCAATATCGTAATTCTGCACCATCGCGATACCTATTACGGTCACCGCCAGACCGAGGTGGCCCAGTACCATTGCCCAGTGACTTCGGCCTAGTTTGCCAAGCCCCGTCCATAGATCATGACGATGCGTAGCACGTTGATACGCCTCAACACCTTGCAATATCACTATCCACAATGCCATTACAGCGCCTACTGCCGCCAACGGCATGAAGGTGTCGGTGAACAACCAGACAAGCGCAACGCCACCCGGGACGGCAACGAGAGCCGTTACAATGAGCTCCTTGCGGAAGTTTTCCAGTTTGTCGCGTTTCCAGCGGATCAAAGGCCCAATACCCAGTAAAAAGGCGAACGGTATGGCTAGCCAAGTAAACAAAGTATTAAAAAACGGTTCGCCGATGGAGACGGAGCCCAGTCCAAGCTGTTTGTGAACCAGCGGCAGCAAGGTGCCCAACAGCACAACAATCAACGCCGCTACCAAGAATATATTATTGGCTAGTAAACCGTTCTCACGGGATAGCAGTTCAAAGTTTCCGCGAACACGTACCTGTGATGCCCGGAAGCCGTAAAGCAATAGAGAGCCGCCAATAACAAACACCAGAAAGGCAAGAATGAACAGGCCGCGAGCCGGGTCAGAGGCAAAGGCATGAACAGAGACCAACACACCAGAGCGCACTAAGAAAGTACCGAGCAGGCTGAGCGAGAAAGCAGAAATCGCCAGCAGAACAGTCCAAGCCTTAAATGTACCCCGCTTTTCAGTGACCGCTAATGAGTGAATCAGAGCGGTGCCCGCCAACCAAGGCATAAAGGAAGCATTCTCTACCGGATCCCAGAACCACCAGCCGCCCCAGCCAAGTTCGTAGTAAGCCCACCATGACCCCAATGCAATACCAAGCGTAAGGAAAACCCACGCTGCCATCGTCCATGGACGAGACCAGCGAGCCCATGCAGTATCTAATCTACCTGAGATCAATGACGCGATAGCAAACGCAAAGGCAACAGAGAAGCCCACATAACCCATATATAGCATTGGTGGGTGAATGATCAGCCCAGGGTCTTGCAGTAACGGGTTCAAATCACGTCCGTCAATAGGAAAGATAGGCAGGGTTCTGTCAAACGGGTTGGAGGTCAGAATGATGAACAGTAGGAAACCAACTCCTATCATTCCCATCACCGCCAAAACACGGGCAACTGATTCTAACGGCATATTACGGCTGAACATTGCTACGGCAACGGTCCAAATCGCCTGAATAAACACCCAGAGGAGAAGTGAGCCCTCATGGGAGCCCCAGATTGCAGTCAGACGATAGTACCAAGGTAAGGCACTGTTGGAGTTACTGGCAACGTAGGAGACAGTGAAGTCGTTAACATAAAACGCCCAGGCAAGGCTTAAAAACGAAAGTAACAACATCAAAAACAGGCCAACTGACAACGGACGCGCAGAGCGCATCATAGCCTGATTCCCGGTTTGTGCTCCCCAAAGCGGATAAATGCTCAGGAGAACAGAAAATGCCAGGGCAATAATAAGAGTAAAATGACCCAGTTCAGCTATCATAGACTGGTTCCTTGTTTCTGCTCATCGCTATATTTCAGCGGTTTGTGAGACTTTTCCATCGCTTCTGCAATTTCCGGCGGCATGTAATTCTCATCATGTTTTGCCAGCACTTCGTGTGCCATTACCGTCGTCGCGTTAACCAGTTCTCCCTGAGCAACGATGCCCTGCCCCTCTCGAAAAAGGTCAGGCAAAATACCGTTGTAGGTTACCGTGACTTCTGGGCCGATGTCCTTCACCCTAAAAGACACTTTAAGAGATTTAGGATCACGCTTTACAGACCCTTCAACAACCATACCGCCAATACGGAGACGTTGTCCCACGATAGGCTTACTACCGTCAGGCTTACCATTGACCAGCTCTGTTGGGGTATAAAACAAATCTATATTCTGATTTAACGCATACAGCATCAAACCTATCGTCGCGCCAGCACCCACTACAAGAGCAAGAGCCAGACCTAGGCGTTTCTTGCGTCTTGGGTTCATAGTGTGCTCTCCAACTCTTTAGCTTTTTTCATACGTTGTTCACGCGCGAGATTGTTTTTTATCTCACGCAGTAATTTACGGTGAGTAAGTGCTGACGTCATAATCAATCCAACCATTGCGAGGACTGTGATGCCAAAAGCACTCCATACGTAAGGGGCATATCCCCCCATGGCAAGAAAATCAGAGAAAGAATCAAAATACATATCAGTGCTCCTCAACCAATTTTCTCACCCACGGACGATGAGATTCTCGCTGGATAATATGGTTTCGAAGCCCCATTAGCGTTGCCCCACCAAAAAACAGAGCAAAGCCGAGAATATTCAGCAACAGAGGCCACAGCATTTCAGGTGCAATGGACGGTTTGGCGAATTTAGTGATGGTCGCCCCCTGATGAAGGGTGTTCCACCATTCAACTGAGAAATGAATGATCGGGAGATTAATAACACCAACCATCGCGAGAATCCCCGCAGCACGCCCACCGGTTTTGTGGTCATCGAATGCGTTATAAAGTGCAATCACACCGAGATAGAGAAACAGTAATATGAGCTCTGACGTCAGGCGGGCATCCCATACCCACCAGGCACCCCACATTGGCTTACCCCAAATAGCGCCTGTCAGCAAGGCAATAAAGGTGAAGACAGCTCCAACAGGTGCCATCGCTGCAGCAGCCCAGTCAGACGTTTTGATTTGCCATACGGTGCCAATGAAGGCGGCGATGGCCATCGACATGTAAGCACCCATTGACCAAATGGCCGCAGGCACATGGATATAAATGATTCTAAAGCTATCACCTTGCTGGTAATCAGCAGGCGCAAATAGCAAGCCCCATATCGTTCCTGTGATCAGAGATAAAATGCCAATGACCATGAACCATGGTGTCAATGTTGAGCACAGTTTGTAGCTTGCTTCGGGTTTCGCATAAGGATGAAGCCATTTCCACATTGCAATATCGCTCTACTTACAATTTTATAGTTAATGAATACTTACTCTTAGCCCTGCCGAAACGGCGAATGGGGCCAGTGTCACAGAGCCAGCCAGCATGGCACCGAGAATGGCAAGTTGCCCATTGATAGCCAGTCCCATAGCCGCTGCATCAATTGCTGACGTAGCAAAAATTAATACCGGAATAAATAGCGGTAGGATCAGCAAGCTAAGAAGCACACCACCTTTGCGCAAACCCACCGTCAGGGAAACACCAATAGCTCCGAGGAAACTGAGTGTGGGCGTACCGAGAAGTAAGGTCATCAACACCGCTTTGTATGTTTGTATATCTAAAGAAAGTAATACCGCGAGTAGAGGGCTGACGATTAACAGTGGCAGGCCAGTAAGAAGCCAGTGTGCCAGTATTTTGGCCAGAACCAATACAGAGAGAGGTTCGGGCATCAACAGCATCTGCTCTAGGGATCCATCAATAAAGTCATCCCTGAACAGTCGTTCTAACGACAGTAGCGCCGCCAGCAACGCAGCAACCCAAATAATACCGGGGGCAATATCCGCCAATAATTGAGGGCTGGGACCGACACCAAGAGGAAAGAGCGTTATCACTATGATGAAAAACCAAATTGGGTTCAGCACGTCAGCCTGTCGCCGAAACGCTATCATCAACTCTCGCCGGACCACGGTCAAAATAGCATCAATCATTCACCCCCCAATTTGATCTTACGCAAACTTTTGTCACTTTCGAACATATCCTGATGAGTTGTAAATAAAACCGATCCGCCGTTGTTAACATGATTCTTAAACAGCTTCTCAAGAACGTTAACACCATGTTTATCAATTGCTGTCAGCGGCTCATCCAATACCCATATCTTAGCAGTGGTTATCCATAGTCTGGCAAGTGCTATTCGACGATTTTGTCCTGCAGAAAGCTGAGCGGCCGGAATATCTTCACGTCCTGCGAGTCCTACACAAGCTAAAGCATGCCATAGCTTGTCCGGATCAGCAGAAATCTGGTGCATTTTGCAGTAGAAAGACAGGTTTTCGAAGGCGGTAAGCTCACGCTTTACACCAGTATTATGACCGAGGTAGAGCAAATCACTGTGGAAGTCATCGCGTTGCGTTCGAATAGCGACCCCATTCCATGAAATGGTGCCGTCGTCGGCCTCACCAAGACCTGTGATGATCCTAAGAAGTGTTGTTTTTCCAGCACCGTTCTGTCCTTCAATCTGAACCAGTTCACCATCTCCTACACTGAAACTCAGGTTTTCAAACAAAACGCGTTCACCGCGGATACTGGTTAGCTGCCGAACATCCAACATAAAAAATGCTGCTTCCTAATAAAGTAATAGTAATAAATACCGATAATATCATAGAGAAGATCGCCACTGTTAGCCGCTCCACCACTTCGCCAGAAAGGGAACTACGTCAGTGATAATTGGAAAAAAACCGCCGTTAGCAATGACGGAAAGCCAGGATGGCAACAAGGTAAACCGACAGAATCATGAGCTATTGGTCAAACAAATGCTCCTTGAATCTAACTTCACCCTATCATCGAAAGGTGCGACGTCAGAGTCACCGCTGTCTTCACAAATTCCCCGCATGACAGCGTTACTTCAATCATTGAACGTACTCCCGCTTTTAGCAAGACGTCTTGATGCTCAGGACTCTCAATTTCAGCCAGTATTACGTCAACTTTTCAAACAATTAATGCTGCCTAATGCTGGCGACACGCAATCTATCTCTCAATGGCTGAGACAACGTCCCGCGGACCAAACATTGGCATCACTGCTCACTATACTGACGAATCAAGCTCTTTCAGCAGACGATACAACGAGTACTGAATTAAAAGCGATGCTGATGTTAACGGCAGAGAAAAGGATTGCTGAATCCCCGCGTGACGGGCAGTTTCACTGGGTATTACCAGTTAATGAGCCTACATTGCCCCCAATTGAAATCAGAGCGTATCGGGAACAGAAACACGACACTCGAGATGAAGAAGATGAGCAGGCTTTTTGTATAAAAATCACCTTACCAATGAATAATGGTGCTTTGCTGGTTGCGGCCGCGCGACTGGATAAATCGTCACTGTCTCTCGATTTTCAATCATCAAATAATCTATTGACCCAAAAGGTACAAAAAGCCGTTCCTGTCCTTGAGCAGGTGCTTGCAGGTCATAACATTGTATTGGGTAACGTCAATGTCGAGACTAAACGCTCAGCACAAGAACCTCAAAACGTTTCCGGCATAAGCATCAAAGTATAAGGACAGACAGATGTCAGATGAAAATAACAAAGAGCTTTCCCGTCGTGTGACACGTCACGTTGCCTCAAAAAGCTCATTGGTTAGCGGAAATATGGGAAGCCAAGATCCAAAGCAAACAAGGTCACAGCAAGGCGTTCAGAAAATCAAAGCAGCAGTCGCACTTCACTATGATGGGCAAGGAGCGCCGTCAGTGGCAGCAAAAGGGTTTGATCACAGGGCTGAACAACTGATCGAGGACATGAAGAGAGAGGGTAAATTGATCCATGAAGATCATGAGCTGGTGCGCTGGTTGCAAAATATGGAAGTGGGTGAAACCATTCCAGAGAATCTATACATCGTGATTGCAGAACTGATTGCGTTTGCGTGGTATCTGGATGGAAAAAACCCTCCACAATGGGAGGGGAAGGTGTTGAATAAGAAGGTGTAACTTACCTTGACGCCCTTTGCTGTCGACGAATATTCATCAGCAATTCAGCTTCCGCTTTGGGTAAATCACACTCTTCCATCAATTCTTCAATGTCTGCCCCCAAATCAACCATTTTCGTCGCACGGCTGTAGAGACGCCCATCCGGGTCCAACATTTCTATTTCGTTCTGCTTCTCTACCAGCGAATCGAACTGGTCGCTCAGATCAGCGAGCTTTCGGCTCATGCCCATCGCTCCCGTGCGCAACTCGTTAAACTGATTCATCAGGTTATCGTGTTGTTTACGGTTATTTTTGAGAAGCAATTCCATTGCCTGCATTTTGGTTTCAATATCTTGCCGATGTTTGCGACTGCGGAGTAACACCAGCACTGATATCACGCAGGAAACAATAAGCAACACATAGGGTAACCAAAATAATGCAATGTCGAGCATTAGAGTCCCTGAACCTCAGACCATTCTTCATCTGTCAAAAGCTTATTCAGGTCGACGAGAATGAGCAGCTTACTTTCTCTGTTACATACGCCCAAAATAAACTTCGAACTTTCGTCAGTGCCTACGCTCGGCGTAGTATCCACTTCAGAAGCACGGAGTTCTACAACTTCAGCCACGCTATCCACGAGGATACCGATAACCTGAGATTCCGTTTCTATAACAATGATACGGGTATTTTCAGTTACTTCGCCATGGACAAGGCCAAATCGGGAGCGAGTATCGATAACCGTTACAACCTGACCACGCAGATTAATGATGCCCAACACATACTCGGGAGCACCCGGTACCGGAGCAATCTCTGTGTAACGCAGAACCTCTTTAACCTGCATGACATTGATGCCGTAGGTTTCATCTTCCAGATGGAAGGTCACCCACTGCAGGCCCTCGTCTTTTACTTCTTCTTCATGGAATTCAGCTACCTGAGACATTTCATTTCCTCTTTACGTGCTGTGCTTCGCTCTATTAAGCCAATGCTCGGGCATCTATACCCTGGTTAAACATATCGGTAAGCGCTTCGACGTGAATCAAAACGCACATTTGTTCCTTGACCAATCCAGCTAACCACGGCCGCCTTCCGGCTTGCTCTCGCCACTGCACTTGCTCTCCGTCAAGGGTTTCCGTACCAAGCAGGGTATTGCACGCTAATCCCCACATACTATCCCCTAGGATCACAATATAACTATAGTCATCGCGATGGCAGTTATCTGTTATTTTTTCGGGCATTACCCATTTAGCCAAGTCAACAACGTCTAATTTCTGGTCTTTCTCTGTCTGTAACCCAATGTACCAGTCAGGCCGACCCAGAAGGTGACTGCATTCACCCAGCGACAAGATGCCACCAAGGTGGGCTAACGGGACGGCGTATTTTACACCATGACATTCAAAAAACAGAACCTCGAATGAGAAGCCAAGGTCGACGTTTTTCCATCCCGGAGGATGACCATTGTCACTGCCTTCCTCCGTCTCAGGTTGAACATCCTGATCCAGATGCTTTTCTTCATCCTGTGCAGCCGATACTGGCTCCTCGGTTTCAGTCATCACATCGTCAGATTTCAACGTTTCAGTCTGAGACGTGGCCTGTGGCTCTGGCTCAGTAACAACGTTTGTAATGACGCTACTGGCAATCTCAGTATCACTATCCGTCCCTAATTCGGTATCGGCAAGCTGAGTGTTTTCTGCAGTGATCTCCTGCGCAATATCAATACGCTCTTCCTCTGCATCAGCAATAAGCACATCAGTGTCACTATCTGGCTGTAACAGTTGAGGACCATCATTTGTCTCATTAAGTCGGCTCAGTAGACGCTCAACATGCGATAAATCGGGAGCCACTCGCTTGAAAACAGTTTCAGGCAGTATAGGAGAAG
Organism: Veronia pacifica; assembly: GCF_001707825.1. Classification (GTDB taxonomy): domain Bacteria; phylum Pseudomonadota; class Gammaproteobacteria; order Enterobacterales; family Vibrionaceae; genus Veronia; species Veronia pacifica. The sequence continues at coordinate 26,113 of NZ_LYBM01000032.1, read as the reverse complement.
ATTCAGGTAAGGCAGCGACCAAGGCATCCAGGTGGGATTTTTGGCGTCTTTCAGGTATCAGGTGCTCTGCACGATTAGAATACTCGGACTGAGCGTCATCGGTTGGTTCGACAGGACTGTCATCAAGTGGCAGTTCCTGCTGATTAGGGTCGGATGACTCCGGGGCCTCTGGTAGTGAGTCTTCCGACTCATCCAGCAATGCCTCAAAATAATCATCCAGTGCCTGAACACTGGACATGGGGTGATTATTTCTCATCCTGCTCTAACCGCTCCAAATATCTAAGCAGAGTATGATAAGCGAACACTCCGCGACAGTTTTTTGCATAGTAAGAGGGTGGCAGGCTTTTTAAACTTGCATCCCTAAACTTAGTATCAATAGGTACTGCAGATGCCCAGACGTTGTCCGGATACATGGCTTTAAGTTGCTGCAAAGTTTCGAGAGAAGCACGGGTGCGCTTGTCATACATAGTAGGCACAATAGTGACTTTGAATGATGACGCGCGCGATTTTTGCATAATCTGCAACGTGCGCATCATTCGCTCGAGCCCTTTCATCGCCAGAAACTCGGTTTGTACCGGAATAATGATCCTATGACTCGCGGCTAACGCATTCACCATCATTACCCCGAGAATCGGTGGGCAGTCGATCAACGCGTAGTCGTACTCTTCAGCAAGACAAGCCAATGCTTTCTTCAACATCAATCCCATACCACCGCGATTCCCCATCGCCCGGTCAAGGGTTGCCAAAGACATGTGAGATGGCATCAGATCAATGTTGGCGTAGGAGGTGGAGAGGATGAGAGGCTTCACCGTATCTCGGTCGATACGGGGAAGCTGGAATAAATCAAACAGTGAGCCGGGCAACTCATCAGAGTCAAAACCCAGATAGGTCGTCAATGATGCATGAGGATCAGTGTCGATTAAGAGTACACGCTTACCTGACTGGCACAATAAACCAGCGAGTGTCACTGTGGTGGTCGTTTTACCAACGCCCCCTTTTTGGTTAGCAATACTCCAGACTTTCACGCCTGCCCCTTATACCAGATTAAGTTCGACCTTGATTCGCTCCGCAATGCGCGAGAGCGGCAAATCTTCCGTAGATATTCCCTCTTTAGCGACAGCTTGAGGCATACCATATACCACACATGAGTCCGCATCCTGAGCCCAGACGGTAGACCCTGCTGATTTAAGCATTCTTGCGCCTTCGCGTCCATCGGCTCCCATGCCTGTCATCACGATTGACAGCACACCATTGCCGTAGGTTTTCGCTGCCGAACCAAATGTAATGTCCACACATGGCTTGTAGTTCATTCTCTCACCACCATCGACAAGCTTAATGCGAGAAGAACCGGGACGTCCATCAATCATCATTTGCAAACCGCCCGGCGCAAGATATGCACTTCCTGGTCTGATCATTTCCCCATCTTCAGCCTCTTTGACTGTGATATTGCACAAACCATTAAGACGGGTTGCAAATGCAGCGGTAAACGTCGCTGGCATATGCTGAATGAGCACTATTGGCAGCGGAAAATTAGCCGGTAGCGCAGACAGCACTTTCTGCAGTGCAACGGGGCCACCAGTTGAAGTGCCAATAGCCAGTAACTGATAACGTTTTCCGGTCGCTTTAAAAACAGAAGGCGCGCGTTGTACCGGAGTCTTGGACTGCTTTATTTTTTCAGTCAGTGAATGACGTTTTTTTAGAGAGTCGGGCTTTTCCAGTGTTGTTGCTGTGCTTTTAGCCGGAGATAACACGGGAGAACGACGGAGGAAAATTCCTTTTCTGGCAATCTCTTTGACACGATTTTGAAGAAGACTTACCGCTTCGTCGCGGTTACAGGCAATATCTTCAAACTTCTTTGGCAAAAAATCCAGAGCGCCCGCATCGAGCGCGTCCAACGTTGCTTTGGCTCCCTCATGGGTGAGTGAGGAAAACATAAGGATGGGCGTCGGTTGACGCCGCATAATTTCCCTCACCGACGTGATACCGTCCATAACAGGCATCTCGATGTCCATTGTGATGACGTCTGGCTTTAGCTTTACCGTTTTATCAATGGCCTCTTTGCCGTTAACAGCACAGTCAACTACTTCGAGGCGAGGGTCTCCATTAATAATCTCACTGACTCGGCGGCGGAAAAAGCTTGAATCGTCCACCACCAAAACTTTAAGTGTCATGTGTTTCCTTCTTTCTAGTGCCGACCAGCATAACGCTGAAGCAAGTTAGGCACATCCAGAATCAGGGCGATGTGACCATCACTTGTAATGGTTGCACCCGCCATGCCAGGCGTCCCCTGTAGCAGGGTATCAAGAGGCTTAATCACTACCTCTTCCTGACCGAACAAAGAGTCAACAACAAAAGCAACGGGCTGGTGTCCAACCTGAATAATGACAACGTGACCGTGCTCTTTACCATCCCTGTCCCATGGACATAACCAGTCTCGCAAGTAGAACAAAGGTAATGCTCGCTCACGCACAATTAGTGTCAACTGGCCATCTACTGTATTTGTTCTATCGAGATTAAGTGGGATGATTTCCGAGACATTTGACAAAGGAAACGCAAATGGGTTGCTGCCCACACCGACCATCAATGTTGGTAGTATGGCGAGCGTCAACGGCACCTTAATTTCAATACGTGTACCGCGACCCAGCTTGGAATCGATATTGATCGTCCCGTTGAGCTGAGATATCGCCGTTTTCACTACGTCCATCCCAACACCTCGGCCAGAGATATCTGATATCTCGGTTTTGGTAGAGAAGCCGGGAGCAAAAATGAGGTTGTAGGCTTCGTTATCTGTCAAACGTGCAGCCGCATCAGCATCAAGTACACCACGGTTTACCGCAATGTCTCTCAGTTTATCAGGGTCCATACCGCCACCATCATCCTCAATGGTTAGCAAGATATGATCACCTTCCTGAGAAGCAGAAAGCGTCACCGTACCCACACGGGGCTTATCGTTCATTTCCCGGACATCCGGCATTTCAATGCCGTGGTCAACAGAGTTTCTCACCAAGTGGACCATGGGATCAGCGAGAGCCTCAACCAAGTTTTTGTCGAGGTCTGTCTCTTCGCCACGCATCTCAAGCACGATTTCTTTTTTCAGAGCACGGGCGAGGTCACGAACAACGCGAGGGAATCGGCCAAAGACTTTTTTGACAGGCTGCATACGGGTTTTCATCACCGAATTCTGCAGATCTGTTGTGGTGACATCAAGCTCGGTCACTGCGCGAGACATATTCTCGTCGCCGAGGTTCTGGGCTAGGTTTACCAGTCGGTTACGAGCCAATACTAACTCACCGACCATATTCATGATTTCATCGAGTGTCGACGTATTGACCCTTACCGTCTGCTCAGTTTGAGGGGCCGCTTTTTTCTCTTCAGATACTGCTGGCGATTTGGCTGCCGCGACAGGCGGTTTGGCTGCAGGTTTTGGTTCAGGTTTCAGAGCCGCTTTAGGCTTGTCCTCTACCTTAGGTTCAGCTTTTTTGTCGTCTTTGGAATCATCTTCGGAAGCGGTAACCTTGGGTCCCTGACCTTTACCATGAAGGTCGTCGAGCAGTTTTTCAAATTCGTCATCGCTTATTTCATCCGATGACGGACTTTCAACCGTCGAAGACTGGGGAGATGCAGGCTTATCACCATTGTCTCCGTTGGCAGGACCATTACCCGCACCATGCAACTCATCTAATAACTTATCAAACTCGTCGTCGGTAATGTCTCCCGACTCTGCCTTGGTATCAGCAACGACATCTGGCTCTCCGCCAACAGCAGGACCCTGCCCCTCGCCGTGCAGTTGGTCAAGCAGCTTATCAAATTCATCATCAGTGATTTCATCGACAGAGTCACCAGAGATCGCGTCATCGCCTGCATCCGCCGTAACTTCAGGTTCCGGCTCTGGCTCAGGTTCAACGACGGGCTCTGCTTCGTCTTCAGATTCTGGTTTGCTGTATTTGTGAAGTGCTGCAATGAGTTCGGGGTCCGCAGCTGGGATATCTTGATGCTGCTGAACACAAGCGAACTGCTCGTTCACCGTATCCAGCGCCTGCAGAATGATATCCATGACTTCGGGGGTGAGTTCGCGGCCACCATTACGGAGATTATCGAATATATTCTCCGCACCATGACAGGTCTCAACCAGTTCAGTCAATGACAGGAAACCTGCTCCACCTTTGACCGTGTGGAAGCCCCGGAAGATAGCATTAAGAAGATCTTTATCCTCAGGTGCCTTTTCCAGATCGACTAACTGCTCAGACAGAAGCTCAAGTATCTCTCCTGCCTCAATCAGAAAGTCTTGCAGGATTTCTTCATCCATTTCAAAACTCATATTTCACCCCTAAAACCCAAGGCTAGAAAGTAAATCGTCAACGTCGTCTTGACTCTGCATTACTGCTTTTTCTTGACGCTGTTGCTCATTAACGATTGGTCCCTCAGCCATCACAGCAGATTCTTTGTCGTGTACACACTCGGCAATATCTGCCGGGTGCTCGCTATTTTCTTCAGCCTGATGCATGCCAAATGCTGTCAGGATTTCAACTAACTGATTTTCCACTTCGTGAACCAAATCGATCACACGACGGATAACTTGTCCAGTCAGGTCCTGAAAGTCCTGCGCCATCAGGATTTCATGAAGTTGACTCTGGAGAGTCGATGTATCGCCCTCCACTTGACTCAGTAGCTCATCCATCTGATGACAAAGCGTCTTAAAGTGCTCGAGCTCAATGCGCCCATTCATCAAGTCATTCCATTGCGGGCGTACCTGAGAGAGACATGTAGATAAATTATCTGCAATTGGAAGCGTCGCCTCCACCGCATCCATTGTGCGATTTGCTGCCGTCTCGGTCTTTTCAATTACAAAATTAAGTCTGTCCTTCGCGTCGGGTATCTCGCTAGTCGCAAGATCACTGACCCGTTGATCAAGACTGAAATTCGTCAACGAATTGTGTAACTGCCGTGTCAGTTTTCCAACCTCATTGAAGAGCGGATTGCTAGCATCGTCGACTAACGATGCCAACATTGCATTCGCGTCTTCCTGCTTCCCTTCTTCGAGTAAACTGACCAGACTTTTAGCTTGGTCAAGAGAAATCATTACCTATCAATCCTTTACTGCAGGAAAGGGAATTACATGCGCTCGAAAATCTTATCCAGTTTTTCTTTCAAAGTAGCAGCAGTAAATGGTTTAACGATGTAGCCGTTAACGCCTGCTTGCGCCGCTTCAACAATCTGCTCACGCTTGGCTTCCGCCGTGATCATCAAAACAGGCAAATGACGAAGGCTTTCGTCGGCGCGGATGTGCTTGAGAAGCTCAATCCCCTGCATGCCGGGCATATTCCAGTCCGTAACGACAAAATCAATGCCACCCTGCTTTAAAATTGGTAAAGCGGTTAAACCGTCATCGGCCTCAACAGTATTGTTAAACCCCAGATCACGAAGAAGATTTTTAACGATTCGGCGCATTGTTGAGAAATCGTCAACAACGAGGATTTTCATATTTGTGTTCAAAGTTGCCTCCGGTGAGGTCTCTTATTGTTGTTAATACTTAATTCGACCAAGCCGATAGCTTGGTTCGTAACCGCTGCATTGCCTGATTCTGAATCTGGCAAACTCGGGATTCGCTAACCCCTATGATGGCACCAATCTCTTTGAGGTTAAGTTCCTCGTCATAGTATAGAGACAGTACCAATGCTTCCCTTTCTGGTAGCTTTCGGATGGCGTCTGCCAGATGGTGCTTGAAGCTGCCGTCCGATACTTCCTGAAATGTCGAATTTTCTTCTTGTGAGTCGTCAGCCGAGTAGACTTCATCCGTCATACCCAGATCTTCCATACCAACTAGCCTGCCACAATTAATGTCATTCTGAGCCTGATGGTACTGAGCCATCGACATTCCAAGCCGTTCCGCAATCTCGTTGTCTTTTGGATCTCGGCCGAGCTCACTTTCCAGCGAGGCAATTGCCTCACTGATTTGTCTGTTGTTCTTGTGTACAGATCGCGGTACCCAATCACCTCTGCGGATGTCATCTAACATGGCACCACGAATACGAATGCCAGCATATGTTTCGAAACTGGCCCCTTTAGAAGGGTCGTAATTTTGTTTGGCCTCAATCAAACCAACCATTCCGGCTTGAATCAAGTCTTCCACCTGAACATTGGGTGGCAAGCGCGCAATTATATGATGCGCAATGCGTTTTACCAATGACGAATACTGTTGGATCAGGGAATCCGGTGTTGTTCCCGCCCGATTGTAGGTTAATGCCCTATTCACTGAGGTATTCCCCCGTAGAGTCGTCTTTCACCAACAAACGCTCAACAAAAAACTCTAAGTGACCACTTGGACTGTACGGAACAGGCCAGGTCAATGCCTTGTTAGCCAGAGCTGTCATTGCAAGTGCAGCAGGCGAGCGAGGAAACGCATCGACAACCACTTTTTGCTTCCTGACAGATTGACGCACTCGTTCATCAATTGGCACACATGCTACTAATTCTAGATTAGCATTTAAAAATCTTTCTGTTACCCGAGTTAATTTTGTGAACAAATCTCGCCCTTCCCGGTAACTCCTGACCATATTGGCGACAACTTTGAACCGAGTAACCCCATGTTCGCGGCTTAGAAGCTTTATCAGCGCATACGCATCGGTAATGGATGTGGGCTCATCACAGACAACCATCAACACATCCTGAGCGGCTCTGGAAAAGCTGAGAACCATATCGGATATACCCGCCGCTGTGTCAACAATCAGTACATCAACATCTTCATCAAGCGTACCAAATGCACGGATTAACCCTGCGTGTTGGGCCTGAGTGAGCTCCGTCATACCTCTCATACCTGATGAGGCCGGTACAATCTTCATGCCATGCGGGCCTTCAACGATAATATCTTTCAGGTCACACACACCTTGCATTACGTGAGATAAATTTTTACCAACACGCAGCCCAAGTAACACATCTACGTTGGCAAGACCAAGGTCGGCGTCAAGTACCATGACTTTCTTCCCAAGTTTTGCCATCGAAGCTGCCATACCCAGGGTAATGTTGGTTTTACCCACCCCGCCTTTGCCACCAGTGACAGTGATGACCTTGGTCCGGGTTGGGGTTCTCAAGCGGCGGAGGCCGCTGGCTTGATCCTGCATGGTACTCTCAATCATAGAAGTCTGCCGAATTTGACTCTGGTACATCGTGGCTCCAGAAAGTGTGCTGTTGCTCATTGTCGCTGTCTAAAAGTTCACTGGCCCTAGTAACCAGATACTGCCCACTGGCATGACGAATATCTTCTGGAACCCGCTGCCCGTCGGCAAGGAAGGTAACCGGAAGTGCATTTTCAATGGTGACACTCAGAAGTTCACCCAGACTTAAGGACTCGTCCAGTTTTGTGAGGACGCATCCAGATAACGGTATTCTGCGGAAATGATCTATGGTTTCCTGCAAGACTCTTCGTTGCGCTGTCGCAGGCAACACAAGCAGACTTCGAATATGTGAGCCACTGTTCTGAATCAGAGTATCCAGTTGCTCAGTCAGTCGAATATCCCTTTGTCCCATCCCGGCAGTATCGAGAAATACCAAACGGCGGTGACGCAGTTGGTACAATATATCGGCCAGTTCGTCCGCATCTTTTGCAATTTTTACCGGACAACCAAGAATTCTTCCGTATGTCGATAGTTGCTCATGAGCACCGATGCGATAAGTATCTGTTGTAACAAGGGCAATCTCTTCAGGACCAAAGTCCATCGCGGCCCGAGCAGCAAGCTTGGCAATTGTGGTTGTTTTCCCGACGCCCGTCGGTCCAAGCAAGGCAATAACACCGCCATGCTCCAGTAAATTGTCTTCGCCAGTGATAACTTGGTCAGTGAGTAATTCAAGCACTGCGCTCCATGCATCAGCTGCTGGCGTATCTTCAGGTATGTAACCCGCAAGCTGATCGGAGAGAAACGGTGATAATCCCATCGCTTCGAGGCGTTTAATCAACATGGCGCGCAGAGGTTCTTTTCGTTCAACCTCCTGCCACATCAAGCCCGACAACTGATGCTCAAGAAGATTGCGAATAGAGGCCATCTCTTTCTTCATCGCCTCCATCTCACCACCTTGCTGAATACCACCACGGCTATCCATCATGGTCCGGTCTTGACGACGATCTGGCTGTCTACCGCCGCCATTTCGATCTTGGTGACGAAGCTCTTGCTCTCTGCGCATGGCAGGCAAGCCATCGGCACGGCCTTTTTGCTGCATTTTTTGCTGATATAAACGGTCAAGCTCTTGGCTTTTTTCCTGCTGCTGACGCGCATAATCTCCACCAAAGGCATGGTTGTGATTACGGGTACGTGTGAGAGCACCTTGCCTGTTCTGAGCAGGAGCAGGTTTTTGCGCCGCTTTTTGCTGACGCGCCAGTAGGCTTGTCAGGCTGTCAGCTGGCGGATCTTCTTCCGGGGGCTGCGCAGACTGACCCTGATAACGGTCTAACAGTGATGAGAATTTACTGCTGAGGGATGACTCGGCGCTGCGGGCGGGTTGCTGACTATGACGAATATCAACTTTGTCGTCAGCAAGACGACGCTGGGTATCACCCATGGCTTTCGCCACTTGAGAGCGCACTGCCTCTTTGCGGCTATCGCTCGGTGATGTTTCAGTGTCAATGGCTGCAACGATCTCGACTCCACCAGTGACCTTCTTATTCGACATGATCACAGCATCTGCGCCCAGTGCTTCTTTCACCTCACTGAGTGCCGTTCTCATGTCTTTTGCAAAAAATCGTTTAATTTTCAAATTCTTTGTCTCATATCACTGATTGACTATCAGTTGCCAACTGCATTCACTATTCTTATTTGTTTTTCATCCGGCACTTCCTGATACGAAAGGACACGTAATGCCGGAATGGTGTTTTTGACAAATTTCGCCAGTGTCGCTCTTAGCACACCAGATGTCAGTAACACCGCAGGTTCGCCCTGCAACTCTTGCTGTTGCGTCGCTTCAGAAAGTGACTGTTGCAGACGCTCGGCAAGCCCAGGTTCAATACCGGTCGATTCGCCTCCCGCTGCCTGCATAGTTTTATGCAATATCTGTTCCAGCTCAGGTGCCAAGGTAATGACCGGAAGTTCGGGCTCTATTCCGTTGATTTCCTGAACAATCATGCGGCGCAACGAAATTCTGACAGCCGCCGTCAAGATGTCAGGATCTTGACTCTTCGGCGCATACTCAGAGAGAGTCTGGACAATCGTTCTCACATCTCGAATTGGGATAGCTTCGTTTAGCAGGTTCTGGAGCACTTTAACGACCACGCCAAGAGAAATGAGGTCTGGTATCAGCCCCTCGGTCAGTCTTGGTGCCTGCTTGGCGAGCAAATCAATCAGGTTCTGTGCTTCTTCATGACCCAGCAAGCGCTCAGCATTGTTGGTTAGCAGCTGACTGAGATGGGTTGCCAACACAGTCGCGGAATCAACGACGGTATATCCCAGAGCCTGAGCATGTTCACGGTGTTTTTTATCAATCCATACTGCATCAAGCCCGAATGCTGGATCTTTCGTTTGTTCACCTTCCAGTGGCCCAAACACCTGCCCCGGATTAATCGCCAATTCCATGTCAGGACGGATCTCCGCTTCACCAGCTGCAACACCCATTAACGTGATACGGTAGTTATTCGGGGGCAACTCAAGGTTGTCACGGATATGAACCGCCGGGATCAGGAAGCCAAAATCTTGTGACAGCTTTTTCCTGACTCCCTTGACCCTGTCGAGTAGCTCGCCGCCTTGGTCACGGTCAACCATGGAAATAAGGCGATATCCCACTTCGAGACCGATCACATCGACAGGCATGACATCGTCCCAAGACAGCTCTTTCGGTTTCGGAGCGACCATATCCGTTGCTGGCGCAGCCTCTTCCGCAGCCTTGGCTTTTTTCTGTTGGCGAATCTTCCAATAGGAAAAGCTTCCGCAAATCAGCGCAAGGAATAGAAAGGGAATATGTGGCATACCAGGGACGACACCCATCACGAACAAAATGCCAGTAGCAATGACCAATGCTTTGGGGTTATCAATCAGTTGGAAGACAACCTGCTGTCCCATGTCTTCGTCGGTATTCTGACGGGTCACCATAATGGCGGCGCCGATAGACAGCAACAGAGATGGGATCTGAGCAACCAGACCATCACCAATTGTCAGCAAGGTGTATATTTCAATTGCCTTGGAGAAGCTGACATCGTGTTGAATCATACCGATGCTCAGACCGCCGATGATGTTGATGCCCAGAATCAAAATACCGGCGATGGCATCACCTTTGACGAACTTTGAGGCACCATCCATCGAACCGTAAAAGTCAGCTTCTTTGGTGACTTCCATCCTTCGAGTACGGGCTTGCTCCTGGTCAATTAAGCCAGCATTCAGGTCAGCATCAATTGCCATCTGTTTACCGGGCAAGGCATCAAGGGTGAAACGGGCCGAGACTTCTGAAATACGGCCAGCACCTTTGGTCACCACCATAAAGTTGATGATCATCAAAATGAGGAAAACCACCAGACCGACGGCGTAATTGCCCCCGATAACCACTTTACCAAAAGCGTCTATCACCTGACCCGCAGCTCCCGGTCCCTCGTGACCATGCAGGAGAACCACACGGGTTGACGCTACGTTAAGCGCAAGTCGCATCAAGGTGGCGATCAGCAGGACAGTAGGAAAAGCAGCAAAATCGAGAGGACGGCGGGTATAAACAGTAACCAGCAGGACGACCAGAGAAAGGGCAATATTGAATGAGAACATCAGGTCGAGCAGCATGGCTGGTACAGGAAGTACCACCATCGCTAACGTAGCCAATACCAAAATCGGCGCACCGATGGCTGGCATCCCTTGGTCAAACCGGAAAGGGACTTTTTCTGATACTTTGTTCAGTAACGGCAAGGCGAGTTTCATTGTCGTTTTCTTCGAACTCCAAAATCGATGATTGAGTTCTAAGCAAAAAGCGAACCAGCTTTTTTTAACGATATCAGTCAGTCACTTGGATATGTTATTCAGTACATAATGGCCTAGCGACGTAAATCTGACGGTATCGGTAATTGGTCAGGCTTAATCGCCTGGGGCCGTCGTCCACGACCTTTCTTGAACTGCTTCAACTGAAAGACATATGCCAGAAGCTGAGCAACTGCTGTAAACAGCCCGTCAGGAATTTGTTGTTCAAGTTCGGTACTGTAATATACCGCACGTGCAAGCGGGGGGGCAGGAACGATATCAATATCGTATTCAGTCGCTATTTCACGAATCTTCATTGCGGTAAAGTCGATGCCCTTCGCAACAACGACAGGCGCTCTGTCCATTGCGCTGTCGTATCGAAGAGCAACAGAGTAGTGCTCGGGGTTGGTGATCACGACATCGGCAGTCGGGATTTCCGCCATCATACGACGCTGGGCCATTTCACGTTGCAGCATCCGAATACGGCCTTTGACCTCAGGTTTACCCTCGGTATCCTTGAACTCGTCTTTGATTTCCTGCTTTGTCATTTTGAGCTGTTCGTTGTGCTGCCAAATTTGGAACGGGATATCAATGGCAACGACAATGAGCAGAGAGAGACAAATCAGCAACACGAAATCAAGCAGCATCTCCATCGCATGATACAAATTGGTAGGGAACTGCTCGAGAGTCAATTGGTGAAAGTCATCAAGATTTGACCACATGATCAAGACAGCCATGCCACTCACCAGAGTGACTTTGAGAATTGACTTGATCAGCTCAACCAGACTCTGTTTGCCAAACATGCGCTTGATGCCGCTGAGCGGGTTCATCTTAGACAGTTTAGGTCGCGCCGCCTCCCAAGAGAAACTGACTCCGCCGACCCCCGCAGCCCCCACCAGCGCAGCAACAAACAAGGTGATGAGAATAATGGCTAACGGCCAGAATAAATACCAGATAGAATTAGACAAGATTAGCCACAAACGATGAACATCGTAGATCTCTTCCCGACTCAGACTGAACATTTCTGCCATCACTTTCATTATGGCAGCACCAAGATCCTGACCGAACCACATTAATGCGATGGCTCCGATCACTAAGACTGAAGCTGACGCCAGTTCTCTTGAGCGCGGAACCTGACCTTTCTCCCGCGCCTGCTCCCGCCTTCGGGGGGTGGCTTCTTCTGTACGTTCCTGACCGTCACTCTCTGCCATTTCTTAATTCCTCAGAGATCACAGTTAAGACGAATCAGATCGCAGACCGAGCTGATACCTGTCTGCCAGTGCTGCTGATACTGTGGAAGGAGGCCTGCCATGATATACCAGCTGACAAAGAGACCCACGATAAGCGCAAAGGCAAAACCGAGGGAGAAGATATTTAGCTGAGGCGCGGCACGGGTCATAATACCGAACGAGATATTAATGGTTAACAAAGCAATAATGCCCACCAGCGAAATACTGAGTGCAACACTAAACATGATGCCAAACCAACCGGCCAATGCTTGATAGTTAACCGCAGACAACATGCTTCCCACAGGCAGTGTGTCAAAGCTCATCACCACGAGTTTCAGCATTTCCAAGTGACCGTCAGTGGCGAGAAACAGCATGGTGACCAGGAAGAGATAAATCTGACCAAGCAAAGGCGTATTCTGACCATTGGCGGGGTCAACCATGGATGCGAAACCCAGACTAGACTGCATACCCAATATCTGGCCGAGTAAAACGAAGGTTTGAATGACAAACTGGGTCACGGTACCCATGGCAACGCCAATCAGGACCTGTTGTGCCAGTATCAGAAACCCTGCGAAAGACACCAACTGAATATCGTCCGGCACCGCAGGGAGCGCTGGCATCACAGCAAAAGTGACGGCCAGAGACAGGTACAACCGCACTCTCACGGGTACGAACCGGGCACCGAAAAATGTCATGGTCATCAACATTGATGAAATGCGGGTCCACGGCCAGAAGTAATTCGCCATCCAGTCGAGGATCATTGCAGTTGGATATTCCATCGCCGCTCTCAATACAGAAGTTGAGGGATTTCTTCTATCAGATGGAAAAAGTATTCCATCAACATGCGAGTCATCCAGTGGCCGAAGAACATCAGGGCCAGCAAGGTCGCAATCAACCTCGGTAAGAAGCTCAGTGTTTGTTCATTGATTGAGGTTGCCGCCTGAAAAACAGCAACAATCAGACCAACCAGCAGACCCGGCACCACGATTGCGGACACCATGATCAGCACCATCTGGAGTGAATCCTGAAAAATACCGACAAAGAGTTCTGGAGCCATAATTTGCCTACCCTACCCGAAGCTGCCAGCCAGTGTAGACAGGATAAGATTCCAGCCATCCACAAGCACAAAGAGCATGAGTTTAAATGGAAGTGATACGATCATTGGAGACAGCATCATCATACCCATCGCCATCAATACCGATGCCACGACTAAATCAATAACCAGGAAAGGCAAAAAGAGCATGAAACCTATCTGGAATGCCGTTTTCAGTTCCGACGTGATAAATGCAGGTATTAAGACTGTCATCGGCACTTCTGACGGGTCTTTCGCTTGTGAGCCGGACATATTGACAAAGGTTTCGAGGTCTTTGACCCGGGTCTGCTTCAGCATGAAATCACGCAGCGGAACCTGTACTCGCTCAAAAGCTTCTTTAGCCGTGATGCTCTCGTTGATATAGGGCTGGATAGCATCAGTATTCATTCGGTCGATGACAGGAGACATAATGAAAAAGGTCAAAAACATGGATATACCAATGATCACCTGATTGGACGGGGTTTGTTGCAGCCCCATCGCCTGACGCAAAATTGCCAGTACCACCACAATCCGCGTAAAAGAAGTCATCAATATAACGATGGCAGGTAAGAAACCCAGCGCCGTCATCAACGCCAGAATCTGCAGCGTCACTGAATAGTCTTCGCTGCCATCCGGGTTTACTGTCATGGTGAGTGCCGGAATTCCGCCACCGCCATTACGCTGCTGTATCATTGACGCATCACCCGCTTTCTCTATCGAGGTAACGGCCTGTGCTGCCAAGTCTGACACCGTATCTTCTGCATGTGCCGGAAAACCGACAATCAACAGCGTCGTCAAAAAAATGGCGAAGAGTGATTTATACATTTTCATTTTTTTTCAATATCTGATTGAGGTGTTCACTGAAAGAAGTCGGCGTTGCCGGCGCTTCCATCGGCTCGTTCAGCGTTTTCAGAAGGGTGATTTGCTGACCAGTAACACCAATCAAAACTTGTTCCTTGTTCACCTCAACCACCATGACCCGTTCTTTCTGTCCGACAGCTAACTGACTGATAATACGCATACCTGACTGACCATTTGGTAAGCCGGGCACTTTCAATCGTTTGACGACCCAGCTCAGCGCAAGAATCAAACCAAGCACTAAAAAAAGTGAAATGAGCGTTGTTCCAAGTTTCAGATCTGCTTGTGGTGCTGCCATGACAGGCACAGAGAAGAAAGAGAACAAAAGGATGATTATCGGTTTTACCATCTGTCAGCCACTTGTTGAGAAACAGGTTAAAAGAGGGGGAAAGCAAATTTCAGGCCGAAAAAAAGCACCTCTTCAAAGAGGTGCTTTAAAACATGATAAAACAATTAGTTAGCTAAGCTTTTTAATTCGCTCTGTTTGGCTAATCACGTCAGTCAGTCGAATACCAAACTTGTCATTGACCACAACCACTTCACCATGTGCAATCAATGTTCCGTTGACCAGCACATCCAGTGACTCGCCAGCCAGACGATCCAACTCAACAACAGAACCCTGATTAAGTTGAAGCAGGTTCCGTATATTGATGTTTGTCCGGCCAACTTCCATCGCGATAGTTACCGGAATATCCATGATGGAGTCTAACTTACGCTGCTCATCTTCTGAGATGCTCACCGTCTCATCTGTCAGCTCGTCGAGCGGCGCAAGCTCCGCGCCGGACTCAACCTCTTCTTGCTCGGCAAGAGCCGCTGCCCATTCGTCTTCTACATCACTCATCGCAATTCACCATATCAATCAACTACGCCGCATATCGGGCGGCCCGGAAGTATCGACTCAGTCGTCATCTTCCCGATTTTTTGATTCTTTTTTCTCAAGCAACATGATGTCACTCTTCGCCACTTCAGGCCGCTTGAGTTCTTCAGTAATTTTTATCGCCATATTTTCATTTGACTGACCCATTTTGCCCCGGAAGGACGGCAAATCTTCAACATAAATCGTGCAATGCTCAGGCATTTTAACCGGAATGACATCCCCGGCTTCCATCTCCATCAGATCACGCAGTGAGAGCTGGGTTTCAAGTAACTTAGCCGTGAGCAGAACTTCTACGCCCATGATTTCCTCTTCCAGCGCCGTTGTCCAGCGATGGTCAGTATCCCCTTTGTCACTCTGGATACCCGCATCTAAGATCTCACGGATAGGCTCTACCATCGAGTATGGCATGACGATATGAAAGTCGCCGCCCCCGCCATCAAGCTCTATATGGAAAGAGCTGACAACAATTACCTCTGTCGGGCTGACTATATTAGCCATTGCCGGGTTCACTTCAGAATCGAGGTAATCGAATTCTACATTCATGACAGGTTCCCAAGCATCAATGTAGTCTTCAAAAATCAGCTTGAGCAGCATACGAATGACACGACGCTCGGTTGGGGTGAATTCACGCCCCTCAATCCGGGCATGAAAGCGTCCATCTCCGCCAAAAAAGTTTTCCACCAGAATAAATACCAGTCGGGCTTCCATGGTAATAAGCGCTGTCCCTTTTAAAGGACGGAAGCGAACCATATTCAGGCTGGTTGGAACAAAAAGTGTGTTCTGATATTCGCCAAATTTTAAGGTTTGGACACCATTAATCGATACTTCAGCTGTTTTACGCAGCATGTTGAAAATACTGATCCGCATATGGCGGGCAAAACGTTCGTTGATGAGCTCCAGAGTCGGCATCCGACCACGGACAATGCGGTCTTGCGACGAGAAGTCAAAGCTGGAGGCCTCGGAATCATCGACCTGTTCACTGCCAGTCTCTTCCTCATCAGGTGGATCTCCACCGCTGAGTAGCGCATCAATTTCGTCTTGACTGAGTAAATCCACGTTACACCTATTGCATTACAAAACCAGTGAATAACACCCGCTCAACCACGGCCTCGCCGATAGCATTTTCCATTGCTTTTTGAACGGATTCTGCCGCCATCTGACGGACTTCATCCTGTCCTTTTGCGGTTCGCAGCTGTTGTACTGTTGCCTTTCCAAACGCTTCCAGCAAGCTGGACTCAACCAGCGGTAAATTCTGCTGAACCAAAAACTGATGTGACTCACCTCTGACCATCAGTTGTATCTCAACCTGTACCAATCTGTGTGCCCGATCACCTGTCACATTAAAAATAAATGGCTGATCAAGCGTGACGTACAAAGCAGGGGCCGGAGGCGCATCTGATTCTGTTTTTTCCTGTGAAGCAGTCGCTTCAGGTGGGGCCTCATCGCCCCCAGACATCAAAAAGAAAGCTGCACCACCCCCGCCCGCTAGCAACACTACCGCAGCAATGATGATAATGAGCAGTTTGGATTTACCTCCACCGCCTTCTTCTTCAGTATTTTCTGTTTCTTCTTCCGCCATCTTTTACCTCAATATACATCAGCAGAGAACAATATTTAATCACATCAACACACCTTTCAGATGTCGATGTATCAGGCATAAAAGTCGACACCGTCAGACGATGGCCTGATGTAGACATCCCTGACGAGAGTATTTGTATCATCATCCAGTGATAAACCAGATCGACCCGAACTCGAGGATCCCTGGCCATCACCCTGCTGGCCCTGACCAGTGGATGCCTGCTGATTACCGTTACTTTGTTGCTGCACGGATGACTGAGACAACTGTAGGCCCTGCTGTTGCATCATCTCGCGTAATCTCGGCATCGCACTTTCCAAGGCATCTCTGGCGTGCTGGCTTGATACCGTAAACTGCACTGAGGCCTGTTGCTCACTGCCCATTGAGAGTTTTATTTGTACTCTGCCAAGCTCTGGCGGATCAAGTCTGATATCAACCTGCTTAAGGTTTTTTGACATCATAATATTTACCCTTTCCGCTAGTGCAGCAGCCGCTTCATTCTGGTTAGTACTGATTTGTAAAGGGCTCTGTGCGACACTGCTGTCCAGCTTGGCTGCAATAG
The DNA here is from genome assembly GCF_001707825.1 of Veronia pacifica. Classification (GTDB taxonomy): domain Bacteria; phylum Pseudomonadota; class Gammaproteobacteria; order Enterobacterales; family Vibrionaceae; genus Veronia; species Veronia pacifica. The sequence continues at coordinate 9,023 of NZ_LYBM01000032.1, read as the reverse complement.
TGCTGCCTTGCTGTCCGAAAGATGCTGCTAATTGCTGGGCCAGAGCCTCTGGTTTATTTTCTACCTGAGGCGCCTTGCTTCCCTCAGTCGCTGCCATAATATCTGTTTTCAGTGACTCTGGAGAGAGTCCCTCTCTAACCGCTTTCTGTAGCTGATTCTGACTAAATCCAGCTGCGCCAGCGAGTACAGGAGATAATTCCGGCTTTGCCTGTTGAGCAGTAGCCTGCTGTGGTGCAGTTTCATCCGCTACTATTTGGGTTGGCTGGCGTAAAGCAGGATCTTGCAGATGCTTGGTTGGTTCCGCTCTGGCGGCAACCTGCAAGTCTGACACTTTTACCTGCTGACCTGAAGATTCAGCCACTTTGTTCCGTACTTCACCGACTTCTTTTCCTGTCGCTTTTACATCTGCTTTCTCAACATCACCAGAGGCGACAGGAGTTGACGGCTGATTGGACTCTGTTATCAAGGTTTCTTTTAATTGGGTGAGAAGTTCAACCTGCTCACTCGTTAACTTTTCTGGAGACTCAGCTGCCAATGACAATGCCTGCTTCTGCTCATCAGTCAGGGCTGCTTCAAGTTCGGGAGACTGATGAACGAGTTTAACCAACACGTCAATATCTTTTATTGTCAGTGTTTCTTCCTGATGATCGCTTTTATCAGTGGAGACCTGCTCAATATCTTTCACGTGTTCGTGTTCACGATTGAAATGTTTAGCAAGCAAGAGTTCTGATTGCGGCAAGGTTTTGCCTGATGGCATCGCGTTCACCGTCAGAACATCGCCGCTCTCTTCTTCACCGTTATTCACTTTCACTTCGTCAGTATCAGCCGCAGATGGTTTCGCAGATAGGGCCGCTGAAGACATCGCCAGCCTGTCCAACAGAGCTTTGGTATCCATAATTGCCTGCTTTGAGGCAAGCTCAGCATCGGATTCTGTATTAGTTTTATCACCCTCGGAAACAGCGGTGTCGGTCTCAGATTTACCCTCAACAGGATCTTCTGACACCTGTTCGTTTTCGTCAGCGACCTTTGCTGTCTCCGGCTCTGCATTTTCAGCAACTTCTTTTGTATCAGCTGCATCGGCTGTTTCAGCATCTTTTATCTCTGCAGAGTCTACTGATTTATCCTGGTGGACAGCATGTTCCAAAGATTCTTTGAAGCGCTCACCGGCATCACTTTTTTCAACAACAGGCATACGCTCTGAAGCTGCTGGTGCCGCTTTCATTAAAACGCTCTGTAATGGAAGTGTGGGCTGATTCATATCGCTACCATCATCAGTGAAAAGGGTAAGGTTTACGCTGCACATCGCGGCGTTATCCCAATCTTTTTTGATTTACTGCTAGCTTAAAAGCAATTATCAGGCCAAGTTGGATTTTTTCTGTTGTTGGCGGAAATAAGAGAGGGTAGCAAACTCGTCCATTTGTTTCTGCTCGAGCTTTTCAGCCCTTATTTTTTCTTCGTTACGGCGTTTTTCACACAACCAATCAAGTGAACGGGTTTTCTCCCGACAGCTGTGCCAATAGGTGCGGCAATCTTCCACTTTTTGTTCAAATGCACCTGCCGCCTGGCGCTGTTTTGCCAGTGTCTCATCAAGCTGAACGATAAAGCGGTTGAGATGGCCGTAGTTACTGGCAGTCAGGCCCTGCTGACCACGGGCCGTCATCTGCTTGCAGTAATCAAAACGGTATTGTTCAATCTGCTCAAGCTGGCGGCGATACCCTTCCAGTTCCTGTTGCGCGGACACCAATGCCAGCTGGGCATTCTGCTCATCGCTTTGGGCTCTTTCAAGTAACAATTCCAGTGCCGAGTTCGCCATATTTTAAACCCTACCCCTGCAATGATGAACGGAGCATGTTGACACACATATCATAAGGCACCACCTCCTTCATACCCTGTTGGAGGTACTGATCTAGCTTGGGTTTAAACATGAAGGCCTGATCAATAGCCTGATCTGTTCCCGGCTTGTAGGCACCAATTGATACGAGATCCTGATTTTTACGACATACGGACAACACCTGACGGACAGCACGTGCCATCAACATGTGTTCTTCGTTAACTATCTGTGGCATCACCCGACTGACCGAGCGTTCGACGTCAATAGCAGGATAATGTCCGGCATCTGCCATTTCACGGGACAGCACAATGTGCCCGTCAAGAATCGCTCTTGCCGCATCCGCTATCGGGTCTTGCAAGTCGTCGCCTTCGGTCAAAACGGTGAAAAAAGCAGTAATTGATCCCTGACCGTCACTGCCATTCCCGGCACGTTCAACCAGCGCTGGTAACTTGGCAAATACAGAGGGTGGGTAGCCTTTTGTGGCTGGCGGCTCTCCGACTGACAGAGCAATCTCCCTCTCGCCTGAGCAAAGCGAGTTAGCGAGTCCATCAGCAGCAGCACATCCAGCCCCTGATCGCGAAAATATTCCGCGATAGTCAGTGCTGTCTGGCAGCCTTTCAGACGCATGAGGGGAGAGGCATCTGCAGGAGCCGCGATCACCACGGAGCGGGCACGTCCCTCGTCGCCAAGGATCTCATCTATGAATTCTTTTACTTCGCGGCCACGTTCGCCAATCAGTCCGACAACGACAACCTGTGCAGTTGTTCCACGGGTCATCATGCCAAGCGTGACAGACTTTCCGACACCTGAACCAGCAAAAAGCCCGATACGCTGGCCTTTGCCAACCGTCAACAGGCCATTGATTGCCTTAATACCGACATCAAGGGGACTGTCGATTGGTTTTCTGGCGAGCGGATTAATCGTCTGAGCGGTAAATGATGCTTTATTATCGGAGTAAATATCTCCTTTGCCATCAAGCGGATTACCGACACCATCAATGACTCGGCCCAGCAGTTGAGGGCCAACCGCAATGCCTTGTTCATGTACCAATGGCGTGACCCGGGCGCCGGGTAAGACACCGGTTAACTGCTCGCTGGGCATAAGGAAAAGGGTGTCACCGGAAAAGCCAACGACTTCAGCCTCGATATCACCATGTAACGTTTCAACCCGGCAAAGGCTGCCGACAGATGCCCGACAACCAATAGCTTCAAGGGTAAGTCCGACGACCCGAACAAGCCGACCTGATGCAACAGGCCGGGTAACAAGATTGGTCGTTTTAAGTGTCGAAAGGCGTTCAGAGAGATTAAGCATTACTGCTCTCATCGGCCGCCGAAAGCGTTGAGTTAATATTGTTGCTATCTTGCTGGCTCTGTTCAAACGCTTCGGTGCCAGTCATCAGACTGTCGTCGGAAGGCTCAGACACCATGGGATCTGCAGGCGCAGTATCAGACGAGTCTATTTGTTCGCTGCTCTCTTGGACTTGTTGCACTCTTGGCTCATCGAGCATGACGTTTTGCGCATCCTCGTCTGAATCCTGAGGCAGTGTCGTTTGATTCTGCCCTCTGAACTGACTCAGTAGATGACGAACTCTGTCTTCCATTCGGTAATCGACAGATGAGTCTTCGCAGTAGAGTTGAATGTCGCCAGTGTTCAGAGATGGCTCAGAGACGAGCTGCCAGTTGCGCTCTGCGATACCTTGTTCGCCATGAGCCTGCTCTACCCTCTCTCTGTCTTCAGGGTGAAGATATACGGTGACCTTTCGACCGGACACTGGCAATGACTGTACGGCTTCTCGTAGCGTAGCAAGAATCACCTGAGGATTCGTCTGCACCTCAACATCAATCAATGAGCGAGTCAGCGAAAGTACCAGTTCCAGCATCTGTTGCTGAATATCGGCATCAACCTGCTGCAACGGATAAACCAGTTTTTCAACCATGGCTTCAAGCTGCTGACATTTTTCATCAACAGCCTGTTTACCGCCTGCCAGACCCTCTTCAAAGCCCGCCTCTCGCCCTTCAGCGAAACCCGCCTCACGACCTTCGGCAAACCCCTCTTCGCGCCCCTGCTCAAAACCAGCCTGATGCCCCTCTTCCCTGCCTTCTTCAACAGCAGACGCATGAATTTCTTCGAGCGCATCAGCCGTCAGAGGTTTGACAGCAACTTCAGGTTCAGCATGCACATCTTCAAGAGCGGCCTCAGGAGACCAGCCCGGATCGAAGTTAAGCGCCGTTTCCCTTGGCGGTGGCTTTCTGTCATGGTGATCAGGTAAGGACCAGCGGGCAAACGTGTCTGACGGTACATCATCAGCGCGAATGTAGCCACGGCGACGATCATTAGACATAAACCACCTCAGCAGGATTAGCGTTTGTCATCAAGCCGAAACGATGGGAATGATTAGAGGAACTCGTCTGCACCGCCACCACCCAACATAATTTCGCCCGAGTCGGCAAGACGTCTTGCAACAGAGAGGATTTCCTTCTGAGCACCTTCCACATCGGCCACGCGAATGGGTCCCATTGCCTCAAGGTCGTCACGCAGCATTTCTGCAGCACGCGACGACATATTGGCGAATATTTTCTCGCGCAGACCTTCCTCGGCACCCTTGAGCGCTTTTTGTAGAGCTTCTTGAGGAACATCGCGAAGAATAGCTTGTATACCGCGATCGTCGACATCGGCAAGGTTGTCGAAGACGAACATGAGGTCCTGAATCTGAGACGCCATTTCTTCGTCGTTCTGTTCGATTTGCTCCATGAGTGCAGCTTCCATGGTTTTATCCATGTAGTTCATGATGTCGGCTGCTGCTTTCAGGCCGCCAATCTTGGCCGCTTGAGCGCCAGACTGACCAGCAAACTGTTTCTCCATAATTTCGTTTAGCTCTTTCAGTGCGGCAGGCTGCACTTCTTCAAGTGTAGCAATACGCATCACCAAATCTAACGCATCACGCTCAGCGAACTGAGTAAGAATTTCGGCAGACTGCTCGGGCTCCAGATATGATAAAACAATAGTTTGAATCTGGGGGTGCTCGTTGAGAATAATGGATGCCACCTGACGCGGATCCATCCATTTCAGGGCTTCAAGCCCTCGTGACGCACCACCCGATGTGATCTGGTCAACCAAATTATTGGCTTTGTCCTCACCTAAAGCGGCAACAAGGGCGTTGCGAACGAAGTCCTCACTGCCCATACCGATAGATGTGTACTGCTGTATCTCTTCGATAAATGCACTGTGGACTGCGGCAACTCGCTCCTGACTCAAGTCATTCATGGTTGTCATCGCCTGCCCCACTCTTTGAACCTGTTTTGGCTCAAGGTGGCGGATGATACTCGCAGCATCTTGCTCGGTCAGGCTGAGCAGCAATATCGCAGCCTTATCCAGCCCTGTTAGTGCTCCATCAGCGTTTTCGTTATCAGCCATGTTCACTTACCCAATTCTTAATAACCTGTGCGGCAAGGTCAGGCTCATTAGCCACCAATGCACGCACAGCTTTAAGCATATCTTCGTCTTTATGCAGATCAGGCAGTCCCATACCCGAGTCGCCAATTGAGAAATCTCCGCTGCCGTCCAGGTCAGCGCCAATAAGACCAATCTCATCATCAGGATTAAGCGGCAATCCGTCCGGCCCAAGCATTTCGCCATTGGGGCCAAGTGCGCCATCATCGTCCTGCTCTGGGTACATGAGTTTACTCAGTGCAGGTCTTATCAGTACCATAATCACGACAATAACAATCAGAGAAGCAGCTAGCCAGCGAATCCAATCGTTGAAGTTCGGATGTTCCCAGATAGGCACATCACCAATCTTCTCAACCTCAGGCTTAACAAAGGGCACCGATATCACTTCAAGCACGTCGCCTCGGGCCTGTGAAAAACCAACACCCCCCATTAATAAACGACGAATTTTTTCCAGCTCTGCATCTGCTACGGGACCAAACGTCGCTTCACCCGTTTCTTTATTGATGCCCTGAATATAATTTACGGCAACCGAAACCGTCTGACGCTGAACGGTACCCGTCTGAGAACGCTGGTGACTGATGGTGGTATCCAGTTCATAATTTCGGGTCGTTTCACGACTCAGCGAGCCATTTTCACCTGCTCCGGCTTTGTTCAGCGTCTTAACATCTTCCGGTATTGCTGAATCAGCTGGTGGTTGGTTACTCAGTGCTCCGGGAATACCCGCCACCAAGTCACTGTTGTTGTAATCTTCTCGGTTATACTCGCTTCGAGTAGCAGGCGTCGCCGGGTCAAAACGTTTCCGGGTTTCCTCTACCTTGGTAAAATCGAGAGTAACGTCAACCTGAGAGGTATAGTTGCCCAGTCCGAGCACTGGAATCAAAATAGAGTCAATTTTTTCGCGTAATGATTGTTCTTGCTTACGCTCAAGTTCATATTCTTTTCTCTGCACCGCAGAGAGTGGATCCTGACTCCCCGAGCTGAGCAAGCGGCCATGCTGGTCGGTAACCGTCACCCTGACAGGCTTGAGGCCCGGCACAGCGGAGGCCACCATGTCTACGATTGAGTCCACTTCTTCCTGACCCAATGTCGAGCCATTTCGCAATGTCAGCAGAACACTTGCTGAAGCTTCTTCATTGTGACGGACAAAAACGCTGCGCTTTGGCAAGGCAAGCAGAACTCTCGCCTTTTTGACCCGCTGAATTTTTTCTATGGCTGCAGCCAGCTGTCGCTCTCGACTCAGTTTAAGGCGCTCTCTCTCCAACTGTTGCGACACGCCAAATCCCATATCTTTCAGAAGAATATCATCGCCTTCTTCTGTTCTTTGGTTCAGGCCAGCTCTCGCCATATCGAGCTTGATATCACCGTACTCGCCAGCAGGCACCATGATCGTATTACCATCCAGACGATAATCAATTTTTTTGCTATCCAGATGGTCAAGGATGGGGATAAGGTCTTCAGTCTCGTATTGCCCCAGCGGTCTTAATTCCGGCTCTCTAATCCAGAAAAAAAGCATAATGATCAAGGAAATGAAAATCGCCAGTGCAGTGACCAAAATCAACTGACGGGCAAAATCCATCCCTCCAAGAACACTGGATGAGTCTGTTGCGGGTGCGATAACAAGATCCGTTTGGTCATCGGCTGCTGCAGGCAAAGCTGCGACGGTATCGGTTACCGCCAGATCTGTATTTTGACTTTCTACCGCCACGGTTCAGTTCCCACCTTATACAGGCATGTTCATCAGTTCTTTATAAGCTTCAACAAGCTTATTTCTCGTTTGAACTGTTGCATCAAACGCTACGCTCGACTTATTTCGGGCAATCATAACATCGGAGAGACTGACACTGCGGTCGCCCTGATCGAAACGCGTCGTGAGTTCAGAAGATGTCTTTTGGAGTCCGTTGACATTATTGATGGCGTTTGACAGCAACTGACCAAAATCTTCACCGACCTGCTGACCAGTAGCCGGGCGAGTCATGCTTTGTGCTTCGGCTGCCAGTACCTGCATTTCCTGTTGCATTGTGTTGACTTTCATTTGCCACCTTCTCTGTCAAACTTTTGACTTCTTGCGTCTTTGATTAAAAAAATGTTCGCTTTTATATCAGTTGATGCAAAAAGCACACCAAGTAATGAAAAAGTCAGTTAGACTACCATCAGCCCGGTAACTCAATACCAGCGTCACGCATTTTTGCCAGTTTGTACCTCAACGTCCTAGGACTGATCCCCAGTTTTTCTGCTACATCTTTTCGTCTGCCTTCGCAGGCTTTCAGTGCATCCAGAATAATGGCAAATTCTTGCTCTCTAAGTTCACCACCCAGACTTTCTGTTGTGGCAGAAGGGACTTCAAAAGGAATCGGCTGAGCCTGTGGCTCAATATCCGGAACAACCGTCGGGGAAACCGTCTGTTTTTGTTCGCTGGTATATTGCCAGTCAAGACCCTCAAGCAAAATGTCATCAGACCTGATGTGCTTGTCGTTACAGAGGATCAGCGCACGCTGAATCACATTGTCCAGCTCCCTGACATTGCCCGGCCATGGGTACGAGGTGAGTTTATCTGCTGCACAAGTTTCAATATCCGGCACTCTGAGACCAGCTTTCATACAATGTCGCTGAATCAGATGTGTCGCCAAAGGTAAGATATCTCCTGCTCTGTCTTTTAATGGCAGCCAACTGATGGGAAAAACATTAAGACGATAGTAGAGATCCTCACGGAAATTACCCTGCTCAACGTAGTGCCTTAAATCACGGTTACTGGTGGCCAGAACGCGAACATCCAGCTCTATACTTTTTCGTCCACCGAGACGCTCTACTTCTCGCTCCTGCAGCACACGGAGTAATTTGGCTTGTAATGACAAATCCATTTCACTGATCTCATCCAGTAAAATGGTGCCTCCCTGTGCCTGCTCAAATTTCCCCGGGCAAGCCTGAACAGCACCGGTAAACGCACCCTTTTCATAACCGAAAAGCGTCGCTTCAAGCATATTTTCCGGAATGGCGGCGCAATTAATAGCGACAAAAGGCCCCTCTGACCGCAAAGAATAACGGTGGATATGCCTCGCCATCACCTCTTTACCCGAACCACTGGGGCCAAGAATCATTACGTTAGCGTCTGTCTTTGCCACTTTGTCAGCCAAAGCCATCAAGGCCTTGCTCTTAGGATCTGCCACAATGGCATCTACCCTGTCGACCTGCGGGGGGGCATAGCGGCTGATCATGTTCAGCAGTACTTCCGGCGCAAAAGGTTTAGCCATGTAATCAATGGCTCCCTCTTTCATTGCCGAAACAGCATCAGAAATATTGGCGTACGCAGTCATCAAAAGCACAGGTAATTTGGGATGGCTAAGTTTAAGGTTTCGCAATAGCGCTAGGCCATCCATTCCTGCCATTTGTACGTCTGACACCACAATATCAACAGATTCTTTCTTCAGCATCAGCAGTGCCTGTTCACCGCTGTCAGCCTCTATCCACTGATAACCAGCAAGGGATAACGTATCGACCAGCGCCTCTCGTAAACCTGCATCATCCTCTACGATCAGTACTTTGCTCTGTTTCATTCCGCTTCTCCTGCTAAATGTGGGTGATCACTGCCATCAGAATCCAAAATGGGGAGACATAAGGTAAAACATGCCCCCTTTCCAGACTCGGAGTGGACGGTGAGCTCACCTTTATGAGCTCGACAGACCATTTGAACGACAGTCAGGCCAAGGCCGGTTCCTTGTTTACGCGTTGTAAAGAAGGGTTCAAA
>NZ_LYBM01000031.1 GCF_001707825.1 Veronia pacifica | reverse complement strand
TGGCCTTTAGAAGTTGGGATAATCGAAACAAAAGGGATTTATTACACGGTCACATATAGTTAAATAAACTTAACGACTGTGTTTTTGAAAAAGCCTGTTGAGCTGCCTGCAGCGCCAGCATATTTTCATTTAACTGAATCACAGCTTTGGAATAATCAAGATCCTCAATGGTACCAAGTGACCGGTTGAGCTCTATCTTGAAATCCTGATGTGTTTCCTCTTGTCTATCCATAGTCTGAAGACGAATACCAACCTCTGAACGAGATTGGTTAAGATGCTTGAACACGCTGGCAAGTTGTTCAGTCACCTTATGTAATTCTGCCGTAGCGGATGCATCGTCTGGCGCTTTCTCTGACATATCCATCGCATGTTTAAAGGCTTCAAACACACTGAAATTTTCCTGGCGGGACAGATCAATGCTGTCTCCCGCTTTTACATTGCCTTCAATACTGAAAGACAAAGTACCGAAGCTGACACCAGCTTGTGAGTCATAGAGCCCCGAATCCACTGAGGTGCCATTTTGAAAAAGCTCGTACGTTGTTGCGCCATTGCTGTCGATATCAAATTCGACTTCATAGGCTGAGTTATCGGTATTGTTCGAATTGGTCGCAGAGGATAGCAACAAAGATGACCCTTCTTCCAGATCATACTCGGGGTCGTAATCACCGAAAGGGTTATCGATATTCATAAAAACTTTATCGCCCGGATCGCTGGTGATCACATCAAGGGCTGGCGCAATTTCTGATTTGCGGTGATAACTGTCTCCAGCGTAGGTTACTTCGCCATTGTTATTGCGAAAGAAAGGTTGCGAATCAGTCCTTGTGCCTGAGAAGAGATAATTACCCGATTCATCTTTTGAATTAACGAGATTCATGAAACTGTCGAAAATTCCTTTCAGCTCCTGCTTGTGAGCCTCGCGATCATCGTTGGACATCGCACCATTAATCATGGCAAGCGACGTTCGTTTTGCACTGTCTACCAGTTGTTCCGCATTATCCAGGGCTATTTCTTCACGAGCCTGACGGTTACGTGACAAGTTAATGGAGTCAAGATACTGATCAATCTGAGTATTTTGTTGCTTAAAATTTTGGATGTAAATAGAAGCAACAGGATCATCACCTGCGGTTAGCACACGCTTGCCAGAGGCCAGTTGCTCCTGATTATCCTGAATTTTCACCTGCTGTTTCATCATGTCGTTAGCAACTGACTGGTAATGGTGAAAGCTGGAAATTCGATTCAACATTATTCAGTCTCCTATCTTGTTGCACTGAGCAGTGATTGGAAAGCGTCGTTGGCCGCTGTCATGATCCGAGATGACGCCATGTAAGCTTGTTGGAACTTCATCATATTAGCCGCCTCCTCATCGAGGTTTACCCCGGAAACCTCCGCCACTTTGCTCATTGCAGCATCTTTCTCAATTTCAGCAACGCCACGTTGGTTTCCTGCCGACGCTTTAAGCATGCCGATATGTGTGTTGAGTCCCTCAAACACATCAATGATGCTGGATCGGCCATTGTCCATCAGCTTTTCAGACTGAAGATCCTGAAACTTCAACAGGTTGCCATTATCGCCGACAGAAGGTTCGAGGTTAACGTCAAATATATCATTTGGCATTGCCCCTGCTGTTAGCTCAAACTCAGTTCCATTCACTGTAATAGGTGAAGCGGGCGGATATGACGCGGCAGGCTGTAAAACAGTGCCGTTTTTATCCAGAACAGTAAACTGACTCGCATCACCAGATACCACTACCTGAAACTGCTTCTGAGCTCCGATGCTATTAATTGATAGATCTCCCTCACCACTGATTTGGGAGTGGGAGCTGAGAAAGCTCTGAGCAGCAATTTGTCCCGGATCATCCATCGTCATTTCAATTTGACCCGCTCCAGAGCGAAAGGGGCGCAGGATAACCGTATCGCCAGAGGCAAGAGGGGTGTCGATTTGGATCTTCAGCCCATCAATTTCAAAGCTAGGGGGCACACCAGTCGGCGTAACAGATTGACTCTGATCATCTGGGTTAGTGATGCTGTAGGCGGTGCCATCGAATTTAAGGTGATAATCTCCAGCCCTTGCCTGATCAATGTCGTCGATGAAGACTTTCACCTCTGCCGATGAAGATGGATTTTTAACCGTACGAAGACTGGCATTTTCAGCACTGTTCATATCTCTGAACATTGCCGTTCCGGGGTTACCGTAAAGATCAAAGCCCTGCTCTTGCAGCTCATTAACTTTGAGTGCAAATGCTGTGGCAACCCGGCCCAGCTCATCGCGTGTTTTCGGCAAAATCTCATCGCGAAACTCAAACAATGCACCGAGTTTGCCGCGGATATCAGCTTTATCTATCGTTTTGATTGAGTCGCCAGCCACTAACGCAAGTCGACGCTGATGCTGATCAGGGTCACCCGGTACCGTGGTTAACTCACTGGAATGCACACCGGATACTAAATTGTGTCCGCTGCCAATCATAATGTTGAAATTGCCGCTATTTCTTGGGCTCACCGTCACCTGAGTGTATTCAGACAACTCATTAATAAGCTTTTGATGACGGTCATAAAGGTCGTTGTTCTTTGGATCATTTGTCATCGACTGATGGATTTCAGCAAGCTCTGTACCGATATCGTTGATACGGGAAAGCGTGGTATCAATTTCATCGTTAGTATCGCGCTGGCGACTGAACAAGGTGTCGTTTACCTGATTAAGGCTGCTGGAAACCATTCTGGCTTTCTCAAGCACAACTGTTCTCGCGCCCATGTCACTGGGATTGTCAGACAGAGTGCGGACGGCACCATAAAATTCATTCATCTGCTCGGGCACTTTGTTTGCAGCACCGGACATAATGCCGTCAATCAGATTTAGTCGATCATCTCTGGCCTGAGCATTTCCGAGATTAGATGTGGCTAGGTGAAGCTGGTCAACCGCAAACTGGTCAAAGTTGCGTCTAACGGCCGTCGCATGAACACCTGTCCCCCATTGGTTTCCACCCCAGTAATAAGGAGCACTGGCAGACTGCTCAACCGTCTGGCGACTATAGCCTTCGGTGTTCACATTTGAAATGTTGTGACCTGTTGTATTCAGCTGCCGCTGTGCCGCCATGACACTTTGTGCGCCGAGATTGAGCAAATCAAAACCCATCCTGCCCCCGGGTAATTTAATGAAACTTTACTTGCACCATCCTTGATACAAAAACCGTGCCATGAAATGCGACCGGAAAATGTGAATAAATGACTGATATACAAGCAACTTGCAAATGTTCATGGTTTATCTGCTCACCGAGTGAGCTAAATCTTTATTCCGCACCTGTCCGACGCGTGTCGGTCTGATGCCAGCTGGCAGATACTTGCCGCCTTCAGAGTGCTCAAACATTTGCTGTTAGGAAGGGTATCGACTGAAAGGATAAGAACTGAACCCCAGAGTGATAATCTTCAGCGTTGGCCGAAATAAGCTATGCTGCGTCTATTTTTGCATCGAGGACATGAAACGGATGACGTAAAACAGAAGACCTAAAGCCAAGGGCATAAGATAACAGCAGCAACTGGGATCGGTCTCATTGAATATCCCCGCAGAACCTGTCCTGTCAAAAACAGCTGTTATTTGATGAGGCTTTTCACCTGATCAAAGACCCTCAGCACTTTGTCTGAATAACTTGGATCCGTCGCATATCCCGCTTTGTGAAGTCCTCGGATAAAGCTTTCAGGATCAGACGATTCTTTTAGTGCATCTTTATAGCGTGGCTGAGTCGTAAGGAAGTCAGTGTAATCGTTAAAGCTCTCTTCGTACGAGGGGTATTTGCGAAAAGCAGCTTGCTTGTTCACCGGAATATCGTTTTCAAACTCCAGTGTTCTGGTGGCTACTTTATCGCCATCCCATCCGCGATGTGCTTTGATGTTGAAAAGATTAAAGCTGCTTGCCATACCGTTAGAGATGACTTTTTTACCCCAGCCCGTCTCCAATGCAGCCTGAGCCAGTAGAATAGCGGGATCGGCACCCAAGGCCCGGCCTGCTTTCACTGCGAACGGCATTAAACCAGAAACAAATTCAGCTGGTGAAGAAAACCCGCGTTGACGATCGGTTGATGGCACCGCAGATGCCTCAGCGGTATCTGTTGCTGCTGTTTTCTCAGCAATAATGTCTTTGTCATTATCAGGCTTCTTATCATCAACAATCTGCTCATCGGGTGCTTTTACATCCGGCGCACGGCCCGGTATGCGCAATCGATCAGACGCACTGTTAGCACCGACTTTCATCGGTTCGGTATTAGCCAGACCACCGAGCTGCTGCACAATCATATCTGCCAGTCCCAGTGAACCTTGCTGACTCAGTGCACTCGACATCTGTTCGTCTGCCATTTGCTGATAGAATTTAGACGTTCTATTGTCAATCAGCCCGGCATCGAATGCCGAATTGGCATCTCGCATTGATTTAAACAGCATCTGCGTGAACAAACTCTCAAACTGGGATGCAGCTGCACGCAATGCATCGCCTGTATCGTTGCCACTCTTGGCCTTTTGTCTCAGTGAATCGAGACTGCTTAAATCATGGATAAAACTGGTATCGACTGGTGATTTCATACGCTATATCACTATCATCTGACCATCAATTGCGCCCGCCTGCTTGAGAGCCTGTAAAATGGCCATCAAATCTGAAGGCGCTGCGCCTACACTGTTTACAGCCCTGACCAACTCATCCAGTGTCACACCGGGTTTAAAGTGGAACATACGGGCTTCTTTCTCTGTGACGGTAATGTCAGTATCCGGTGTCACAACGGTCTCTCCGCCTGCCAATGGATTAGGCTGACTGACATTAAAGTCTTCATTAATGGTGACTGTCATTCCACCATGCGTGATCGCTGCCGGCCTCAACCTGACATTCTGGCCGATGACTATCGTCCCCGTCCGGCTATTCACTATGATTTTGGCGGCCGCATCTGCGGGTTTAAATTCAAGGTTTTCAATCATCGACAAAAAGGCAACGCGCTGACTGACATCCCGTGGAGCGCGAACACGCACTGACGTGGCATCCATTGCTGACGCAACATTCGGCCCCAGCAAGCCGTTGATAGTCTCAGACATTCGCTGCGCTGTCGTGAAATCTGCATCGAACAGATTGAATGTGAGGAAATCACCGCGACCAAATGGATTAGGTACTTCACGTTCAACCGTTGCACCATCCGTTATCCGACCGACTGTGGGGGTATTACCGACAATTTTGGAGCCATCGGCCCCTTCTGCACTGAAACCACCGACAATCAGGTTTCCTTGCGCTACCGCGTATGTTTTACCGTCCAGGCCTTTGAGGAAAGTCTGAACCAATGTGCCACCTCGGATACTTTTCGCAGAACCGATTGATGACACTGTGACGTCAATTTTTTGACCCTGCTTGGAGAAAGGCGGTAATTCAGCACTTACGGCAACTGCTGCCACGTTTTTAGTCTTCGGTTTGGTACCGGGAGGCAAGACGATGCCGAAATTTTTCAGCATCGCTGTAAAGCTCTGGTCAGTAAAAGGTGTCGTTTCTCCAGTGCCTGCCAGACCCACGACAAGTCCATAGCCAACAAGTTGGTTACTACGCACACCGGCAACCTCAGAAACATCTTTGATTCTGGCTGCCTGAACACTGAACACACTGAATGTCAGCAGTATCACGAGGCTATGGAGCAGTGTTTTCATCATCTTTTTACTATGGAGCATAGTTTTTACTACACCTTTTAGACAGACATTGGCTGATTAAAGAACCACATTAAAGAATCGTGCCAACCATCCTTGATCTTGCGTATCCTGACGATCACCAGTTCCTGAATATTGAATGCGGGCATTGGATATGCGGGTAGATGCGACCGTATTTTCAGAGCTGATGTCATCTGGTCGTATCGTGCCGCTAAGACGGATATACTCATCTCCCGTATTCAGGGTCAGCCATTTCTCACCACGGATCATCAGGTTACCATTTGACAGTACATCGATCACTTCAACAGAAATTGAACCTGAAATACTGTTGCTTTGGTTGGCATTGCTGGTACCAGAAGTCGTGTTGTTATGCTTGGTAGCATAGGAAATTTCTTTTTCGCCCAGCTTGAAGGTCTCACCCTGTACTTTAAGTGGATCCATGCTCAGGTCGCTGGTTTTTGTCGCATCTGCACTGGCTGTTTTTTTGGCCTGTGTTTTTTCTTCCAGCACAACAGTCACAATATCGCCGATCTGATGGGGACGTTTATCGTCGTATAAACTGTGGGTCTGACTAATATCGAACAAGGAGCCTGTCGCAGTGGCGTAATGCTCGGGCTTACGCCCCGGGTGCAATGGTGACCAGGCTGGATCGCCAGCAACCGGATCTTCCCTTTGTCTAACCATATCAATCAAACCACCACTTTTCGGGGTAGGATCGCCAGTCTCAACCGCTGGTTTGGTCGATGTTCCCTGAGATATTTCATCTTTAGGAGGCGGAGAAGAACACGCGACCAAAACGCTGGTAAGCAAAGGGATAAATATAAAACGTTTCATCCTACCCGGACTCCATTAAAGTTGCTGGTTAACGTAGCTGAGCATCTGGTCGACAGATGAAATCACCTTGGAGTTCATCTCGTAGACACGTTGTGCCTCAATCATATTGACCAGCTCTTCAGTCACATTAACGTTTGATGTTTCTAGCATTGACTGGCGGATATTACCCAGACCATCGAGACCCGGCACTCCTTCTTGAGGATCACCGCTTGACCCGGTTGGCAGGTAGAGGTTCTGACCAATGGGTTCGAGGCCACCCGGATTGATAAAATCAACCGTGGTTATCTGGCCTAAGACCTGATTTTCTTGCTGACCCCTAAGACGTACTGACACCTCACCGTCTGTTCCTACGGTGATCTGCACTGCATCTGGCGGGACAGCAATTTCAGGCTGAAGGCGATAGCCCGCACCTGAGGTGACGATGACACCTTCATCATTCATGGTGAACTGACCATTTCGCTGGTAGCCAATGTTGCCATCTGGTAACAGGACCTGGAAAAAGCCATCTCCCTCGATCATCATGTCGAGCGAGTTATTGGTCGTTTGGGCGTTACCGTTGCTGTGAACCCGCTGGGTCGCAACAACCTTTGAACCCGCACCTAACATTAAGCCACTCGGTAGCTCAGTATTCTGAGTAGACTGCCCGCCCGGCTGATTAATGTTCTGATAGAAAAGATCCTCGAACACTGCCCGCGACTTTTTAAAACCAATGGTTGAGGCGTTGGCAAGGTTGTTCGAAATTGTCGAAATATTCGTCTGTTGTGCGTCCAGACCCGTTTTACTCACCCATAACGCAGGATGCATAGCAACTTCCTCTTACTTAACCCAGACGCAGCAGAGAGCTGGATGCCTGATCCATTTCTTCTGCCGTTTTCATTAGTTTGACCTGCATTTCAAAATGACGCTGAAGCTCGATCATATTGGTCATTTCACCGACGGCATTGACGTTACTGCCCTCCAATGCACCTTTCTCCAGTGTCACCCCTGCATCTGCAGGGTAAATAACGCCGGGATTGATGGAGCGGAATAAACCGTCACTGCCTTTTGTCAGCTCTTGGTTATCAGGCCTGACAAGTTTAATTCTATCTACAACCTGAATCGCTTCTGGCGGTGCACCTTTTGGTAACACAGAAACGGTGCCGTCTTTGCCAATTTCAATTTTCGAGACAGGTAGAGGGATGAATATAGGGGCACCAGATTCGCCTGCAACAAGGTGTCCACTGGTATTTTGTAGAAGGCCAGTTTCATCCACTTTCAGGTGACCGGAGCGGGTATAGCTTTCCTGCCCCTGATTATCCAGCACGGCGAGCCAGCCATCTCCCCTTATAGCAACATCCAGATCGCGACCTGTAGTGACCGTCGCCCCTTGGGCTGAATTAAACCCCGGTCTCTCTGTCATATTGAACACACGGGTTGGTAAACCCTCGCCATACGCCTGCATTGATCGCGCTTGCTCTAAATCAGCACGAAAACCAGTTGTGCTCACGTTAGCAAGGTTGTTGGCCCGCAGTTGCATAGCTTGCATATCTTGTTTTGCGCCGCTCATGGCGAGGAATAATGCGCGATCCATGAATTGTTTCCCCCTTCGATTACTTTAACTAAAGCAAAAAGGGTGCCAACAGGTAACTCTGTGTATTTGACGGGAATTGTGAGGTTTGAGGCAGTCTGTCAGGTGTTCCATCAAAAGTGTGCGCCAAAAACTCGCCACTGGGAAAAAAATTGCCGCCAAATGGCGGCAATAAGCGTTTGTTGTTCCGTAACCAGAAGATTAACGAAGTTGCAGAATAGTCTGTTGCATCTGGTTACCGACTTCAAGCGAACGGGAGTTAGCCTGGAAGTTTCGTTGAGCAGTGATGAGGTCAACCAGTTCTTGGGTCATATCGATGTTTGATTGCTCAATGGTACCACTTTTGATACGACCAAAAGCACCCGTCATACCTTCGCCATAGACTGCATCACCCGATGTGGTTGTCACCTTCCATTGCGTGTTACCCGTCTGGCTCAACCCCTGCTCATTCGGAACACGAACCAGGGCAACCCGGCCCAGTGCCACGTTTTCACCGTTACTGTATGACGCCATGATGGTGCCACGAGCATCAATATCTACTTTCGCGAGGTAGCCGGTCGTTGCTCCATCTTCGGAGAATTTACGAAGCTCGAAAGGTGCAGCGTATTGTGTTGGCTCATCATAATTAATGTTCAGAGTCTGCGTATCGTCAGCACCATTCATGCTGATACCAGCACTGTTGAACGTCTCTGAGACAACGGGGTTACCACTGTTGACTGTGTTTACTGAACCATCTGTATTAAATGAAACCGTATGCCCGCCGTGCCCTGACGCACTAGATACATCCCCGGTCGAGATATCGATAGGCTGCTCGCCATTTGAATCTGTTATTGTGTAATAAACCGCCCAAGTATTGGGTGCTGCGTTACTTTTCACATAGTAGCTGGTCATTTTGTAGGGTTGACCAAGAGAGTCAAAAACCGTGGAGGATGTTGCTTTGTTGTAGGTCGCCGGGTCGTTATAGTCGAAAGCTGCTGGCGATTTCTCAGGTGCCGCAGCTGGCAGATTCAGGCCAACATCAATGTTTTGCGATGACTTTGGCTGACCAAACTGATCGGGTACGTTCATTGATTTAGGTTCAAAAGAACCAACTTGCTGGGTTTCATTATCTACGTTGTAGCCCAACAGGTATTGCCCTTCAGCATTGACAATATTGTTGTCTTTGTCCAAATGGAACGAGCCGTTACGGGTGAGATAATTGTCCTGAGCAACTAAAGGATCATCAGTCACAGCAAAAAAGCCATTACCGCTGACTCTCAAATCCAGAGGGTTGTTGGTATAAATACTTGAACCTTCGTGGAATTGCTGTGCAACCAAAGCAGTCTGTACACCGCCACCTGTTGTGGTCTTAGTGTTTGAGAAAATAGAAGCTGAATACACATCACCAAACTCGGCCCGCGACTCTTTAAAGCCGTAGGTATTGGCATTGGCAATGTTGTTACTGGTTGTATTCATGTCTTTTTGAGCAGCGCCCAAACCACTCAGTGCGATATTTAATGACATTGCAGATACTCCTTTGTCCCTTAGCTCGCGCTTACCATACCGACTTCGGCATTACCTACTTCGAGTACTTCGGCAAGTTTCACCGGAGACTCAAAACCAGCAAGGTTTAGCATGACGTTACCGTCACCGTTACCAAGCAGGACACTATTTACATTAGCGTATGTCGAAAGTTCAAAATCCTGAGACTTGCCCTCGACAAGACCGCTCACTTTTACCTTGTATTTACCTTCCGGCATGGGATTGCCATTTTCATCATTTCCATCCCATTCGACTCTGTGGTCGCCGGCCGATTTGCTGCCCAGGTCTATGGTACGAAGCACCTGCCCCTGAGCATTTTCAATTCTTGCCACGGCACCATCAACAGCCTGTGGCAATGCAACCATAGCGGCAATTCCACCCGTGGCTTTCTTCACGCCTTCATTGCCCGGCACCAATACATCACGGCCCACCAGCGACGAGGCCTGAAGTGCCTGATTAGACGTCATTGCTGAGTTCAACGTGCCAAATTGGGTATTCATCTTGCCAATACCATCTACGGTCGCAAATGACGCCATCTGGGCAATCATTTGTTCGTTACTGACTGGCTTGAACGGATCTTGCTGAGAGAGTTGCTGCGTCAGCAGGGACAAGAAATCTTCCTGTTTCAGATCTGTCTGACCTGAAACTTTATCCTGACTATTCTCTTTCAGCTGCTTTTGCTGTAACTCTTTTAGCTGGTCCATATAGCTGGACGCACCGCTGCTCGCTCCAGCACCTTCCAGTAAACTCATGATCTACCTCTCCCGTTACTCGCCGAGCTGCAGCGTGCGCATTAACATCTGCTTGCTCGCCTCAGCAACCTGTGCATTCGTCTGATAAGATCGTGACGCGGAAATCATGTTTGCCATCTCTTCCATCACGTTAACGTTTGGTTTGTAGATGTAACCTTCCGCATTTGCCATTGGATGGTCAGGCATATACTCAGCCTCCAATGGTTTTTGACTTTCTACGATACCTGCGACCCGAACTGGTACACTTTCACCCTGTTGTGATTTAAAGCGGTTAAGCTCTGCCGCAAACACTGGATGACGTGCTTTATATGTTTCGTCTGCCGAACTGGTGACGGCATTCGCGTTGGCTAGGTTGCTTGATGTGGTGTTTAACCTGACCGCCTCTGCGCTCATGGCCGAACCTGTTACATCAAATACATTAAACAGACTCATCCGTTACTCCCCTTTCAACGCCTTTGTCATATTTCTGAACTTAGACCCAAGAAAATCCAGTGACGCTTGGTACTCAAGGGCATTTTGCATAAACAGATTGTTTTCAACCTGTGCGTCAACCGTGTTACCGTCGCCAGTGTCCGGTTGATTTGGAATGCGATACATTTTTTCGCCAACAACGTTACTTGTGGCAGGGATATGCCGCCCGTCTGTACGACTCAGGCCAATTTTTGCCCCAGATGTTGCCGCTGCAAGGGCTTTTTCAAAATTAACGTCCTGCGCCTTGTAGCCGGGAGTGTTGGCGTTAGCAAGGTTACTGGCCAGTGTTTCAGCGCGCTTAGCCCTGACACCCACTGTGTATTGATGAACACCCAATGCTTTATCAAATGAAATTGCCATTTGTAACCTCCGTAATACTCCATGATTAATCAGCAATAAAAATGCCAACTTTTCTCTCACAACAGAATATCTTTTACTTTTTGATTAAAAACGGGTTTTTAACTTTGTTATTTATCGCCATATAAAAAACAGAGAGGCAAAAGCTATGCCACCAATGACAAAAGCGGCAAAGTATCTTGTCTTCGGTCGGAGGGTGCCGGATATGACCATTAGGGATTAATTATGCAAACAGAGGCCTGATTGTGGTTATAGTGAAGCGTGAAAGGTGTAGCCAGAGACAAGAGATTGATTCAGAGAGGGCCGCAGATGCGGCCATTAATAGGGAGACTGTCTCGTCGTAAAAAGAAGGGCCAAAGAGTTATTTTAACTTGTAGACAATGCCTGGATTACAACGAATCATATCGAACCTGTCTGTTAAACCCGTCAGCGACTCTGATGCACCGAGAAAGAGGTACCCTCCTGGGTTAAGGCAGTCTGCCAAGCGGTTAAGAACATCCGCCTTCTTCGCTGGTGAGAAGTAAATCAGTACATTACGGCAAAATATGATGTCAAACTTACCCAGTAAGGAGTAACTATCAAGTAAGTTCTGCTGACGGAAGTTGATCACTCGTTTGAGGGTATCTTTTACCTTCATCTTGCCGTCACCAGCATCATCAAAGAACTGTCTCTTTCTCGCTTCAGATAATCCACGACTCAGCGCGAGGTTGTCATAAACACCCAATCGGCACCTGTTGAGCATGTCAGATGAAATATCTGTTGCGGTGATACTGGCCTCTGAAATGAGTCCCGGTCTTTTTGAAGATAACTCCTGAATCGCCATTGCAATAGAATATGGTTCCTGTCCAGAAGAACTGGCCGCAGACCAAATTTTCAATGGCTTTCCTCGACGTACCATTTCGGGAATGATGGTGCCAGACAGTATCTCAAACGGATAGAAATCACGAAACCATAGGGTCTCGTTGGTTGTCATCGCATCAATGGCTTCCACCGCCAAATCCCTGTGACGCCCTGAGACAACCAGTTGCAACAGCTCGGACATTGAACTGATTTTGTTGCGGGAGAGAAGTGGACCTAACCGGCTTCTGACAAGATACTGTTTACTTTCTCCGAGAACTATTCCGCATTTGGATTCCAGGTACTTACAAAACTCTTGATACTCTTGATCTGTTATCGCTATGTTTGTCATTTATCGTTTTTTTCTCGCCTAATTTTGACGACATTAAGAATGGCAGCACTAAGCTCATCTGGATCAAACTTTGGTATAAATGAATCTGCACCAACCCGCTGAACCATAGCTTCATTAAATACACCACTAAGTGAAGAGTGCAATACTACATGAAGATCTTTGAGGCGAGTATCTTTTCGGATTTCTGTCGTAAGGGTATATCCGTCCATTTCTGGCATTTCAATATCAGAAATCACCAATGCTAACCTAGACACTATATCTTCCTGTGTGGCAATTTGCTTTAACTGCCGCAGCGCATCACCACCATCTTCTGCCAACAATACTTCAAAACCCAGCGCCTCTACCGTTCGTCTTACCTGACGTCGGGCAACACTGGAATCATCTGCAATAAGGATTATCTCAGTTTGTTCAGAATTTTCATCCTCAATCTCAGCTTTCTGAGACAGAACCTCATCACTGATTTCCTCATTCACAGGCGAGATTTTATTGAGTATTTTTTCTACATCAAGTATCTCTACCAACTCATCATCAATATCTGTCACAGCTGTGAGAAAGTTTTCTTTGCCGGTTCCGTCTGGTGGTGGAAGGATTTTTTCCCAGTGCATGTTTACGATTCGATCAACAGACCCGACAAGGAAGCCCTGTGTCGTCCGATTAAACTCGGAAATGATCATAAATCGATTTTCCGGATCAGGTATGGCGGGACCGCCTGTGGCCAGGCTCATATCAATAACAGACACCGTTAACCCACGGATATGTGCCATTCCTTTCACCAGCGGATGCATCTTAGGAGCCACGGTGAGTTTTGGGCACTGCAATACCTCTTTCACTTTGAAAACGTTAATACCATAACGCTGTCTGGTCATCAGCTTGAACGTAAGCAACTCAAGACGGTTTTGCCCGACAAGCTGCGTACGTTGATTAACCGTATCAAGGATCCCCGACATAACTACACTCCGTAAGATGCAGCACGTTAACCCGCCCTTATTTTTTTACTGCGGATTATCTCTCTGCGCAATCGGTCACTTATAATGGTAGAGTCTGTTGAAATACTAACCACCGAGCACCGCATGATACGCATCCGAACACTCTGGCTTATTTCTTTTGTGCTTTTAAGCTTTAGCTCAAGTATAGCCGCTGCGACAACAAATCAACTTGTAGCAGTAAAGCAAGCTGCACAGCAAGAAGTAGCGAGGTCTATTGACAAACCATTAAACGGTCAAATGATTATCCGGGCGGGAAATATAGATAGCAGAGTGAAGCTCACCGACTGCCCCGAACCACTCAAAACGCAGATACCCGGGAGACAGACGATAAAAACCAGTGCCACGGTGTTGGTGACTTGTCTGGCTGATAACTGGCAATTGTATGTACCGGTCAAGATAAGAGTGCTCAGTCCTGTCGTTACCGCTTCTCGTCCTCTCGACCGAGGAGTCGCACTTACTGCTGCTGATATGACAGTCCAAATGGTTGATGTTGGCTTCCAGCGTGGACAAACTTACACACAGAAGGAAGCATTGGTGGGATCACGTGTCAAACGTACCGTCGGTATAGGTCAACCCATTCAGGGAACGGACATTTGCATGGTGTGTCGTAGTGATGAAGTTGTGATCAACGCTGCAGGTGACTTGATTAATATTACTGCAAAAGGCACGGCCATGAGCGATGGGTCGCTGGGCGATCGCATCAAAGTGCGTAACTCGAAATCAAAGCGAATTGTTGATGCTACAATTACTGGAGTAGGAACGGTGACAGTAAGCTTCTAAATTTATTTGAAAAGAAGTCTAAAGTTTCTCAGTAATAGCCGATAAGAAGAGTAACTATGGCTATTACGCCACGTCAATCAGGCTCAATTGCCAAAAGAAAGGCTAACACATGGCAGGTACAATAAATCATTTGCGCCCGGGGCAACAACTGGAACAAAGCAGTAATGCTCAGAGCAAGAAAACGCAGGTAGCAGCGAACAAAGCTGAGGATGGCACTGTTGAAAAAAGTGGCACGAAAAACGATGCGGTATCAATAAGCAGTGAAAGCCGTGCCATTGGAGTTCTTAACCAACAGATAGCTGGTCAGGATCAGTTCGATGCAGCGAAAGTTGACAAGATTAAATCAGCTATCGCCAACGGTTCGTATCAAATCGATGCTGATAAGCTGGCACTAAATATGCTTAAGTTTGAAGACGAGTTGAGCAGCAAAGAATAACGTCTCATGTCAGACCTGAATAAATTGTCATCTTTGACCGACCTGCTTGCTGGGCAAATGCAGGCTGTTTGTGATCTTGAGGTAGTACTTCAAGAAGAAACACAAGCTATCGCGAACAGAAAGTCAGCTGATATACAAGAGTGTGCCAAACGCAAATTACAATTGCTTAACCTTATCCAGCAGCACGATGCGCTGATATCCCGTAACCCGGAGCTCAGCACTATTAAAGATGAACAGCAGGATGAGATAAACGCGATTAAACAGCAGTTGACCACATGCCAACATATCAACGAAGCTAATGGCGCTGCACTGCAACGAGCGCACTTGAGCATGCACAAGCTGAGAAATCTTTTTCAGGAGGCGACGGGTCGTTTTGAAATGACCTACGACGCAGGCGGTCAGGCGTCAGGTAGCAAGACGTTAGGCACTAACGTAAAAGCGTAAAACAAATAAGTACTCCAACAAAAAAGGCGCCGGTTGGGCGCCATTTTTTTGTCACAACTTTTTGGAAACGGCTAGTTACTGTTACTAATTAGCCGATATGTCTTAAAAGATAACAGTGCTTTGTTTCGGCACAGATTGCACATCACCGTATGCCATCATCTTTTTCATCTTACTCAGATCGAGCTGCATCTCAGTCACATAAGTGTCGCCAACAGGATAGCTGGAGAGCACTTCAGCGCCACGAATAACACCGTCAACAGCGCCGTCAACGCGGTCAACGCCCAAGCGCTCTCGGTCAACTTCCATTTCTCCACTCACTCGGTATCCATATACCTGCTCTGACAATTCGCGGTAAGCTTCAAGCTTTGACGCTTTCATCGCTTTAAAACGCTTTTCTTCAATCGTTCGGCCATCCTGAGCACTAATTGATGCACTGCCGACAGCACTGAGGACTTCATTGCTGTGCATCTGTGTCAGTGGCTGACAGGCCGTCAAAAAGATTGCCGTTACTAACAAAAACCATTTAGACATCTTCTCACCACCCTTAAGGCTTAATTACTATTGTGTTTTTCTTGATCTTACTCTGGTCATCACGAATGATCACACCATCCTGAATACGGACTTTTCTCAGCGTATCAAGATCGCGACCAATACGATCCGCAGGGAGAAAACCCTGTGCCGATGCCACTACAACCCGTGAACGCATACCAACAATACGGGCATTTACCAGTACCCCTCCGCCCTGTCGCAACATAGTACCTGTTAACACATAATCAATTTGTTGTGATGGATTGAGGTCACGCCAATTTCGGCTGACAGTAAAGTCACCATCGGGCGTAACTTTAATGGCTCCGGTTGTTTTAAAATCTATCACTGTGAAGCCACGGCGCTGCATCTGATATATCATGCCTTCGGTGACAGAGTTCCCCAGCCAGTTGGTTTCAGACATATCTTCTACGTCAACAAACGATACCACTGCCATTGGAGTTTTAGCTGTCAGATAGTTGTTGGTCTGCAATAACTCTTCAGCCACGCCATCAAGAAAATAATCTATTGTGTGTCGTGGTGTATTCTGAAGGGTAACAGGGCTACCAGTATACGGCCCTTTACCATTGTAAATAGGAGAGTAAGCACAAGACGCTGTGGTTAAACTCAGCAGGACTACTATCCACTTTTTCATATTGTTAGGCTCCGCACTATTCGGTAGTTGGTCTTATAAGGGCGCAATAGCACCCAGTTGTAACCAATTTTCTGCATCAGACCTTAAACAGGAACATTCTTTGCATCTATTCTCACGAAGCACTTGGCTGCTTCGACATGATTTTCGGCCTCTACGGCAGTGTTGCAATAGCTAAAGCAATATTTGTACCGATTATGGAATATCACAGAAATGAGTAAACGAACTGTTCTTTTATTGTTGGCATGCCTGCTCGGATTCTCACCTCTTGCGAATGCAACCTGGTATGAAGTCACCGGATACAGCGCCTTACTGAAGAGTAAATCTGATGCCAGAACACGGGCGTTGGAAGATGCTCTCTTTCAAGCGATTAAATTTTCTGGCGGTGATATATCGAGCGTAATAAGGCTTCGCCCTTATCTTGCAGAAGAGCGCAAAAACTACCAGTTTAGCGGGAATGATGTCAGAGAGATTAATATCGTCGATGTCAGAACGTCCACCAAAGCGGTAACAGTGACGGCAAGAGTCAGTATTCATAAAACGGCAAAAGCTTGCCACAACACCCAATACCGTAAGTCTTTAGTGATCAGTCACTTTGGCATCGTACATCCGCAACATGCCGCCTTAGGCGGAATCTTTCGCTTTGGCGACGATTTCACCACTCTTTTACAACGCCAGTTTGATAAACAATCGCAAAGTTTTGTTGTAAGCAAGGTGTCAGACGTTGCTATCTCGCCGGGTAACCCCTCAGTCAACACCATGATTGCTGAGGATAATGATGCGCAGTACCTGATCACAGGCGCCATTACCGATATGACAGCAACCCTCGATGAGCGAATCTTTCGTCGCGATGGTGTTAATCGCCAACTGGCGGTATCGATTGATGTCATTGACGGTAAAAGTGGCGATGTGATTTACCAGAACAGTTACCGAGACATTGCAGCATGGCCGTTTGAAAACACCAGTAAAGTCGATACAAAAACA
Organism: Veronia pacifica; assembly: GCF_001707825.1. Taxonomy (GTDB): domain Bacteria; phylum Pseudomonadota; class Gammaproteobacteria; order Enterobacterales; family Vibrionaceae; genus Veronia; species Veronia pacifica. The sequence continues at coordinate 47,323 of NZ_LYBM01000031.1, read as the reverse complement.
GCGCGGTTCTGGACCTCGTCTTACGGTGAAATGGCCCGGAGAATGAGCCGGAATATCATGCTAGATCTGGAGTCTTCTCTTTCATGCCGTGCAACATCGCCTGAAGTGATCGCATTCAACGGCGAGTATGGTCAAATTAATGTCGGTCGGATTCACGGTGTGAAAGTCGGCGATCAACTTCAACTTTGGCACAATGCATCATTTGTCGATCAATTCGGTAGCCACAGAAAACAATATCGTAAAAGCGAGATGACGCTGACTGTGACGAGAGTTTATGATCATTCGTCAGAGATCTCAGTTATGCCAGCCGAATTAGCAAGAAGTATTCAGATCGGCGATTTGGTAACCAAACAGGTCAATTAGAGAGGCTTTCCTCTTAATTTCATAACAGATTTAGGTATACTCTCAAAAAGGCAGCGTAAACCGCTGCCTTTGCGCTCCTATAGCTCAACAGGATAGAGCAGTCGCCTCCTAAGCGATCGATCGGGGTTCGAGTCCCTGTGGGAGCGCCATCACTTTCCTTTTATATCCTCTCTATTCTTATATCGATGCGGCTTATTGTCCGTAGTGTCTCTGAAATTTAAAATTATCACCCTCCACTCTTAATGTTCTCATCCACACGCACCATTTTTCTGTCAGACTGAAATAAAAAAGGCCACCCTTCGGCAGCCTTTTGAATCGTTGGATACGACTTTCGACAGTGTTATGCGTTAGCTTCGCGCTCGGCGATAAATGCCAATGCTTTGCCGATACGGCTGACCACACGGTCTTTACCCACCAGCTTCATGACCGCATCGACAGAAGGTGACTGACCAATACCAGTCACTGCTACACGAAGCGGCATACCGACTTTACCCATACCCAGTTCAAGCTCTTCACATGTATCAGCAATCACTTTGTGGAGGTTTTCTGTTGTCCACTCATCTACTGCTTCAACTTTGCTGCGTGCCAGCTCCAATGCTTCTTTTGCAACTGGGCGAAGGTGCTTCTTGGCTGCACCTGCATCGAATGCATCATACTCCTGATAGAAGTAGCGGCTCTGCTCTGCCAGTTCAATCAGCGTATTGCAGCGCTCACCAACCAGTTGAATCACTTCAGTGATTGTAGGTCCATCAGTAATATCAATACCTTTCTGGTCAAGATGCCATTGCAGATACTCAGCAACGTACTCAGGATCTGCTGTCTTAATGTAGTGATTGTTCAGCCACAGCAGCTTTTCGGTATTAAACGCAGAGGCAGATTTACTGATTGAGTCAAGGCTGAACAGCTTCACCATTTCTTCCAGCGAGAAGATCTCCTGATCACCATGTGACCAGCCCAGACGAACCAGATAGTTAAGAAGCGCCTGAGGCAGATAGCCTTCATCGCGGTATTGCATAACACTGACTGCACCATGACGTTTAGACAGTTTTGCTCCATCATCACCAAGAATCATCGCACAGTGAGCAAATTCAGGAACAGGGGCTCCCAATGCTTCATAAATGTTGATTTGACGCGGGGTGTTGTTGATATGATCTTCACCACGGACAACCTGAGTGATCCCCATGTCCCAGTCATCGACTACTACACAGAAATTGTAGGTTGGGCTGCCATCTGTGCGACGAATGATAAGATCATCCAGTTCACTGTTGGCAATCTCGATTTTGCCACGTACGTGATCATCAAATACCACAGTCCCTTCTTTCGGGTTGCGGAATCGAATCACGAACGGCGCATCCTCGGCAACATTTGTGTTCGCCTCAATGATTTTAGGATGATTGGCGTCGTAGCGTGGCTTTACGCCCGCAGCCATCTGCTCTTCACGGAGCTCATCAAGCAGATCTTTAGGGGCAAAACATTTGTAAGCTTTGTCTTCGGCCATCAACTGATCAATCAGTTGATTGTAACGGTCAAAACGTTTGGTCTGATAATGTGGGCCTTCATCCCAGTTCAAACCAAGCCATTCCATACCTTCCAGGATGGCATCAATCGCTTCCTGTGTTGAACGTTCTAAGTCAGTGTCTTCAATACGAAGAACAAACTGTCCACTCTTATGCTGAGCATATAACCAGGAATACAGTGCGGTACGCGCACCACCAACATGCAAAAAGCCGGTCGGGCTAGGAGCAAAGCGAGTTTTAACCGTCATTTGGCTGCCTTATTTCAATCAGAGTTTTAGCGGGTAAGGTCCCGAATTTTGTGGCGGCTATTGTATCACTCCTAACCGGATCTACAATTGCCACTGACAATGAAAAAGCCCAGCGAAAAGCCGGGCTTTGAAGACAGTCAAGTGAAGTTTAATTCGAAGTGACTACAAATTAGAAGTAGTACTCAAGGCCCATGCGCCAGCCAAGGTCAGAGTCCATATTCTTCGCATCAGGAGATGTATGAACCAGTCGGCCATATACAACCGCAGCTGGGTCTAGGCTGTAGATCAGCTGACCAGTTACAGCAGTGATGCCAGTATTTTCAACTTTTTTGCCGTTCACTTCATAATCATTGACACGACCAATGTTTGCATTCATGGTCCAGTTGTCTGCAAATGTCATATAGGCACCCAGCTTAACGCTGTCCTGCTGTTTCTCAGCGCCTTTGTCTGCCTGTGTTTTACCATGCAGATAAGCAACATGCGCACCATAACCATCCATATCAATGTTCAGGCCAGCAACAATCGCATTTGAATCACCAGCAGTTGCAGGAACTTTATCCGTTTTTGCAGTAATCACACGGTCATTGTCAGATTCGTAACCTACTTGCGCTGTCACGACATCCATAGTGTATTTAGCGCTGATACCGAAGAAGTTCGAATCTTTGTTATCTTCCTCACCGCGGCCAGCAGCCAATGAAACATTCAGGCCACTCAGATCTGCAGAGTCATAACGCAGCATGTTCGACTGACGGTCATAGTAAGCGTTGTCAGCTTTAGAAACGTTGAAACCTTCACCAGAGCTCTGGCCAGTGTAACCGTCAACAATTTCAAAAAGTGGAGTTAGCATGCGACCAATGCGTACTTTACCCGCATCAGCAAAATCAAGTCCCGCAAACGTGTCACGCACGCCCAGACCACTGCCTTCTCCTTTGTCACCAACATCGCCACCTTCCAGCTGCCAGAACAAAGATGGACCGCGAGCCAATTCAGCCGTGCCGCGCACACCAATACGTGATTCGTTATCAAATACCAGTGCATCATTTTTATAGTTTGGATTTTTAGCGACAGATACAGCGATTTGACCATAAAGGTCAACGGTATCAGTAGCAGGTTTAGCTGCAACTGACGCAGAAGCAAAAGCCAGAGAAGAAATAGCAACTGTCAGCATGCTACGTTTGAATTGATTATCCATGATAATACTCCTGAACATGGAAAAGTAATAACTCATGCTTAGCAGTGATTTACTAAGTCCGAAAATATGACCTAAGCACGAGGGGAAATAATGTTGACTAGAGGCGAACCTTTATCGACAGCAGCAGATTACGCTCAATATTTTCAAACTCAATAAAAAACAAACAATTAAAAATTAAAAATTTGAACATGCGCAAAATAAAAAATTAAATTTGATTTAAATCAAAAATAAACCACTGAGAAATGGATAAATAGAGATGAAAATAGGAAAAAGAGAGAAATTGATAGAGCTAGAAAACGCACTAAAAGTGTTTATTATTTAATCTAATTATCAATTTAATTATAAAAAATACATATTAAAAATCTATAAAACTATATTTACTGAATAATATATGAGCGGTTAGAGAATATTATTGGCTATATAATAACGTAAAAAAAGCCAGCTGACATGCTGGCTTTTTAACCACTCTTGAAATAATTAAGAGAGTAGATCTATCATCTGTTGTTCATCTATTATTTCAATACCAAGATCCTGTGCCTTGGTTAATTTTGAACCTGCCGCTTCGCCCGCGATTAACAAATCTGTTTTTGCAGAGACACTGCCCGTCACTTTTGCCCCCAGAGCCTGAAGTGCTGCTTTAGCATCTCCACGTGACATAATAGAAAGGCTACCCGTCAGAACGACCGTTTTGCCTGCAAGTGGTTGCGGCTGCGTCTCATCAGGGGTAGAAATCTCTGGCCAATGAATACCCGCTAGCAGTAAGCCTTCAATGACTTCCTCATTGTGAGGCTCAGAAAAGAACGAGACCAGATGGCGGGCAACTATTTCTCCCACATCCTGCACCTCAATGAGCTGTTCTTCATTGGCAGCTCGTATTGCATCTAAGGTTTTAAAATGGTTTGCAAGGTTAGCAGCCGTTGCTTCACCCACCTCTCGAATACCGAGAGAATAGATAAATCGTGACAGTGTGGTTTCTTTCGCCACATTCAGTGCATTGACCAAATTCTGTGCTGATTTAGGCCCCATTCGGTCAAGCATGGTTACCTGACCCGCAGAGAGCTTGAACAGATCAGCGGGTGTCTCAATTAATTCTCTATCGATTAACTGCTCGACAATCTTGTCGCCTAGACCATCAATATCCAGTGCTTTACGTGACGAGAAGTGTTTAATCGCCTCTTTGCGCTGTGCAAGACAGAATAAACCTCCACTGCAACGTGTGACGGCTTCACCCTCGATTCTCTCAACATGGGATTGGCAAACCGGGCACTCAGTAGGAAAAATAATGTCACGGGCATCATCAGGTCTGCGGCTCTCAACAATGCTGACAATCTGTGGGATCACATCACCTGCTCGACGAACGACGACAGTATCCCCCACTTTCACGCCAAGGCGCTCAATCTCATCAGCATTATGAAGAGTGGCATTTGATACCGTTACACCGCCAACAAAAACCGGGTCCAGTTTTGCTACCGGTGTGATCGCACCAGTCCTACCTACCTGAAATTCCACGTCTTCCAGCAGCGTGATTTCTTCTTGCGCAGGAAATTTGTATGCGATTGCCCAGCGGGGAGCCCGGGCAACAAAGCCCAACCTTTCTTGGGTAGCAACATCATCAACCTTAATGACAACCCCATCAATTTCGTATGGCAATGCCTCTCTGCGATTCGAAATATCCTGATAGTATGCCTTTACTTCTTCAAGGTTCTCAACGCGCTTTACTTCCGAACTTAGCGGTACTCCCCACTCTTTTAGCTGCTCCAGACGACCGACATGAGAGTCACCAAATGAATCAGACATTACGCCCACTGAGTATGCATAAAAGCTAAGTGGACGGGTCGCGGTAATCTTTGAGTCCAGTTGACGAAGGCTACCCGCGGCTGCATTACGGGGGTTGGCGAAAGTTTTTTCTCCCTTCTTCTCGTTGGTCTGATTAAGTTTTTCAAACCCGAGCTTAGGCATGAAGACCTCACCGCGTACTTCCAGTCGTTGAGGCCAGCCACTTCCCTGTAATCTAAGAGGTACATTACGGATGGTGCGAACATTCTGAGTAATGTTTTCTCCCGTCGTGCCGTCGCCACGTGTTGCCGCCTGAACAAGTACACCGTTCTCGTACATAAGGCTGACAGCGAGGCCGTCAAGCTTGGGCTCACAACTATAGTTGACCGTGGTATTGGCGGTGAGACGGTCTTTGAGGCGTTTTTCAAAACCATCTAAATCTTCATCATCGAAGGCATTGTCGAGTGACAACATCGGGATTTCGTGTTGTACCTGACTAAATGCAGAAAGTGGTTTCCCGCCAACACGCTGACTGGGAGAGTCAGAACTGATTAACTCTGGGTATTCGGCTTCTAACGCGAGAAGCTGCTGCATCATGCGATCATATTCCGCATCGGGTAACTCAGGGTTATCTTCAACGTAGTAAAGATGGCCATGATAATTGAGCTGTTCTTGCAATTCGGATAATTGCTGTTGAATGTCCGTGGTCATCGTAATGCCTGGTTTGATGTTTTGTCTTTGTGTCTGGCGGATGGTGCCACCAGCACTGTATTGGTTAGCGTGATAGTATACCCAATCAATGTAAAAATGCAGGGTTACATCTCTCCCAGTCATACCAGATTTAGTTTATGAAATAACGAAATAGGTGATACCAGTCAACGAAATGGCCTCCACTGTTTTTATCTATGAAATCATCCAATTTCTTTTTCGAGCAGGTTAATAATTAATCAATAGTGTATTTGCAAGCATCAGTGATTTATTCGAGATAGGTATGTGTAGACACAACACTATCAACATACCTATAAGGAAATCATTATGTTACGCCTATCATCCACTCGCTTAAGCGTTATTGCAGGGAGCCTTCTCACTGCTTTGATGTCAACAAGTGCTGTCGGTCACGGCTATATGGACTTCCCTGCTGCAAGGCAGGAAATATGTGACCGAGACAGCGGTCACTGGGATTCAGATGACGGCTCTACCATACCCAATCTGGCATGTAGGGCATCGTTTTTGACATCAAGCTGGACCCCTTTGGTTCAAAAACATGAATTTGCAAAACTCATTACTGATTACGACAGCCAATCGGCTGTTGAACTGGCTGTGCCGGATGGGCTTTTATGCTCAGGAGGAGACCCGGCGAAAAAGGGGATGTCTCTGCCCTCTCCTGACTGGCAAAAAACGGCGATAGACCCCGCTGCCAATGGCAAGCTCCGTCTGACCTATCGCGCCTCAACCCCACACAATCCCAGTTATTGGAAAATCTACTTATCAAATCAAAATTTTGATCCTGCGGTTGATGAACTGGGTTGGTCCGATGTAGAACTGATCGCTGAATTTGGCAACCTGCCTCTGACTGAAATTAATGGTAAGAAGTATTACCAAATGGATGTCACCCTTCCTACGGACAGGGTCGGTGATGCAGTCCTCTTCTCTCGATGGCAACGTAATGATGCTGCAGGCGAAGGCTTCTATAACTGTAGTGATATCAGCTTTGGTGGCGTCCTCCCGCCGACTGAGTGGATCAGTCTTGGCAGTGTGGTTAAGTCTTCAACCGTGGCAGAACCCGGAGACACTGTTTGGTTCCGTGTGTTCAATGGTCAGGGAAGTGAGCAGATTTTTGAAAAACTGCCTATCACCAGCAGCAATGATGACGAAAGTGTTTGGGCTTCTGAACTGGCAGAGAAGGTGAACGCAGAATTTTCAGATATCGCCCGCCTGGGTATCAAACAACCAGACGATACGGTTATCTGGGACAGCACTGACTTATTCAGTAATCTCGTTTACGTTAACGATAAAGCTGCAACCTTTCAGCTTGAGGTGAAAAAGCCAGCCTTAAATGCGCCGCCAGTTCTGTCAGGACCGTCCTCGCTTGAAGTGCAAAGTGGTAAATCGCTCACCTTTACAGTCAGCGCCACTGATCCTGACAGTCCGTCTCTGACCTTTTCAAGTGACAAAGGCACACTCACTGCCTCTGGAAACACGGCAAATGTAAGCTTTACTGCGCCTGTGACTGATTCTGATATCAGTGTTGGTATCCGGGTCACTGTTTCGGATGGTGAGCTATCTGATTCGATGGTCGTTAACGTTAACGTTTCCGGAGAGATCACTGACTCGACGTGGGATAAAGATACAACCTACATGGCCGGCGATACCGTCGTTCACAAGGGAGTGACTTACAAAGCCCAATGGTGGAATCAGGGGCAGGAGCCGGGTGCCACTGAAGTCTGGGTTGCTCAAGGCGGAGACAAAATTGGTGAATGGAGCGCGTCAAAAGCCTATACGACGGGAGAAACAGTTACCTACCAAGGGAGCAGCTATGAAGCAAAATGGTGGACTCGAGGTGACGTTCCTTCAGCTGGCGGTCCATGGAAACGACAATAGCCACACAACTCACTCGCCATTCACACTAAATAAAAAACGCCCCAATGGGGCGTTTTTTTCATTCCAAGTACCCATTAGGCTGGTTCGGAAAAGCTCTTAACCTGATCACGATATCCATCAAGACGTTGTGGCGTCATTAAGTTTCTCGCATCATCTGTTACCAAACCACCCAGTTGGTCCGCTACCTTCTGAGCGGTCTGAAGCATTAGCTTGAAGTTGTGCTCTGGGTCGCCATAACAAGGAAGCGTCATAAAGAATGAGATTCCCTCAGTGGTAAACTGGCTAATGTTCTCCATCGGAAAACTTCCCGGATTGTACATATTCGCAGCACTAAATAGGACTTTGCCCGTTCCAGAAAGATCCGCATGACGGTGGAAAATATCCATCTCACCGTGAATCATTCCGTTTTGCTCAAGGCTATTCATCAAGTCAACGCCGTTGAAATCACTGTTAGCCGATGCCTGAACATTGACAATCAACACCTGTTGCTTTGGCTCAGGTGCCGCAGTTTCAACTTCTTCTTCCGGTAAAGGGTCGGTGACGACCTCCGAAGATACCTCAACAGCGTCTGTGACCTCTCCGAGGGTATTCGACTCAGCTGTAGCTGCATTATTTGATGGTACGGCAGTATCGATATCATCTTTAAAATCGGCAAAAAGCGGGTCGATATCAGATTCACTCGACTCATCAAAACTCAAGCCAGGCTCTTTGCGCTGTTTCGCCTCGGGTTTATCAGTACCGCCCTTAATCACTCGAACCGCACCAATACCGTCATCGTCAAAGCTTTCAGTACTGTCTTCTTGTTTTTCGCCTTTAAGTTTCCCTAATGGCTTATCACCAAATTTTTCTGGCCGTTCTTTTCTGCTACTCCACAGACCGTGAATAATCAGCGCGGCAATTACCAACGCTCCCAGAACGATCAATACAAGGCGCAATTCCTGCATCATTTCATCTCAGCATGTGTTCAATTAGCGACGTATTACCATGGTGAGGGGTATCGTTTTTCACTCATCCCCCTGACACAACGTTATAGTAATGTCGCACAGACTTAGCCATTACTGTATCAAAAAGGAAATAAAAGTTAATGCCCAGAGGCCAGTTCTGTCTAAAAAGTGGTTGTTATATCTGACTTTTGGCGCGTCTATTGTTGAAAGAGTAAACAAGGAGAACCTTGTACATGCCATGGTAAAGCCATTACCATGTCAACAGACTTACAAAGGAGATGTTATGAATCCAGCGAACCTTGTACAACAACCTTCTTCTGGGGAGCGATATTTTATCAGGGGCTTTTCACTTGCTTTCACCCCAGGTATCCGTCGTTTTGTGATCATTCCGCTAATCATCAACCTACTGTTAATGGGTAGCCTGATCATGTTTGTTCTGTCTCAGCTGAATACTTGGCTCGATAGCTGGCTCTCCTACATACCGGGCTGGCTGGACTGGTTGACTTACCTTATTTGGCCGTTAGTTGCTATTGCTCTGTTGGTCGTATGCTCTTACTTTTTCAGTACCGTAGCTAACTGGATAGCCGCCCCGTTTAATGGCTTGCTATCAGAACACCTTGAGGCCAGACTCACGGGAAAACGCGCACCGGATACAGGGCTGGTTGACGTGCTAAAAGACTTACCACGAATATTTAAGCGGGAATGGCAAAAGCTTTGGTACTACCTTCCAAAAGCACTCGGCTTACTGCTGCTAATGTTGATACCCGCGATTGGTCAAACCTTAGGCCCAGTGCTGTGGTTTTTGTTCAGTGCATGGATGATGAGTATTCAATATTGTGACTATCCATTTGATAACCACAAAGTATCATTTGGCGACATGAAGCTATCATTGAGTGAAAGACGCGGTTCAGCACTAAGCTTTGGCAGTCTGGTCATGCTCTTTACCATGACACCAATACTTAACCTGTTTGTGATGCCGGCAGCAGTATGCGGCGCGACAGCGATGTGGGTTGATGAGTACAGAAATAAGCACGGTAACTATTAACACGCTGTAATGTAACCGAGGTTAACTCAAACGCGCTCGCTGAGGCTGCATAACACCTCCTGACTTAAAACACCTGGTCCTATTATAGATAAATGGGATCAGGTGGTTTCTTCCCTCGTTTTTCGCGATTAAACGACCCTCAAACAATATCATATAACTATCTGTTACTTTTCAATCTATCCACGCTGTATATGCTGTATTAACACGAAACGTATGACCATACGAAGGAACGATTGAGATGGGAAAAATTTACGAAGATAATTCAACAACAATTGGAAATACCCCACTGGTACGTTTGAACCGGGTAAGTAATGGGAATGTCCTGGTTAAGATTGAAGCACGTAACCCAAGCTTTAGTGTGAAGTGCCGTATTGGCGCAAACATGATTTGGAACGCAGAGAAGTCTGGTGAGCTCAAAGCGGGCACTGAACTGGTTGAACCAACGAGCGGAAACACAGGCGTCGCGTTAGCTTACGTAGCAGCTGCACGTGGTTATAAACTGACGCTGACCATGCCAGAATCGATGAGTCTGGAGCGCCGTAAGTTGCTCAAAGCGCTGGGTGCAAACCTGGTTCTTACAGAAGCACCAAAAGGCATGAAAGGTGCGATAGCCAAAGCGGAAGAAATTGTTGCTTCTGACCCATCCAAATATTTGATGCTACAGCAGTTCAACAACCCTGCGAACCCTGAAATTCACGAAAAAACAACGGGCCCTGAGATCTGGGAAGACACAGATGGTGAAGTTGACGTTTTCGTTTCTGGTGTAGGTACTGGTGGTACACTGACTGGCGTCAGCCGTTACATCAAACAAACAAAAGGCAAGGCGATCACAACCGTCGCAGTTGAGCCTACTGAATCTCCTGTCATTGCCCAAACTATTGCGGGTGATGAGGTTCAACCTGCTCCACACAAGATTCAAGGTATCGGTGCTGGATTCGTTCCTGGCAACCTGGATTTATCGCTGGTCGACAAAGTCGTTCAAGTTAGCTCTGATGACGCGATTGCAATGGCCCGTCGTCTGATGGAAGAAGAAGGTATTCTGGCTGGTATTTCTTCAGGTGCAGCAGTTGTTGCTGCAAACAGAGTTGCCGAGCTGCCTGAGTTTGCAGGCAAAAACATTGTTGCAATTTTGCCAAGTTCTGGTGAGCGTTACCTCAGCACAGCGTTGTTCGCTGGTATTTTCACTGAGCTAGAAAACCAACAATAATTTTCTGCGCGGCTTCACATAACCGCACTCTTAACCCATAAAAGCCCCGGTAGGGGCTTTTTTATTTGATTTTTCGAGCCCTCTCTAGTAAAAATTCCCCGCTATTTATTTTTAGCTCCAAAATAAAACAAAGCCACCTGATAAAGACACATGGCCTGTTGACGAAAAATGTCGTAAAAATTTGATACAGGTTAAGCCAAGGTGGGCAAATTCTGGCTAAATTAACCGCTATTATGGCTAATCGCCTGCAATAGGTTTAAGCTAGCCAAGTATTTATTACATGAACATAAATTATTAATGCATTGGGGTAAAACATGTATCAGAAGCAAGTAGAAATCACGGCTCCTAACGGTCTGCACACTCGTCCTGCGGCTCAGTTCGTAAAAGAAGCAAAAGGCTTTGATGCGAAAATTACTGTTGAGTCTAACGGTCGTGAAGCAAGCGCAACCAGCCTGTTTAAACTGCAAACTCTGGGTCTGACTCAAGGTACTGTTGTTACTATCAAAGCAGAAGGCGCAGAAGCGGAAAACGCGGTTGAAACTCTGGTTAAGCTGATGGACGAGCTGGAATAATCCGGCTCTTTTTTCATTTATCCATCATTACACTATTCAACGTAGGACAAGGCTATGATTTCAGGTATCCTGGCATCTCCTGGTATTGCTTTCGGTAAAGCGCTTCTGTTGCAAGAAGACGAAATCGTCATCAATAAAAATCCGGTTCCGGCTGACAAACTGGACCAAGAAATTCAGCGTCTTTTTGATGCGCGCGAAAAATCAAAACTACAGCTAGAAGCCATCAAAGAGAAGGCTCGCGAAACCTTCGGCGAAGAGAAAGAAGCCATCTTCGAAGGCCACATTATGTTGCTGGAAGATGAAGAACTTGAAGAAGAGATTATCTCTCTGATCAAGGATAACTATTCAGCCGATTATGCGATCCACAGTGTTATTGAAGAGCAAGCGCAGACTCTTGAATCGCTGGATGACGAATACCTGAAAGAACGCGCTACGGATATCCGAGATATCGGCACTCGTTTCGTAAAAAACGCACTGGGTATCAACATCGTATCGCTAAGTGCGATTAATGAAGAAGTGATCTTGGTTGCTAATGATCTGACACCGTCAGAAACAGCACAGATTAATCTTGATTACGTACTTGGTTTCATTACAGATATCGGTGGACGCACTTCGCACACCTCGATCATGGCACGTTCTCTTGAGCTGCCTGCCATTGTTGGTACCAACGACATCACTCAGCAGGTGAAAAACGGTGACATGCTGGTTCTTGATGCAATCAACAACCAAATCATCGTTAATCCGAATGCAGAAGAGCTAGAACGCTTCAAAAGTATCCGCAACAGCTTTCTGGCAGAGAAAGAAGAACTGGCAAAGCTGAAAGACTTACCAGCAATCACTCTTGATGGTCATCAGGTAGAAGTATGCGGCAACATAGGTACAGTGAAAGACTGTGACGGCGTAAACCGTAACGGTGGTGAAGGTGTTGGCCTTTATCGTACTGAATTCCTGTTCATGGATCGTGATGCACTGCCGACAGAAGAAGAGCAGTACAAAGCGTACAAAGATGTTGCTGAAGCAACTCATGGCCACCCTGTTATTATCCGTACTATGGATATTGGTGGTGATAAAGATCTGCCATACATGGACTTGCCAAAGGAAATGAACCCGTTCCTTGGCTGGCGTGCCGTGCGTATAAGCCTTGATCGTCGTGAAATACTTCGTGATCAGCTTCGTGCTATTTTGCGTGCCTCTGCTCATGGCAAACTGCGGATTATGTTCCCGATGATCATCTCTGTTGAAGAGATCCGAGAGCTAAAAGCAGCGATTGAGCAATATAAGGCTGAACTTCGTAAAGAAGAAAAACCATTTGACGAAAACATCGAAATCGGTGTGATGGTTGAAACACCAGCAGCAGCTGCAATTGCGCACCATCTTGCAAAAGAAGTTGCGTTCTTCAGTATTGGTACCAACGACCTGACCCAGTATACTTTGGCAGTAGACCGTGGAAATGAGCTGATCTCACACCTGTATAACCCACTGTCACCAGCAGTACTGACTGTGATCAAGCAAGTTATTGATGCTTCTCACAAAGAAGGCAAATGGACAGGCATGTGTGGTGAGCTGGCGGGTGATGAGCGCGCAACCTTGCTGTTGATGGGTATGGGACTTGACGAGTTCAGCATGAGTGCTATCTCTATCCCACGCGTCAAAAAAATTATACGTAACGCTAATTTTGCCGATGTGAAAGCGATGGCAGATGAAGCGCTGGCAATGCCTACTGCCGCTGAAATCGCTGCACACGTAGAAAAATTCATTGCTGAGAAAACTGTCTGCTAGAATACAGCAGAAAAATGATAACGCTTAGGAGCAAACACTATGGGTCTGTTTGACAAACTAAAGAAACTGGTTTCTGAAGACAGCAATGACGCGAATGCGATCGAAATTATTGCACCGCTTTCAGGTGAAATCGTAAATATCGAAGATGTGCCAGACGTTGTTTTCGCTGAGAAAATCGTTGGTGACGGTATCGCGATCAAGCCTTCTGGCGACAAAATGGTTGCACCGGTAAACGGTACCATTGGTAAAATTTTCGAAACTAACCACGCATTCTCAATTGAATCAGAAGACGGTATTGAGCTGTTTGTTCACTTCGGTATCGACACCGTTGAACTGAAAGGTGAAGGCTTTAAGCGTATCGCTGAAGAAGGTCAGACGGTGAAAGTTGGCGATCCAATCATCGAATTCGATCTGGCGATGCTGGAAGAGAAAGCGAAATCTATTCTGACACCTGTTGTTATCTCAAATATGGATGAGATCAAAGAGCTGAACAAGCTGACTGGTGCGGTTAATGTGGGCGAAAACCCGGTTCTGCGTATTAAAAAATAATTGATATGCAGATAGAGAAGCGCAGCTTATAAGCTGCGCTTTTTTTTACCTTTTACTCAACGTGGCCAGCTGACTCGTTGAAGGTGCATACATATAGGCACCTGTTACAGCACTCGAATAGCGTAACATTGCATCTGTATTACCATCACTCTCACCAAACATGCTTTTAACCATCACATCAAGGTTGTGTTGGTTGTTACAGTAAGCGAGAAATAGCAGACCGTGCTCACCAGATACCGTGCCATAAGGCAGGCTGTGACGGACTATTTTTAGCCCTTTGCCCTTTTCTTTGATATCGACCCTGCCAACATGTGAATCAACAGGCATCTCGCTGAGCTCAATCGAGTCAGCTTTGGTCCTGCCAATAATTTTTTCCTGCTTATCGACTTCAAGCTGCTCCCAGGCTGAAAGCTTGTGAACATAGCGTTGGTGCAACACAACACTACCGCCTGTGCACTCACCCTCTTTGATGATCGCCACATCAGCTCTCGCATCATATTTTTTAGGGTTCTCAGTGCCATCAATAAAGCCAGTCATGTCACGAGAATCCAGATAGCGATAACCATATGTTTCATCGATAACGGTGACCTCATCGGCAATGGGTGCCAGAAGCGCGCGGAGCGCATGAAAATTGAGGTCATGTCTCTCAGAGTGGATATGAACGAGAACATCACAGTCTGTCGCAGGAGCAACAGCATCTTTTTTCCCTAACGACGTAAATGCTGAAAAATCATCAGGCACACTCAGTGATAACGACTGACATACAGCTGGGCTGAACGAGACGGCAGCTTTTAACTGGCTACCGGGTTGCGAATGCGCAATATCAGCTGCCAGTGATGCCAAGTCGCAGCATCGGTCAATAACCTTTAACGTGTCTTTTTTTATTTTAATTAATGCGTACAGCGCAAATGCACCTGCTTCAGGCACAATGCCACCTTGAGCGTTTTCCACAAAAGCCTCCAAAAAAATAATCGCCCCATCAGGGGTTTACTCCAGTAACCTGAAGATTCCAGACTCAGCAAATATAATGAGGATGTCAGTAAAAGCATTCTTCAGCACAAAGAAATCACGCAATGAAAGAGGAATAACAGTAAACATGGCACCCGTAAAATCGGCCAAATGGAGGTCATCAGATCACACGGGGTTAACTTAATATCTGACACATAAAACCACAAGTAAATTAATGTTTTTAAGTATTAGATAGGAGTAAAAAGAGATAGTCGTTGGCTATGTACGTGGGATTAAACAGGCATTAAAAAGTCAGCTCAATGCTGACTTTTCGGATTGATAATTTGTGTGTCTTTATACTGATGTCAGTTGAATCTTTAACGAAGCAAATTCCTCAGACTGACTATCACTCACGTCAAAAGAGGTGGGAATGTTCAATCCGGTTTTCATTACCGGCGACATAATCGTCCGTTTCGCACCGTCATCCAGTTGCTCCTGAATCAACATCGCGATACTGACCTCATCAGCGGTTACATCAATAAGCTCAGCTTTTCCAATCAAAGTTCTTCCTGAGTTGACCTCGAACAACAGGGTCTCCTCACCGGGTACCAGTGATACTGACGTTTCAGTACTTTGGGTTTTCCCTTTTCTTGAAAACTCAAAGGCAATATCAACTTGCCAGTCTGCCATCGCCAGAGGACTGAGCATGGCACTAAAAAGTACGAAACCTTTTTTCCAGTCATTCATAAATGATTCTCTACTCCGGGACAGAAAAGAGCAGCCTTACTCGACGACTCTTCAAAAGGTAAAAAGTGACCCAGCCCCCTACTACAAGGGTGACAGCAGCACTCCATTGAAACTGCCAATGAAGCATCATCATGTGCTTTACCTGAATCGCTAAATCAACGAGGCAACTCGCCGGGAGTAACCACCAGAGATATTGCCACTTTGCTTTTAACCACACGGGAAAGAGATGCTGACTGCCCGCCAGCAACATCAAACAGAGTGCAGGCGTCCCAGTGACAAACCCGGTATAGAGCGCGTATTTGTCAGGATAAAACAGGCTCAGTAAGGTCTCACCTTGACCACGGCTGGCACCTGCAAAAACAAAAATCCACCATGCGCGTGCAAGAAATACAGTGGCAAACCAAAACAACCAAGGCGCTTTTCTGTTTCCATGCTGATCAAAATGATCCGGGTTATCGAGTAGCATATCGCTTTCCATTTTTTTGCTATTTACGGATTGTTCCCACGCAAACAACATTTGTGCAGGCACTGTGTCAAAAAACTGCCGGGTGGCAAAGTCATAAATGAGAAATGTGAGGGCTGATTCAAAGAGCGGTGCCCCACTCTAGCAGCAAGATCACGGATTTTAGTATTTTATCAGTAGGGTTATAAAAAGAGCAGAACAGCCTACCTTCCTAAAAAACCACTATTTACAAGATATTAAATGTGACAGCGAAAGACAGTAAACATTCAGATTTGCGCTGTAATTTTATCTCACCAACGCAATCAGTCAGAAGATCAGTTCATAACCCGAACTTGCTCACTGGTATGACCTCTGATAGCCTTGAGTGAAAAACAGTCAGGGAATGAAGTATGAATCTTATTTTTCGATTAATCTTTGTGGTTATGTTGCGAATATTCAAAACAAACAGGGTTGATGCATTCGATAAAACTACGTTGTCCTTTCGGGCATTGCCAACAGATTGCGACATCTACTTTCACCTTACTAACTCGCGCTATTCTTCCTTCAATGATATTGGTCGAGCTAATTTTCTTGCCCAAGTTGGCGCCCTGTCAAAAATGCTTAGACGAAATCTTAAATTCTCAGTCAATGCCAGCGAATTTACATTCATCAAGAGCATCCCCCCTCTCTGTAAATTCACTTTAGAAACACAACTTCTTGGCTGGGATGAGAAATATATGTACTTTGAGCACAAGTTTGTCAGCGATAAAGGACTGCACTGTATTGCTCATGCCCGTGCTGTTTGCCATACCGCGCAAGGAAAACAGATACATATAACTGAACTTATTGGTACATCACGGTACACAGATACGCCTGTGTTGCCTCAAGCTGTTAATAAATGGAAGGCACTACTGGATGTAAAAAGAGAAGATAGTCTGATGAAAAGTGGTAGCAATAGTGCCGCCGCATAACAAACGGTTTAATGTATCTGAGGTAAATGAAATGACACCTACTCTATTCCGAATTGAACTCACGTTGTTTTCAGCAGCTATATTTTTCCTCACCGGCTGCTCATCAGGTGTCACAGAAGTGGAAGATAGATCCCTACAGCCTTGTGGAAGTAGCCCTAACTGTGTTTCTACTCAAGATGTACGCGACAACTTTTTCTTGGAGCCATACGTGCTCACCAGCGAAGCAACGATGGAGAAGATAACGGAAGCCGCTCTTTCACTTCCTGGAGCAAAACTTGCCGAGTGGAAAAAGAATTATGCAAGATTTGAGTACTCCAGCCCTATCCTCGGTTTTGTCGACGATTTAGAAGTGCGCATAAGAGATGATCAGCTGATTGTCAGATCTGAATCTCGCGTCGGCTACTCCGACCTCGGTGCTAACCGCAACAGGGCGAAAAGGCTTCGCGAGGCGCTGGTAGAAAAGAATCAGATTGATTAAGCAGTTTCGAACTGCTGGGCCAGTGACTTACTTGCGTCATATACCCATTGTCTGTCAATTGGCCCCCATCCTTCTATCTGATAATAGCCATCGTTATGACGATGCCCGTCCTGCACGAACGACAACTCAAAACCAAAACTTGGCAAAGACTTAATGGCGTCCTGAATAGTTCTGCGCGGCCAGCCAGTGATCTCTATCAATGCAGGTACGTTGGGTTTCTCGAGGCTGTCCACAAGGTAGGCCAGATAAAGTCTGCGAGCAAAAACAGGGTTCATTTCCATACTTATTTCACTGTCTCAAAGCCGATAATTACTCCGTTAAGATAGCATTTCAGCTCGGTAACAAATTACACTTTGCTCAAACTTTTCGTGCCTGTTATGTAACGTTATTAATTTTGCTGCACCTAATCAGTATATCTGATAGCAACATAGGAAGAGGCTTGCCATGCTGTCTCTCTTGCTTTACAGCTAACGCAGTGTCACTCTATGCTCCACAAAGTAAACGCATTATTGGAGACACAGCAGATGGCGACAGTGGTTTATGGGATCAAAAATTGTGACACGATAAAAAAAGCGCTGAAGTGGCTTGAAGCGGAAGAAAAACAATTCGTGTTTCATGATTACCGTAAAGACGGCATCGACCAAGCAATGGTCCAGAAATTTATTGATTCACTAGGCTGGGAAGCACTGGTGAATAAACGTGGCACAACATACCGCCAGTTAAGTGATGAACAAAAGAACAACCTTAATCAGGACAATGCAGCTGCACTAATGCTCATTCATCCAGCAATGATTAAACGTCCATTACTCGAACACAATGGCGACTATTACCTCGGATTCAAGCCCGAGCAGTACCAAGTGATTTTTGATTAAACATGCTTCATTAGTAGAAAGGACACCTTAATGATAGACAGCGCAGTATTGTCTCTAGCCAAGGATTTGATCAGCCGCCCCTCAGTGACCCCAGAGGATGAAGGCTGTCAGGAAATGATGATTGCCCGACTGGAAGCGTTGGGTTTCACGATAGAAAGAATGGTATTCGAGGACACCACTAACCTCTGGGCACGACGCGGAACAAATGGCCCATTGTTTGCCTTTGCCGGACACACAGATGTCGTACCCGCCGGGCCGTTAAGCGAGTGGAACACACCACCGTTTGAACCCACTGTCACCGATGGCTATCTGTATGGTCGAGGTGCTGCGGATATGAAAGGGTCATTAGCGGCAATGGTGGTTGCGGTCGAGCGATTTGTTGCTGAAAACCCAGATCATAATGGCTCTATCGCCTTCCTCATTACGTCTGACGAAGAGGGTCCTTTCATCAACGGTACTACGCGTGTTGTTGATACGCTGATGGCGCGTGATGAAATCATTGATATGTGCATCGTGGGTGAGCCCTCCAGTACTGCTGAAGTAGGAGACGTAGTCAAAAACGGACGTCGGGGCTCGATCACTGGTGAACTCACTGTTCGTGGTATTCAAGGACATGTTGCTTACCCGCAACTGGCGAAAAACCCGGTTCATGAAGCCCTGCCCGCCCTCACTGAACTCGCTGCTATGGAGTGGGATCAGGGAAATGCATATTTTCCTCCTACAAGTTTTCAAATCCCAAATCTATCTTCAGGTACAGGTGCGGGTAACGTCATCCCGGGTGAATTACAGGTACAGTTTAACTTTCGCTTCAGTACAGAGCTGACAGATGAACTGATCAAGCAGCGTGTTCACCAAATTTTGGACAAACACGATCTGGAATATGACCTCAATTGGATCTTAAGTGGCCAGCCCTTCCTCACCGATACCGGTGATTTATTGGATGCAGTGGTTGAAGCAGTATCTGAAGTAAACAGTCGCCAACCAGAATTACTGACCACAGGCGGTACATCTGATGGGCGATTTATCGCTCAGATGGGTACACAGGTCATTGAGCTTGGTCCGGTCAATGCCACAATTCACAAAGTTAATGAGTGCGTGAAAGTGGCAGATTTAGAAAAACTGACCGATATGTATCAGAAGGTCCTCGAAAAAGCACTGACGAGATAATATGACTCCAGCGGCACTGACCGGACGAGACACTGCACACCTCACGCAAGTTGGCGACCATTGGTTGAACCACCACGTTGTTGCCGACTTCGCTATGCTGCGCGAAGCGGCTGAAAATGCTGGGTTCTCCTTGTCTATTGCCAGCAGCTTCAGAGACTTCGATCGACAGTGCCTGATCTGGAACAGTAAATTTGATGGCAGACGCCCCATTCTTGATGATGCGGGCACTGTCATCGATCCATCTCTTCTCACAGACAGTGAAAAGATCCATGCCATACTAAGGTGGTCTGCACTTCCCGGTGCCAGCCGACACCATTGGGGAACAGATGTCGATGTCTATGCAAAGAATCTCCTACCAAAAGAAACTGGATTGAAACTTGAGCCGTGGGAATACGATGACGGTCATCAGGCAGCGTTCTCGCTATGGTTAGACAGCAACATTGAACGCTTTGGCTTTTTCAGGCCTTATCAGAAAGATTTAGGCGGCGTAGCCCGCGAGCCCTGGCATATCAGCCATAAGGCGACTTCATTTCCTTACCTTCAGGCGCTAACCCCCGATTTGTTATCCCATGTATTGTCGGAAAGCGCAGTACTGGGCAATGCAACTATCGTCTCCGAGTTAGATTCGATATATTCTCGTTATATCAGTAACATCTGCGAGTATTAACATGGACTTACTCACCAACCCTTACGTGATCATTGCCATCGTTGTTGCTGTTGTGGTGGGAAATATCATGGCCCTCAAATATACCGCCAATGCAAAATTTGGTCTCAAAGAAAAGCCAACTCAAAAAGAGCAGGATAAATCAGGAAAAAAGAACGACGATGATAAGGACGACGACGAGTCATCATTTATCTAATTGTTTTTCCTCATTAAAAAAAGCGACCTGAGGTCGCCTTTTTATCTTCAACACAAAGCAAACGTTTGCTTTTTTCGTGGTAAAAAAATCTCTTGCGTTAACTCAAGTCCAAGCCAATACGACGCGCGACTTCAATGTAGGATTCGACAACACCACCCAACCCCTGACGGAATCTGTCCTTGTCCATTTTTTCACGGGTATCTTTATCCCAGAGACGGCAGCCATCAGGGCTGAATTCATCACCCAAAACAATATTGCCATCAACATCGACACCAAACTCAAGTTTATAGTCAACCAGAATCATACCAGCATCATCGAACAGCTTTTTAAGAACGGTATTTACCTCATAGGTTCTCTTCTTCATCTCAGCCAATTGCTCTTGAGATGCAAAGCCAAGCGACTCACAAAGTGACTCATTCACCATTGGATCATGAAGTTCGTCATTTTTCAGGAAGAGTTCAAACGTTGACGGCGTCAGTTCAGTACCTTCTTCCACACCCAGTCGGCGACATAACGAACCTGCTGCGACATTGCGCACTACACACTCAACAGGGATCATGTCCAGCTTTTTCACTAACGCTTCAGTGTCAGAAAGCAGTGAGTCCATCTGAGTCGGAATACCCGCCTCTTCAAGCTTGGTCATAATAAAGTGATTGAACTTGTTGTTCACCTCGCCTTTTCTGTCCAATTGCTCAATGATTTCTCCATCAAATGCGGAAGTATCGTTGCGGAAATGCAAAATAAAGCGATTCTCATCGTCAGTAGTGAAGACTGATTTCGCTTTGCCACGATACAACTCGGCACGTTTTTCCATTACCCAAATCCCTCAATAAGGCGATAAAAATAGAGGACGCTATTGCGTCCTCAGTAAATTATTTCCCGTCACTTTGACGGCTGACACCAGCAGAAAGTACTGGTACCAAGTTAGACAGTGCCTGCTCGCTGATTGGCTTGCCCTTCGCATCAGTCACGTTGATTGATGTACGGTTACCAAGATCACCCAGCAAGAGTACATACTTACTGCGCTTAAATTCCAGTTCACTATCACCTATGTTCTGCCATAGTTGCTCGTTGGGTGCTTCAAACTCAGCGTTAATTGTTCCTTGTGAACGATTACGATATTCGACACTAAAACCTATCAACTCGAGTATGCCGGGCAAACGCTCCCAAACAATATCGTAAGGCGCTCTGGCAATAATAACAGGTAATCCACCACGGTCCTTGCCCAAGGTCATGGGGATATTTTTATTCATCGCAACCGCTCGCTGGCGAGCTTCTATGCGGACGTTCTTGTCGTAGGCTTCAGTGATCAAATTGGCCATAGTCGCATTGTAGCGTTGGCGTACATTCTTATCGGGTACCTTGCCATCAGGGGTTCCCTGCCAATCCGTCACGGTCAAACTAAGCCCGTAACGCTTGTTCGCAGAGAGTCGGTCAACCTCATACTTCACTTTCAGTGAACCCGAATCCGGCCAACTTATCCAGTCTGTTTTGATAGTTTCGCTTTGCTGACTGACGACAGGAAACGCTTTGTCTGTGGCCAAGCTGGTCACAGTATCCCAGAGACGATCAGATTTTTTCTCGGTATCTACCCACACGGTAACACCACGACCGTCGTTCTTTATTCTTGAGCCCGGTATAGTTCCCAGCACCTGAAGAGGTGGTCTTATATCAACCCGGCTTCCAAAATCACCCGGGAAGTTACCTTGCGGCACCGAAAAGATACTTGGCTGGGACGGTTTCTGGTCCGGCAGCGGCGTTAGCTCGATTAGTGGTGGCGTTTTAAGATAAGAAAAATCATCCTTGGCCTGATGTTTTGTATCAACACCACCCGCGCAACCTGCCAGAGATATTATTAATGCGCTGGCAGGTAGCTTAAACATGGATTTCATCGGCGAGTATATCCTCTATACCATTCCGGCTTGAGTAAGTGCCTGCATAACAGTTGGCTGGAATGTGTTGTCCAGCTCTGTCAACGGCAGACGGAGGGTGCCATTATCAATCAGTTTCATTTGATGCGCAGCCCATTTAACAGGGATCGGATTTGCTTCAACGAACAGCTCTTTATGCAGAGGCATCAGTCGCTCGTTAATCACTCTTGCTTGGTCCATTTGACCTGCAAGTGCGAGCTTCATCATTTGAGCCATATCCGCAGCTGCAATATTATTCACCACAGAGACCACGCCGTGTCCACCCTCAGCGATGAAATCAAGCCCAGTCATATCATCGCCGCTGAGTAGGACAAAATCTTCGCCGCAAAGTTCACGGTGGAGCTTCACTCTGCTCATGTCACCCGTGGCGTCTTTAAGGCCGACGATATTATCGAATTCAGATAAACGTGCAACTGTTTCAGGCAACATGTCTGCAACGGTACGTCCAGGTACGTTGTAAAGAATTTGTGGTAACTCAGATGACTCTGAAATAGCCTTATAATGCTGATAGAGGCCTTCCTGAGACGGCTTATTGTAGTAAGGCACGACACTCAGGCAGCCTGCGATACCTGAACCCGCAAACATTTTGCTAAAGGTGATTGCTTCATGCGTCGCATTAGCGCCAGTTCCCGCAATGACAGGAATCCGGCCATCAGCAAATTCCAGTGTCTTCAGGACAATTTTAATGTGTTCTTCAACTGTTACTGTCGCTGATTCACCCGTTGTGCCAACAGCAACAATCGCATCAGTCCCTGCGTCAACGTGAAAATCCACCAATTTCTTAAGACTCGTATAATCGACTTCCCCTGACGAATCCATTGGTGTCAATAACGCAACGATGCTTCCTGAAAACATGCCTTTACTCCAATCTTTTATTTGTCTCTTCATGGTACTTTATGCCGCTGGTCAAAGACAAGCGTGGGCTCGGTAAGTAAACCCTTGCTTTGCGTAGTTGATCACCGTCTCATTGAGCGTTATTGTCACTGTCTACGTATTGAAACTGGCAAGGTTGAGGCCTTACGCTTGTTCTTTAATCAATGAAGAGCAGTCCACTAGAACTTCAAAAAGACACAATAAGGAAAGAATATGCAAACCCTGACGGCCGGCACTCCCGCTCCTGATTTTACGCTTCAGGACCAAAATGGAAGCGACGTAACCCTAAGCCAGTTTAAAGGTGACAAAAACGTACTGGTTTACTTCTATCCTAAAGCCATGACTCCCGGCTGCACAACTCAGGCCTGTTCATTGCGTGACAGCAAAGCAGAACTAGACGCGTTAGATACCGTTGTTTTAGGCATCAGCCCTGATGCAGTAAAACGTCTGACAAAATTTACCGAGCGTGATGAACTGAATTTTACTTTGTTGAGTGACGAAGACCACGCTGTTGCCGACGCATTTGGCGTTTGGGGCCTCAAGAAGTTTATGGGCAAAGAGTACGATGGCATTCACCGCATCAGCTTTTTGGTAAACAAAGAAGGCAACATTGGACATGTCTTCGATAAGTTTAAAACCAAAGATCACCACGATGTTGTGATCAGTTACCTCAAAGAAAACGCGTAATACTCAGCTTTAATTAAAAAAACCGGCATATTCGCCGGTTTTTTATATCAGATAAATATCTTTAAAAGGCAGGTAGCGGCTCAGCTAATGCATCCGGATAACCGCGGGACGTGGCAAGACCACGGGCTATAGACACCACTTCTTTTGCATCGAGGGATGAGGTAGATAAATTCGCAGGGTCTTCCCATCCGTCGTAAAGCTCAACGAGTTTCAATCCATTAAGATGACGAACGATTTTATCCGCTGCAACCAACGCAGACGACGCCTTCACCGTTTCCATTCTCGCATAGTTGTTACCAATAAATGAGGTATCAGCAGCTCGAAGGCTGGGGTCGGTGCCAGGTATCTGTTGTGCTCCGCATAGAGGTTTTCCGCCCACTTCAGCTTCTTCGAACACAGGCATCCATTGAGCAAAGTGTGAAATTGCACGCTCTGTTCTGACTCTCAATTCGTCGTTGTCCCAGCCTCAGTCACTTTGCTGATGAGGTTATTAGGTAATCGAGGTTGTGCGTCCCGCTCTGTGCTTTGGGCTAAACCGCCCTCAAATAAGGTCACTGACTGTGTCATGCCGTGCAGCTGAAAGAAACCTTGCGGATAGGGGGTAAGCTGAGCCATGCCTTTCGGTGTTCCGCGCTTCCCGTGCACAATCACTTCAGGCCACTGGCCGCGTTGCGAAGGCCAATGGGCGACGTACGCCGCCTTATATTCTACGAGCCGGTTCTTACTCGCTCTTACCAGATTATCGACCTCACCCGTTCGGAAACCACTGGCATTAATGACGAAATCTACTTTATGGTTGTTTAAGCGGCCTTGTTTATCGCGGGTTTTAATTTGCCACCCTGCCCCATCTTCAACGATATCACTGACCGAGTGATTAACCTTCACTTGGCAGGTGGTATGGCTGGCAAGGGCGATTTTTACGGCAGACGATAAACGAAACACACTCACACCGTACTCTTCAACCAAGACAACGGGGTATTTCAACTTATCGAGCGACATAAACTTGGCGACAGGTATCATCCAGTCGTCTGGCGACTGCGGGGATTCTGGCAACGTCTGCTGAGCCAGAGCTTCCATTTGCTCTCTATCATATAAGCGATAGTAGTTGTCCGGATTGCCCAAGACATTGTTACGTGCATCGTTGCTGACAAGCGACTGATAATGCTGACGCAAAGTATTTAGCCTTGGAAGAATATCGGTAGGTTCCCCTTCGTCACCGAGAGGCACAGCGATAACTGTAGGCCTTCGATTAACTGACGTTGGATAAGCACGAACCAGATTAATGGACTGCTCGAGTAGCGAGAGACACTGCTGCTCGCTGATTTCCCTGTATAAATTACCACCAGCATGGAGGTGACAAATCGGGGGACCACTTACTAAGTGATCACTGGCTTCAAATAGCAAGGTTTTGACGCCAAGTGCTGATAAACGAAGGGCAGCTGTAGACCCAGCAATACCACCGCCTACTATGCCAACACGAAAATCCGCCTGAGAATTTTCGCCAATAGGATGTGTGTTTTCCAATTTTATGCTCTCTTTGACACGCACATTGTGTAAAACCTGCTCCATAACCTCCGTGAGTACAGAGCAGTCCTTAATGTGAGATGCTATAACCGTTATGACTCGGCGGCTTCCTCCATATCTGGTGTCGGAAACGCATTCCAGACAGCTTTCACCAGTGTGGCGAGTGGGATGGCAAAGAACACCCCCCAAAACCCCCACAAACCACCGAAAAACAATACCGCAACGATAATTGCGACTGGGTGGAGGTTCACCGCCTCAGAAAAAAGCAAAGGTACCAACAGGTTACCGTCAAGTGCCTGAATAATACCATACGCCAACATCATGTAACCCAGTTCCGGCGTCAGCCCCCACTGAAACAGGGCGACGAAGAAAATTGGGACAGTCACTGCAACAGCGCCGATGTAAGGAATCAATACCGACAAACCTGTTGCAACACTCAGCAACGCGGCATATCTGAGGTCGAGAATGGAGAAGGTGATATATGTAGCAATCCCCACAATCATGATCTCAGTCACTTTGCCGCGAATGTAGTTAGTGATTTGCATATTCATTTCGACGCCCACCTTGTCGGTCAATCGCCGATTACGGGGCAGCACCCGAAAAAATGCTGACATCATCTGATCTTTATCTTTCAGTAAAAAGAAAGCGAGCAGCGGCACCAGTATCAGATAAATCATGACGGTAACCAGACTCACCAGTGAAGATAAAGAACTTGTTACTACACTCTCACCTAATTTAAGTACTCTATCTTGCATGGTATCGATCAGTGTCGTAACCATATGAGGTTGAATAAGATCTGGATATTCTTCTGGTAATTGTGAAACGTAGCTTTGCAGGCCATTAAACATTTTCGGCAGGTCGGCCATCAAATTGACAACCTGCGTCCAGATAGTCGGAACTAGCCCCAGAAACGCGATTAACATCACGCCAGCAAAGAGAAATAACACCACAGAAACGGAAACAGACCGGTTGAGACCAAGACTGATCATCCGGTTGACTGGCCACTCCAAGAGGTACGCGATAACAATAGCCACCAGCAGCGGGGTTAACAGGCTGCCAAAAAAGTAGATAATAATAAATCCGGTGATGAGTAACATGACCAGACTCACCGCATGAGGGTCGGAAAACCGTCGTTTATACCAACGGCTGAGCATTTCAAACATTCTTCTTCCCGTTTACTGTTTGATAACTAATAAGACTGTCGCAACAGCGTCAGTTGATTTTGATACCAGAAAAGCGTTACTCAGCAGGTATCGTTGAATATCCGCCTCAGCAGCTTTGTCGGATAACATAATTTCAAGTTTTTGCCCTTTTTCTAACATAGCACTCGCCCTTTTCACCATGAGAAGGCTCATTGGACATCGTTGATCTCTTAAATCAAGGGATTGAATTTCCATTATGTTTCGCTGCTCGCTATTATCATTTGCATTGTAAAGGACAAAAGTCGGAACACCAAAGAAACCCTGACGTCAATTAAGTGTCTATTTGATTACATCCTATGTTTTAACAAAGGTTTCATCTTCAGGTTATGCTAAAAGTCAGTAAATCACTTGCCTACCTTCTTTTCGGCGCTTTTCTGAGTAGCTCGTCAGCACTGGCTGATGATTCGACCATTGGCTACTCATTACCGGACTTAGGCACGGCGGCGGCAAGCACGCTAACTATCGACCGTGAGATCGAATACGGTGACGCGTTTGTTCGTATTTTGCGTGCTCAGCAACCCATGATCTCAGACCCACTTTTAGTAAATTATGTTAACAATCTCGGGAGTCGTTTGGTCGGCAGCGCAAACGATGTAAAAACCCCATTTTCCTTTTTGTTAATTCGTAAAAGTGATATCAACGCGTTCGCCTTTTTCGGCGGTCACATCGCGCTTCATTCTGGGTTGTTTCTTTATGCAGAAAGTGAAAGTGAACTTGCTTCAGTTGTTGCACACGAAATAGCGCACCAGACCCAACGCCACTTGGCTCGGGCGATGGAAGATCAAGCAAGACGCTCTCCGCTGACTATTGCCGCTGCTGTCGGATCAGTACTACTAGCTATTGCTGCACCAGAAGCTGGGATTGCCGCCGCTCATGCCACAGCCGCCGCTAATATCCAGAGTAAAATTAACTACACCCGCGACAACGAAAGAGAGGCCGACCGCATTGGTATAGATATTCTGGCTCGTGCCGGGTTTGACACCAATGCAATGCCAACTTTCTTTAACCGTCTGGCTGACAAATATCGCTATGCCTCTACTCCGCCAGACTTCCTGCTAACACACCCGCTACCAGATGCAAGGGTATCTGACACCAGAGCAAGAGCCAGAGGTTACCCTAAAAAATCCTTGTCGGTGTCAGCTGATTATCAGCTCGCCAGAGCGCGGATATTAGCACGTTACACTGATCATAAATCGGCACTTGATTGGTTTAACCGCAAGCTGAAAGTCGCGCCTGACTCGCTGAAACCATCGCTACAATACGGCAAAGCTATCATAAATATTGATAAAGGCAGGTTCAAAGAGGCTAAGGCACTACTCATGCCACTTTACAAAGCTGAGCCTAAAAATTTGTTTTATATTGACGCAATGACAGACTTCGATCTGGCTCAGGGGAAAACAGACCAAGCGATTAAAAGGCTCGAGAGTGCATTAGAGGTTAACCCGGATAATGCTGTGCTGATTCTGAATCTGGCCAGTGCACAGATCAAAGTCGGCCAGTTCAAGCCTGCCATCAGCAAACTGCAGCAGTATAGTTACCATCACTCCGACGACATCAATGCGTGGCTGATGTTACAAGAAGCGTATGAAAAGAGCGGGATTCGTCATGGCTCTCTGGCTGCTCAGGCTGAGCTATTCGCCCTCAGGGCAAACTGGAATGAGGCGATTAACAACTACAGCATGGCAAGTGAAATGGTGCCACTCGGCAGTCTGAATCAGGCAAGGTATGATGCCCGTATCGACCAACTTAGAAAACAGAAGCTACGGTTTGATTCACTGAGTAAGTGATCAACCCTACGGTTGACCAGCGTAAGCTGAGAAAGAAGATTTGAGAATATAAGGAAAAACCATGAGCGTCACCATTTATCACAATCCACGTTGTTCAAAAAGCCGCCAGACGCTGACTCTTCTTGAAGAGAGAGGGATTGAAGCCGATGTTGTTAAATATCTAACGACGCCGCTGTCCATTGACACACTGAAAGTGCTTTACGCACAGCTCGGTTACGCTTCCCCACGAGACATGATGCGCATCAAAGAAGATATCTATAAGTCTCTTAACCTTGGCGCAAACGATGTGACTGATCAGCAGCTCTTTGAAGCCATGGCTGAAAATCCAAAACTGATTGAAAGGCCTATCGTCGTCGCTAATGATAAGGCAGCAATGGGACGTCCACCTGAACAGGTTCTAACAATTCTGTGATGATTAAAGTACTGGTACTCTACTACAGCCGCCATGGCGGTACGCAGCAATTGGCGAGAATGGTCGCGAGGGGACTTGAGGCTGAGGGGGCAGAGGCCGTTTTACGAACGGTGCCAGACCTACCTGCGTACGGCAGCACTGCGCCCAAATCAGCAGGGCAGCCCGATGATCCTTTGGTCACTCTCTCTGATCTCAAAGCGTGTGACGGGCTTGCGATGGGGAGTCCGGTCAGATTTGGCAATATGGCAGCGCCACTAAAACACTTTTTAGACAGCACCAGCAAAGACTGGCTTTCTGGCACACTTATTGGCAAACCCGCCTTGGTGTTCAGCTCTGGCTCTATGATGCATGGCGGACAGGAAACCACTCTTCAGTCCATGATGTTGCCCTTGTTGCACCATGGAATGGTTATTGTCGGATTACCTCACAGCGAGCCAGCGTTACACTCTACCTCGTCAGGTGGTACGCCTTACGGCCCGTCTCATCTTACGTCTGAGAGTCAGCGCACTCTGACCGCCGAGGAAAAATCACTGGCTCTTGCAGCTGGCAAACGTCTTGCCAATATTGCTGAGCGATTGAAGACTTAGAAATTGAAGACCTAGAAAAGGAGTAACAGGTTGACTGTCCGACAACTCAGGTTCATTGCTCTTGGTGCCCACCTGGCTATGATTGCCCTCGTGGCACTTTGGCACAGCGTGATATTTCCTCACCCGGATATCAATCCGACGGGGATGACAGTTGCTTGGTTGCTTCCATTGTTACTGCCCCTTGTTGGAATTTTGAAGGGTAAACCGTACACGCATGCCTGGGCTAATTTTATCCTGATGTTCTACTTTCTCCATGCGTTAACCATGATTTGGGTTGATGAAGGAAAACAACTCATGGCAGTCTTTGAACTTGTACTCACCAGTATTTCGTTTATCGCGAATGTCCGCTTTGCCAAACTTAGGGGCCGCGAGCTGGGTCAGGGTCTGAAAAAACTCTCTCAGGTAGAAAAAGATGAGAAAGCATTTTTCGAGTCATCTAATTAAGCTTCAACTCGTAAACATATAAAAATAAAAAAAGCAGGCATTTGCCTGCTTTTTTTTCGTTTGCGTTATATCAATATTTTATTGCTGAATTTCATCAAACACAGCAAAGGGAAACAATCAGTTTTGTTCCTGCTCGGAATCGCTCCCAACATTAGCCGTGCTCTGCACAGCTTGTTCAACCGTGTTTTCTGATTCGGTAATATCTTCTGAAGCAGAAGGTTCCTCATTATCTGGAGTCTCCGCCTCAGGTGCTCTCGGTGCTGGAGCGGGAACCTTGCTTACGCCACGAAAGCGGTAATTCAGCTTGAGAGGAACCACCCGACCGTCAACAATTTCGGTTTCCGCGCTTCCTTTGGAAATACGACGGTCAACCATCAATTCATTGTTAAATACTTCTTCTGTACCAAGCAGGCTGATTTGAAATATCGCCTCTCCTTGCGATAAGGATTGCAACTTAAGAGATGCGATAGAGTTCAGGCCCTCAAGCGTTCTTTCAAGGGAAAAGTAATCTTCTGATGACTGTAATCCGGTGATCGACAGCAAAGTGGTGTTACTGGCGTCCCCACCAAGTGTAACGGCTGTGCGGCTCGCGTACTGATCGGCGATGGCATCAACGACATTAGCCAGTACGCCATTGATGTCTCCAGTGTCGCTTCCCTCAATCGGCGCTGAGTACTTCATATCCTGAAACTTTGGATATAGTTGCCAATCAACACGGTTCCGACGGATTTTGAGCAGAACAACGCCATCAGGGTTATATCGCTCACTGACGTCGCTCAGTGGGTTAACAAAACCACCCCATATATCCGGTGGCGACACGTTTACAACGTCATCAAAGTCACCAACAGGGACAAGAACGGGCAATCCCCTTCGCTCGCCTTCTGCTTTAATCACAGCAACTTTTTCGTCTTCAGATTGCTCCCAAAGCACCTTACGGCCGTTAGCGTGTCTTCAATGAGCCAGAACAAAACGTAAGGGCGCGGCTCTCCCCACAGGGTGGCATCGGCCTGAATCAGTAATGCACGGATTTTGCTGCTCTCGAAACCAGCCACTAGTGTCTTCTGTTCGTTCTTTTCCCCATATCCGACTGAGGAAATAAACGTATCAACCGAACCCAGAGATTTTTTGACGACAGGATTATCGACAATTTCTGACTGACCTGAAACTCTTACCAACACCTCCAGCATAGCTTTTTGCTTTGCTGCCAGCTCAGTAGCTGCATCGCTATCCTCTACCATCACCTCTGCATTGTAGAGCGATGAGGCAAAAGTGGTGAATGAAGCTAGAAAAAGTGTCGAAATTAAAACAAGTAACCTTAACATATCCGTGCCGTTCGTCTTTTTGATTGACTCTGATCATAATCGTAACCACGATCACTCAGCAATGCCAAAACAGGGAAAATGCGTTCGAAGCACTCCAATGTGCATTCTTCGTATGCAAATCATTGTCGGAATGCTCCAGATCATGGAAATCCCCCGCTCCGTGAAAGTAATCACACACCTTGTGTGATAGTATTCCGCGATTTTTTTAAGGAGCAGGTAAATGATGCAAATCCTCCAAGGGGCACAGATGCTGTTTGTCGCATTCGGTGCACTGGTATTAGTTCCATTATTGACAGGACTCGATCCTAATGTTGCGCTTTTTGGTGCAGGCGTTGGCACACTTTTATTTCAACTTATTACCAAACGCTCAGTACCTATTTTTCTTGCATCATCTTTTGCTTTTATCGCGCCCATTTTATATGGCGTTCAGGCATGGGGTATACCAGCAACAATGGGCGGCCTGATGGCAGCAGGTGTTGTCTATGTTTTATTGGGTGCAATGATAAAAGTGCGCGGAGTCGACTTCATCCATAAACTGCTTCCCCCCGTGGTTGTCGGTCCGGTAATTATGGTGATAGGCCTCGGTTTGGCTCCTGCTGCTGTTAATATGGCGCTGGGTAAATCAGGCGATGGTGGCGCTCAATTGGTTGATGGCTCGGCGGCGTTGGCCATTTCCTTGGTTTCCCTGCTGACGACTATTGTGATATCCGTTTACGCCAGAGGGATTTTCAAACTTGTTCCTATCCTATCAGGCATTATCGCTGGCTACAGTACAGCCCTGTTTTATGGTGTTGTTGACTTCACCCCAGTACAGGAGGCAGCTTGGCTAGCGATACCAGATTTCACCCTGCCTGAATTTAATATCAACGCAATCCTATTCATGATCCCAGTAGCGATTGCGCCTGCGGTGGAACATGTTGGGGATATGCTGGCGATTTCAAACGTGACGGGAAAAGACTACCTCAAAAAACCCGGCTTACACCGCACGATAGCTGGAGACGGCGTGGCAACCATGATGGCATCCATGGTGGGCGCACCGCCGAATACCACTTACAGTGAGGTGACAGGCGCAGTCATGCTGACCAAAGCATTTAACCCAGTGATCATGACGTGGGCAGCGGTGACGGCAATTGTGCTGGCATTTGTGGGTAAACTTGGGGCGATATTGCAAACCATACCCGTTCCTGTGATGGGTGGAATCATGATCCTTCTGTTCGGCTCGATTGCAACCGTTGGACTGAATACGTTGATCGCAAAACAAGTCGACCTACAAAAATCGCGCAATCTAGTGATTGTCGCAGTCACTCTGGTGTTTGGTATCGGTGGTATGGCCTTCGGTGTGGGCGAGTTCAGCCTCCAGGGCATCAGCCTCTGCGGCATTGTCGCCATTATTTTGAATCTGATCCTGCCACACGAAATGGGCGAGAACGACGTTGTAAAACAAGCTCAGACAAAAAAATGATTCTTGTTGTATTGAGTAAATAATGTCAAAAGGGGCCTAACGGCCCCTTTTATTGTTCGTTGCACTAAATGGAATGTGGTTTATTTGGTTCCGAAGATCTTATCGCCCGCATCTCCGAGACCCGGGACAATATATCCCTTATCATTTAGTTTCTCATCAATGGCGGCCGTATATAGTTCTACATTCGGATGCGCTTTTTCAAGAGCCGCAATGCCTTCAGGCGCAGCAACTAACACCAGCACCTTAATATTTTCGCAGCCATTTTCTTTGAGTAAGTCTATCGTCGCGATCATTGAGCCACCCGTCGCTAGCATCGGGTCAACCACCAGCGCCATGCGCTCTTCAATATTGCTCGCCAGTTTGTGGAAATATGGGACTGGCTCCAGTGTTTCCTCGTCACGGTAGATACCAACCACACTAATACGTGCACTCGGTACATGCTCTAAAACACCATCCATCATACCAAGACCGGCACGCAGGATAGGCACAACAGTGACTTTTTTACCTTTGATCTGGTCAACTTCAACCGGGCCATTCCAGCCCTCAATCATCACCTTTTCGGTTTCAAAATCAGACGTCGCTTCATAGGTCAGGAGACTGCCGACTTCGGTCGCCAGTTCGCGGAAACGCTTGGTGCTGATGTCGCCTTCTCGCATAAGACCAATTTTGTGTTTCACTAGTGGGTGATTCACTTCGACGATTTTCATCACAAACTCCTGCTTAATTTAAACCGCAGGCATTATACACGAGAAACCTCAGTCGGATACCTGCCCATATTAACCTCTGCGCAGTCTGTGAGAACGGATGACGCAAACGTTTTCCTTTTGTCTTATCCGCTGTTAAAATGGCGCCGCTTTTAGTCCCAACTGGTAAAGGATCCTTCAGTGAGCGGTAATAACTCTTCTCTTAGCTACAAAGATGCAGGTGTTGACATTGATGCAGGTAATGCGTTGGTCGACAGAATCAAAGGTGTGGTAAAAAAGACTCGCCGTCCTGAGGTAATGGGAGGCATTGGTGGATTCGGAGCACTTTGCGAGCTCCCAGCCGGTTATAAACAGCCAGTACTGGTTTCTGGCACCGACGGTGTTGGTACAAAACTACGTCTGGCAATGGATTTGAAAAAACACGACACCATTGGTATTGATCTGGTGGCTATGTGTGTCAACGATTTAATCGTACAGGGCGCTGAGCCGCTGTTTTTCCTCGATTATTATGCGACAGGTAAGCTGGACGTCGATACGGCAGCAGATGTTGTGACAGGTATTGGCGAAGGTTGTCAGCAATCAGGCTGCTCACTGATCGGCGGCGAAACAGCCGAAATGCCGGGTATGTATGATGGTGAAGATTATGATGTTGCTGGCTTCTGTGTCGGAGTCGTTGAAAAAGAAGACATCATCGATGGTTCAAAAGTCGCTGAAGGTGATGCTCTAATCGCACTGGCTTCCTCTGGCCCACATTCCAATGGCTACAGCCTTATCCGTAAAATCATCGAAGTTTCCGGTGCTAACTTGGATGACGACCTTAATGGTACCTCTCTGGCGGAGCAACTGCTTACCCCAACCCGTATCTACGTAAAATCCGTACTCAAAATGATGAAAGAATGCGACGTTCACGCAATCTCTCACATTACTGGCGGTGGCTTCTGGGAAAATATTCCACGAGTGCTGCCTGAAGGCACTAAAGCCGTCGTTGACGGTAACAGTTGGCAGTGGCCTGACATTTTTAACTGGCTGCAGGCAAACGGTAACGTTGATACTCATGAAATGTACCGTACATTCAACTGTGGCGTAGGTTTGGTTATTGCAATGCCTGCTGCGCAAGCTGAAAAGGCGATTACTTTACTCAACGCGGAAGGCGAAACAGCCTGGCTGTTAGGCCATATAGCTAAGGCTGAACAGGGTGAAGAGCAGGTCGAAATCCGTGACTGAGAGAAAGAAAGTTGTTGTTCTGATATCAGGAAACGGGTTAAACCTTCAGGCCATCATTGACCAATGCCATCATAAAGATGCTGACGTCGTTGCGGTGATCTCCAACAAGTCAGAGGCATTCGGACTGGAGAGAGCACGAACAGCAGAGATTGATGCGCAGGTTGTGCTGAGTAAAGGTAAAACTCGGGAGCTGTTTGACGCTGAACTGATGGCGGCCATTGATCCTCATCAACCAGATTTAGTCGTACTTGCTGGCTTTATGCGGATACTAACGCCTGAGTTTGTCAGACATTATCAGGGAAGGATGCTAAACATTCACCCCTCCCTGTTGCCCAAGTATCCGGGTCTTAACACCCACCAGCGCGCTATCGACGCGGGTGATACCGAGCATGGCACTTCAGTGCACTTTGTCACCGAGGAACTTGACGGCGGTCCTGTTGTTATTCAGGCGAGAGTGCCTGTCTTTGCTGATGACGATGCTGGCCTTCTCCATCAGCGAGTCCAAAATCAGGAAGTTAGAATTTACCCTCTGGCTGTGCAGTGGTTTTGTCGTGAAAGACTCATGATGGAAGACGGTAATGCGGTGCTTGACGGAAAGGTGCTCGGCACCTCGGGTTATGCGGCCGATTAGGCCATCAACAACGACTATAATGCAGTTAACAAAAAAACGCGCACTTAGCGCGTTTTTTCTTTTTGGCCAACACGTCAAAAGACTAAGCGTCTTCTTTGACCTGATATTCATCTTGATTGGTTGCAACAACTTCACCAAGGTGAAAAACGCAATACTCACCCTCTGACATCTTGTGCCAGTTTTCATTATTGGTCAGTGGTTGCGTCGCAATAACAGTGACCACGTCGTTCGGTGTCGTTTCTTGCTGAAAATCAACTGTCATATCATCATCAATCAAACTGGCTTTACCAAACGGCGCACGTCGGGTGATCCAGTGAAGATTATTGGTACAATATGTCATGACATAATCGCCATCGCTGAACAACATGTTAAAGACGCCCAACTCACGCAGTCTGTCACAGCGGGTGGCAATAAATGCAAACACCTCTGCCATATCATCCGGCTTTTCAGGATAGTGCTTTTCTATCTCGCTCAGCAGCCAACAAAACGCCTTTTCACTATCTGTTTCGCCTACGGGTTTAAAATGCCCTGTATCCAGCACGTCATAACCCGTCAGCTGGCCATTGTGAGCGTAGGTCCAGTACCGCCCCCAGATCTCTCGGGTAAACGGGTGGGTATTTTCAAGCGATACCTCCCCCCGGTTTGCCTGACGAATATGACTGACGACAGCACAACTTTTAATCGGGTAGCTTTGTACCAGCTGCGCTATTTTAGAATCGCAGCTAGGGTTGGGGTCCTTGAATGTTCTAAACCCTTTCCCTTCATAAAAAACGATGCCCCAGCCGTCCCGGTGAGGCCCTGTTTTCCCGCCGCGCTGAATCAGCCCAGAGAAACTGAAGCAAATATCAGTTGGAACATTGGCACTCATGCCAAGTAATTCGCACATGTTCCCTCGTGTCTTTATTTTGTTAGAGGTTTACTTTTCCATTTCCTTTTCGACCAGCTGGATCATGATATGAATGATCTTGATATGAATCTCTTGGATTCTGTCAGCATAACCAAAATGAGGAACCCGAATCTCAATATCAGCAAGACCCGCCATTTTACCGCCATCCTTTCCAGTCAGAGCGATACTCTTCATACCCTTTGCTTTCGCAGCCTCAATCGCATTGAGGATATTGCCGGAGTTCCCTGACGTAGACAGACCGAACAGGACATCACCTTCCTGACCTACCGCTTCTACGTAACGAGAGAAAACATATTCGTAACCGAAATCATTACTCACACAAGATAAGTGGCTGGGATCAGAAATAGCGATGGCCGGATAACCTGGACGATTTTCACGATAGCGCCCAGTCAGTTCCTCTGCGAAATGCATTGCATCGCAGTGTGAGCCTCCGTTTCCACATGACAGTACTTTGCCACGATTTTTGAATGAGTCAGCCAGCAGCTTTGCAGCAGCCTCAATGTTGGCAATATTTTTCTCATCTGCCAAAAAGGCATTGAGTACCTCAGCGGCTTCATTAAGTTCGGAACGAATAAGATCTTGGTACATGGAAAATACTCGATTGATATACATTTGCCGCATGTAGTATGAGACGACATGCGTGTTGCCTGAAGTTTACCTGTAAACCGAGATCACTGTCGACAGTACAGCGCACATAGTCCTTTATTCATCCGCGACAAAAAGGCAGTCTCACTCTGGTATAGGCAGACGTACTCGTCCAATTTCACAAAACAATTTCTCATTAATGAGGCGTAGTTCATCGACTTGGGGTTTTACATTCACGTAAAAAACTGATTACAATTAAGTGGTATGACCTCTTACCTTTTTTGTTTTGGGTTGCGTGAATTAGGAGAAAAAAGTATGGAAACAGCCCTTTTTGTCATCGCCTTTATCGCGGTATTAGCAACACTGGCTTATCATCAAGCGAGTTTGAAGCTGTTTACCGCCGCTGCGGCAGCGACGCTTTTCGTTGGCTCGATGCTGGATATTGTTGGCGAGGCCGCTTGGCTGGCCTTCATTGTGGTAGCTGTATTACTGAATGTTTCATCTTTTCGTCAAAACTGGTTGTCCAAGCCAGTGCTCAAAGCCTTCAAATCTGTAATGCCAGAAATGTCGCGTACCGAGCAGGAAGCGATTGATGCAGGTACAGTATGGTGGGACGCAGATTTATTTAGCGGTTCCCCTGACTGGAATAAACTGCACGACGTACCCGCTCCTCGTCTCAGCGCGGAAGAGCAGGCGTTTCTTGACGGTCCTGTTAACGAAGTGTGTAGTATGGTTAACGAGTGGGAAGTGACTCACGAGCGTGCCGACTTACCACCGGAAGTATGGCAATACCTGAAAGACAACAAATTCTTCGCAATGATCATCCAGAAAAAATATGGTGGTCTGGAATTCTCAGCCTATGCTCAGTCTCTCGTGCTGCAGCGACTTGGCACAGTATCGGGTGTAATGGCCGCCACCGTTGGTGTACCCAACAGTCTTGGTCCGGGCGAATTGCTCCAACACTACGGAACTGAAGATCAAAAAAATCAATATCTGCCTCGCCTTGCTGCAGGTAAAGAAATCCCATGTTTTGCGCTGACAAGCCCTGAAGCGGGTTCTGACGCAGGTTCAATCCCTGATGAAGGTATCGTTTGTAAAGGCATGTGGGAAGGCAAAGAAGTTCTGGGTATGTCATTGACGTGGAACAAGCGTTATATCACGCTGGCTCCTGTTGCGACTGTACTTGGACTTGCGTTCAAACTGAAAGACCCTGAAGGCCTTCTTGGTGACGAGAAAGAGCTGGGCATCACCTGTGCTCTGATACCAACGGATCTTGAGGGTGTTGAGACGGGCCGTCGTCATTTCCCGCTGAACATGCCGTTCATGAATGGTCCAACGAAAGGTAAGGACATTTTTGTTCCTATTGATTTCATTATTGGTGGACCAAAAATGGCAGGACAAGGCTGGCGTATGCTGGTTGAGTGTCTCTCAGTAGGCCGCGCTATCACGCTTCCTGCTGCCGCTGCATCAGGTGCAAAAACTGGTGCACTTGCAACAGGTGCTTATGCACGCATCAGACGCCAGTTCAAGCTGCCTATCGGTAAAATGGAAGGTATCGAAGAGCCAATGGCACGCATCGGTGGTAACGCATATGTTCTGGATGCTATGAACCGCCTGACACTGGCTGCTATAGACATGGGTGAAAAACCTTCTGTCATCTCGGCAATCATGAAGTACCACTCCACTGACCGTGCTCAGAAGCTCGCCGTGGACGCTATGGATGTTGTTGGTGGTAAAGGTATCTGCCTTGGTCCAAGTAACCCTGCAGGCCGTGCATACCAAGCAGCACCCATTGCTGTGACGGTAGAAGGTGCAAACATTCTTACCCGTTGTCTGGTTATCTTTGGTCAGGGTGCAATTCGTTGCCATCCTTATGTTCTTGCTGAGATGAACGCAGCAAAAGAAGCCGACAACTCCAAATCGTTGAGAGATTTCGACAGTGCTTTCTTTGGACACATTGGCTTTGTATTTAGCAATATGTCTCGTGCTATCTGGCTCAGCCTGACAGACGGCAGACTCTCTGCAGCGCCGCGTAAAGATGAAACCAAGCGCTACTACCAGCAGATGAACCGCTACAGTGCGATGTTACCTTTCCTGACTGATGTTGCGATGGCAACGATGGGCGGTAACCTTAAGCGTAAAGAGCGTACGTCGGCTCGTCTTGGTGATGTCTTAAGTCAACTGTATATCACTTCGGCTATCCTGAAGCGTTATGCAGATGAAGGCTATCAGAAAGACGACCTGCCACTGGTTCACTGGGGCTGTCAAGATGCGCTGTACAAAGCTGAAAGAGCGATTATCGACTTTTTAGATAACTTCAGCTTCCGTGCAGTCGCCGTTCCTTTGAAAGTGCTTCTGTTCCCATTTGGTACCAGCCGTAAACCAACCAGCGATAAATTGGATGGTGAAATTGCACGTATCATTCAGACTCCGGGCGCGACCCGTGACCGTATTGGATTCAACCAGTTCAGAGAGCCAACTGAATTCAATAACTTCGGACTGCTGGAAAAAGCATTCCTTGAGATCCTGAAAGCTGAGCCTATTCACGCGAAAATCGTGAAGGCTACCGGAGAGAAACATCCGTTTATGTTCTTGGACAAGCTGGCAGATATCGGTCTTGAGGCTAACGCTATCACTGAGAGCGAAGCTGAAATACTCCGCACCGCTGAAGTGGGCCGATTGAAAGTCATCAATGTTGACGACTTCAACTCTGACTACCTGAAAGCAGGTCTGACTGGCAAAGATGGAGAAGAAAAAGAGAAGCCTGTCAAAGCAACGCGCTCCCGAGCCAAGAAGACAACCACAGCTGCATAATGCACTGACTTGGCTCTAGAAAGCCACAATGAAAAAAGGAGAAGCATCTGCTTCTCCTTTTTTATTTCCAATTCCACACTAAGAGGCAATCAGGCCGCTTTATTATCCTCTGCCTCAGGTTCAGTAGCGGGTTCATCTTCTCCAGGAAGCTCTCCATCGTCCCCTTCTTCTGCCGCCAGCCTCTTGGCTTTAATTTTGCGCATAACAAACCAGCCAGTCAGGAACAGGATGAGCAACAGAGTATTGCCACCAATAATGGTAATTAATGCAGTGCTCTTATCGGCTGCTTTTTTCTCTTCAATTTTTGCGGCCTCTTCAGCCAGACGCTGAGCTTCTTCCTGCGCTTCCTTCTCTTTTCGAGCCTGTTCAAGCACAGCAAAATCTTCAACTTCAAAGGTTTGCTCGGCGACAGGGAAAATGAGAGGTCTGGCAGAAACTTTGTCTGTCGCATAGATCCACGCCTGCCATTTATGGATGCCGGGTGTTTCGAAGTTAGTGACATTGACTTCGAGATAGCTGAGGCCTTGCACCGCATTGCCCTGAAAGAGGCTGACTTTATTTTTGTCGTCAGTAAATTCAGCATGCACTGCCAAAGACCCCTGCTGGATACTGGCAGAGTCTGACTCAATAAGGAGAAGGTGCGGATTGATTTTACGTCGACTCTGCTTGAAGACGGCCATCACAGGGCTTGGATAAACAAGAATGTCCTGCTCTATTGCACGGAAGAAAATACCATTGCCTGTCTCGGCTCTCAGCTTATACTTACCGGGTGACACATTGATATGAAATTCTGCGGTGAATATACCGTCACGTGGCATTTCATCAAAATCATTACCATCGTCTTTAAGCCTGCCAAGTAAGAAGGTTCTTGGCTCATCTGCGATTTCTTCCTCTTCCGGTGAATCTGTATCATCGAAAACCTCGACCAAAGAGACTTTCAGCGCCACCTTGTTGATGAAATCACGACGCACATACTTCTTACCGTCTAATAAAATCCGGGCTGTCATCTTAATCGTTTCACCTTCATAGAGGGTCGAAGGGAAGTCATCAATATGCAGCTTCAAATCCGTCATTATCTGAACTTTATTATCAGAAGACACCTTGCCAATCGCTTGCCATGGACCGGGCATAGGGTTAGAAATGGAAACAATATCCATGTCTACTGTTTGCTGCCAATATACGTAATCGGGATGGCGTGATTTGTAGTATTTTTTGCCATCAGGGCGGACAAGAACAACAGACTTACTTTCACTCTCCCTGCGGATCACGAAAGTGACCTGACTCATCGTCGGGTCAATGCGAAATCGATTATCGAGTATGTTCATTTCCACCGGCTCAGCAGGTATCGCCGCGCCAGTGTAATTAGAAAATGTAAGACAACATGCTAAACCAACGCCTGTTGTCCAACGATAACTCATAACCTCTCCCTATATACGCCAAAGGCAGCTACCCTTTTTCTCAATCGTATCCAGCTGCGCCTCATGTTCTATCAGTTCATCGGCAGACGCGGCTATGATCTTTAGCGATTTTGTCTTGTCAGCTTTGCGAATTGAGATGCCACCTGCTTCCCCGCCAGATCCATCAGACTCGGAGAACGCAAGTTTAGTTTGGCCTCCCGTCATCAGAAGATACACATCTGCAAGGATCTCGGCATCGAGCAGTGCGCCGTGCAAAGTACGGTGGGAATTATCTATTCCGTAGCGGTCACAGAGAACATCAAGGTTATTTCGTTTACCCGGAAATAACTTTTTCGCCATCGCCAGTGTATCGGTAACATGACAAAAATCAGTGGTTTTACCCACATTGAAATCTAGCTTACTGAACTCATAATCCATGAAGCCGACATCGAAGGGAGCATTATGTGCGACGAGCTCAGCACCTTTAATGAACTCAAGGAACTCCTGATGTACTTCGTGATATTCAGGTTTATCAACCAGAAAATCATCAGTGATACCGTGAACAGCAATAGCTTCAGGGTCTATTTCTCTATCCGGTTTGATATACACATGAAAATGGTTGCCGGTCAGTTTGCGGTTAACAATTTCAACGGCACCGATTTCAATGATCTTGTGGCCTTGGTAGTGAGGCCCCCCTTCCCGGTTCATTCCGGTTGTTTCCGTATCGAGTACGATAATTCTGTCGTAGCTGGCTTTCATGGCAACACTTATGTAAGACTGGACGATTAATTAAAAGTGATATTAACAAATATGGTCAAACAGGTAGAAATTTTCACGGATGGTTCTTGTCTAGGTAATCCCGGGCCCGGTGGATTTGGTGTTGTACTCAGATACAAGCAACACGAAAAGGAATTAAGTCAGGGCTTCATGATGACAACGAATAACCGCATGGAGCTGATGGCCGCAATAAAGGGGCTGGCTAGCCTGAAAGAATCCTGTAGTGTAACGCTAACCACAGATAGTCAGTATGTTCGTCAGGGAATCATGCAGTGGATACACAACTGGAAAAAACGCGGCTGGCAAACTGCGGATAAAAAGCCAGTTAAAAATGCCGACCTATGGAAGCAGTTGGATGAAGAAACCCGACGCCATCAAGTTAACTGGGAATGGGTGAAAGGACATGCCGGACACCCGGAAAATGAGAGATGTGATGTTCTCGCCAGAGATGCAGCAGGCTCGCCATCGAAGGATGACACAGGGTATCAGCAGGAAAAGTGATTAGGCTGCATCAGTTTCACTCCGGGTACGATAGTTAACCCCGACAGGAGAAAAGCCTTTTCTCAGTTTCCAGGCTGGCTTTATCGGTTTCAGAGGATAAGTGCGCTTTCGAGCCACAATAAAATACAACGAGCCGATGGCAGGTAAAAGCCCTGAAAATGACGTCTCTAGCCAAATACCGCTCATGCGATCTTTGGTCGTCGGCAGTAGGCCAAAACAGGACAATTCAACCACTTCATAATTTAAAACACCCAACCAATCCTTGACCCGGAGCGGAGTAAACATTCGCCCGCTCCATGGCAGGTGTCCCTTTCGCCAGGGAAGCACTCGACCCACCCCCATAACGCTGCAGGGATTAACACCGGTAATAATCACATAACCATCGTCTATCATGACACGGTCAATTTCGCGCAGTAGGCGATGGGGGTCATCGGTATAGTCGAGTTGATTAGCCAACACACAGACATCAAACGCCTTATCGACAAATGGAAGTTCATAGCCGTTGGCCTCAAGTGTGCGTAAGGGATTGATCTTATCGATGCAAATCTGATGCTGAATGTTACAATGACCACTTGCGAGTTCACAGCTCAGGCCACCAAGCTTCAAAAGATGGTAGCCAAAAAACTTTGGTAACCATTCGTCCAAGCGGCATTGGATGTGTCTGCAC
Source organism: Veronia pacifica (assembly GCF_001707825.1). GTDB lineage: Bacteria > Pseudomonadota > Gammaproteobacteria > Enterobacterales > Vibrionaceae > Veronia > Veronia pacifica. The sequence continues at coordinate 4,607 of NZ_LYBM01000031.1, read as the reverse complement.
GCCCATTCGCCATGGGCAAATTGCTCCCATGTATAAGGGTATTCTAGTGGACGTCGACTACGTGCTGGTTTCATAAGTAATAATGCGTACAGCTGGAGAAAAATAATGCTATCTGTAACAAGCATACCTGCATTCACTGACAATTACATCTGGCTGTTAAATAATGATGAGAATCAGTGCATTGTTGTTGATCCTGGAGATGCCGCGCCTGTGATCGAGTGCCTCGAGGCGTCGTCTTTGCAGTTGATTGCGATACTGATTACCCACCATCATGCAGACCATACTGGCGGAATCAACGCACTGACGGAGCGCTGGCCTGAGATTAAAGTATACGGGCCTGAAAAAGAGAATATCCGAGGTCTGACCCACACCCTCACTGAGGGCGATAGCATTGACCTTCTCGGCGAAACATTCGATGTTCTCGACGTTATTGGTCATACTCGCGGACATATTGCTTATCTCACTGCAGGGAAAGTATTCTGCGGTGATACCCTATTTTCTGGTGGCTGCGGTCGATTATTTGAAGGAACGCCGGAGCAAATGCTTCGCTCTTTGAACAAGCTGAAGTCTTTGCCAGATGAAACGAAAGTGTATTGCGCTCATGAATACACAGCCTCTAATCTGCGGTTTGCCACAACCGTCGATTATGGCAATAAAGCGCTCATCGATTACCAAAAAAATGTGAATGAGCTCCGCAATAATGGACTGAGTTCAATACCAACAACAATTGGTGTTGAAAAAGCAATCAATCCTTTCCTAAGGTGCGATAACAGGGATGTCATGTTTTCTGTCAATAACAGAAAACCCGTCACCAATGAACTTGAAACCTTCACAGAATTACGTCTCTGGAAAGACAATTTTTAATGGTGTAATTTTTGTGAACAAACACTTTTCACCCCAATCAGGGAATATTAAAGGTTTTCTAACAATGAAGTTCCGCTTTCTGATCTTGAGTTTTATTGTACTGTCAGGCTGTAGCCTCGTGCAGACTCCTGATACGACTAATACCGAGACGGAAACGTCTGATTCCAACAAAGTTGAAACTGTCGAAGAGACAACGGCTAACAATGATGTAGCAACAACGGTCACTACGCCAGAGGTCACTGAGCCCGCAAAACCCATACCTCAACTGGAAGAAGACGTGTGGCAGCGTATTGCCATGCAATTGTATTTTGATATACCTGAGAATAAACGGGTTAAGTACTACCGAAACTGGTATCTGAAGCGACCAACCCATATGGAAACGGTGTCAGCAAGGGCCCAACCGTTCCTTTATATGATCACCGAAAAAATTGAACAACGCGGCATGCCGCTTGAGCTGGCTCTGCTGCCAGTGGTGGAAAGTGCTTACGATCAGTTTGCGTATTCTCACGGCCGTGCCGCAGGTCTTTGGCAGTTTGTTCCCGAAACAGGAAAACGTTTCGGTTTAGCACAAAATTGGTGGTATGACGGTCGACGGGATATAGAGGCATCAACAGATGCAGCTCTCGATTTACTGGCGTATCTCAATAGAAAATTTGATGGTGACTGGCTGTTAGCTCTCGCTGCCTACAATACTGGCGAGGGGCGAGTTTTCAGGGCAATGAGAAATAACCGAAAGGCAGGAAAACCGACCGACTTTTGGGCACTGGATCTTCCGAAGGAAACACGAGGTTATGTACCCAAGCTTATTGCGCTGGCTGATCTGGTAAAAAATAAAGAGCACTACGGCTTATCGTTACCCGCAATTGATAACAAACCTGTTCTGACAAAGATTGAGCCTCAAATGCAGATGGACCTCGCTTTAGCTGCCAACTATGCCGGGTTAACGCTTTCAAAACTACAGCAGCTCAATCCCGGTTATAATCATTGGGCAACAGCGCCTGAGGGACCAAACCATCTCTTGTTACCCCTAGAAAAAGTCGACAGATTTAATAGTGAGCTGGCAAAAAATAAAAATCGTGGCGTTCAGGTTGTTCGATACAAGGTGAAAAGCGGCGACTCCCTCGGGCTCATCGCACAACGAAATAACACTACGGTCAAAATCATCCAGCGTGCTAATCAACTCTCTGGTACACGTATACGTGCCGGTCAGCACCTTCTCATTCCAAAATCCATCCAGGATGAGGCACACTATACCTTCAGCGCTCCGCAAAGACTGGCAAAAATCACCAGTCAGTCGCATGGCAACTACAAACTCAAACATACAGTGAAAAGCGGTGAAAGCCTCTGGATAATCGGTCGCCAGTATAAGGTCTCTCACAAAACCTTAGCTCGCTGGAATGGTATGAGCCCGAAGGATACTCTGAGACCCGGGCAAAAACTGGTGATTTGGAAAGAAGCGAAAAGTGGCGAAAGAATAAAGACCATCACCTATCAGATTCGACGTGGCGACTCGCTGAGCAGTATTGCTGCAAAATATAAAGTCTCTGTGACACAGTTGAGGAAGTGGAACTCACTAAGAAAGGGGTCATATCTTCAGCCCGGTCAAAAACTCAAGTTGCACATCAATATCAACAACGTGAGCGCATAATCGCAGAATATCATTGTTAGGGGAGGCAGAAAGCCTCCTCTTTTCTATGCAATGCAGATCAATAACGCAAGCTATTTAATTGGGAGGGATTCTAAACCTTACAACCATTGGTGAATGGTCTGAGGTATGAGTTTCAACGACATCGGCCCCATCCAGTAACAGCCCTCGATAATAAATATGATCAAGAGGGAATCCAAACACTCTGAGTCTGTGATCATTTTCAGGTTCAAATCCTACTTGCTTGAGCCCTAATGATCCCATTTTTTCATTCATTATTCTGGTCCTGCTGATACTCCAGCTATTAAAGTCACCAGCAATAATAATGGGCCCCTCAAAGTACATCACAGCCTCAATAAGAGTATCTAGCTGCTCTTGGTACTCTTCTGTCCCCATCGTAAAGTTGACTGCATGTATATTAACCACTGATAGAAGACGGCCGTCAGACAAAGGGTAAACTGTCTTTACCGCGCTTTTGGGCAAACGCAAGAGCGGCTCCGTCGTGAGATAAGCGCAAGCTTCACGAGGTAATTGCCGGGACAACGTCATTACCCCCGCAACTTGATTAGCAAAAGAAAAGGCGTAAGCCTGATCATGATGCCATTCATTAGTTCTGACCCAGGTACGCATTCCCGGTTTACCCTGTGCTTCTTGTAGCAGCATTAGCTGACTGACATCAGCAAGTGTAGAGAGTGTCTTATTCCACCCCCGCTTTTGCTGTTTGTAGATATTCCAAACGGCCAAAGTAAGGCTTTTATCTGTATCAATCGCCAACCCAGAAGGATAAACCCTGCATTGGGCCTCAACCTCACTGCCTGTTGCCGAAAGTTTGGCCCTATCGGGAATGACAAAAAGCCGATTCAAAATAATGCCCCCAAACATCACAGTAACGATGCCAGTGAGCACAAGGCGTCGACGCCAACGGCTCATTAATAATGGCTACCATTATCATAGTATTGAGCAGGAACCAGCGCGTTAAAGATTACTGCAATATCTTTGTTTTGATCACCAATGAGATCTCTTATCTGGACTGTGACCTCACTCGCTACTCGGTTCTGAGTTTCCTGTCCTCGGTCAAACCACATCACCTCAACAAAGGGGTAATCATTGCCTTGCTGACCACGAAAGTAAAAAGTTGAGGGTATGAATTCAAAAGTGAAATCTTCTTCCGGACAATCCATCAGTGGCTGCAAAGGCGTGAGCAGACTCTCTGATAACGTCGCGACATGTTTTTCTTCAATTGCCCGGAAACGAAAATGTGGCATAAGTAAACCTCTGGATAACTTGATGTTGTAGTGTAGCCTAAACCGCACTTTGAGTTTACCCCTGTCAAAACTCGTTCAGCGTGGTGATCCATTATGAGAATAACGAAAAGATATGCTGTGGATCATGCTTAAATCGGGTTTTGTAATTTAATAAGGGAAGAAATTCGAAGGAGCATGGTATTAGATGTATTGACGCCTCACAATCCGTTTGATTATGAAGCCAAAAAGCCCATACAAAAAAGCCCCAGCATTGCTGCTGAGGCTTTGAATGTGGCAGGGGTGGAGGGATTCGAACCCCCAACACGCGGATTTGGAATCCGCTGCTCTGCCAATTGGAGCTACACCCCTGTAGTCAGTTTAAAGAGCTGACACTCTGAAAAAGTGGCGGAGCGGACGGGACTCGAACCCGCGACCCCCGGCGTGACAGGCCGGTATTCTAACCAACTGAACTACCGCTCCACTCAATCCTGAGTAACAAATAAAGTCTTATCGTCGCTGCTCTATTTGTTTTTGCCTTCATCTTTTTCTCAGAAAGATGAAAGCGATGTTTAAGCCTGGCGATGTCCTACTCTCACATGGGGAGACCCCACACTACCATCGGCGCTGTTGCGTTTCACTACTGAGTTCGGCATGGAATCAGGTGGGTCCACAACGCTATGGTCGCCAAGCAAATTCTTGAGGCTTTATCCCGCTGGCTATAAAAACCGCTCGCTGCGTTTGTTTGCTCTCTCGTTCAGTTATGTAAAGATGTACACGCCTTCGCTCGACTCACAAACCGCATTGCTATCGCTTTTTATCCCTGCGCTGTTTCTGCGCTAGCCGGATAAATCCAT
>NZ_LYBM01000030.1 GCF_001707825.1 Veronia pacifica | reverse complement strand
TTATGTCGTCAGCAAATATGGAAGTGGCGCAGAAAGAGGCATCAGGAAAATTTATTCGATTTATGAATAAGGGCGCGCCTTATCTTTTCATCGCCCCTGCCGCACTCATACTGATTTTTGCTCTTGTTTACCCTGTTGGTTATATGATCACTGCCAGTTTCTATGACTGGCGACCAAGCCAACCTTTCTCTGAGGCCGAGTTTTCTGGCCTGAGCAATTACATCTGGTTGCTGAACGATGAAGGTTTTATCGAATCGTTTTTTGTCACGGTGACATTTGCGTTTACCGTTGTCGCACTTGAAATGGTATTGGGTGTGGGTTTGGCGTTAATGCTAGAGAGACCGATAAGAGGTATGTCTGTTTACCGTACTATTTTCATCCTGCCTATGATGATAGCGCCGATCGCAGTGGGTCTGGTCTGGCGATACATGTACAACCCTCAGTTCGGTATTCTGAATAAAATTTTAAACACGTTTGGCATCGAAAATGTCCCCTGGCTGTCCGACCCATCCTGGTCATTGTTCTCCATTATTCTGGCTGATATATGGCAGTGGACACCCTTTGTCATGATCTTATGCCTTGCAGCGCTGCAGTCACTGTCTAGTTCGGTTGTGGAAGCGGCAAGACTGGATGGCGCGTCAGGTTGGAATTTGATTTGGCATATAAAGATACCTCTTATGCTGCCAGTGTTGGTGGTGACCTTACTGCTGCGACTTATTGATGCATTCAAGGTGCTGGAAGTGATCATGATTCTAACCAATGGCGGGCCGGGTTTGTCTACCGAAATACTGTCATTGCGGATATTTAAAACGGTTACCGATAGTCAGGAGCTGGGGCTAGCAGCTGCACTGTCGAATATGTTGCTGTTGCTGGTGCTGATCATCACCATCGTCATGTTTACGTTCAACAAAGTAAGAGAAACACGTCAGTCAAAACTAAAAGCGGAAGCTGAAAAGTATTAAGGAGTGGTACGAGATGAAAAAGATACCGACTAACACAATATTGTACTACTTCGTACTCTTCACCCTGATACTGTTTTCGCTGGGTCCGATCATTCTGATGTTTGTCACATCGTTCAAGCTGAAGGTCGATATTCTCAGTGATTCGTCGGCATGGTTTTTTATGCCAACTCTTCAAAATTATGCAGCCATGCTGGATGACAGGTCGCTGGTGAATAACGTCAGTAATTCTCTGTACGTGGCTATTGTATCGACGGGTATTACCTTGCTGGCAGGTTGTATGGCAGCTTACGCCATCGTTAGATATCGCTTCTGGGGTCGCGATACGGTGTCGATGACAACCCTGATTATGCGAATGGTGCCCCCAGCAGTGTTATTGGTGCCAGTATTCGGCATCTGGACATTTGATTATGAGATAGACGGTACACTAAACGGTATCGTACTGATTTACACAGCAATGAATCTTCCATTTGTCATTTGGATTTTACAGAGCTTTATCCAGCAGATTCCGATTCAGCTGGAGGAGGCGGCGAGAATGGACGGGGCGAATCCCTTCCAGGTGTTTTATCATATAATTCTGCCTGTTATTCAACCCGGCCTTGCTGCTGCCTCCATTTTTACATTCAGGATTGCGTGGAATGAGTTTTTGATTGCCAACGCTATATCTGACCGAAGCACCCGGACAACACCTGTCTATATTGTGAATTCACTGACTGAATACAACATCGACTGGGGTGCCATCATGGCGATGGGCGTATTACTTGCAATCCCACCGATCATCTTCACTTTCGTTGCTTCAAAACAAATTATTTCGGGAATGACAGCAGGGGCAGTGAAGGGGTAGAGATGTCGTGGTTAGCTCAGCGTCTTGCGTTGCATCCCCTGACCAAATGGCAACGCAAACGGTTTGTATTGAGTGGTATTGCACTTACATTGTCAGGGGTGTTTAGCCTGATTGTGATGATGTTTCCTACTGTTATCTGGGAGAAATCAAATGCCAAGATCAATTCACTGACGCCTGATATTGCTAATGGCAAATACATTTATCACCTGTCGGGCTGTAGCGCCTGTCACACAGAACATGTGCCGGGGGCGAAAGAGCTGGCAGGTGGTAAGCGCCTAAGAACGCCCTTCGGTATTCTTGTAGCGCCCAATGTCACACCAGACACGCTATCGGGTATTGGAGGGTGGACAGTAGAGGAGTTTGCTGATGCGACTCGATTGGGTATAAGCCCTGATGGGGAGCATTATTACCCGGCTTTTCCTTATACCTCTTACTCACGGATGACAGATCAAGACATTGTTGATTTAAAGGCATATATAGACACGCAAGTCGCCCCGGTAGCTGAAAAAGCGGAGGAGCGAGACTTACTCTTCCCATTTAGCATTCGATACGGAATGGGAATGTGGAAGCTCTTGTATCTGGATGAGGAGCCGAAGACCAGTAAGGTTGAGGGAGAGCAGGCAAAGCGGGGAGAGTATCTCGCAGAGGTGCTTGGTCACTGCGGTGAGTGTCACTCGCCACGAGATATTATGGGTGGCGTTATTCGCTCACGCTGGATGTCAGGTGTGCCCGTGGGTGAATTTAACCCAGCGCCAAACATCACGAATACGGTGGACGGCACACTCCATTGGACAGATAAACAATGGCTAGATTTTCTTAAGACAGGCGTCCTGCCAGATGGCAATTATACCGGTGGCGAGATGGCACTGGTGGTTGAAGAAATTACGTCGCACCTTAGCAAAGAAGACGCTGATGCGATGGTGAAATATTTTAGGAGTTTAACAGACGAGGGAGGAACAAATGCAGTCGATCCTGATTAGTCTTGCATGTTTATTATTGTGCGTTGTATCTCCTGCCTACAGCGCGAGTTCAGGTGAGTTCGGACATACAGAAGTCAACACAACATCCTCCTGTGATGGTTTCAGTCATCAGAAAACACTATTAGACAGCGATTTAACAATGTGCTGGAACGTCACTGAAGATGGCATGTTGGATATTAAAGCTTACCACCCCGGTGAAGTGTGGATTGGCTTGGGTTTTGGCAAAAATATGTCTAACGCTGACGCCATCATTGGTTATCTGACCAGAGGTGAGGTGGCGGATAGCCACATGACTGGCCGGTTTAGCTCATCCATCACTAAAGATGAACATCAGAACATCCACGATGCTTCGATTGTGAGTGAAAACGGGGTAACGGTCATGGTGTTCAAACGGCCAATTGTCACGTCAGACCCCACCGATGCAGTTTTAAATTTAGACCAAGATACTGACTTCCTTTGGGCTGTCGGTGATGGCAGGCGATTTAACTTTCACAGCGAATTCGGCGTACAACAACTTCACTTTGGCGATGGCTCACAGGCTGAGCGACGCCTTTCGATCCTGATTGTCATGCACGCCGCATTAATGGTGTTGGCATGGGGTATTATGTCGCCAGTGATCATCACTGTTACCCGTTATTTTAAGGTAACGCCGGGACAAAATTTTCCGGTAAAACTTGATAACAAATTTTGGTGGATCACGCACTGGATAGGGCACTCAATATCCATCGCTCTGTCTGCTGTCGCTCTCATTTTAAGCATGTTTGCACTCAACGGTATAGATACCTCTACACTTCATGCGAAGCTGGGTTTTGTTGTCCTCGGAATGTCAATGCTTCAGGCGACATCTGGCTTTAAAAGAGGAACGAAAGGTGGGCCTGTCGATGATGATGGCTATCCAATACCAAGAAGCCGATGGTACGGTGACCATTACAACATGACGATATATCGGAGAATGTTTGAGTGGGTCCATAAAACGTCTGGATACATCATATTAATCGCCAGTCACTTTACTATTTATAGCGGCTTCTTCCTATTTTCTCTCGGTGCATGGGCCTATCTGCTTTTGTTTGGTATTGAGTTGATGATGGTGGTTTCGTATGTACTCTTTAGCCTACAGCGACGCTGGATAGATACTTATCACGCAATATGGGGATTCAGTCGAAGACATCCGGGGAACAGATTCAGCCGCACACCTTACAGGGAAGATAAATAGGATAAATTTAATCGGTAGGACATAAGCGGAAAACCACGTGCGGGCTTTCCGCTTAAGGTTTATTTCAGACCATTTCTCTCTTTCATTGCCAACAGTGTTGTGTCGTACACGCTATTTATGTGATTAATCATCATTTCTTCAGCTCTGTCTGGATCACGTTTCTCCAGCGCGTTAAAAATCATGGTGTGCTCTTTGAAACTCTGCTCGATTGAGCCGCTCAGTGACATGGCAACACGACGAAACTGCAGGCCGTATGAGTAAAGCTCTTGCGCATAATTGGTAAGCAGTTCATTGGGGATGCATTCTGCAATAATGCGATGAAACTGTTTATCAGAGAGTTGGAAGTGTACTGGCTGCTCGAACTGTCTTTCCTGCTGGATAAGCAGGCTTCTCAGAAGATCCAGTCCAGATTTATCAATATTGAGTGCAGCCTTACGAACAACAGCTCGCTCAACAATTTTTCTGGTCTCAAAGACAGTATCAATATCAAACTGGTTAACTTGAAGGTTTGCTTGATTAGGCAGCAGTTCCTGACATTTCTCTATGATTTTTGGGCTGGCATTAATCCTTGTTTTCGCGCCCTGTGAAACGACCAGCAGGCCAAGATCAGACACTACGCTTAATGAGCCTCTCACTGTCTCACGGCTTACGCCAAAAGTGTTTGCAAGATCCCGTTCACTTGGCAGTTCGTCCCCATTACGGAGCAGACCAGTAAGGATCATCTCCAATATTTTTTCAGCGAGAATTTCTTTTTTTGTTTTATTTCGCAGCACGTTTTCATTGATAAATAAATCTCTGGACATAGCTGTCTTTCACTCTAGAGCTCATCTTGTTTAAAAACGAATAGTAAGATTTACATTACAGGTATTATTTCAATACCAAATGGCGATGATTTGTCAAAGAAAAATCATTACTCCATTCTGAATTAACAAGACTTTTTGATCAAGCATTTGTCTGATTTAATTGGATAAATGGGAATATTAAATACTCACTAATACAAACATTAATTTATTTTAAAAACAACAGTTTAAAATTCCATGTCTCATATTTTATAAGGTTGACTCATAACAAGATTTCCTTTAGAAATTCATTTATTCTTCATTACTGCTTTTGTAGTAAACAATACATCTTCTGGTATTAATAAAATACCAATTCACCAAAATTTTCAGCTGTAGACTTGTCAGTGGTTAATGATGTGTCTTCCTGTATGCATAGAGGCAGAATGACTTCGCTAGTGGATGAAAATGAAGCGGGTAAATCCGCACTTTTCTAAATACTTGCCTATGTGTATATGGCAGATAGAAGAGATGTAAGTAAGCTGCGACTGTATCAGAGTCACTGAGAGTTCATGGTTGGCAAATGTTAACAGTAGATGAAATCCACTACGCCTCTTCAAGGGAGAGTCTTGTCAGCCATGTTACGTCTGCTCATCTGATGATAGTCGGGAACGTTAAGTGAGTTGTGTCAAACACTATCCTGTCGTGCATTGTCGGCGCTATCTTGCGGGATTTGCTCGATATTTGTTCTGATTGATGAAATTTCAGAAAAACACTCAGAAACCAACCGATACAATTTGGCATTAGTGTTTTGATTAATTACTATGTGACGTTACGTGAAATACCAATTCCCACAGCAGATTGATCCACTTCGCGCGAGCGGCGATCAGTGTGTAGTGAGAATTGGTATATCTTTTACTCCCCGTAAGATACTGCCAGATAGGGCAGATGAGGAAACGATGCAACAACTAGAAGAGATTCTGTCAAACGCAACAGCGGCCATTGATGCGGCCGACTCTGTTGTGGCACTGGACGAAGTAAGGGTCAATTACCTAGGTAAAAAAAGTGAGCTGACTGCTCAGCTGCAAGCACTGGGTAAATTGCCACCAGAAGAACGTCGCGAGGCGGGTCAAAGCATCAATAAGGCAAAGCAAGCGGTTCAGCAAGCTATCGCTGCGCGTAAATCTGCGTTAGAAAAAGCAGAACTTGATGCAAAACTTTCAGCTGAAACCATCGATGTGACCTTACCGGGACGTCGAATCGAGAACGGTGGCTTACACCCCGTTACTCGCACAATGGAACGCATTGAGAAGTTCTTCGGTGAGCTGGGCTTTGAAGTAAAAACGGGTCCTGAAATTGAAGATGGTTTCCACAACTTCGATGCATTGAACATTGCAAAAGATCACCCTGCGCGAACTGATCACGATACCTTCTTTTTCAACCCTGATTTGATGTTACGTACTCATACATCAGGTGTTCAGATTCGTACTATGGAAGAATCGCAACCGCCACTTCGTATTATCGCTCCGGGACGCGTATACCGTAACGACTACGACCAGACTCACACTCCCATGTTCCATCAGGTTGAAGGCCTGCTGGTGGACGAAAACGTTAATTTCGCCCAACTCAAAGGTGTGCTGAGTGACTTCTTGCGTAATTTCTTCGAAGAAGATCTTGAAGTGCGTTTCCGCCCTTCATTCTTCCCGTTTACAGAGCCTTCGGCTGAAGTTGATGTACGCCGTAAAGACGGTAAGTGGCTTGAAATTCTGGGCTGTGGCATGGTGCACCCAAATGTTCTGCGCGCTGTGAACATTGATCCTGAAAAATATTCAGGCTTTGCGTTTGGTATTGGTATCGAGCGTCTAACCATGCTGCGCTACGGCGTCAACGATCTGCGTTCATTCTTCGAAAATGATCTGCGTCTTCTGAAACAATTTAAGTAAGCATCGGGGTAAATAATCAATGAAATTTAGTGAATCCTGGCTGCGCGAATGGGTTAACCCAGCAGTTACCAGCGACGAACTGGCACACCAAATCACTATGGCCGGTCTGGAAGTTGATGATGTCGACCCAGTTGCAGGTGAGTTCACTGGCGTTGTCGTTGGTGAAGTTGTTGAGTGTGGTCAACACCCTGATGCTGACAAGCTCCGTGTGACTAAAATTAACGTTGGTGGTGATGAGCTACTTGACATCGTCTGCGGTGCTCCAAACTGTCGTCAGGGACTGAAAGTAGCTGTTGCCACTGTTGGTGCGGTATTGCCGGGCAATTTCAAAATCAAAAAAGCCAAACTTCGCGGTCAGCCATCTCACGGTATGCTTTGCTCTTTCACCGAGCTGGGTATAGACGTAGAGTCAGATGGCATCTTGGAACTGCCAGCAGACGCTGTTATTGGCACTGATTTCCGCGAGTTTCTGAGCCTTAATGATGTCACTATCGACGTTGACCTGACTGCCAACCGCGCAGACTGTCTGAGCATCAAAGGTATGGCCCGTGAAGTGGGCGTATTGAACCGTGCTGAAGTCTGCGAGCCAACTATCGAGTCTGTCCCTGCGACTATCGAAGATAAAGTTGCAGTGTCTATTGAGGCACCACAAGCTTGTGCGCGTTATTTGGGCCGTGTTGTTCGCAACGTGAACGTCAAAGCTGAATCGCCACTCTGGATGCAAGAAAAACTGCGTCGAAGCGGTGTTCGTTCTATCGACCCTATTGTTGATATCACTAACTTCATTTTGCTTGAACAAGGGCAGCCAATGCATGCGTTTGACCTCAGCAAAATTGAAGGTGGCATCGTTGCACGTATGGCGAAGCAAGGTGAGAAACTTGTTCTTCTCGATGGCAATGAAGCAGAACTGAACGAAGACACACTCGTGATCGCGGACCATAAACAGGCACTGGCTATCGCTGGTATCTTTGGTGGTGAATATTCAGGTGTGAACACTGATACTACCGACGTTCTGCTTGAGGCTGCGTTCTTCTCTCCTGATGCTATTCGCGGTCGTGCCCGGAGTTATGGTCTGCACACTGACTCCTCTCACCGCTTTGAGCGTGGTGTTGATCCAGCGCAGCAATACAATGCAATGGAACGTGCTACCCAACTGCTGATTGAGATTTGCGGTGGTGAAGCGGGTGAAATTGTTGGTGAAGAATCACAAGAACACCTGCCAACAGCAAATTCTATTGTTCTGCGTCGCAGCAAGCTGGACAGTCTGCTTGGACACTCAGTGCCTAACGATGATGTTGAAGAAATACTGACACGCCTTGGTTGTTCAGTTGAGACCACTGACTCGGGTTGGACTGCAACGTCACCATCATGGCGCTTTGATATTCAGATCGAAGAGGATCTGGTTGAAGAAGTGGCGCGCATTTATGGGTACAACAATATTCCAGATCAGGCCCCGGCAGCCGATTTGGTAATGAACACATATAAAGAAGCGAATCTTCCTCTGAAGCGCGTACGTGATTTGCTGGTTGACCGTGGTTACTACGAAGCAATTACTTACAGCTTTGTCGAGCCTGAACAACAGAAGCTGATTGTGCCTGATGTTGAGCCGATTATTCTGCCGTTCCCAATCTCAGCAGATATGTCAGCAATGCGTCTGAGCCTGCTCACTGGTATGCTGAATACCGTTGCTTATAACCAGAAACGTCAACAACCCCGCGTGCGTTTGTTTGAATCAGGTTTGCGCTTCATTCCAGAGCAGAGTGCAGAGAATGGTATCCGTCAGGAAATGATGCTGGCTGGTGTTATTTCCGGATCACGTAGCGAAGACCACTGGGATATTGAAAGTAATACTGTTGATTTCTTCGATATGAAAGGCGATCTGGAGGCTGTGCTTGAGCTTACAGCTGATTCTCTGTCTTACAGCTTTAAGGCGGCGAAACACCCAGCACTTCACCCGGGTCAGACAGCTGCGATTGAACTCGATGGAAAAGTGATTGGTCATATCGGCACTGTTCATCCGGAGTTGGAGCGGAAATTTGGCCTAAACGGTCGTACCGTCGTGTTTGAGATTGAGTGGGATGCAATTAACACCCGCGTGATCCCAGAAGCAGCGGCAGTATCGAAATTCCCAGCGAATCGCCGTGACATTGCTCTTATTGTTGCGGATGAAGTCAATGCTGATGACATTGTGTCTGCTTGCCGTGAAACGGGCCATTCTCTGATCACATCAGCATCGCTGTTCGATGTGTACAAGGGTAAAGGTGTAGAGGAAGGCCACAAGAGTCTGGCCATTGCTCTTACACTTCAGTCATCAGAAAAGACACTTGAAGAAAGTGATATTTCTGAGGCAGTTAAGGCCGTGATCTCGGTAGTTGGCGAGAAATTCGACGCTCAACTTCGTGATTAATGACAAAGAAAATTAAAAAAACAGCCGTTCTAGGCTGTTTTTTTTGCCCAGAACACCTGACACAAACACGACGGCATATTTAAATAAAATGTTAAATCTGATTAAAATATGTTCTATGGTGTTTCATGTATATTAAATATTCTCTTGTTTAACACTCTTTAATATTGTTTATGCCTCCATTTTTATGCATGAAAAAAAGTAAAAAGGCTCATAAACAGAGCAGTATTCTAAATATTGATATGTAAAAAAGTTGGCGCAAATCAGCTAGTTGGCATACACTTTATCTCAGTTAGGGTTTAGTTCACTAAATAATGCCATTAGCGTTAAAGTGAATAAGCAATCCTGATTCGTGATGTAGATACATTGGTATTACATTTATGTTCAACATTTCTTGAGGGAATGACCTATGGCGCTCACCAAGGCCGATTTGGCTGAGAACCTGTTTGAAAATGTGGGAATGAGCAAGCGGGACGCCAAGGATACTGTTGAAGCGTTCTTCGAAGAAGTTCGTAAAGCGCTTGAAGGTGGCGAGCAAGTAAAATTGTCGGGATTCGGCAACTTTGATTTGAGAGATAAAAATCAACGTCCAGGTCGTAATCCAAAGACGGGTGAAGATATTCCAATCACGGCCAGAAGGGTAGTCACATTTAAACCCGGGCAAAAATTGAAAGCCCGTGTTGAGAATGCAAAAATAGGATCATAATTCCGTATTTTGACAAACACTACAGGCGCTTAGTCTGTAGTGTTTGTTGTGTTTTCTTTGGCAAAAACCTTTATTTATACCTAATAAAGTTCTGTAAAAACGGCTACTAAAGCAGTTGCCTTTTAGTAAAACGGCATAAGCAAAACTGCGTTAAAAAATCTAATTTATAGATACAAAATTCCTTTCCAAGAAATTGTTTCCCCCGACTTAATGTTGCTGGTAATTAGCAAAGTGAACGGTAGATTAGAGATAGTTTATTCTTTTATCCGGTTACTTAATATTGCCGATGCGTATTTTAACTACTTTTCATTAATCGTCATGAATCCTCAAAATTTATACAAATAATCAGGCAAAAACGGCACTTGTACTCAAGATAGGAACGTATAAGTGATAACTGGCTAAATGAAGTAGGCGTTGCCTGAAGTTCTGTCTGCATACACGTAAAAACAAATCTTCTCGGAAAAAATTTTCTACCTTCTTATTGGGAGGCTAGTGTGAATGGGTATTTAATAAAAATGACTTTTATTCACGAACTGTCGGTTTGTGATTGAATGGTTACACACTTAACGTTAGATAACAGCGCCTTTTTCTTTTTCCCTACGTATAATGTATATGAGCACAATACCTCATTTGTTTCCTCTAACTGACTGATATGTTTCTAAAGAAGTGCTATTCTGCCATACATTAAAGCGTGACAGAGTTCCCTGAACGCGGTTAGGGACAGTAAAGGAAGATGTAATGACTGCAAGTATTTTTGATGGGCACTTTCTCCAGTGTACGCTGGACAATCCACTTCATTTTGAGCCACATTCCTGGCTAACCGATACAGGGCTTCGAATCAGTCATGTAGCTAATGGTGTCCTTGAGATTCTCCCTCATGATAGTGAAACATCCATTATCATCTCTTCAGGTATTCATGGTGATGAAACCGCACCTATTGAACTGGTAGACAGGCTCGCATCAGACATTATTACCGGAAAGTTAGTTCCAAAAGTCCGTTTGTTGCTTATCATTGCCCACCCCCAAGCCATTCTGGCACATACGCGGTTTATCGAAGAGAATCTAAATCGCCTGTTCAATGGTATCAATGAAGAGAAGAATGAGGAGAGGGCACTCGCTAATCTCTATCAACATTGTGTAGAGGCTTTTTTTGCTCCAGCACCTCTGGGCGCTGAACGCTGGCATTTCGACTTGCATTCAGCTATTCGAAATTCTGCGCATTATATGTTTGCTGTTGTTCCTGCCACATCGCACCCATGTGATATCCGCCCCCTCATTCAGGTTCTGGATGATGCTGAGATGAATGCCGTTATGTTCAGCCGCACGCCATCTTCAACTTTTAGCTGGTTCAGTTGTGAAAAATTTGGCGCAATTGGCGCCACTCTCGAAATGGGGAGAGTCGCTCCCCTGTATCAGAACGATATGACAGAGTTTGAACCACTGAGAAAAACCTTATGTAACATGCTGGTTCAGGATAAGAACTCACTGCTGAAAAAAGAACCCACTCGGCTAGAAAGTTACAAGGTAACTCGAACAATCACTAAGTATACAGACCATTTCTCTTTGTCATTCAGTGATGATGCTGCAAATTTTACCCAGTTTGACACGGGTGAATTATTGGCACAGGAAGGCGGGATTGAATATCGTGCTGCGGAAGGGGGAGAAGCAGTTGTTTTTCCAAATTCTAAAGTTGCTAACGGTCAGCGGGCTTGTCTGATGGTTCAGTCATTCAGTTATGACTGGTCTAAGCCTTTGTATGTCAATATTGATGCAGACCCGGGTCCACTGCACATTGGTTGATTGGCCTCTTTTACATATCGCCAGATATGGCATCTGCAATCTGGCGATACCCACTGAGATATAATACCCCGCTAAACACATCGCTTAGAAAATCTCATTTTATCTGGCTTATCACTTCATGCGCTCAGTCTGGTGACTGCTTTATGAAGACATACTAAAGTCAAAAACCAACTGTCGCTGACGTTTTTATGTGACGATATGAGTTAGACCTTTTCATTTCCAATGGACATGGGTAAGGTGAGCAACAAATAAAAACCTGAACATTAACCCATGCTATTACAACAACTTGTCCATCATCACTCAGTCAGGTGGAAGTGGGCGCTTTTCTTAAGCCTGTTTGTTCTATCTTTCAGCGCATTATTTGCACTTTCAGCGGGTGAGCTTTGGATTTTTCCTTTCTCGCCGAATGGTGAGCTTGAATATCAGTTTCTGACTGAGCTTAGATTACCCCGAGTTATTGCTGCCATTCTTATTGGTGCATCATTATCCGTGTCTGGAGCCGTACTTCAGGTATTGTTGGGGAACCCACTGGCTGAACCCGGTGTCCTCGGCATCTCGGGAGGTGCAAGTGTTGCACTCGTGGTGATGACCTTTGTCTTCCCAGGCTATACAGAGGCTGGTTGGATGTCTATCGCTGCGATGGCTGGTGCACTCATGTTTACGTCAATTTTGGTTTTGATGGCGAGAAAACGCCTTGTGTCGACGACCAGATTATTGTTAATCGGTGTGGCACTCGGGATCCTATCAGGGTCTGTGGTGACATGGGCATTTTATTTCAGTACGGATCTTAGTCTTCGCCAACTGATGTACTGGTTAATGGGAAGCTTGTCTGGTGTACATTGGTCGCAACTGACGTTGAGTTTTCTGATGCTGCCTGTTCTTACATGGCTATGCCTTCAAGGAAAAAAACTGGATTTATTGATGCTTGGCGATGTGCAGGCCAGACAACTGGGTCTTGAGTCAGGACGTCTCAGGTGGCAATTAATTCTTATGGTGAGTCTTTTAGTCGGTGCTTCAGTTGCGATGGCTGGTGTGATTGGTTTTGTCGGTTTAGTTATCCCGCATTTGTTACGCATAGTTTTGGGCACTGAAAATCGTTTTCTGTTGCCACTGTCTGCATTATGTGGCGCAAGCTTATTGCTGGTGGCTGATACCGTGGGTCGCCTTGCTATCAGTAATACCGAGCTGCCGGTTGGAGTCGTGACGACGACACTGGGTACGCCAATCTTCATCTGGATGCTTTTGAGAAGAACATGATACGTATTGAAGACCTCTCGTTACCCCCTCGTTTATTACCTGTCAATCTCACGGTAAATAAAGGAGAAATTCTTCATATTCTTGGACCCAATGGAAGTGGGAAAAGTACTTTGCTTTCTCTGTTATCTGGGCTTGAAGAAGGAGAGGGAAATATTTGGATAGACGGCAAAAGAATCGCAGAGTTTGATAATCAGCATTTAGCTAAAGTGAGAGGCTACTTAAGCCAGCAGGGTAAACCACCTTTTGCGATTGGCGTCCATCAATACCTGAGTCTGTGTCTCAATGCAGTTACGGTAACTGACAGTACAATTATCGATCGCGTAGTGAAGACACTCTGCGACACGTTGGAGATCAACGATAAGCTGAGTCGGAATACTGAGCAGCTCTCTGGTGGTGAGTGGCAGCGTGTAAGATTGGCGGGAGTCTGCCTTCAGATTTGGCCCGAGCTTAACCCGGAAGCGAAAGTTTTGATCCTTGATGAACCGGCCTCTGCTCTTGATATTGCCCAGCAGGACGTATTGTATCGGTTGATCAAGACAGTGTCAGATTTGGGGATAACTATCGTAATGGCCAATCATGATTTAAATAAGAGTTTGAACGAGGCAGATAGGGTGGTGATAATGAAATCTGGCCATATAATAAAGCAGGGACTCGCCAATAAGGTCATGGTGCCTGAGGTGATCCGCGATGTGTTTGGTGTTGAGATGCGCCGCCATGTTGTTGAGGGTAAATCGATTCTTCTTTAGCCCTAAGCGTTTTTGATTCTACTCATACTCTTTTCAATGACGGGTGATTTACTGGCTCACAGTCATGGGTGACGGTCTCGTTTGATTCAAATGGATTTTCATCGACTCACACCAAAGTGATATCACCACTTTGACATACTTTGAAACTAAAAACCCTGCCTGTTGATGGCCCAAGTTTATTGGGGGCAGGGATAGTCGAGCTTTCCGGGTTACGTTTACTCGATGATGATATCGACGCCCTGTGTTTTACCTGTTGAGCCGGGTATCGATAGGCGATATGTCCCCGGCTTAATAGCAACAAAGCCAATTTCCATTTCGCCAGCATCATCAAATTCAATGCTACTGATACCTATCGGGCGCACCTCCAAATCGTTTATTACCACTTCGTCTACCCATATAGCATGAAAAAACTCTGAGCCACTCAGAGCCAACTCTGCAGAACCGTCGCCAATGATCTCCATCTCATAGTATTTACCTGACTCAAGCGTTATCTTACCTGTTTCAGAAATTGGCTTCCCAGCTGACAAGGTGAGCTTGGGTATTACTCCCTTGTTACTTTTTGACAGGAGTCCGGCAAAACCGAGTTCGTGGGCGTGCAACATTTGGCTGAAAAACGCGGTGGTAAATAGCGCTGAAGCGATGATTAACTCTCTAAAATTCATAACTGACTCCCTGTTCAACAAACTGCCAATCTTTGTGATATCGGAGAAGATCGTATAAGGAGTAATTTGCTCTCTCAATCGTACTTTAGTGCAGTGACTGACCTACTTTTTGGAGAGTTATGGGATATCTTTCGTGCAGTCAAGAATCGACATTAGGAAGACATCAAGGTTTTAGATATACCGTTAGTTAACTGATTAGTTAATGCACTATAACTATATACTATTATCAATATATAAAAATTTATTCCTTACTGGTACAAAACTAAGATTCTGACTGGGCTTCCAGTTTCGCCTTAATAAACATGCTGTGATCCACATAAAGAAGCTCTGATGTTTTTCTGATCACCATGTCTTCCAACGGGTCTAGTTCGCCATCGGAAAAGGCCACTGTCCACATTGCCTTGATAAGTGCAAATCTCTCATTTACCGATAATTTTCTGAGTTTATCTGTGTATTCGAAAAGCGAAATTGCCCCTTCAGTTTCACTCATTGAACAAGCGAGTAAGGCCTCAGCCTCGTTCTCTTCAATATCAACTAACTGGGACAGCAAATGAATCTTGGCTTTTTGTTCGCGTTCATCAATATTATGGTCAGCGCCTGCAACCTCACATAAAAGTGCGGCAATAGCTTTTTTGTAATCAGTATCGTCAACCACGTCGGATTGAGGATCGGTGAGGATCTCCTTAAGACGCGATACTAAATTATTAAGCATAATGAAAAATCCTATACCCATTATTGGTTTAATTGTAAGTGTACACCCAAACGACTTGATACCCTCTGTTACCCATACAGTTCTCAGTCACAGTTTGCTTGTCTTCGCTAAAAGGCAAACACATCAAACGTGACATGATACGCGGCAGCTGATTAGTACAGCCCCTGATTGATCTTTAGTACAGAGAGAAAAGAGTGCTCGGTGATTTATGGGCATCTGAGCCAGTGGTGATCTGTACATATTCATGAACATTAGAAGCATTTCACATTCAAAAGTTCTTGTTAATGTGATTCTTTTTGTCAGTGAAGCTTTTTGTCAGTAGTTAAGGCATTATTAGAACTGGATTCTTGTTCCTCGTTTCAAAATGCACAGCTCATTCAATAAATGCCGGGGACGAGACATTTTGTATTGATTGAACATATACGTAGGCTACAAACAGGTGTTGGCTATGTTAAACTCAAGTAATTCGCGTAGTCACCGTCGGGTCATCGATTAAACCCTTCCTAGTCCGACCAATCCCGCTAGCTTTGGAAACAAAATTGACAGCTTCTAACCATCAAAATAATGCTAAGACTCTGTTCGCCGCAGTTGAAGACTGCATGAATAGGGACAAATTTCGTTTAAGCAAACGCATTCAGGGTGCAAAACGCATCAAGAAAGATGAGGCACGTAACGCCGTCTTTGATGAAATTGCTCTGGATATTGCCAAATCCATGCAGGTACGTATTCAGCGACAAGCTACCTTACCCGCAATCTCTTACCCAGAACAACTGCCCGTTAGTCAGAAAAAAGCCGATATTGCAGAGGCTATCGCCAATCATCAGGTTGTGATTGTGGCGGGCGAAACAGGCTCGGGTAAAACGACACAGCTACCTAAAATATGCCTCGAACTGGGGCTCGGTGTATCTGGTGTGATTGGTCACACGCAACCAAGGCGACTTGCCGCCAGAACCGTTGCAGCTCGTATCGCTGATGAGCTGGATACCGAGATGGGTAAAACGGTTGGCTATAAGGTTCGATTTAATGATCAGGTATCAGACGAAACGAAAGTGAAGCTGATGACCGACGGGATCCTGTTGGCAGAAATTCAGCACGACAGGTACCTGAACCAGTACGATTGCATCATTATCGATGAGGCGCACGAACGCAGCCTTAATATTGATTTTATTCTTGGTTATCTCAAGCAGTTGTTGCCTAAACGTCCCGATTTGAAAGTGATTATCACGTCGGCAACTATCGATCCTGAGCGATTTTCGAATCATTTCCGTGGTGCGCCAATTATTGAAGTGTCAGGTCGCACTTATCCGGTAGAGGTCCGTTACCGCCCAGTAGGCGATGATGAGAGTGATGAGAGCGAGCGTGACCAGTTGCAGGCTATTTTCGATGCAGTTGATGAACTGCATGATGAAGGGCCGGGAGACATTCTTCTCTTTATGAACGGTGAACGTGAGATTCGAGACACCGCCGACGCACTGACCAAAAGAAATCTGCGCGATACTGAAATCCTGCCGCTATATGCCCGTCTGTCTGCTTCTGAGCAAAACCGGGTTTTTCAGTCGCACAGAGGCAGGCGTATTGTGCTGGCAACCAACGTTGCCGAGACGTCACTGACAGTACCGGGTATTAAGTACGTGATTGATCCGGGTACCGCTCGAATTTCCCGTTACAGCTACCGCACCAAAGTGCAGCGACTACCCATTGAGCGTGTTTCACAGGCAAGTGCAAACCAGCGTAAAGGTCGTTGTGGTCGGGTTTCCGATGGTATTTGTATTCGACTTTATTCCGAAGAGGATTTTCTCAGTCGTCCTGAGTTTACTGATCCTGAAATTCTAAGAACCAACCTGGCATCCGTTATTCTTCAAATGACAGCAATAGGTCTGGGTGATATCGCGGCCTTCCCGTTTGTTCAGCCACCGGATAGCCGTAATATTCAGGACGGTGTCAGACTGCTAGAAGAGCTCGGCGCGATGCAGGCCGGGAAGCAGGGCGATCATAAACGCCTTACACCAACAGGCCGGGCGCTGGCAAGGTTGCCTATCGATCCGCGCCTTGCTCGTATGGTATTGGAGGCCTCACGCCATGGTGCGTTGAAGGAAGTGATGATCATTGCTTCTGCACTGGCAATTCAGGATCCCAGAGAGAGACCATCTGACAAACAGCAGGCGTCTGACGAAAAGCACCGACGTTTTAACGATAAAGACTCAGATTTTCTGGCATTCGTTAACCTTTGGGATTATCTGACAGAGCAGCAAAAAGCACTGAGCGGTAACCAGTTCCGCAAACAGTGTAAAAAAGATTACCTGAATTACCTGAGGGTCCGTGAGTGGCAGGACGTGCATTTTCAGATTCGTCAGGTAATGCGGGAACTGGAGCATACTGTTAACCAAACGCCTGCGGATTATCAATCGGTTCACACCTCTTTACTGGCGGGTATGCTGTCTCATATTGGCCTTAAAGATCAGGAAAAAAATGAGTACCAAGGAGCGAGAAATGCACGCTTTGGTATCTTCCCCGGTTCCGGTCTGTTTAAGAAACAGCCTAAATGGGTCATGGTGGCCGAGCTTGTTGAAACCTCACGCTTATGGGGCCGTATTGCTGCAAAGATACAGCCAGAGTGGGTCGAACCACTGGCAAAACATCTGATCAAGCGCAGCTACAGTGAGCCACACTGGGAGAAAAAGCAGGCAGCAGTGTTTGCCTTTGAAAAAGTCATGCTTTATGGCATTCCAATTGTGCCGAAGCGTAAAGTCAATTACGGCAACATTGACCAGACAGTGTCGCGGGAAATTTTCATTCGTTCTGCCTTGGTAGAAGGGGACTGGGAAACCCGCCACAAGTTTTATCATCAAAACCGCCGCTTACTAAAAGAGATCGAGGATCTTGAGCACAAGTCCCGGCGCCGTGACTTGCTGGCAGATGACGACACTCTGTATGAGTTTTATGATCAGCGCGTTGATCTCAGCGTAATATCTGGTCGTCATTTCGATTCTTGGTGGAAAACAGCCAGCCGCAATGAACCAGAGCTTCTGAATTTTGAAAAAGCCATGCTTCTGGCCGGCGATGCAAGTCATGTCACAGAGCTTGATTATCCAAATTTCTGGCATCAGGGCGACCTAAAACTCAAACTCAGTTACCAGTTTGAGCCCGGCGAAGACCATGACGGTGTAACAGTTCACATTCCATTACCCTTACTCAACCAAATTGAGCCGGAAGGGTTCGACTGGCAAATTCCGGGTTTACGGGAAGAACTGATCATTGCATTAATAAAGTCACTACCAAAGACGTTACGACGTAACTTTGTGCCCGCGCCTAATTACGCATCTGCGTTCCTTCAGCGAGCTAAACCCATGGAAGCGCCATTGCTTGATTCGCTTGAGAAAGAATTAAAGCGAATGACAGGTGTGACTGTGCTACGTGAAAACTGGCAGACAGATTTACTCCCTGAGCATCTGAAAATCAGTTATCGGGCAGTGGACCATAAAAACCGTAAGTTAAAAGAAAGTCAGGATCTTTATGAACTGAAGGAAGGCCTGAAAGAGAAGGTGCAAGAGACCTTATCAAAAGTGGCCGACGACGATATTGAGCAACAAGGTCTGACGACGTGGAGTTTTGGCACGCTGCCGCAAAAATATCAGCAAAGGCGTGGTGGCTTTGAGGTAAAAGCGTTCCCTGCCATTGTTGATAATAAAGACTCTGTCAGTATTAAGTTGTTTGAGACTGAGGAAGAGCAACATCAAGTGATGCAACAGGGGCAGCGGCGTTTGCTTCTGCTGAATGTGCCATCTCCAATCAAATATTTGCACGATAACCTGCCAAACAAATCCAAGCTGGGTCTTTACTTTAATCCATATGGCCGGGTAATGGATTTGATTGATGACTGCATTGCCTGTGGTGTCGATAAGCTGGTTGAAGAGCAGGGGGGGTTGACTTGGCAACCTGAGGCTTTTGATGCGCTCAAAGAGCATGTAAGGGCGGAATTAGGAGATACAGTGGTAGAAATCGCCAAACAGGTTGAGCAGATATTGACCACTGCCTTTTCAATTAATAAGAAGCTTAAAGGAAAAGTCGACTTATCGATGGCATTTGCCATGTCGGACATTAAAGCACAGCTTGAAAGCCTGATTTTTAAGGGCTTTGCGACACAGTGCGGCTGGAAACGTCTACCTGATATTCACCGTTACCTGCGGGCAATTGAGAGACGATTGGAGAAACTGCCTATCGATCCCAATCGAGACCGCGTTCATATGCTGAAAGTGGAGTCCGTGACCAAAGACTACATGGAACTCTTGAATAAGGTTCCTAAAGGGCAGCAGGTTCCACTGAGTATTAAAGAGGTACGCTGGATGTTGGAAGAATTAAGGGTGAGTTATTTCGCGCAGCAACTTGGTACGCCATATCCAATCTCGGACAAGCGGATCAAAAACGCTATTGCTGAGATCTGACGCGAGTCATATCCTCCCTTTGTATTAAGTCAAAAACATATTAATCAGCCGGCAATTTTGTCGGCTTTTTTTTGCCGTAGCGATCAGGAAAGGCAAGTGTCTCAACATGTCGTAAAAGTGAAAATCTAATGGGTGCTCGCAAAATGATAAATTGCACTGTTATTTGCGAATAAATCACAAACCGTACTCTGTTTTATATCGGAAAAGATGTCTTCTCCTTACATTTTTTTATCCATTTTTCAAACCTATTTATCGTGTCTCATTATTAATACGAGAAACAAAATGGTGACTTTTGAGTATTTAGATTTTAAGTCACTATGGCAATATGTTGCCTCCAGATATCAGTAAAAGCTTACCAAGTAAGTATTTAGAGCCAATAACAAGGTGAATGTGGTGAATCTGGAATTTGGCGAAATCCACTACTTTTTCTAACGTATTAATCTGGCAGTTAATTTTAAAAAAGTAGTTTTTTCAGTTGTGGGTGGCATGCATCTTGATTGTGTTTTATCAACATGAAATCACGTCTTGTTACCTTTTAAACCAATACTGAAAAGTGTGTGGCATTAGACACACAAAACGTATTTTTGTCACAGATGAATTAACAACCGGAAAATAAGAATGTTCAAAAAATACAAAGAATTATTTTTAACTTTACTTATCCTTACGGCTTTTTTCACCGCGCCTGTAAAAGCAGCTCCTTTGTTGGATGCCAAGAGTCTATATAGTAGGTTGGCACTCTTTGGTCAGATAGAATTTGATAAGTTTGAGCGCGCTTATCATCATTTTATTATCAGTGGCAGTAAAAAACCGATATTTACACTTATCGATTATGGAAAACCCTCCACAAAAAAGCGATTTTGGGTCATTGATGTCAAGAAGCGCAGAGTGTTGTTTGAATCTCACGTGACACACGGAAAAAATAGCGGAGAACTCTACGCCGTTACGTTTTCAAACAAAGTTAACTCATTGAAAACATCTGTCGGCATTTTTAAAGCTGCCGAGGTCTACTATGGTAAGCACGGTTACTCTTTGAGGCTCGATGGGTTATCCAAAGGGCTAAACGATAACGCCAGAAAGCGTGCGATTGTTATTCACGGTGCTGATTATGCCGATCCCAGAGTGATTAGCGAGCACGGACAGCTTGGTCGAAGTTGGGGTTGTCCGGCGCTTCCTCTCAGCGTGTCGAGAAGAGTCATTAATATGATCAAAGAGGGGACGTTCATCTACGCGTTCTCTTGAGAACAATTGAGTTCAATGACGTTTTTGCTAACAAATAAAAGCCCTCAACATGAGGGCTTATTTATTTCTGACAGAAGATCTATGACAGGTTATCTTTTTTTATATCAGGCGCTGACAGAAGATAGGAAAGCATCTTTCCTTTGATAAAATTCAGTCACCAAGTTATTAATTTCGTCTGTCTCAAAAGGTCGTAGGCCGCTACAAAGCATACGCTTATTGCCTTTTCCTATTACTTCACCGTTGTCTTTGATAGAAAAACCCAGCGTCACTACACCGCGTTTACCGTCAATATCCATGCTGGTTTCACTGAGAACCACTTCAGGGTTGTCAAAGGTGAGTTTATCAAATTTAAGTTCCATGCTCTCATACATCACCAATGGTCGGGCTGGATTGATCATCATGCCCGCTTCTTCCATGAGTGGAACCATGATGTATGGAAAGTTCTTACCTGAAAAGCGAACGTAGTGAGAGGCGATTTTTTCTGCAATACGAGGGTCGTTAATCGTCTCGCCACGACGCTCGAGTGTTAGATAGAGTTTTCCAGCGTCATCGACAACGTTCAGGTGTCCGTCTTCGGTATCCTGAAGTTCAAGGTCGGTGCCGTCATTGATCATACCGTTGAATTCAATCCGCATTTCCTTGCTGATGCCGACTTTGCTCAACAGAACAGAAAAGAGCAAATCCCCAGGCACACAAAACCGTTTTGCGTCTTCATCATGAATTGGGTTGAAGTCTCCCGCGACGAGTTTGGCAAAATGACTGGCTTGTTGGCGACTGAACTGAAGCTTGTTATCGCTCGTTGTATAATAATTTTCCAGTTGCATGATTTTGATCATTATTTCCTGAATATCTTCCGTGGGTTTGCATTGTATAGCACATCATTAGGATAAATGGTCTAGCCAGTTGATTTGCAGTTTACATTACTGGGTTACGTCACAAATTGTTTACTCGATATAGTGACTTACAAGACAGTCACTGGCTCAATTTCCAACAATAGCGACAAAATGATAACTGCACTTTATTAAGTGTGTTCAGTTTTAAAGCGATTTATGACGTTGTTTTTTAAAAAAACGTTTTATAAATTTATTAACTAAGTCATACGCTTAAATGATAATTATTTACCATTACAAGCAGAGAGAGAGCTGCGTTAGACGAGCTGATAGCAGTGATATTTAAATGTTCTGCGTCACACGATAATGTAATTGTTAAATGTGCAGAAGTGGGAATTAGCATTAAATACCACTTAACGAATGTGACCTTGGTAGATTTTATCAAAACATCGGGTTTGAAAACTCTTCACCATCGCTTTGGGAAAAAAGAGAATGTCGTCTAGTTGGTCCAGTGGCATCCAGACATATCCGATTTGGTCTTTGTCAAAGTCTTTGGGCTCAGCGACCACTTTAAAGTCAGTGGTTTCAACAAACAGCTCCAGTTGATGCAGATGAGCGGGCAGGTATGATGTATTAAGTCGGTCTGCCAGCACTTCCCGAACGAAAAGGATGTCACCCATCGTCGCTTCACCGCCTGTTTCCTCCATTAATTCCCGATCAAATGCCTGGTCGAGCGTCTCATTATGTTGCACTCCACCTCCCGGTAGAATATACCAGAGACCTCTGTCATCCCGATGTTCCGCGAGAAGCAGGCTGTTGTCCCGATAACACACAGCCCTTACTGATACTCGTACGTTTTTCATTTTCTTCCTTATTTATTAAAAAGGCTGGCATGCTCCATGATCACCGATGAAGCATTAGCAAAGCTATTGATTAGTGACACAGCTCTGTGCTTTTCAATTATTACGTTACCGGCAAAAATTCTGCCCATCCTATTTCTTTAAATACCAGTGTTAATCACGCATAAATATTATTCCTGTGACAGAAAACCTCATCAAACCGACAGTTCTCTCCTATTTATCGCTTAAACACGAATTAATCATATAAAGCAAGGTTGTCCGCACAGTGGACGAACTGATGGGGTAGGTAGTCAATATAACGTATCACCACTAACGTTAATGACATTAAAAATGTCTTGGAGTGGCGGTATGAGCAGCGAAGCATTGACCCGTATTTCTTTAGTTCTGTCAGCCCTGTGCTTTCTGGGAGGTGCTGTTGTTACGGTTATTGATGTGTTGATGCGAGCAATGTCTGGTAGCCATTTGCCAGGTGTTATAGAGACCACAACATTACTTATTGGCCTTGGAGCCTTGCTCTCTATGCCAGCCTGCTACCTCAAAGATGCCAACGTGACGGCACGGTTACTCAGTGAACTGAGGCCAAACATTTTTAAATATTCACTGGCGATATTTGGCGCCATGTTCTCACTGTTTTTTTCTCTTTTGATGTTTTGGATCATGACAATGTACAGCGTGGAGAGTTGGGGAAGCCCTGAAACCACGCCTGATCTGGCCTTACCTAAAGACGTGTTAATCACAATTGTTACGGTGTCGTTTCTGGTCGCCGTAGTTGCAGCCGCTAAACGTGCTGTTATTGCTTTTAAAGGAGATGCCTGATGGATGACGGACTGTTCCTTGGCGGTATTGGGTTTGCTGTCACCTTAGTGTTGATTCTTCTCGAAGTACCCGTCGGTATTGCGATGGGGCTTGTCGCGATCGCTGGTTGTACTTTTGTGATTGGCGCTGAAGGTATGATGACCATAGGCGCAACGACAGTATGGGAATCGCTGACTAACTATACGCTGGCTATGCTGCCTTTGTTTGTATTTATGGGAAACGTTGCCTCCCAGAGCGGGTTGTCCAGCCGCCTTTATGAAGCAATGAGAACCTTATTGGGACACAAACGAGGTGGATTGGCGTTGGCAACAATTGGTGCGTCCGCAGGTTTTGGGATGATTTCCGGCTCGTCACTGGCAACAACGGCGACCATGGGGAGAATTGCCTTACCTGAAATGCGTCGCGCAGGATACACCGACAGCCTGTCATCGGGCACTGTAGCAGCGGGGGGCACATTGGGTATCCTCATTCCACCCTCGACTGTCCTTGTTATCTATGCGTTTCTGGCAGAGCAGTCCATCCGGCAGCTATTGCTTGCTACGGCAGGCCCGATCTCATTGGCTATCCTGTTGTATTTTGCCGCAATCTGGTTTTCTATCAGGCTAGGTCGCTCCAATTCTGACAAAAGCGTCAAAGCCACCCGCGCTGAGAGGGCACATGCTTTGAAAGAGCTGGGGCCACCGGTCGGTGTGTTTAGCCTGATCATGGCAGGCCTATACAGTGGCTATTTCACTGCAAATGAAACGGCAGCTGTCGGTCTTGCATTGGTTCTGAGTTATGGCATCTTCAGTCGCCGTTTATCAAAAGAAGGCTTCATAGCGCCGCAACCGACACAGCAAAGACCTGTGGCGCACTGTATCTGGTATTAATTGCGGCCAATCTGTTTAACTTTTTTCTGGCGTTGTCCGATCTTCCTTTCTCTCTGACATCGCTGTTTTCCGACATTCTCACTTCACCTCTCACCGTCATTTTACTCATGAGCGCGATTTATCTGGTGCTGGGCACTTTGATGGATAGCCTTGCGATGCTACTGCTGACCGTACCTCTCTTTGTGCCTATCGCTGATGCTGCAGGTATCAATTTGG
The DNA here is from genome assembly GCF_001707825.1 of Veronia pacifica. Taxonomy (GTDB): domain Bacteria; phylum Pseudomonadota; class Gammaproteobacteria; order Enterobacterales; family Vibrionaceae; genus Veronia; species Veronia pacifica. The sequence continues at coordinate 41,369 of NZ_LYBM01000030.1, read as the reverse complement.
TGTGGTTTGGCATCTATGTCGTGATGGTGGTTGAAATGGGATTAATCACCCCACCTGTAGGTATGAATCTGTTCGTTCTCAAAACGACAAACAGCGACATACCTATGGTTGCACTCTGGAAAGGCGTCATGCCCTTTGTCGTTGCGGATGTTATTCGTATCGGGCTGATCATCGCCTTTCCCGCACTGGTCATGTGGCTGCCCGAGGCTGCCCGTTGAGTGCGAGACTCAAGGAGGAATTATCTATGATACATATCATGCGTTTACCCTTAACCCGTTGCCTCATTGCAGGCCTCATTGCCGCTTGCAGTTTTGGTGTCAATGCGAAGCAAATGCGGGTCTCATCGTTTGAACCGGCAAAAGGCTTTTTTTCCCAAACACTTCAGGCATGGATAGATGAAGTGAATCCCAAACTGTCAAAAGGTAACCGATTCAAACTTTATCCCGGTTCAATACTGGGTGCGCCACCAGCACAGGCAGAGCTCGTTGCCAAAGGAGTGGCAGATGTGGCCTTTGTTGTGCCCACTTACACCGCAGGCCTTTTTCCAATGACAACGGTGGCAGAAATTCCCGGTATTGCTGGTGATGCAGCCACGGGAACAAAAGTGCTCAATACCCTTAATGCTGAGGGGCTGCTCGGTAATGAGTTTTCAGACTACAAAGCGATCGCTCTGTTCACAACGCCGGGTTACCGGATTTTCAGTGCTGACAGACAGGTGAAAATGCCGGGTGATCTTAGTGGGATAAAAATGCGTTCTCCTTCCCCTTATGGTTCTCAGCTTCTAAATCAACTAGGAGCATCCGGCGTGCCCATCCCAGCTCCTCAGGTGTATGAGAACATTGAACGTAATGTGGTCAGCAGCGCGGCATGGACCATGGATGCCTACCGCACTTTCCGTCTTTACGAAGTAGCTCCTAATGTGACTAACAGCCGTTTCATTGCTACGCCTCTTGTGTTCCTCATGAACAAAAAGACCTATGACAGATTACCGGCAAAGGATAAGGCGGCTATTGACGACATGTCCCTTGCTGAGAGAAGCGCCTGGGTTGCTGACCGGATAGATCGTGGCGAAGCCGAAATTGAAAAAGCGATGAGAGAAAATGCCAAGATAAATTTTGTAGACCTCACTGAGGAGCAAAAAGCGGCATGGGACGCATCATTTAAAGATGCCCGCAAACTCTGGCTTTCAGGTAAACCGGAAAATGCCAGCAAAGTACTGAAGCGGGCATTGGAGATCGCCAGCCGCTAACTGGAGCGGCTGCGAGAGGGGGCAACTGTGGCAATTTGTGCATTAGGTTATCTGGGCATTCATTCAGACAAATTAAGCGAATGGTCAGCATTTGCCGGAAAAATTCTGGCTATGCAGGAAGTTGACCGTGGCGGAAAAACGTCTGTATTTCGCATGGATGACAGACAACAGCGCCTGCTTATTTCGGGAGAAAAAGGGGATACCCTCGCATTTATGGGCTGGGAGGTCAGTCATCATGATGATCTCAACATGTACGCCGCAAGGCTCGATAATGCCGGGTATCCTGTTTTCTGGGGCGGGCGCGAATTGGCGGACAGACGCTTTGTCGACGAGATGATTTGGTTCCTGGATCCGATGGGAAATCGCGTTGAGCTCGTGTTTAACCCTATGCTGAGCAGTGATCCCTTTGTTCCCGGCAGACCCATAGATGGCTTCAACACCGGGCCATTAGGCATGGGGCATGCTGTGCTGCATGTCGATAATCTGGACACCATGCTGCCGTTTTATCGCGATGTGCTTGGTTTTAATGTTTCAGACTACGGCCTGTCGCCATACGGTATGTATTTTTTCCATGTTAATGGTCGTCATCATAGCTTTGCCATGATTGGCTCCGGTCAGCAGGGTTTTCATCATTTTATGGTGGAATTTACAAACCTTGATGATGTCGGACAAGGCTATGATTTGGCACAGTTACAGGACAAAGAAGACACCATTGCCTACACGCTTGGCCGCCACACCAATGACCATATGACGTCCTATTACGCCTACACACCATCTGGCTTCTTTGTTGAGAGTGGCTGGGGTGGTCTGGTCATTGACCCTGACACATGGGAGCCACACGAGACGACACTCGGTCCCAGTTTTTGGGGTCACGAGAGATTGTATTTACCCGAAGACGGCGGACGAAAACGCTTGAGAGAGATGCGACTTAAAGCGGCTGCTGAAGGTCACAGGGCACCTCCCGTGATTGATTGTCCGTGGCTTTACGGTGCCCTGAAAAAAGCAAGGTAAGCAAATATGAAAAATAATGATTTCCATGACACCTATGATGTCGTGGTGGTTGGTCTCGGCCCGGTCGGAGCCACACTGGCCAACTTACTTGGCATGCTTGGCATCAAGGTATTGGTGCTCGATCGTGAAGCAGAAGCCTATCATCTGCCAAGAGCCGTTCATTTTGATGATGAAGTGATGCGTGTTTTTCAATGGATAGGCATCGCAGACGAGCTATTGCCCGAGATCAGAATCAACCCTGGCATGCGCTTCCAATCACCGGATGGGACACTGCTCCTTGATTGGCCAAGACCCTTGGAAGAGGGCCCTCATGCATGGCATCCCAGCTGGCGATTTCACCAACCGGATCTGGAGCGTATATTGCGCTCAAAACTGACCACCTATGACTCGGTCACCGTCCGCTGCCGAGCAGAGGCCTTCATGGTGGAAGACAAGGGTGATGGCGTTGAAGTGCGCTTTGAAGATATGGCAATGGGTGAGATTCATCGAGTAACAGCCCAATATGCTGTCGGATGCGATGGTGCCCGATCACTGGTGCGGCGCTTTATTGAGTCAAGAATGAAAGATTTTGGCTTTCATGAGCGTTGGCTGGTTGTCGATGTTCTTCTCAATCAGGATAAACCGGAACTGGGTGACCACTCCATTCAGTTCTGCGATCCCAACAGGCCAGCGACCTACGTCAGAGGGCCGAAAAACCGCAGACGCTGGGAGATCACTGTGCTGCCTGAGGAGAGTAATACAGCGGTGACCAAAGACAGCTTTGTCTGGCAATTGCTCTCGCCTTGGCTTACGCCTGATGAAGCCACTTTAGAGAGAAGTGCGGTATATACCTTTCACTCGTTGTCAGCTGAGGTCTGGCAGAAAGGTCGGTTACTGGTAGCCGGAGATGCCGCACATCAGACGCCACCTTTTATGGGACAGGGAATGTGTGCCGGGATCCGCGATGCCGCCAATCTGGCGTGGAAGCTTGCTGAATCTGTTGAGCAGGGAGATGGCGATACTTTACTGGAGAGCTATCAGAGTGAGAGGCAGCCCAATGCAGAAGCGTATATTTCAAAAGCGATAGCACTGGGCAGGCTGATCAATACCGTTGACAGTGAGCCCGCTTTGCGTGCCGCGATGTCGGGAGAAGATGGCAATAAAAAAATGCAGTCTCTCTACCCGATACTTGGCCCTGGATTGGGTACGGGCGCGAATGCGGGGAAGCAGTTTGGTCAGCCAAGAATGCTCGATGGAAGCAGGATGGACGAACACATAGGCTATCGCTATGTTTATGTCACCACCGATGACATCGCTGTTGACCTGCGTTCACTCACTTCGCTTCCCGTTATCTCCGTCAGCGAGACCCAAAATGGGGCAGATTATCTGATGCAACTTGAGACCAAAGGTGTCCTCCTGCGGCCTGACAGGTACATTCTTGGCTGCGGTGAGACCGTTAATGCGCTGGCTGAGCTGGTCAACACCCTGCCTCAGCATTATCAACAAAAGAAACGAAAAGGAATGATGATATGAAACTTTGCTCTTTCCGTACTGATGCTCAGGCATCATTTGGCGTTGTCATTGAGGGAGGGATCATTGATCTTGGCCGTCGGGTAGACGCAACGTCGCTCAGGGAATTTATTGCCGATGACGGACTTTCAAAGGCCAGTGCTTTTTTGTCTGAAGAGCCCGATTATCAATTTGATGAAGTGGAACATCTGCCTGTCATTACAAATCCCGATAAAATTATTTGTGTTGGCCTTAACTACCATGCGCATATCAGCGAGACTGGCCGTGAAGAAACGCCTAACCCTGTTTTGTTTTCTCGTTTCTCCGGCAGTCAGATTGGACACCAACAGCCAATGTTGAAGCCTTTGGAGTCAGACAAGTTTGACTACGAAGGTGAGCTTGCAGTGATCATTGGAAAAGAATGCCGTCGTGTCAGCGAAGACGATGCGTTGTCTGTCGTGGCCGGTTATGCCTGTTATAACGATGGCTCAGTCAGGGACTGGCAAAAACATACTCATCAGTTTATGCCGGGCAAAACCTTTTATGCGACAGGACCTTTTGGTCCATGGATGGTAACCGCTGACGAGATCCCGGATCCGTCCAAACTACATTTACAAACTCGCCTCAACGGTGAAGTCATGCAGGATACAACCACTGATCTGATGATTGCCTCAATACCGCGGTTAATCTCATATTGTTCAACTATTCTTCCATTGTTACCAGGCGATGTGATTGTCTCGGGCACGCCGGGCGGTGTCGGCGCGAGAAGAACGCCTCCCGTCTTCATGAAAGAGGGTGATGTGTGTGAAATTGAGATCTCAAATATAGGCATATTGCGAAATATCATCATGGCAGAGAAGTAGCGATTCGTGCTGTCTCAGGACGATTGACGGAGAAATAATGGAAAAACGCAGATCCGAATCAGTCAGGGCACTCCGGCGCGGGCTGGATGTTCTGAAATTCGTGAATCGCTCCGGGGTATGTAAAGTTGCAGACATCGCTTCGGGCTTGGATATTCCAAGATCGACAGTGTATCGACTGCTTGAGACACTTGAAGAGGAGGGGTATATCGCTTTCTCTCCAACATCTAAAAGGGTCCGTGTTACCCGGTTGGCTGCGTCTTTGGGTGATGGCTATGCAACCAAGTCAGAAGTTTGCCAACTTGCAGGACCTCTCTTTGCTCGTTACTCGCAAAAACTTGTCTGGCCTCTGGATTTATCGACATATGAAGACGCGGCGATGGTGATACAAGAAACCACGCATGGCCGAAGTCCGCTGTCTATTGACCGTGGCATGTCAGGGTTTCGATTACCTATGCTGAGGACATCACCCGGTCGTTGCTACCTCGCGCATTGTCCACCGGAGGAACGTTCACTCATCATTGAGCATATTCGTCGAATTGATGATCCAATGGACAGTGAATTTATCTCTGGTCAAGCACTGACTGCGACGCTAAGAGAGATACAAAAGGACGGCCTTGCGAGCAGAGTGGGAGAGGCGTTTCAATCTAAAACATCCTCTATTGCTGTACCGGTATTTTCCAGTGGCAGGATCATTGCCTGTGTGTCTATGGTGTGGACGCGAGAAGCATTGACGCTAAGACAAGCACTGTTACTTGCCCGTGATGATTTAAAAGACATTGCTCATCAGCTACAGCAGGCACTGGATCAGTAACTTTCAGAACGGGCTCCACCTTTTCATGAGATGGCATACTCGAGTACAAGATCATCGGGTCTGCATTTTGGGTGTGTCGGAGGTGTAGAAGTGAAAGAAGTTCTTGCCATTGTTTTTCACGTAATACATGGCACTGTCTGCTTGCTCAATTAGGGTATGAAGATTTTTACTTTTTTGCGGAAAAAGGCTGATGCCCAGACTTGAACCGACGGTAGCACTTTGTTCATGGCCAATATCAATAGATTGAGCAATTTTAGTTTGTAAGTCTGTCGCTATGTCTGTCACTGCTGATTCATACTCCGGGCTATACGAAAACCCAATCAGGAATTCGTCACCGCCCCAGCGAGAGACAACATCTGAACTTCTAAAAAACTGCCGGATTCTTTTCGCCACATCAATGATCACCTTGTCGCCCGCATCGTGACCATACGTATCATTGACGTTTTTAAAGCCATCTAAATCAATCATCATCAGTGCGAAGTAACGCCCTGTGTCTTCCGCCTGTCGTAATCCAGCAGACAACTTACTCATTGCCGCCCGGCGATTGAGTAAATGTGTGACAGGGTCATGTTCAGCTTCAAAGATAATATTCTGCTCGCGTTCTGCACGCTCAGTAATGTCATAGACGACCAGTTCCAATAGCGTAGTATCCGGGTCATCCAAATCCTCTACTTTTGATAATAAACAGTGCACCCACCGATCAGGGCTTTTTAGCTTTCGGCGTAACAGAATATCGATGGACGTGAACGCATTACCCGGCTTTGTCCGAAATTCCTCTAACAAATCCTGCATTTCACTTTTGTCATTAAAGAAATAGAAAAAATCAGCGTTTTTAAAATTTTCTGGCTCAGCAATCACCGTTTGCCCAAACAGCCGCATCAAGGCCGGGTTGGCTACCACCAAACGATTATCACCATCAATCAGACCGATACCTGCACTGGCTCGCTCGAAAATAAAACGGAATTTTCTCGACAGGGCTTCATTTTTAACATTCAGCTGGCGCTCATTCTCAATCGTCTCCTGAACAGAGTCGAGCAGTGTATTCAAATCGCCAACCAAATCTGAAATCTCGTTATCTTCATGGCCCTGCGGTGTATCAATTCGGTCATCTTCCCCCGGAGTGATCTGATGAAACTGGTGGGCGATTTGTTTCATTGGTTGTGTCAGTATTTTACTGACAATCAAAAACGCGAGAATAGACACCAGAAGGGAATAAACCAGTAGCATCAATACCGGATACTTCAGCGGCGAAATAACAGATTCGAACAGGTTGTCACTGGCATGATAGAGATCAATACGGCCAAGTGCTTTGCCATCAGATGTTTTGATCGGTAACACGGTATGGATATCTAACCCGGAGGGCGAGTATGCGGTTGCGGTAGAGGAAAAATTACCTTTTAGACTGGTTCCTTTTGCCAGTTTGGCGTCCGTGATCACCCGCAATAAATCAAGGGATTGCTGGATGTCTTCATCCAGACCAATTTCTAATTGTGCAATCAGCAATTTATCCACACCGCTGGCGTAAACCGCTTCTTTTACTGACTGTCGTATTGTCTCTGTGTGGCTCTGGTATGACGTGAAAAGCAGAATCAACGCGATCAAAGAGGCGAACAACAGTGATCCAGATGTGACACCCGCAGCAACTCTGAAATGGATTTTGCTATTTATGATAGTCAACTCAACATACCATGAAAGATATTGATTAATATTGCTTTAAGAAGCACTTTTTTCTGTCTGCCTCAAACCGCAACGCGGAATAGAGAAGAGCTGAGCACTGTCGAAATAATAACTATATCAATGAAAATACCTGTTAAGTATGGCTTAAAAAGGCTTAACCATATGCAAATTAACGGGGGTTTCACTTTTATGAGAGTGCTGCCTTTGATGAGACAGAGAAAGTCCGATAAAACCGCATTTAGATAACCGAAGGACTTTTCCCTATGCAGTTTCCTTATCAAAATATTGTTGTTCTCACGGGTGCTGGCATTTCTGCTGAGTCGGGGATCAGAACGTTTCGTGCCCAGGATGGGCTGTGGGAAGAGCATCATATTGAAGATGTTGCGACACCAGAGGGATATGAGAGAAACCCTGAGTTGGTTCAACGCTTTTATAACGAGAGGCGACAACAGCTACACGGTGTTATAGAGCCTAACAATGCACACCTTGCGCTGGCGAGGCTGGAGCGGGAAATTGAGGGTAAGGTGACGGTTGTCACTCAAAACATCGATAACCTGCATGAGCGAGCAGGGAGTCAGAATATTATTCATATGCACGGTGAACTCCTCAAAGCGCGGTGCACAACATCCGGTCAGGTCATTGACTGGCCGGGAGATTTGAATACCGAAGATCTTTGTCACTGCTGTCAGATACCTTCACCGATTAGACCCCATATTGTCTGGTTTGGCGAAATGCCAATCGCAATGGACAAAATTCATGATGTGCTGGTGGAGGCTGATTTGTTTATTTCGATAGGTACATCAGGTGCGGTATATCCGGCGGCAGGATTCGTCCATGAAGCCAGCATTTATGGCGCACATACTATCGAGGTCAACCTTGAACCCAGCGCGGTGGAAAGTGAGTTTGCTGAGAAGCGTTACGGCAAAGCCACTGAGCTGGTGCCTGAACTGGTTAATGAGTTACTTGCCTAATGTGGCATTGGGTAAATGAATTGTCTTTAATGGCTATGGGTGTTTTCCCTTCGCTGCTTGAGTAAAACGACTGGCGGGAGTCGTTAAGGAACAGGAATAAAAAAACAGCACCTCGAGTGCTGTTTTCGTTACGACGTCACTTATTAGACGGTGATCATCACTGACCCCATTACTGACCCGCCTTTAACTTTTGGAAGTAGCTTTCATACAGGGCATTGGCTTCACCCACTGAGCTTTGCCATTCACCCGCATTCATTACGTCCTGAGGTGGGTAAATGCTTGGGTCATCTTTGAATGCCTTTGGCAGCAATGGGTAAGCGGCCTTCACTGGCGTTGGATATCCAATTTCCATCGCCAGTTTGGCTGCATTTTCAGGTCGCAACAGAAAATCAATCATCTTATGCGCGGCATCAACATTTTTCGATGAACTTGGAATAGCCAGGCTGTCCATCCAGAAAATAGCACCTTCTTTAGGCCATACGATATCGATAGGCACTTCTTCTTTACGGGCTACATAAGCAGAGCCATTCCACAGCATGCCAAGAGAGACTTCACCCGCCATGTACGGGTTAGCAGGAAAGTCAGAGTTGAATACGCGGACATTCGACATCAAGGTCTTCAGTTCTTTGTAAGCCGCTTCAATTTCTTTCGGATCTTGGGTGTTTGCTGAGTAGCCAAGTTTGCGCAGCGCAATGTGGAAAAACTCGCGGGCGTCATCCATCATCATTAACTGGCCTTCCCATTCAGGGTTCCATAAATCCGCCCATGATGACACCTGGTCTTTATCCATAAACTCGGTATTTACACCAATCCCGGTTGCGCCCCAAATATAAGGCACAGAGTAGTCGTTACCCGGATCAAAAGGCTTGTCGAGATTGTTAGGATCCAGTCCTTTGAAGTGTGGCAATTTAGACTTGTCGATTTTCTGCAACATGCCTTCTTCACGCATTTTTGCCACGTAGTAGGTAGATGGAACAACGAGGTCATAGCCTTCAGGATGGGTCTTTAATTTGGCATACATACTCTCGTTAGACTCGTACGTTGAGTAGATAACTTTTATGCCAGTTTCCTTGGTGAAATCTTCCAGCACGTCCTGCGGGATGTACTCTGACCAGTTATAGAAATACAGTTCTTCCTCTGCAGCCACTGTGCCAGATGTCACTGATAGCGCCAGGGCGCCGCCCAGCAAGAACTTAGACCATGATTTCATGGAGAGCTCCTCGTTTTTATGTTTATATCGTTGAGAAGAATAACGGGTGAGAAAACTCACCCGTGACTGATAAATGCGAAAGGCACCGGGTTTACCGCCGTGCCTGATAGTGAAAATGTGTTAGCGCACTTTGTCTCGTGCCAGCAGTTGCGAACATATCACCATGAAGAGTGAGACGATCAGCATCAGAGTCGCCAGGGCATTGACCTCAGGAGAGACACCTACTTTGACCATGGAGTAAATCTTTAACGGCAGGATCTCATAGCTTGGCCCGGTCACAAAAGAGCTGACAATGACATCATCAAGCGACAGAGTGAAACTTAGTAGCCAGCCTGCAGCGACAGCGGGTGCGGCGAGAGGCAAAATGATCTTACTGAGAATGACCCACTCATTAGCGGCAAGGTCTTTCGCCGCTTCAAGCATTCTGACATCAAAGCCATTAAGGCGGCTGTACACAGTCACCACCACAAACGGCAGGCAAAAGGTAATGTGCGACAACAACAGAGTCAGAAAGCCCAGATGAGCACCCATTAACACAAATAACGCCAGCAAAGAGATCGCCATAACAATGTCAGGTGACATCATCACCACGAACAGCATACCGTTGACAAAGTTTTTGCCACGGAACTGATAGCGATACAGTGCAACGGCCGTCAGGCTGCCAATTAACGCAGCCGCGGTCGCAGAGATCACGGCGATAGTCAGCGAGTTACCCGCCGCCTGCACCAGACTGTCGTTTGTCACCAGTTGCTCATACCACTTTGTGGTGAAGCCTTTCCATTTCATCCCGAACTTACTGGCGTTAAACGAGTTAACAATCAGAATGATGATAGGAATATATAAAAATGCATAAACCAGCGTCATAAAGCTGGTTTTAAATAAACGATTCATTCCAGCTCCACCTTCCTGTTAAGCAATTTACCCACCCGCCAGTATGCGAACAGCATCAGTCCCATCAGCACTGTCAGCGAGATACTCGCCGCCGAACCAAACGGCCAGTCTCGTACGTTCAGGATCTGAGATTTGATAACGTTACCAATTAACAGGTTCTTTGCTCCGCCCAAAAGATCCGACACGTAGAACATACCCAGAGCAGGGAGGAGAACTAACAGACAACCGGCAATGATGCCCGGCATCGTCAGGGGAACAACCACTTTAAAGAAGCTTTGCAGTTTGCTGGCACCGAGATCTTTTGCTGCCTCTAGGTAGCTGTTATCCAGTTTCTCAATACTTGAATAGAGAGGGAGGATCATAAAGGGCAGGAGGATGTATACCAAACCCACCATAACCGCATACTCTGTGTACATGATTCGCAGGGGCTTATCAATTATTCCGATAGACAGCAGGGACTCGTTGAGCAATCCGCGTGTGCCGAGAAAAATTTTGAGGCCATAAGTACGGATTAAGGAATTGGTCCAGAACGGCACAATAACCAGAAACAGCATAATAGGCCGCATCTTTTCCGGCATTCTGGCAATCACGTAAGCAAACGGATAACCAATTAACAGGCAAAGCAGGGTAGCAATGGCCGCCATATAAAAAGAGTGCCACACCACCTTGGCATAAAGCGGGTCAAGCAGCTTGGCATAGTTGCTTAAGGTGAACGTCATCTCAACCAGATTTGCATCATCGCGGGTTAGAAAACTCGTGATAATGATCATCAGATTCGGAATAAAGACAAACAGCAACAACCAGCCAACTATCAGGCCAATAATGGCGTTCTGTAAATTAATCTTCTTCATCAGGCAGTACCACTTCCCAGCTTTCAACCCAGGTGACAGCGACTTTCTGATTCAGTGAGTGGTCAACATCCGGGTCATCTTCATTGAAGAATTCGCTCACCATCACTGATTTACCCGATTCAAGCTCAACCACGGAATCTAATGTCATGCCCTTGTAATTACGCTCTCTGACATAACCGACAATGCCACTTGCCGCGTCACCGTTATGAAGCTCTTCCAGACGCAAATCCTCTGGTCTCAACAGCACTTTGATTTCATCACCGGTAGACACATCCAAGTCACAGAACACCTGACATTGTCGTCCTTCAACAGTCGCAGTGATCCGTTTCTCATCAAGACGCTCAATAACGGTGGCATCGAAGACGTTAATTTCGCCAATAAAGCGCGCGACAAAGAGATTTTTCGGCTCTTCGTAAATCTCACGGGGTGAGCCATCCTGCTCAATGTCACCACTACGCATCACAATAATACGGTCTGACATCGACAGAGCTTCTTCCTGATCATGGGTAACAAATATGAAGGTAATGCCCAGCTTGCGTTGAAGCTGTTTCAACTCCATCTGCATTTTTTTACGCAGTTTGTAATCAAGCGCAGAAAGCGACTCATCAAGCAAAAGGACTTTGGGTTTATTCACAACTGCACGCGCTATGGCAACACGTTGTTGCTGGCCGCCCGATAACTGATGAGGTTTACGCGGTGCGAACTGATCCAGTTGCACCATACGAAGCGCTTCCATCACCCGGGGTTCTATCTCGTTCTCATTGACCTTCTGCATTCTCAGGCCAAAAGCGACGTTCTCAAAGACCGTCATGTGCGGGAAAAGCGCGTAACTTTGGAAGACAGTATTTACATGACGATTTTCAGCGGGGATACGTGTGACATCTTGGTCAGCGAGAAGGATTTTTCCTTCATCGGCATCTTCAAGACCCGCTATGAGCCTAAGGACAGTTGTTTTACCACAACCTGAAGGACCGAGAATGGTAAGAAACTCACCATGGTTAACATCCAGGTTAAAATCACTGATGATTTTTTTACCGTCAAAGCTTTTGCATAAATCTCTAAGCTGTACGACGGGTTTGTTATTGGCTTGTGTCGCGTTCAATTCTTCTATCTCTCCTAAATCGCGGGCGATTAGTTAATGAATTTCCCCAAAAAAATAGAAGCGCATGATAGACGTGCGAACATGTAAGTTAAAGCGTTTTTTAACAATATCCGCTATGCATAATCATGAAACTAGCCAGACATATTTCATGCCCGGTTAATGCGTTTAATTTTTGTTCTTGTAGCCCGACATCAACCACCCTCTCGGGCAATGGCGGCAAAGTATACCGCTTATAAAAAACGCAAAAAAGGAACTTGGCTGAGATCCCATAGGTGATTTCATCTATAACTTAAGAGAACACCTCAAATTTTCATTTGATGGATAAATGTCCAATATGAAAGAAAAAGAACTCAATAATGAGCTAAATATTGGTGGCTCCATAGATAAGGCGCTTAAAGGCACGTACTCGCTGAGTGCAATAAATATTCTAGATGAGGCCGTTACCCTCACGACGAAACAATTTTGGCGTTTTCTGCCCGCGATGCTGCTTTTATTTCTGGCGAATGTTTCGGTGTGGCTGGTGGTTATTTCTTTAGCAATTGAAAATCCGTCAAGCATTTTACAGTCTTTGGGAAGAGCAGAACCATTTACCCTTGAGCAGGGTGCGGCAATGAGAATAGCTTCGTTCTGTAGTACGGTGATCTGTGCACCTCTATACGCAGGTGCCAGCCTGATGGGACTGAGCCATGCTATTGGTTTTGATACAAAGCCCCGTCATCTGCTTAAAGGTTTGGCTTACGCGTCGGCCATTACTTTTGCTATTCTTGTGACAACGTCACTACAAACATTTGCTAATTATCTTCTGCCTCTGCTTGGGCTCTATTTTGGTATCGCCTTTTCAATGACGCCCTTATTGGTCTGTGAGAAAGAGATGCGGGTAACCGAGGCAATGTGGGTTTCGCTTAGAGCTGTGACAAAAAAACTGTTACCATTATGCGCTGTTTATGTGGTCATAGCAGGGCTATTCGTGCTTTCCCTTATTACTGTCGGTTTAGCACTGTTTTGGGCATTACCCTTTTTGTTTAATGTAAAAGGCATTGTTTATCGCGAAATGTTTGGCGTAGGCATTTCTGTTACTGTCGCAGAAGATAAACCTGAACCATTTGATGATGAGCAAGGACCTCGAGGTTACTTTGACGCTTGAATAGATGTAAATTTGCTGTCGTTGTAATAGCAATGAGTACGACGATCACCGCCTGTCAACCACCTGCTAATAAGACGCAAGTCCCGGAAAATGAGCCACACAGCGCTCACTACTCTTCCGCAGCGGCTAAACCAGACTTTTCATCGATCACCGATGTGAACGAAAAAAAAGCCGCGTTCTTTTCCTATCTCAGACCAGCTGTTGAACAGGCAAACCGAGATGCCCTGAATACGAGAGAGCATCTTCTCTCCCTCAGTAAAAAACAGACTCTTTCTACAAATGACGTCGCGTACTTGCGCGAGCTTGCGGTGAGATACGACGTGGATTTTGGCCATCGGCCACCGGACTCCACGTGGTTCGCACAAATGTTATCAAGAGTTGACATCATTCCCGTATCGTTGGTTTTAGTGCAGGCAGCAAAAGAATCAGGCTGGGGGACATCACGGTTTGCCGTTGAAGGGAATAACTACTTTGGTCAGTGGTGCTATCAGCGAGGCTGCGGAATGGTGCCGAATCAACGCTCCAGTGATAAAACACATGAGGTCGCTGTTTTTGACTCTGTATCAGACTCGGTTAATGCATATTTTATCAACATCAATCGCAATGATGCGTATGCCGGGGTCAGAGAAATTCGCAGGCAACTCAGAGAAAAGGGGGATATGCTGGATGCAGCGATGCTCGCTGACGGCTTGACCCGATATTCTGAACGTGGTCAGATTTACGTCGATGAAGTAAAAGACATGCTTCGGCACAACAATAAGTTTTGGAGACAAGGATGAGCAAACGTATAGCGGCTTTGCTGGTGGCTCTTCTATTCGCTCCCTGCGCCTCGGCAACTCAGCTAACGTTCAGTTATAGTAAGCTCTACGCCCAGCTCAAACATAATCAGGGTGTCGATCATCCGGCAGTCAAAGTGGGTTATTTTATGGTTTCCCCTAATACTGGCGAGGTATGCCGGATAACCAAGGCGTGGATGACCAAAAAAGACAATTACGAAGCAATTTCTGTCCCTGAATCTCAGGAATTGCTGCTGCCAATAGACCGCCACTTAAAAAAAGTAAACCCTGACGTCTTTATCGTCACCGATGGGGATATTCCCTGTGATATATCCTATCAGGTGATGACAACCGATACGTTTTCACAAGGCATATCGCATCAACAACTGGTTGACATATTACCGCAAATGAACGCCATGATGGCTGACCTTGGCGGTATGTTGTCCTCATGGTTTATGCCAGAAGTAAAAGGCGTCACTGTGCACTTTAGCCAGCCTGTGAATCATTTAACGACCAACACAGGAAATATAATTGATGTGAAAAATAAGATGGCCATCCTACACCCTGATATTCTGAGTAAAAATGAGAGGGTACTGTTTACATCACCCCCGGTAAAAATTACCCCTTGGATCCCGAGAGACTGACATAGCATTTAACGAAACAAGTAGGCGGGCTATTTTTCATCAGCACCGTCTTTGGGTAGCCGCAACCCAGCATCAGGGAGAGAATTGTTTTCACCTTAAGTAAAAATCCGTATAATCCGCCCCCTTAAATATATCCAACCATAAAAATTGTAAGCGGTGTTAACGCCGGGAGCATGAGAAGTCAGCATGAGTCAACAAGACACCAGAAAAGAAACACTTGAATTCAACAAACTTCAGAAACGGCTGAGAAGAAACGTTGGCAATGCCATCATTGATTACAACATGATCGAAGAAAATGATGTTGTAATGGCATGCATCAGTGGTGGTAAAGACTCGTTTGCAATGTTGGATATTCTGCTAAGGCTAAAAGAGTCAGCGCCAGTCAATTTCGAGGTTGTCGCAGTGAACCTTGATCAGAAACAACCTGGTTTTCCTGAACATATCTTGCCTGAATACTTTGAGTCTCTGAATATTCCTTACTACATAGTTGATAAAGACACATATTCAGTTGTGAAAGAGAAGGTGCCAGAAGGAAAAACCACTTGCGGTTTATGCTCTCGTTTACGTCGCGGTACCTTGTATTCGTTTGCTGAAAAAATTGGTGCAACGAAAATAGCTCTGGGTCATCATCTTGACGACATTGTAGAGACAATGTTCCTTAATATGTTTCATGGTGCGCGCCTAAAAGCCATGCCACCAAAACTGCGTTCTGATGATGGTCGTAATGTCGTTATCCGTCCACTGACATACTGTCGGGAGAAAGACCTGATTCAGTATGCGGAACACAAAGCTTTCCCGATCATCCCATGTAATCTTTGTGGCTCACAGGAAAACCTTCAGCGTCAGTCAATTAAAGCAATGTTAGTTGACTGGGATAGAAAGACACCGGGTAGGGTTGAGAGTATTTTCAAATCTATACAAAATGTCAGCCCAAGCCAGCTAGCAGATAAAGAACTGTTTGATTTCGTTAATTTACCGATTGATCGAACGGAAAAAAGACAAGAATATGCGTTCAGTGAGGCGACGGTATCATCGACAAACATTGATGAATCGATGTTTATTGATGTGACGAATGTCTGACTTATATCCACAGTAATCGGCTTTGCTGCCGCTGGTAAGTCATCATTTTATCGTCAAAAGAGTACATTTCAGCTCAAGACACTTTCACCGGATAGCCTCACTAGAGGCTATCTTCGTCAGGTCGCTCCCAGACTAATCTCTCTCTACCGATGCAGGAGCCAGAGGACTCACATAACCATCAGGTTTGATTGCCAATAAATCACAATCTAACTGGTCTATGGTGTGTTCCGCGGTATTTCCAATGAACACTGCTGAGAGACCACTGCGGCCAGTGGTACCAAGAATGACAAGCTCAGCATCTAATTTTTTTGCTACCTCAGGGATCACATCTTCAGGCAGACCTTCCTCAACGTGGGTCAGGTCATCATTGATAGAATGTTTCTGACGCAATGTTTTCATCGTTAATAAATGATGACCACGCACCGCATCTGTGTATGAAGAAGGATCAAATTCAGGGAGCTCAACGGTAATATTTACTGGTGTAGCAGGGTAAGCATTAACCAGGTGCACCTCAGCATTCAGCAGTGACGCAATGGCATTAGATTCAGAGATCAACTTGTCATTGAGGTCGATATGCGCTTCATTGTCTGATGACACATTTACCGCAGTAAGAATTTTTCCGTTTTCAGGCCAACCGTGTTCTTTAACCAAAAGAACAGGGCAGGGACATTTTCGAAGTAGATGCCAGTCTGTGGGGGTAAAAATCACTGACCCTAATTTGTCATGCATGTGCGTAGCTTTGACCAGTAGATCGTGATTATCATCAAACACTTTACCGATTAGCGCTTCATAAGGACGGTTATGCCAGACAACATGTCGTTGAATGTCGATGTGTGTCGTGTCCTGCTCCGCCAGCAGCGATTCCAGCCACTCCTCACGTTGTTTGACCACACCAGAGCGCATAGCCTGTCTTTCATCAGAAGACAGCATGGATGTCATTTCATAGGACAAATCATAAATGGCGAGGAATAATGTCAGTTTAACGGGAGAAGCGGATTTACGTGCTATCAGGATAGCACGGGACAGGGCAGGCTGTTCCTCCTGCTCGGCTGCGATGGCGACAAGTATATTGGTATATCTGTCCATCTTGGTCTCCTGAACAACAAAATGAGTCTTACCCTTAATTTAACGTAGTTCTGCTCATTTGTTTGAGACATTGTGAGCGATATGTGAGAGAAAACAAAAATGGCGCACAGGGCGCCATTCAATAAAAACGATTTTTAACAGAAGCTTAGCGATTAATATCCTGCAAGATCACGCATTTTTTCATTATCTAGAATAGTGATGTATTTACCATTCACTGCCAGCAAGTCACTTTTTTGGAAGCGACCCAATAAACGACTGATAGTTTCTACCGTCAAACCGAGATAATTACCTATCTCGCCGCGGGTCATCGTCAGGCGAAACTCCCGGGCTGAGAATCCTCGTTCGCCAAAGCGGGTAGACAAACTGTATAAGAAGGCTGCGAGTCGCTCTTCCGCATTTTTCTTCGAGAGTAACAAGATCATATTCTGGTCAGATTTTATCTCGCTACTCATCAAACGCATGATTTGTTGTCGAAGCTTCGGCATTTGTCCAGATAGTTCATCCAGCACTTCATAAGGGATCTCGCACACCATTGACGTTTCTAAAGCCTGCGCAAAGCTTGGATGGCTCATTTCTGTTATGGCATCAAAGCCAACAAGATCGCCAGCGAGGTGGAAGCCTGTTATCTGTTCTTCACCTTGCTCTGTAATGGTGTAGCTTTTGATACTGCCCGAGCGTATTGCATAGAGAGCCTGTAGACCATCACCAGCTTTGAACAGTGTCTGTCCTTTTTGAACGGGTTTTTTCCGTTCAATAATGTCATCCAGTTGGTCGAGCTCTTGTTCATCGAGTGTGAAAGGGATACAGAGCTGACTGATACTGCAATTTTGGCAATGAATGGTTGGACAGGTGCCGGATGTAGAACGTTTGAAGGTGGCTATTGTGTTTTTCATACGTTTGCGGGTCTTGATGAGGATGCGTTTATATTACCACTTAGTGTGTGGAAAATGCGACACACCTATAATAATTTTGCAGCATTGAAAGCGGTAACAATTCCGTACACTAGCATTATTAATGCGGAAAAACGTCTAAACATCATATTGTTGAGGTAGGTTTTCATCGTTTCCGCTGCTCCGCCAACAACCAACATAGCAGGCAGGGTACCTAATCCAAAAAATAACATCAGCAGGCCTCCCTGAAATGCAGAGCCAGAGACTGCTGACCAACTCAATGCAGAATATACCAGACCGCAGGGCAACCATCCCCACACCATCCCAAAGGGAACAGCTGATAACGGACTCTTCAGGGGTAACAGTTTTGTCGTGAGAGGCGACAGAAATCGCCAGAGGTATTTTCCGATTCTCTCGATGTAGGCAAGCCCATTCCAGATTCGGGCAAGATACAGGGCGACCAGCACCAGCATGATACCCGCGACTATTCTCAGCCAGACTAATCCATGTTTGATATTGGCTATATCAATAGCGCTGGAAAATGCCCCACCCAGGATAAATCCTGCAAAGGCATAGCTGGCTAGGCGACCGAGGTTATAACCGAACAAAAAAGGCCATTTACTTTTATAGTCTGGTGTCGCCATCGAGACTGCAGCACCAATACCACCGCACATACCAAGGCAATGACCGGCACCCAACAGGCCAATAAGCAATGCAGCGAGAAAGTCACCAGACATTGTCATCATTGTTCTGGCTCATTTTTACTTTTTTTGTTGTCGTCATCATCAAGCAGAATATTCATTCCCTGACGTTCCAAATCCTCAAATTGTTCAGATTTTACCGCCCAGATGAAAATACCCACCGCGATGGTAACCAGAATGATCGCGAGTGGTATCAGTATGTATAAACTTTCCATATCACTTACCGTACTTATTTTTCATATGGGTCTTTCAGTAGACGTAATGAGTTAGCTACTACGATCAACGAACTGGCCGACATACCCGCCACAGCAACATAGGGGGCAACAAACCCCAAAACGGCCAAAGGCAATATGATGATATTGTAGCCAAGTGCCCAAGCGAGATTTTGTCTGATGATTCGTCGTACTTTAATCGCACGCGCTCTTGCATCGAGAATTCTTTGTAAATCGTCCCCCAAAAGGATCATATCGGCTGATGCTTTGGCGATATCTGACCCTCCACCCATGGCGACGGATAGATGAGCACCGGCTAAAACCGGTGCGTCATTGACGCCGTCACCTACCATCAACGCAACGTCATGCGGTGCTAATTCGTTAAGATACTCAAGCTTACCCTTGGGAGTGACCCCCGAAACGACATTATCAATACCCAGTTCTTCCGCAACATGCATGGCGTGTTGTGAGCTGTCGCCGGTTAATATTGTGGTCTCTATATTCTGTTCTTTGAACGACTGAATCAGCGCAAAGCTGCTGTCACGGATGGGATCGCTGAGATGAAATGACGCGATAGCATTACCTTCACACGAAAGCCACACTTGATGCTTCGAAACCTCTGACAGTGATGTATCACTCAATGCATAATCAGGTTTACCAATCTTCCACGTTTGATTCTGATAGCGTCCCGTTAAGCCACAACCTATATCATTGCTAACATCTGATACATTTGGGTTGGGTGTTACCTCTGCAAATGCTGCGGCGATGGGGTGGCTCGAAAATGACTCCAAGGCAGATGCAATGCTCAGTAATTCCGCGGGAGGTTTATCAATATAAATTTCGTGACACTGTAACTCAATATTACCTTCGGTTAGTGTTCCTGTTTTATCAATGATCAGTCGATTCACCTTCGGCAGCGTTTCTAACGCATGGCCTCGCCTCAGAAGAATACCCAGCTTACCGAGAGAGCTGGTTGCACAGGTAAGGGCGGCAGGAGTTGCCAGTGACAGTGCGCATGGACATGTCGCGACCAGTACAGAGAGCATTATCCAGAAAGCATCGTCTGGTTGTTGTTGAGTCCAATAAAGCCATGTGCAGAGAGATACCAGTAGGATGGTGACGATAAAATAGCGCGCAATCACATCTGCCAGCTCTGCAATTCGAGGCTTGGTCATCTGGGCTTCGTCTTGCAGTCGAACAATTTCAGATATCAATGAATCCTGACGACGTTTGGACACCTCAATGTCAAGGTTTCCCTCAATGTTAACCGTCCCGGCGAAAACACTATCCCCCACGCTCCTGTTCTTTGGGATGGATTCTCCTGTCAGCATCGACTCATCAATCTGAGTGATACCGGAGATGATCACGCCATCAGCGGGCACGGCTTCCCCTGGCAGGATGCGAACCTTATCTCCCGGTTGCAATGATTTGGCGGGCAATTGGCTGCCATCTATCAAGGTTGCCAGTTTTGGGATCAGCTTAAGTAAATTCGCACTTGCAGCAACTGCGGTTCTGCGGGCACGCAGCTCAAGAAAACGTCCCAATAGCAAAAAGAAGGTAAACATTGCCACAGACTCAAAAAACACCTCACCTTTTTCTTGAACCGTGGCATACAGACTGGCTGAGTAAGCGAACAACAGGGCGATAGACACAGGCACATCCATACCCAAGGTTCTCGCTTTTACACTACGCCATGCATTGATGTAGAAAGGTAAGGCTGAGTAAAGCAACACTGGTGTGGCAAAGATAAGGCTGACCCAACGGAGATAATTTCTGAAGGCTTCATCCATATCACTGAATATTTCAAAATACAGGGCAAACGCCAGCATCATTACCTGCATCGTGGCTAAGCCAGCTACACCAAGGCGATAAAGGTACTGCTTTGTTTGTCTGTGATAAATGATCTCCTGATTATCTGCCTCAAAGGGGGCGGCCTGATAACCCAGCCGATGAATTGAGCTGAGGATCTTGCTCAACTTTGTTTGGTTGGGGTCCCAGCTGACACTGGCTCGTTGATTGGTGGAGTTGACCTGAATCCGGATGACGCCTTTCTGTCCTGAGAGCTTTTTCTCGATGAGCCAGGCGCAGGCGGCACAGGAAATACCGTCAATAGACAATATTACGTCGTTAACGTTATCGCGTTGAGAAACAAAGTCCTTTTGGACATCGTCATTATCGTACAGAGAGAAGGACTGAAGTTCTTCCGGAACAAGGTCTGATTTATCGGCAGTAGCCGTCCTGTACTGGTAGTACGACGTCAATCCACTGGCGACTATTGTGGCAGCAACAGCCTGACATCCCGGACAGCACATAGTCTTGATATCGTTGAAGATCTCAACTTGGTAGGAGTCACCGGTTAATACAGGCTCTCCGCAGTGATAGCAGTTTTCTGTCATTCCTTATTTTGGCCATAAAGTGTGACGGTTTCTGTAGTTGGAAAATTTGCGCGGTTTGCCAGCTTCCAACTGTTGTCGTGGGCACTCAGTTCTATAAACCAAGGGCCGGTTAAAGCTTTCTCCAGTGAAAATCGGTAATTTCCCTTGGCATCCGGTGACAGCATTCTAATCACATCTTTTTCAGGTAATGTTCTGTGCTGAAACTTAATGCGAATTGGCGGGTAGAAAGGCAATGCGCCTTTATTCAGTCGCAGCGTCATCCGGTTTTCATTTCCTGTCAGTGATGCCCGAATGTTTAGGTTATCTGCTGCCTTTAGTTTAGACAGATCCCGGTTGATGCTCTTTCCTTTCTTATAATAATCGTCAGTCACCAAGCTAACTGAGTTCTTAGAGAACAAGTAAAAAGTAAAAAGACTGGCAACAACAACAGTGCCGGGTAGGGCAATTAAAAACCAAGGCCAAAACTGCTTATACCAAGGTCGTATCATCTCAATAGCGTCTCCGATGACAAAAGAAAAAAGCCCCGAAAACCTCGAAGCGTTCGGACTATTACTGGTTTTCGAGGTGACTGAGTTGCCAGATATAGGCAGACAATAACTGGATCTTGTCTTCCGCCAGAATATCTTTCCACGCAGGCATCACACCTTGGCGGCCGTAGTTGATGGTATCCTCTACCGCTCGACGCGATCCCCCATAAAGCCAGACGTTATCGGTCAGGTCAGGCGCACCGAAGGCCGGATTGCCCTTACCATCAGTGCCGTGGCAGGCACCACAAACCACAAAACGGGTTTTGCCTTTTGCAGCAAGTTTTGCGTCCACCTTACGGCCTGACAGACTCAGGGCATACGCTGCCACTTCTTTAACGCCATCCTCGCCCATAACGTCACGCCACGCAGGCATGTTTCCCACGCGGCCCCGAACAATGGTTTCTTTAATTTTTGCAGGAGCGCCACCGTATAACCATGCCTTGTCGGTTAGATTCGGAAAACCTGACTGCCCCCGGGCATCCGAGGCATGACATTGAGAGCAATTCTGTGCAAACAATCGCTCGCCCACACGTAACGCCTCCCGATTTTGAGCTATCGCTTCAATGGGTAGTAACTGGTCCGTGTTCGGGACATATGCCAGTGCACGGAAGGTTTTGCCATATAGCTTTTCCTTGTACTCAAGCTCTCGATGATACTGGTCATAAACATGATCTGCGTTTTTAGCGAATTCGCGAGACTCCTCAAGGCTTCTCACTGTTTGGGCGGAGCTTTGCCATCCAAGAAGGCCTTTGAAACCGCCCAACCCCGGCATGAGTAGTAAATACACAAGGCCGAATACAATGGTCATCCAAAACATGTATGACCACCACTTAGGGAGTGGATTGTTCAATTCACGAATACCGTCGTACTCGTGTCCCATATCCTCTCCATCTTTCAGGCCTTCATAGTCTTTGCTACACCAGAGCACCAAGGCGCCGCAACCAAAAATAGTCCCCAGAGTCAGCACAGATATAAAAACGGTCCAGAATGTAGTCATTACTTCTCTCCATCTTTATTTAATTTCTGTTCTTCATCTGCAAAGGGCAGATTGGCGGCTTCCTCAAAATCTTTTTTGCGACTACTGCTGTAAGCCCACAGAACAATTCCTACAAACATGATGAACAGTACCAGCGTCCAAATTGCATTAAACATTGCCATGAGAACTCCTTATTTCATCGCGTGGCCAAGAGACTGGAGATAAGCAATCAAGGCCTGAATTTCAGTTTTGCCCGCTACCTCCGCTTTAGCGTTGGCAATTTGTTCATCTGTGTAGGGAACACCGAAGTTGTCGCGGAACAACGCCAGCTTTTTACCTGACAGCTCACCATCAAGAATGGTGTCAGCTAACCACGGAAACCCCGGCATATTCGATTCTGGCACCACATCGCGTGGGTTGATCAGGTGTACCCGGTGCCACTCATCAGAATAGCGACCACCGACACGGGCAAGGTCAGGCCCTGTTCGTTTGGAACCCCAAAGGAAGGGGTGTTCCCAGACGCTTTCACCTGCAACTGAATAGTGACCATAGCGTTCTGTTTCTGCACGGAAAGGGCGAACCATCTGACTGTGGCACACATTACACCCTTCTCGGATGTAGATATCACGGCCTTCCATTTCCAACGCGCTGTAAGGACGCAAGTTGGTGACTGGCTCTGTGGTTTGTTTTTGAAACATCAACGGCGTGATTTCAACCAAACCACCGACGCTGATGGCCAGAATCATTAGTATGGCGAACAGGCCGACATTCTTTTCGACAATCTCATGACGTTTAGAACTCATTTTCATGCCTCCCTATGCAACTTGTTCTATGGCTTTAAGACTGGCTTTGGGTGCCATGATCGTCTTATAAGCGTTATAGGCCATGAGGAGCATGCCAGATAGATAAATGGCACCTCCAACGAAGCGTACAAAGTAGAAGGGGTATGAGGCCTGAAGTGACTGAACAAAACTGTATTGCAGCGTGCCATCAGCATTTACAGCACTCCACATTAGTCCCTGCATCACTCCTGAAATCCACATCGCAACGATATAAAGCACAACACCCACAGTTGCTAACCAGAAGTGGGTATTTATAAGGCTGATTGAATACATCCGTTCCTGACCGAACAGCTTGGGCACCAGATGATAAACAGCACCAATAGAGACCATGGCTACCCAGCCCAGCGCGCCAGAGTGAACATGACCAATGGTCCAGTCTGTATAGTGGGAGAGGGCATTGACCGATTTGATTGCCATCATAGGGCCTTCAAACGTCGACATCCCATAAAACGATAAGGAAACAATCAAGAATCGAAGGATCGGATCGTAACGCAGCTTATGCCACGCACCAGATAAGGTCATGATGCCGTTAATCATGCCACCCCATGAGGGCGCAAACAGAATAATTGACATCACCATACCCAGCGACTGCGCCCAGTCTGGTAACGCAGTGTAATGAAGATGATGCGGGCCAGCCCAGATGTACAGAGATATCAGGGCCCAGAAGTGGACAATAGAAAGGCGGTAAGAATAAACGGGGCGTCCAGCTTGCTTGGGCACGAAATAGTACATCATTCCCAGGAACCCTGCAGTCAGCAGAAAACCGACTGCATTATGTCCGTACCACCACTGAATCATGGCATCGACAGCACCTGAGTATATTGAATATGACTTCATGCCCGAAACAGGGATAGCCATACTATTCACGATGTGAAGTACAGCGACGGTCAGGATAAAGGCACCGAAAAACCAGTTCGCCACATAGATGTGTGAGGTTTTTCTTTTTACTAATGTACCGAAAAAAACTACCGCATACGACACCCAGACAATCGCAATCGCGATATCAATGGGCCACTCCAACTCAGCATATTCCTTGCTGGTTGTGTATCCGAGTGGTAGCGAAATAGCGGCAGATAGGATAACTGCTTGCCAACCCCAAAAGGTGAACTCAGCCAGTTTTCCTCCAAAGAGTCTTGTTTGACAGGTTCGCTGGACCACGTAATAAGAGGTCGCGAACAATGCACTCGTGCCAAACGCAAAGATAACCGCATTAGTATGCAGTGGGCGTAATCGGCTATAGGTAAGATATGGGGTGTCGAAGTTCAAAGAGGGCCAGACCAACTGAGCGGCAATTAACACACCGACAGCCATGCCGACTATGCCCCAAAGAATCGTTACCAAAGTGAACTGCCGGACTACACGATAGTTGTAGCCGGATTCAAGTTGCTTTTCTTGGTTCATTTGCATGCTTCCACATTTTGATGACTTCACTCGCAGTTAAATGTGACCAAAAGGGTCAATATGCCACTCTATGCGTTGAATGCAGAAGTGTGACGTAAGACTAAAGTTCGCATTCCATTGCTATTTTTATCTAAAGGTGGCATTTTTCACCTCCGATGATACTGCAGTTAACAAACTAAATACAGATTCACCCAAAATGGTGATTTGTACCAATGTATATTTATATAAAAACTTTGAACTAATACACACGGACCAATATTATTATGGCAGCTGAAAAACTGACCCGCGCTAGACTTCTCCAAATACTCTTCATGATGAGTCTGCTTATCACTGCTTTCTTCTGGAGAACCTTCAATCACGATACCAGCATCTCCGCTAAAACATGCGTCTTACATAATAACCAATGCGATATTAAAGCCGTTTCTGGCCCTGTCTCAATCCGTGTTGGAGCAAATTCTTCAGATGATTTCTCATTGACCGTCACATCTATGGAGAAGCCAACCAAGGTGTTGTTTTACATTAATAAAAACAAAAAAATAGAAGCTGAATCAGTAGATGGAAACACGGATGATAAGTATGTGTACACTGTGCCCACATCTAATTTGGATGTGAATGAAAAGCCAGAACGCGCGATTGTTTTCCTTAATGAAGATCAAGTGAAAGTGGCATTTTAAGTGCAAAAATAATAGATATGGCAACGGTGGATTTTTTTCAAATTTCGGTTGCCATTTTTTATTTTAAAAAGGCTCAATTGAGAATAAATCTCATTACTAAAAATGAAAAAAAGATAAAAATAATACTAAAGTACAGTTGAATTAAATATGCATAATTCAACTCATTATACCCTCATATAAATATGTTTTATTATTGTTAATAATATGTTTAATTATTGTTTTATTTTATTTTTTAAATATTGAAGTGAAGTGATTTTTTAATATGTTTTTCTGATGATTAATTAATAAAAGCATTCAATTAAGAAAATAATTAGAATAAGAGCTTTGTTGCATATAAATTAAGAGTGATAAAAATTAGCGTGATCATCGTCACTTTAATTGGAGCCATTCCCTTTATTTACTTGCCATTCTGCCCAGTTTTGAGACAAAAAGGTAGCCTGCTCGCCTTGATACCGATGACACTCGTCATCAGCCACTATTTGAAAAACAGGACACCAAGCCTCATGAAGATAGCCACCGCTTTTTCGTCAGACAAATGCAGTCGGACAGCCGTCAGCAGAATTGTAGAGAGCTTGTGTGAAACCATTGTCTCGCCATCTCTGTTAGTGGTGTATCATACCGAAGAGACAGACATAGTTGTGATTCGTCAACAACTTGGAATGTGCTATCCCGATGCTCAAATAATTGGTTGCTCTTCATGTCAGGGCTTAATCACAGAGAGTGGTTACATTGACGGCCAAACAGTTGCTGTATGGGCATTAGAAGACCCAGAGGGAGCGTACGGCTCTGCTGTATTACATTTTGGTCACGGACAATCAGATGCCGCTGAGGTGACGAAAGCGGCTCTTATACAGGCAATTGAAAACAGTGACCGTCCGGGAGAGCTGCCCGAGCTGATTGTTTTACACGCCACTCCGGGATGTGAAGAGGATATTCTCGAATCTATTGTTGAAGAGCTTGGCGTATCGGTTCCCATTATTGGTGGTACAGCTGCCGACAATCATTTAGATGGGAATTGGTCAGTCTTTGATAATGAGCATGAAACCTGTAATGGCTTGGGAATTGCCGTCTTTTACCCCTCGGTAAGAACCAGTTATGCCTTTAACAGTGGATTTTCAACCGTAGGGTTTGAAGCCAAAGTAACAAAAGTAGACGGCAGGGAAGTGGTCGAGTTAGATCATCGTCCAGCGGCAGATGTTTATCGTGAGTGGTATCGGGAAATCACCCGTAAAGAAATTCATGATGAAAGTATTTTTAAACAATCCACTCTTTTTCCATTAGGAAGGCAAACAGGAACGATCCACGGCATCCCATATTTTGCTCTAAGCCATCCATCTGCTGTGAGTGAAAGGGGCGGCATTGAGATGTTTACAAACATTGATGTGGGCGAAACCGTCTACCTGATGTCTGGCACCCGGCAAATGCTGGTTACCAGGGCAGGGCGGGTGTTGCGTTCGGCATGTGGCTATAAAGAAAATAATGTTAAACCTATCGGTGGCTTAGCAATTTATTGCGCTGGCTGCATGTTGCTGATAAAAGACCAGCTTCATGAGGTTGCCAGTCAAATGCACAAGACAATGAAAGGAAGCCCCTTTGCTTGTGCATTCACTTTTGGAGAACAGGGACAGTTCCTTTGCGGCGAGCTTGCTCACGGAAACTTAATGATTTCCGCAGTTGTTTTCCATGAGGATCGAGTATGACTGATCTGGTTTCAGAGCAATTACAGGAAACCCTTTTTGAACTTAATCGGGTAGAAGAGCGCGAGCAACGTCTTCACGAAGAAAATCAGGCCATACTGTCAGCCATTTCAGCTATGTCTGGCGCGACGAACAAAGCAGAGATCTTCGACACGTTACTTGATGTAATCAAGCGATACATCGCGTTTGATGATGCCGTAGTTTTGAGTAGAACACAGCTCAGTGAAGAGCCTTTCACCTGTCTGGTATCCACATCAAAAGCATTGCAAAAATTTCAGTGGTGTCACGGTAATACCATTATGCGTTGTATTAACGGTCATACCGCTGTGCTTTATTCACCAGAGAGTATTCCTGAGTTCTATCATCTTTACCAAGAAAGCCATATTCACTATCAATCTGCTGTCATCACCGGCTTGACCGTCAATGGCAGTGAATCCGTGCTCATGCTGTTTTCCTCTGATCGCGGCCGGTTTGATATCAAAGCAAAGCAAGTGCTCAAGCGTTTCAGACCGCTTATTGTCAGAACCATCATTGATATTGATTACCGAGATAAGCTGAAAAGTCTGGTGTCTTTAAAAACCCGTGAGCTCTCTGCGAGCCGACAACGATTCCGCGACTTTGCGAAAACAGCAAGTGACTGGTTCTGGGAGACAGACACAGATAACAACATCTCATATCTCTCATCGCCATCCGATAAAATTCGGCCTATGGCACCTAATTTGGTTATGGAAGAGATTCAGGCCCAGTCTGACTTACGTGCTTTATTGGCCTCAATAACCGAAAAAAGAGAGCATATTTCAGACCTTGAAGCGCATATAGGAAACGCAGGGTCTGTGCATTGGGTGAGTATTTCTGGTCAACCTGTCTATTCTGAGCATGGCGACTATCTTGGCTATCGCGGTACCGCAAAAGATATTACAGACAGAAAGCAGCAACTGGCCGAACTGCAGACAGCCCGCAAGCAGGCAGAGGAAGCCAATGAGGCAAAATCCCGCTTTCTTGCGATGATGAGTCATGAGATCCGCACACCACTGAATGCTGTGCTGGGGCTTATCGATAATCTTCAATACACAGGGCTTAAAAAAGAACAGACAGACTATGTCTCAATGATGGACAAATCCGCACAGCTGTTACTGACTATCATCAATGATGTGTTGGATTTATCACTTATCGAATCAGACAACTTTTCGCTCCACCCGGAAAACATCAATCCGAGGGACAGCGTATCGATTGTCTACAAGCAAATTCTCGGATTAGCAACCAAGAAGGGTATTGCCCTGAATGTGCTGATCGATGAGACCGTTCCTGAGCTTATGTATCAGGACGGGAATCGTTTTACCCAAATTTTACTTAATCTGGTCGGAAATGCAGTCAAGTTTACCGAGTTTGGTAAGGTTGATATCAACGTAACCCGCGACAATGACCAGCTGGTTATTTGTGTCAGCGATACCGGAATCGGAATCACCCAAGAAGGTATCAAAGCGATATTTTCTCCGTTTATGCAGGCCGACAACAGTATCACCCGACGATATGGTGGCACGGGGCTTGGGCTTGCTATCTGCAAGAAGCTGATTGAAATGATGAACGGCACCATTGAGTGCGTCAGTACACCGAGCATAGGTTCGCGTTTTAAAGTCTCAATACCGATCACTCAACCATTAACCAGAAATCAGGCCTTGTCGGCCGACGACCAGGATATGCCGGTTCCTCCTATGCATATATTGGTTGCTGAGGATAACAAAGCGAATCAAATGGTGGTGAAGCTGATCCTGGAACGGGCAGGGCACAGTGTGGTTGTCGCCGGTGACGGTATTGAGGTGATTAAAGAGATTGAGCGAGACAGGAAAGACGCCTTCGATCTCATTTTGATGGACATGTCGATGCCAAAATTGGACGGCATAGAGGCGACCCGATTGCTCAGAACTGCGGGAGTGAACATTCCAATTATTGCCCTGACTGCCAATGCAATGGAAGAAGACAAAATTAAGTGCCTTGAAGCAGGTATGAACGAATTTATTACAAAGCCAGTTCGGTCTGCAATGCTAAAACAAATGCTGAAAGCTGTATCAGTCAGTGCGTAGAAGTAAATACCATTTACCGAGGCGTCAATAAAACCTATGCCTCGGTATCTCGTAGATTTTTCGCCAACACTTATCTCATGTTACGAGCAAAAACCCACACAATTATCATAATCATCTCATTAAAGTCGGCATCAATTACGGATAGAACGGCTGGCAACCTCACAGCACAGTGAATATTAGTTAATATTAAAATTCAGCCCTATGTTGGTATTAAATTTGCCGACATTCATTTTTCTTCATGAGCAAAAATGGGCAAGCTATCTACAAATTTTTATACAAACGCCAAAACTGAACCCTGAAAATTCTGTTGAATAACTATTTGCCATTTAGAGTAAGAAAAAAACTTTCGATGCACTTGTTGTTTTAGAGTCTTAAACTTGGAGCATATCGACTCCGTCACCGCGATTATCTTTATATAAGGAAAGGTGAATATCTTTGAAAGGCAGGTGAATGGAAATCACACAACATGAGATAAAATACAAAAAGGTAATCACCATGGATGAAGCGCGGGAGATTCAGGGAGGAAATGCCGATATCTTTTCCAACATGTTTGATCTCTTTCAGGGCATTCTTAACTCACTCAATTTCAGCACATTTCTGAAAGTAATTGATGGCTTCATTAAACTCATGGGAGTACTCGCTAAGATCTTTCTCTGATAATAAGCAGCTATCAACAATAGCTGAAAATATAATAATTCAGGTGTGAATCTCTGATTAACATACTGGTTATTATATACTTTATGGTAAATAGATTATGTTCAACAACATCTATAAAGGAGGAGAGAGTGGTATTAGGTGATGAAACAACATGGGATCATATTTAACATAATATACATAAAGCGAACTAAAGTATAATGGGAATTCTGGCAAAAATCACCGCTATTTCAAGGCGTTTACTCCTAATCTTCAGTCCTGGATGTCCTTGTGCGCACCTTGTGTTTTATAACCTTTGAACTTCTTAAATTCCTATCTCAGCAAATCTCTCAATCAACATTACCTGAGTCCCAGCAAGAATCTCCGCTTTTTAACAGACACATACCAATCACTTTCCACATTTTACTGACCGGACGATTCCAAAACTAAGTCATCACAAGAACTCTACTTATCTCTCTGATGGAAGTTTTGAATCCATGTATTCGTAATCTATGAGTTCTTTAAATACCGGCGCGGCCTATTTTTCATGTGCGACCGATTACCGTCAAGCGTTGGCTCAAAGGCTCAGTCACCGTCAACCCGATGGCTGAAATGCTGCTTTTGATTAAGGCCCGCGACTACCTGCCGAACGACTGGCGCTGACAAGGATTCAAGGTCGATGAAGTTCGAGGCTTTCTCATTACCCCCGAGGGCCATATCTTCAACCCGAAGGATTTGGAGGGTTTCCCGCTGTGGCGCGCAGAATATGAAGCGTTGAAAGCCAAACACGGTAGCCTGTTGAATGCGCCCGTCAAACCACCCCGTGAGCATGTGTTACCGCACAGAGGCAACGGACGCCGTAAAGCGCCCGCGCCTTGGATCCCGACCGCCCAGCGCGGCAAACGCTGAGCATAAAAAAGCCCGCAGTCACGGGCTTAGAAACCATTCTCTATGTAATCTAACTTACATATAAGCTTTCGGTACTGTGATGACGCACTTTTAGACACAATACTATCTGTATGGTCTATGTGGGCTATCAAATACTCTCTTAAAACATCGACCTCTTCACGTAATTTTTCCTCAGGTAAACAATTGAGAAAGTGAGGTATGCTGTTTGTTTTCAATGAGCCAAGAAGATCAGTTAGGCTGTGGTAAGAATATTTTTGTTTATATGCTTTGTTGTAATAACTTTTTTCAGATACGTGAAAAAGATTATTCTCATGAAGCTGAATTATAGATTCAGGATGTCTACCGGCCCCCTTACAATCGGAGATATAGTTCGAGAAGGAGTCCTCGTCATTGATTGACATACTTTTCAGGTATTTATATATCGGGACATTCGGCGATAAAATTGAAAGACTTGGCACACTGTCAAGTAGCACTGACTCCGGGTCTAGTTCTTGGTTATCAAGCAGGATATCATCGAACAAATGATAAACACTGATCGATCTGTAACCTGTTGTACTAAAGCTTGCCGCTTTTTCAGCTACACCAACACCCACTACAAACTCAATATCAGTGTGATTATCAATGTCATCCATATCAATAACACATATGTTTTTCTCAGGTGTTGAAGACTGGACAAAAGTATAAAACTGCTCTTTGCAATGCCTCAAAACTCTCGCTGGTATTTTACGTTTCGTTTCATAAATAGCCTCATAAATCTCAATAAAATCATTTGCTTGAATTAAAGTAAAAGGTATTTGGACTCCTTCGACCGTTTGGTATGTATGTGAAATTGAAGCTTCAATAGGAGTTGGCGACCAGTCGATAAAAATTAGGTTTTGCCTTAGCTTCTCAATATTCTCTTTCCCTATGCATTGAGAAATTGATTTAAGAATAGATTTAATGTTTGGATCAGCAATTGAGTATCCAATAAAAACAATTGGGTGCTCTACGAATAGAGTTATTAATTTTGCGGCTAGGTATGTATTTTTATCATTAAAGTCTTTATAGTCTTCACCCGTTAGAACAAGTGAATAAGGATCTTTTATACACCCATGTATTTTGTAAATTTCCGCTATTTCTTGCGAATTCGAAAATAACAAATCAGCCTGTCCGGTGTAGACTGTGTAGTCAGGAAAGATATTCTCTAAAAAATTATCCCAGTTAGTGGTTATTACACCATCCACATTGAGTTTTGTTAACAGCTCAACTTCTTCTTTATATTCAACGCCTGACAATATCTTTTCAGTTTGATAACTTCTCAGGTAATTTGATACTTCTAGCCTTAGAGCAAAATCTTGTGATTTTACGTCTTGATGATGTCTTGCAACGCTTTCAGCATACTCAGAAGCGCCCCACCAATAATCATTAAAATCTTCTGCCAGCCGCGTCGCAGCATCTGGCATAGAACCATTTGATTGACTCAAATAAAATCCAAAACGTTTCATTCCCTCCCCTTTGGTGAATCTTGTGAGGAGGCCGTTCCAGTCCTCTAAATTTAAATATCTTCTGGAAAACCCACTCCCCAAAAATAAAAATGGCCCCCCAGAACGTGATTTAAAGATTTCAATTAACTCTTCTTTGACACTCATACTACTAACATTGCCTACTTTTTTTTCTATTTTGCCGTATTTTATGAGTTAACATCCAGCTATAGAGACATATTTTTTCGAATTTGTTAGTAAAAATACCGCCATACGGCGGCATTTCTCATTGAACGTTTAATATCTCAACAGTCTCGGGGGAACGGCAGGCTCACGAGTGTTCTTAATCGCTGCTGACAGTCTGTTACTCTGACGATGAAATATAATTTTCAAGTGCCTTCATACTGCCGCTACCAATAGAAAGTAAAGTTTCACATTCAAGCAAAAATACTACGACGTTGGTTGAAGGTTTTAACCTATTCAAAACAGATCTGACGTGTAAGAAATTAAGCAATGCCCCCACTTCAGCAATTATGTTGATTGCAGCTATTGGTATCAGTGGAATAAGAATTAAATAAATAAGATGATCTCCATTCTGTATTACCTTAAAGAACGAATAGCCTGCAAATACTAATGAAGCGGTCAATATCAGAACATTCAATAGAATAACCAAGTTCTTTGGCCTGCCTGACTCTATGGCTGCCCATAGTTCTGATATCTCTAATTTCGTTGGGTAGTTTTTATCCATCGTTTTTTGGTTCTTACTCATTTTTATACTTGATTGCTTTGCTAACCCGAATTTTCATTGGTTTATATGTGAATTTCAATCGAGATCAGCTAGGGCGGAATTTAAGTGCCGAATGTACGCGCAACAAGGTAAAAAAAACCGCAATCCCGGGCTTTTTTATGTCTGGTCAAACTGAAACAAGCGTCCCTGCCCTTTGCTTTTACACTTCTCTTTTTAACGTGGCTGGGCGCTTCTTTGCATCGAGATAGACAACTAATGCAACAGATCAAGGTCTGGGAGAATACTGGCGAACAACCCACAGACCACTATGACTCTCTTTTGTTTGGTTGTCGTCTCTATGTTATTGGCGAGCAGTCTAGAAATGATGTAACACGCAGGCAAATGAGCAATCAGCATTGTTCTTCCCCTTACCAAAACAAACAATCCGAAAAGACGAAATGCAGAGGGCTGCCAAACACCATTTTACCCATTAAAGTTTGGCAGACCACTCTGAATCACTCAGGCCATTTGCAACAAGCCACTCTAAAACATTATGCGAGGGACACGAAATGCCCGACAGTTTCTCGCCCTATCTTGGCCAGCTTAATTACCAATGCCCCATCTTCTTTTTTGTTCTTCAACAAACTCCTTTGCTTCCTCTGGGCTTGGAGGAGGAATGACAGAAGGAGTTGTTGATTCATCTGTTCCGATCACTTTTATATCTGGATACCCTTGCTCTTTATCCCTCGTGTTTTTCTCATATATTTCGTTATAGGTCCTCGAAGGGACCTCTACTCCACCATTTTCTGCTTTTTCTCGTAAAAAGGATGCAAGTGCAACAGGCGATGCATAACTTGAACTACTTACCGAACTTTTAACTACTCTTTCCAACCTAGCTTGCCTTTCCTCTGGCTGATCTGCCGGGATCAGCGCATTGACTTGTGCTCTAAGCGATTCAAAGTAGAGTGGGTGAATTTGCTTGATGCGATGCTCATGAGTACTGTTTTCATGTACTGCTCGCGCAATATCAGTAACAAAATGTTCTGATTGAGATTTCTTCATGCGGTCATCATATGCTACCACGGGTTCAATTACCTTTTGAACATTGTCCTTATAGCTTCCGTCAGTTGCATAACCGTCAGTCATTGGGGCTGCTGCTACAACATGTGCCTTTCCAGGAAACTCGTCATAACCAGTCAAATATGAGAACATGTTTACGTGATTCGGCTCATTACCCGCCGCCATGAAAATTTCTGTCCCGTCTTTCATCAGTTGCTTTCCAGCTTCAAGATCTGCACCTATTTTTTCCAACTTGCCATACTTATTCCAGCTTTCTAGGAAAGGATACAGTTCATTATCTTGTTTCATGTCTCCTTTCCCGTATTCTATGAGTGCTTCCGCCATGGCTCTTTTTTCTTTCGACGTGTATTGATCAGGATCAGATTCTCTACTCGCATCGTGAAACATTTGGTGATGTAACTGTCTAGTAAAAGTATAACTAGAATCCTGAGTCGTTCCCTCGGTCATATTTAGCGAGTAAGAGAGATTAACCGCATCATAAGGGCCAGATTCCTCTGCCTGTTTAACCACCTTTTCCAATCCTGCACCCGTTGTAAATTCATCAATTTTAATCGCTTCACCATCCTCACCATAAACACTCTCAATATTGTGTCTTACCCCTTTTCCATGAATATCTCCTAACCCAGGGTAGCCGAAACCATCGACAACAGCGACCCTTGGTGTATTACTGCCGTTTAAGAAAGGGCCTGATGGCTTGCTGGCTCCGTTTGTTTCGTCGGGTTTGTTCTCGCTATTGACTGATTCGTTTTTATTTACGCTTTGTTTGTCTTCGTCTTTTTCATCGACTGCGATCCACTGGTTCGAATAACTCCCTTTAGTTGACCCCTCTACCCGATTTTTATACTCCAATTTCCACAGTTGTTCTTGCCGATCACGGTAATAAGCTTCTGGTATTTCCTTAGTGACCAACGGTGGATGAGGCTTACTCAAGTCTTCATAACTATATGGATTCTGTCTCGAGCCACGCCTCGCCGTTTCCTGATTACCCTCAGACGAATACGCTTTGATTGGCGTGTCTTTACCTTCAGCTGTATCTACCGCCTGCTCTGTACCACGTGGTTTATTTGCCTCTGTTTTGATGTCTTTGTTTCGCTTGTTTGCGGCATCATTGATTGTCGATACCTGAAGAAGCTTCGTACCAACGTCACCTTTCTGCTTATCGATGCGATGCACTGATATGTCTTGCGCTTTTGACGTGCTTTCTGCCTCTTTATTCTTCTGTAAGGCGTCATTAACTTTCGCCTTAACGCTCACTTTTCTTTGATGGGATCCTGATAAGTGCTTAGCACTGACGGGCCTATTGGTTTCTCTTTGTGCCGTTTTGTTTTTACTCGACTTTTTTGGTTTCAGCCGTTTATTTTTTTCTGTTGTATTATCGTCTCTATTAATCTGCCTTTTATATCTATTTGAAGATACTCCAGTAACTCTTGTAGTCATAACTTTCCCCTATAAATTTAATGTTATTAAGATCTAATTTATTTTTATATTTGAAAGACTAGGGGATGCTTTTGATGTAAGGGTCTAGGGATTGAGAATATTGGTAAGTAAAATTGAAAGAACGTAATTTTTTTATTAAGAAATCAATAGCATATTTTTTCTGCTCTTTTTCTTCTTTAGGCTAAGAAGCGAGGCTCTTTATCACGCTCTAGAAGGGACGCCAACCCAAAATGTGACTGAGCTCCGTACCGTCAAACAGATCAAACCCTCAAATCAGAAATTTGTGCATATCTGTCTAATTTACTGGCTCTTATAATCCACCTCCCAAAACGGAGGTAGTTATGTTTTCAAGCGCAATCTGGATTTATCTCGGCGTTGCTGTGTTCTTCACCTATGTTCTTATCGTCAGTCTAAAAACGAACAGGCAACAATCGTCAGATAAAACTAAATTCACTTATAAGGTAAAAAAGTCACTCTTTAGCCCCGCTGAGCGTTCATTCCTTGGCGTGCTACACAGGTTATTGAATGATAACTATGAGGTATTGGGGAAAGTAAGAATATCTGATGTATTAAGCCCTGATAACGCAAACAACAAAAAAGACTGGTGGTCTTCGTTTAATAAGATCTCTTCAAAGTATTTTGATTATGTTATTTGCAACAAGAAAGACCTGTCTTTTGTCGCCGTAATTGAGCTCGATGATGCCAGCCATAACAGAGCTAGCCGCATTGAGCGTGACGACTTTGTAAACTCTGCCTGTCAGTCAGCTAACTTGAAACTATTAAGATTCAAAGCCGCCAGAGGTTACAAATTGTCTGAGGTGGCTCAGATCCTCGGTGATAACGGGCTTGCAGTTGGGGATTTTTCAGAGGTGTACGCCCCGCGCTCGGAACAGGAAGCTGTATAAGAAAAGTCACCCCCGTAATTGTATTACGGGGTTAACATGCTTGCTCTGTTTCCAACGATCAACTGTGCTTTTTACGTGTTTGTAAATAACGCGGATCGTTTTTCTATAAAGGCGGACATTCCCTCGGTCTGATCATTTGTTGCAAACAATCCGTGAAAAACGCGCCGTTCGTATACCAGACCGTCATTGATAGAGAGATTATTAGCCTGCTTAACACACTCTTTTGCCAACTGGACGGCATGTTGACTGAGCGAGGCTATGTGATGCGCTTTTTTCATGGTGCGTTCCATGAGGTTGTCGTCAAAGACTCTTGATATTAAGCCGAGTTGCTTCGCCTCATCAGCACAAACCGTGTCACCAGTCAGTACCATATCCATGGCTTTCGCTTTTCCGACTAATTTGGTGAGTCGTTGGGTACCGCCTATCGCGGGGATCACTCCGAGTCTGATTTCTGGCTGACCGAATCGGGCCGATTTGTCAGCAAAAACAATGTCACACATCATAGCTAACTCGCAACCTCCTCCCAGAGCCAATCCATGAATGGCCGCAATAATGGGTGTGCGAACGCGAACAAAATCATCCCAGGCGGAAAAATAATCTTCCGTTACCATATCGACGTAGTTCATCTGCTTCATTTCGGTGATATCTGCACCGCAACAAAAATGATTACCAGCTCCGGCCAAGACAATACAGCCTACTGATTGATCTGAGTCCAGCATTTTCACCCTGTCAATCAGGGTGCGGGTCAGGGAGCGATTTAGTGCATTGTTTTTCTCTGGTCTATTGAGGGTAACAATAGCCACTCGCTCATTTCTCTCTAATAATACGGTCATAATTTATCTCCCCTCACGAATCCCAAATTGCACCGAAGGCTGGAATTCCGCGGCTCTCCATACCGTAAACAACCTGTTGTGTAAGTTTCTGATTGGAAATACAAATAATGGCTTCAGCAGCATAGTCATTGAATACCTGATAACTCAGCGCCACCATATCGGGTTTGCCTTTGGCATCGGTATCCCAGATAACGGCGTCTGGCTGGGCTTCCAAAATCTCATCAACCAGTTGATCACCGAAGGTTTTTCTCGGGTTTCTTGTCACCCACACAAGCTTCATGGGGAGTTTTTTGGCTAATAGGTGAGGCAAACAAGGGCCAATTCCACTACCCGTCGCTACATACACTACGCGATCAAACAGCACTTCAATATTGGCGACGCCTGCCGTGGGTATTCCCTTTACCCATAAATGCGTCGGCTTGTCATCGATCAACCTTCCGGTCCAGTCGCCAGCACGCGAAACCGTTAACCTATACCCTTCTTCATGTGGGCTCGGTACATTGGCAAATTGATGCCATTCACGCAGAGGCGAACGACTGATTGCCATCGAGGAACCTGCAAATGGGGTCACACCGTATTTAAATTTGAGCAGTGCGACATGTGACGATGGTGTGGTGATCTCAACAGGCACTTTTCTCAGCCTTAGCCAGGGCAGCAAGACACTGAATGTCATCACGGCTAATAGCCAGATTGTTGGTGTTGTTTTGACAATCTCTATCCATGTTGCATCTGGTGATGTATCTTTTATTTGTGACAGCGTCACTGACCAAAATAAGCCCAGCACTGTCCAGCCAACGAAACGATGCACCATCTCAAACTGGTTGTGGTATTTGTTTCTCATCTTCGGCAATGACATAGTGATGATCACCAGCAGTGACACCATGATGGCAACTGAAATACCAAATGTGTTTTGCGATATGTTGCTGTTCCCGTTTAGAAAAAAGGTTGAGTTTACTCCCAGCAACAATGCGAACCAGAGCGTTCCGCACACTGCCGATCCCGTGTGTAACCCTCCGTGGTGGTATACCTTGCCAAGGTGCCATCGAACAGACAGCGGCCATGAAACAGGGGCCCGTGTGGCGAGCCAGAACAGAAAGTTAATCACATATTGCTGGCGAACTAACACAGTGATGAAAAAATTACCGACCACCATGTTGTTCACAAAGGTAGCTGTCTCTGTACTGAATAATGATGAGGTTGAAAGAGCAAAGTCGACGGCAAAATAAGCATTTGTCAGACACACAAGAATAAACAGGCGAACATAATGCTCCAATGCCCTGTGCTTGAGGAGCCTGCCCGGCATGCTTTGTTGTGCTGGCAACGGGGTATTTTCGACATGCATGACCATTAGGCTACTCCCTCACTGTGAGTGCCAGAGGCGATGGAGTCTAAAAACTGCTGCATTAGCTTTCTTTTGTCTATTTTTCCCCGTGGAGTAAGCGGTAATTCGGGCATTGCTATGATGTGTTCAGGAATGGAGTAATAAGGAAGGCGATCTTCAAGGAAACGTTTTCCTTCTTCTTCAGAACACTTTTCCGGCGAAACAAAGGAAATTAACGTGCGTTCGTCTAACTTCAGCGTGACGGCAAGATCGATACCCTGTATGGATTCAAGTTGCTTGGAGACGCCATCTAGTTCTACCCTAAAACCGCGCACTTTCACTTGATCATCGGTTCTTCCCAAATGCTCCAACTCGCCATCTTCGGTCCATCTTCCCAAGTCTCTGGTTCTGAACATCAAACTGCCATCAGCCATAAAGGGATCTCGCACGTAACGTTCTGCTGTGAGCGTCTGGTTTTTCAGGTAGCCATTGGTGACACATGCTCCCCCTGCCCACATCTCTCCTACCTCACCAATTTCACAAGGCTGCATATTTTCATCGAGAATGTACACGGTGTTATTGGGAGTTGGCTTGCCAATGGTTAGGCGATGTTTGGCGTTGTGAAGTTGCATGGTATTCACAATGGTGGTTTCTGTCGGACCGCAGCAATTATAGAAATTTGAGTAATGAGACCATTTGTCTGCCAGAGGTCTGGGGCATGGCTCACCGGCTACTGCTACGGTTTTTACATCGGGACACAAAGCAGGATCTATTCGGCCGAGAATAGAGGGAGTGGCAATAATGACATTCGCTTTGCTGGCCGTTTCCTGAAAATCACTTCCTCTTAATAGCAATGTTGCGCCATGGCACAGTGCGCCAAAAATCTCCCATGCGGACATGTCAAAGGAGATGCAAAGCAGTTGTGATACTGTCATTCCGGGCTTGATCCCTAAGTCGCCGGGTTGAGTCATGATAATATTGCTCAGGTTTTTATGACTGACACAAACTCCGTTGGGTGTACCAGTCGTGCCTGACGTAAAAAGAATAAAGCAGTTATCGTGTTCGCTGACTTTAGGTATGGGTGAGAAGTTGCTGAGGTGGCGAGCACCGCGTGCTATCAGAGTTTCTATATTGTGCGTTTCAGCCGTTTCGAATTGTGGAAGTTGCACGTCACTGGAGCGAGTCGTTAACACTACTTTGGGATTGGCTATGTTGACTATTTTCTCCAGGAAAGACGCGGGTGCCTTCTTAACGTCTTGTGGTATGTAGGTCGCCCCTATTTTTAACGATGCAAGAATTCCGACAAGGAGATACATCGATCTTTCAACAAACAGCCCGATATGATCGCCCTTACCAATGCCGCGATGCATTAACTCACAAGCAACACAATCAGCAAGGTCGTTGAGCTGCGAATAGCTGAGACTTTCTTCACCGTTAGTCACCGCGGTAGCGTATGGTGTTTGACGAACATATTTCTCAAAAGCTTCAAGCACAAACGTTGCATCAGGTAATTCAGCATTTCCGAAGCCGAACTGGTTAAACCGTATGATGTCCCAGTAGCTAAGAGACGAAAAGGTTAGACCTCTGATTGATTGAAGAGCCGTATTATCAACCTTCTGCATTGCTTGCCCTTTATTTAGAAGAGAATCCATCATTTACCTCACTATTTATTAGTATTCGTGAATGCAACTATTCAAATATTTTGATTGCTAAAATAGTAAAAAAACGATAGGCAAATTATTTCTTAAAATTCTCTCATTTCTATCTTATCTTTATCCCACAGTGACAATGTGGTTTCGGCATTTTGTGTATTGCGAGGTCTATACAATTAAAGAGGGAGTAAATATCTTTTTTTATCAATGAAAACAGAGGAGAAAAAATCCAATATCATTTAATATACAATTTATTAGACTTTTCCTATCTGAAATTACAAGGAGTCATACATTGGCTCATTTTTTCAATTTATATTGTCGTAAAATTCATGATGCTTTTTCAGGCTGGATATTGAAGAATCATGTTCCTCACAAATTAAACCACATAGAAAAAATGATGAAAAATATAATCTTAACTTATATCTGTTCAATGGATCACCATGTTACCTTGTTATCAGTGATTATTGACTCTCATAAAATTTCATTCGTCATTTGCTCTCTGAATCTTCCTTAAAACGACCAGTTTTTATAGCTAATTAATTAATATCTAACATCGAATTGAATATGCTTTTTTAGCAAAAAATCATACTCAATAAAAACGCTTATCTTTTATAAAAAATCATAAAATATAATAGTCTTTTCAAGTAACATGGAATGATCACTTAAGAAAAATGATAAAAACACTTCAGATAAAGAAAAACCTATTAGGGTAATCATAAGCATAACCAATCAATATGCTCATAGCCTTATGACATCATAAAATATTAGCGCTCAGGTTAATCCAGCACTATAAAAATATGAAAAGATAAGAATATAAAAGGATAGGAATATAAAAATCTTGAAATATATAATGATAGGTGATTATCCATAACATATTTTTCAAGCTTTCGAGATCGCCACTATGTTTTAGACAAAAAAGCAGGTTTAAAAAATAATATAACACCTTAAAAATTAGTTGATTAGCTATAAATTTCAATTGATTATGAAACTTTTTTAACATAAGGGATATATGGAAAATTCAATCTATGACGTTATCACTTTAGGAGTAATGCAGATTACTGTCGGCCTTCTCTCTATGGATATTAATGCTAATATTACTGACTATATAACAAACGGCTTTATAAGGTAAAACTACCAAGAACCATTATTACGCATATCTTT